>LAPX01000005.1 GCA_001858525.1 Vampirovibrio chlorellavorus | reverse complement strand
GGCCCATAGGTTTAGGATTCTGTAAGCAATAAAGCCCAAATATTTGTTTTTATTTTCTTAATTCCCACCTTGAGCTTTTGGATGTTGCCGCCTATGTCCCAACCTTTTCCGCACAGGAAGAACTTTTTGGTGCCCTATATTGCCACCCAAATCCTGAGTACCATCTATGGGCCCTCCCCGTCCCCCCATTCGGAAACGACCCCGTTCAACTTGCGTCTGGAACCGGACTTTGCCTTGCAGGGCATCTACGGACACTCGGACTTGAACCAGCTTCAGGAACCAACCCAACCATCCGTCCCACTGGCCTCCTTCAGCGATGGTTGGTTTGTCCCCAATGACATGCTGCAAACCCTGATGAGTCGCATTCACCAGGGCATTATTCCAGATCTCATTGAACTGGTGTGCAGTTTTCCGCTGGATGTGGACCCCTTGAATGCCCAGCAACAACTGCGACAATGCTGCCACACCCTCAGTCAGGCTGGCCCCATGGGGCTATTAAGAGGTGAAGAGTTGCGACTGGCTCTGGGCTTCCGCAGTCGAAAAGCCCAATACAAGCACTTGCAAGTGCTGGAGCAAACCGCCAATCCTATGCGGCAACAGCACATTCAACACCAAAAAAATGCGCTGCTGAACCTGATGGATGAACTGGAAAACGCCCTGATTGAAAAACTCAGCGAAGACCCCTGCCTGGGCAAGGAAATGTTCCTAAACAAAGAGCAAAAAGCCTACCCCGGCTGGATCCAAAAAGTCATGCGGGGCTTCAGCACCGTCCGAAAATTATTCGGCGCGGCCTGAACGGGCCTGACAGAAAATCTAAAGGACACATCAAAAAAGGTCAGGCTAGCCACCTGACCTTTTAAGCAGTATTGAGAAAAGAATTCTACAGTCCCATAAAGTCCGGACCGGACCCTTCTTCAGTGGGACGCACCTTCAGGTTCACTTCCGGGCAAACAATCTCGCAAGTTCGGCACTGCACACAGTTTTCCAGAGACATGCCGTGATGCCGCACCCCGGCCAGCGCATCCACCCGGTGCACTTCGGCGGTACAATCCGATACGCAAGGGGTTTCCTTACCCAGAGAATCATAAGTGGAAATGCACTTCACGCAGACATCGGCGTTAAACTCATCGATATGCCGATTCTCTTCGTGGTACTTGGTTCCAGCATAGAAAACGGCATCCGCCCGAGAGTAAATGCTGTCCTTGTCAAAGCCGTTGGCCACAATCTCACGCGCAGGCTTGAAGTTGGGCACGATATGCTTGTAATCTTCCACGTACTGTACCGGGCCAAGCTCCACCTTGCCATCCATCAACTTTTTCAGACGCACGGCATCGGCCACCGCAGTGAGCGGATTGTGCGTCAGCCCAACAGAAATCAGCCCCCAGTGAGCGTTACCCGCATCCACCCCTTCCATAACCTTGGGCAGGTAGTTATTGAGCAAGCGTGGGTTTTCCTGCCAGGCCTTGCGGAAGTAACGGCCTTCGTAGAGGTTTTTACCCACAAAGGAGTTCATGACCCGCTCTTTGTAGCTGGATAATTTTTGTTCGCTGAAATCCCCGGACTGAACAGCCTGATGCAGCAATTCCGCCGCTTGCCAGCCACATTCCATGGCCTTATCGACCCCGGAAAGCTGACTGATATCCAGCACGCCCAAGGCATCACCCAGTAACAAGGCCCCATCCACGGAGAATTTTTTGGGCAAGCTGTAATAGCCACCTTCCGGCAACAGAGCAGCCCCGTATTTCAGCATCTTGCCGCCTTTAATCAGGGATTGCACCCAGGGGTGTTTTTTATAATCCTGCAAGCGCTGTTGGGGGTTGATGTTGGGGTTGGGAGAATCCAGCGAAATGACCATACCAATGGTCAGCTTGCGATCCTTCATGCCGTAAATAAAGCCGCCGCCAAAGCTGCCGTCCACCAGGGGGAAGCCCATGGTGTGCCAAACCTTGCCCGCGTAATCAGACCCTTCCGGCAGTTCCCAAACTTCCTTGACGCCCACAGACCAAATCTGCGGAACATCGCGCAACTGAAAACGCTCAATCAGGTTGCGGGAGACAAAGCCCTTATCCCCAAAGCAGGTGACCTTACCGTAAATATTGTCTTCCTCGGCGTTCCCCGTGGCTTTTTCCACCACTTGCAGGCCGACCACTTTATCCCCTTCATACACCACTTCATGGGCTGAAAAACCGGGAAAAAAGTCGACGACCAGGTTGGGGGCGTCCGCCAATTTCTCTTTCAGCTTGTTGGCCATCCAGTAGACCACGTGGCTGAGGGTTAAAACCAGATAACCCTCTTTTTTCAAGCCCGCAGGCAATAAGGCCGCCGGGACGTCCCACTTGCTGTGGTTCGCCAACACGGAGAAATAGCTTTGCTGGCAAACCGCCTCGTAAGGGAAGCCGTTGTCCTTGTAATCGGGAAACAGCTTTTCAATCACGTGCGGTTTGGAAACGGCGCCGCTTAAAATGTGAGCGCCAAATTCCTTACCCTTTTCCAAAATGGCCATGGAAAAGGACACACCGCTTTGTTTGGCCAGATCCACCAGATGATGGGCCAAAGCCAGGTTGGAAGGACTGCCGCCCACCAGTAAAATATCGTACTCTATCCGTTCAGCCACAGAGGCCTTGCCTCCCATTACTCATTAAAACAAGTCAATTTTTGAGCTGTAGCCCCGTGGGCTACACCAACGATTTCTCGGAACTGCTGGCACCTTCCACGGATTTGGCCGCTTTCAGTTGCCGAATCAGCTCAGGCACTACCTGAAACACATCGCCCACCACGCCATGATGGGCCACCTGGAAAATGGGCGCATCCGGGTCTTTGTTGATGGCAATAATCAAGCCCGATTTATTCATGCCCACCCGGTGCTGAATGGCCCCGGAGATGCCGCAGGCAATGTAGATTTTGGGACGCACGGTTTTACCGGTTTGCCCCACCTGATTGGAATACGGAATCCAGCCAGCATCCACCACTTTGCGAGAGGCGCCCACGGCGGAGTTTTCAAAGCAGGCTGCCAGATCTCTCAGCAGGTTAAACCCTTCCGAGCCACCCAGCCCATAGCCGCCAGCGACAACCACATCGGCATCGGCAATGCTGACACCCGATTGCACTTCCCGCACAATCTCCAGCACTTCCAAACGAAAATCTTCTGGCAGCAAATTGACTGGAATGCGACGAATTTCACCCGTCCGGCTGGTATCCAGCTTCAGAGGCAACATCACCCCCGGCCGGGTAGTGGCCATTTGCGGGTTATTCCAGGGCCCCAGAATACGAGCCTTCAAGCTCTCCCCAAAGCTGGGGCGAATGGCGTACAAGCAACCGGGATAAAGACCCAACTTGTCCGGATCGGCTTTGTTGGTGTGCTCATAAGGCCCGATATCCAGCTCGGTACAATCGGCGGTCAAACCGGTCTTAAAGAAGGCCGCAATGCGCGGGGCCAAATCCCGACCGGTGGTGGTAGAACCCAACAGCAAAATGTGCGGCGGGGGATCAAAGGTTTTCAGCAAATCGGTAATGACCCGCTTATAAGGCAAGGTGCGATACGCCTGTAGTTCAGGACTATCGGCGAGGTATACAATTTCAGCGCCATAGTGAATCAGGGTTTGGGCAGCCTGCTCCAGGTTATGACCCAGCAAAACGCAGGATAACTGACCGCCCAGCTTATCAGCCAAATCACGACCGGCACCCAGCAGTTCCATGGTGACCGGCTGAATTTGCCCTTCCACTTGTTCGGCAATCACAATGACTTCTTTGTTTGACGGGGTGATTATTTCCCGCAATGGCTCCGCATCGGGTTTAGGCGCAGCGTCACCGCCCCCCCATGATTCGGAGGCTTGTGCTTCTTGTTTCGGTTCTTCTGGACTCATAACTTGGCAAATTCCTTGAGATTGGTAGTCTGCAACACATCACGAACCATCTGCTCAATAGGCTCACCCTGACGGACCTTGCAACTGCCGCCAATTTCAGCCACCTTATCGGTTTTGGCCACGATGGTGGGAGAACCCTTCAGACCGCACAGCACCGGATCAGCGCCCACGTCATCCAGAGTCACCGTCTTGATCACTTCGTTTTTGGCCGCTTCGTCCCTTAGCAGTTGCTGCACCCGACGGGCACCGCGAATGTTTTTATACTCCAGCGGATGGGAAGAGTTAGCCACCGTGATCAGGGCAGGCATGGCCATTTTGACCCACTGGTACCCACCTTCAATCACCCGACGGGCCACCACTTTACCGTCCTCAATCCTAAAATCTTCGCAATAGCTAACCTGTGGTAAATCCAGACGTTCAGCGATTTGAGGTCCCACCTGGGCGGTATCGCCATCGGTGGTTTGCAAGCCACAAAACATCAGATCCGGCACGCCCAGATGCTGAATGACCTTGTGCAAGGCATAGGCCGTGGCCAGCGTATCAGAAGCCGCCAGACGACGATCAGACAGCAAATAGCCCTGATCGGCCCCATGCTCAATGGCTTCCAGCAAAATTTCAGCGGCCAGGGGAGGCCCCATGGAAATGGCCGTCACTCGCCCCCCATACAGTGCCTTGGTATGCAAGGCCGCTTGCAGGGCATAACGATCAAACGGATTCAACATCCGCTTGGCCTTGGCCCGATCGATAGTACCATCCGGATTGATCCCGGCTTTGGCCGACTGATCCGGAACCTGCTTAATCAGCACATAAATATTGTTCATAGTGGATGTCATGACCCAAACTGCGCTCTACTCGTTTTGTTCGCCATCAACTTCCAGACCTAAAACTGTCGGCAGGACTTTTCCCTCGCATAAAAAATGAAAATGACCAGCCTCACCAACCAGCTTCGTTTCTCTAGAAACCAAAGACCCTTATTAGCCTACCAATGAAAGGCGCTAGAGTCAATTTTATTCTTACAACGGCCCACCCCGATCCACTGCGGTTCTACTGTAAGGCGAAAAAACGGATCCAGCGAAACAGTTTTTCAGGCACACTGAGCGGAAGCCCCAGTTTTTGCTTCAACTGCAATTGCACCAGCCGGGTTCGACGAATCAAGGGGGCCGGATAGTGCCGCTGCACCAAAAAAGTTTCCAGCGCCTGATAGTAGAGCAAACGGGTTTCTCCATCCATGGCCCCGGAAGCGGGCATGCCCACCTGGGACATGGGTAAGCGCTGATACACCCTAGGGTTGGGGTCAAAGTAGAGAATCCAGTCCAGCGAAATGAGAGACCAGACATGCCAACAAGCGGCCCGGTGCAAGGCGGGGTTCAGAAGCCCAGTGCGCTCAAAGCATTGTTTTCGGACCACCACACCCGATTCGGGCATCAGGTTTTCTCGCAGCAAGGGGGTGAACAAACTACCCGATGGATACAGGGTCGGCTGATAGGGCAGCATGCTGTTTTTCTTGTGTGGAACGTACTTTTCATAGGGAACCCCATTGGCATCCACGCATTGGGCCCGGCAAAACACCAACCCCAAGCGCGGGGTCAGCAAAAACTCGGTGACATATTCCTGCAACGCCTGCGGGGAAGCCAGTGCATCCGTGGCCGAAAAAAACCATAGCAAGTCTCCCTGGGCCTGTTGAATTCCCTGATTCAAGGCCTCCCACTTGCTGCGGGCATTTTCCAAAGGGAGATACCGCACCCGTCCATCCTGCAGGGCCAACGCAGACGCCTCAGCACGCAACGATGGCGAGCTCCCATCATCCAGCAACAGAATTTCATGGTCGATGAACTGCTGCTGTAATATGGAGGTCACCGCCTGTTGCAGGTATCGCCCCTCGCCAGCACAGTAAACCAGAAACGTGACCACCGGATGAATATCCATCGCCAATTGGGTATCCTGTCCACAAGATGTTTGCACACACAGTATAGAGTTATCCGGGATGTTTTCCAATGGCCCACCAGAGGTTCGCTTTTTCTCCCGGGTTCCATGCTGGTATCCATGGGCAATTGATTCCGTTCACCGGCATTGTATGGTTTAACCGATTCTTTAGTACTCGGTGCATCAAAACCTTGAGACTACTTGAATGCTCTGCCCACTGCTACCTGCATCCCCATCCATCCCGACGCCCCAAGCGACGGCTCCATATAATGCGCTACGGCCACCCCAGACCGCCCTCCCGGCTTCTGTTAAGTTTGGAAACGCCAAAGCCCCCATCAGCGCCAACCCGTTCGTGTGGGTGTTCAATGGCATTAAAAGTTTGTACGATTGGTTCTCCAAGACCAAAGTGGGTCAATGGGTTAACTCGCTATTCAGTAAAATCAATCAACTCCTGAAGGCCAAACCGAAAGAGAGTCCCAAGCCCCCATCACCCACCTCGTCAGCAGCACAATCACCCCCAACCAAGCCAGATCCCTCACCACCCTCAGAACCAGCCGTTGAAACTGCTACTGCAGCGCCCCCTCCAACGACAGATAGCCCTCCTGCTGCCGCAGCACCCCCACCAGAAGCACCCTCGCCACCGCCATCACCACCGGTAGCAACAGCCCCAGAAATCACGCAGCCGTCGGCCACAAAACCAGTTGCAAGCAAACCGTCATTCGTCCCCTACAGTGAGCGGTCCTTGGAAGCATTGCAGAAAAAACAGGCCAAATTCCAAAAATTACAAAGCTATTTCTCCCGAGAACAAGCGGTGCTTCAAAACAAGCTGGAATATTTAAAGAAGCAGCGTGCCGAGCAGCAAAAAAAACTCAAACAGGCCCAGCGCCTGTGGTCAGAAGATGCCGAAGAGTTGTTGATTCCTGATTTACGCAAGGGCATTGGCATACTTGAAGCAGAAATTAAGAGACTCACGAACGAGCATAATGCATTGCAGTCCAAGCAGGACTTCATTCAGCAAAGAACGCCTCAACTGGAATACTGGATTCAATTCCGCAAAAATTTGCAGGCCGCCCAATAATAGCTTGAGAATGGGCTGACTTGAGAATGGGCTTAAGGGTGGCCTAATCCAGTCACCCAGGCAGCCTTAAACTCTAGAAGCGCTTTTACAAAATCACCGGCTCCGGCTGGCGCAGATAGGCCTGCAAGCTACGAACCGAGAAAGGCCCCTTTTGGCGAGATTCAATCCCTTCGGCCAGCGCTTTGGCCCCGCCAATGGTGGTCACCAAGGGTACCTGAAATTCCAGAGCCGCTTTGCGGATGTAAGAGTCATCCAGGCGGGCTTCTTCACCCACCGGGGTGTTGATGACCAGACTGATGGCCCCTTGCTTGATGAGCTCTTCCACGTTGGGAGAGCCCTCGTGCTTTTTACGCAGCGCTTGTACCGGCAAACCGGCCTGTTGGAAAAAGGCCGCCGTGCCTGCGGTGGCAGTCAGGGTAAAGCCCAGACGATGCAAATGTTCCGCCACGGGTAAGGTTTTGCTCTTGTCTAAATCATTCACGCTGATAAACACACTACCACTGAGCGGTAATTTGTTATTGGCCGCCAAATGGGCCTTGGCAAAGGCGATGGCAAAACTGTCATCAATACCCATGACCTCCCCGGTGCTTTTCATCTCCGGTCCCAGCTTGGGATCGCTGCCCTTGAACTTGTTGAAAGGGAACACCGGGACCTTTACCGCTACATGTTTGGGCTGTGTGGCGGGCATCAACGGCTTGACCGTGGTCAAGGACTCTCCCAGCATGAGCCGGGTGGCCATTTGCACCAGCGGAATGCCGGTGGCCTTGCACACAAAGGGCACCGTCCGGCTGGCCCGTGGGTTCACTTCCAACACGTAGAGTTTGCCTTCTTTCAGGGCGAATTGAATGTTCAGTAAGCCTCGGATATTGAGGGCCACAGCCAGACGGTGGGTGGTTTGCTCAATTTCTTCCAACATGTCTGCGGAAATGGTTTGCGCGGGCCACACGCAAGCGCTGTCTCCGCTGTGAACTCCCGCCTGCTCGATATGCTGCAAAATGGCGGCCACCAAAGTGTCCTGCCCATCGGATACGGCATCCACATCCACTTCCATGGCATCTTCCAAAAAGCGCTCCACCAGCACCGGGTAATCCGGCTCCACGTGAACCACTTCGTTCAAATACTGAATCAACCGGGCTTCGCTGTAGAAAATCTGCATGGCCCGCCCGCCCAAAATGTAACTGGGACGGGCAATCAACGGATACCCAATGCGCCGGCTGATGGCCAATGCTTCATCCACCGAGCGGGCCGTTCCCGATTCCGGCGAGCGCAAATTCAACCGGGCCAGCAAGTCCCCAAAGCGCTGACGATCTTCAGCCAGATCGATGCTGTCCACGCTGGTGCCCAGCAAGCTATAACCAGCGTCTTCCAGTGGCTTGGCCAGCTTCAGTGGGGTTTGCCCACCCAGTTGGGCAATAATGCCCAAGGGTTTTTCCTGATTCAGGATGTTCAGCACCGTATCAGCGGTCAAGGGCTCAAAATACAGGCGATCGCTGATGTCATAATCGGTGGAAACGGTTTCCGGGTTGGAGTTGACCATGATGGCCTCATACCCCAGCCCCTGCAAAGCCATGGCCGAATGCACACAGCAGTAGTCAAACTCAATGCCCTGCCCAATACGATTGGGGCCGCCACCAATAATGACCACCCGCTGCTTTTGAGCATCCCCTGACTTGGCTTCATTTTCGGCACTGTGGGTGGTGGAATAGTAATAAGGCGTGAAGGCTTCGAATTCCCCGGCGCATGTGTCCACAGCATTAAACACCGCTTGGGTCCTCAGGCTAGCCAATTGTTGGGCCAAAGCAGAAGAGACCGAGGGCAGGAAGGATTGAATCTGGCTGGCCGAAAAGCCTTGCCGCGCAGCTTGGTTTAACAAAGCCTCAGGCAGCGGCGCTTCCGAATTGCCCTGATGATAAGCTAGAATGGCCCGCTCGGTATTCACAATTTCTCGCAGGTTTTCCAAAAACCAGGGATCCCAACCCGTAATGCGGGCCAGTTCGGCCACTGGCATTTGCTGATGCAGGGCGTGGTAAATCCAGCGGATGCGCCGTTCTTCAGGCCGCTTCAGCAAGGTTTTCAAGGCCTCTGTATCGCCGGCATCTGGGTCATCCGTGTGCGGTTTAAAGGTAAATCCATCCAGGCCAATTTCCAAACTGCGCAGCGCTTTTTGCACCGATTCCTGAAAGGTACGTCCAATGGCCATCACTTCGCCCACGGACTTCATCTGGGGGGAGAGGTCTGTCAGCGAGCCAGGGAATTTCTCAAAGGAGAAACGGGGAATTTTGGTCACCACGTAATCCAGCGCCGGTTCAAAACTGGCCGGGGTGGTTTGTGTAATATCGTTGGTGATTTCATCCAGGGTCAAGCCCACCGCCAACTTGGCCGAAATTTTGGCAATGGGAATGCCGGTGGCCTTACTCACCAAGGCGGAACTGCGGGAAACCCGGGGGTTCATTTCAATGACCACCACCCGGCCGGTTTGCGGATGCACGGCAAACTGAATGTTGCAGCCCCCGGCATCTACGCCCACGGCCCGAATAATATCGATGGAAGCGTTGCGCAGGGTGTGGTACTCCTTGTCCGAGAGGGTTTGAGCCGGAGCCACGGTGATGCTATCCCCGGTATGCACGCCCATGGGGTCCACGTTTTCCACGCTGCACACAATGACCACATTGTCCCGGCTGTCCCGCATCAGCTCAAATTCGTATTCTTTCCAGCCCAAAGCGCTTTCTTCCAGCAGCAATTGCTGTACCGGCGATTCCTGAATGCCCTTTTCCGCCGCCTTGCGCAAACCGGATTCATCGTAAACCACCGCCCCACCGGAACCACCCAAGGTAAAGCCGGTGCGAATGATCAACGGAAAGCCCAGTTCCTGCCCTTTGGTCATGGCCTCTTCCACCAAATGAACGGTGTGCGAGGTCAGCACTTCCAGACCAATGCCTTCCACTAACTGCTTGAAGGCTTCCCGATCTTCAGCGGTGTGAATAGCCTTGAAGTTGGCCCCAATCAGCTCCACCCCGTATTTTTCCAAGGTGCCGTCGTTGTAGAGGGCGTAGGCCGTATTCAAGGCCGTTTGTCCTCCCATGGTGGGCAAAAGCGCACAGGGGCGTTCTTTCTCGATAATGGCCGCCACCATTTCCGGCGTAATGGGCTCCACGTAGGTCTGATCGGCCATGTCCGGATCGGTCATGATGGTGGCCGGGTTGGAGTTGACCAGCACCACTTCATAGCCTGCCTGCTTCAAGGCCCGACAGGCCTGAGAACCGGAATAATCAAACTCGCAGGCTTGCCCGATAATAATGGGCCCGGCACCGATGATCAAAATTTTGCGCAGGTCAGTCCGTTGGGGCATGGTCGTCTCTCTCCTGGGGTTGGCCGAGTTTGAGGCTTAGAAAAGCGGGAGGTAACAAATTCTCAAACAAGGAGGGTTCAGCGGTTTGTCAAATTCTATCTTCCTGAGATAATCCACTACAAGCGATTTGTAATACTTTGTCACCGAATGAAATCCGCTTTATTCGGTCAGCGGAAGCGTTCTGGCAATTTAGGTTCCAGCAAAGCAATCGCATTCAAGTGTTTTCCCTGCCCCAGTTTCCTGCCGAGATGGAGAGCCGCACCGATGCCAAACACACCGACCTGTGATTCATCCGAACAAAAGGCAACGCCTGCCAGACTCGTACTGGAAGACGGCAGCGTTTACCAAGGACAATCCATCGGGGTTACGGGAACCACATTGGGTGAGCTGGTCTTCAACACCTCCTCCACCGGCTATCAGGAAATTCTGACCGATCCCAGCTACCGGGGCCAAATGGTGCTGATGACCTACCCGGAAATCGGCAATTACGGCATTAGCTCTCACGATTTTGAATCCGCCCACATCAACGCGGTGGGCTTGGTGGTCAGCCGCCTCAGCCCCTTTACCAGCTCCTGGCGTTCTGAGTTTTCGCTGCAAGAGTTTTTGGTTAAAAACAAGGTAGTAGGGATTGAAGGGGTCGATACCCGAGCCATCACCCGTAAAATTCGGGACAAAGGCACCCTGAAGGCAGGCATTACCACCGAGGCCATTGCCGATGCCGACTTTATCCAACAGGTGCAAGCCCAACCCGGCTTTGAAGAACTGGATATGATCAGCCAGGTGACCACCATTGAGCCTTACACCATTCGCACGGAAAATCCGGTATCGGCCATTCGGGTGCAAAAACTGGTGGTGGTGGATTACGGTATTAAGGCCAGCATTTTGCATTACCTGCAACAGTACGTGGAAGAAATTGTGGTGCTGCCTGCCCACTGTGACTTTGCCCAGATTAAGAGCTATGAGCCCCAAGGGGTACTGCTCTCCAATGGACCGGGAGACCCGGCTGTGCTGCACGATGCCGTGGCCATGGCCCGCCAACTGGTGGACGGTGGCATGCCCACCTTCGGGATTTGCCTGGGTCATCAGATTTTAGGGCTAGCCTGTGGGGCCAAGGTCTCCAAAATGCGTTTTGGGCACCACGGGGGCAATCACCCGGTCAAAGACATGCTGTTAGACAAGGTGTTTATCACCAGCCAAAACCACGGATACTGCGTGGAGTTTGACCACTTCCCCGAAGACAGGCTCATGGTCACCCACATCAACCTGAACGATCAAACCATTGAGGGTTTTCAACACCGAAACGCACCGGTGATGAGCGTCCAGTTTCACCCGGAAGCCAGCCCAGGTCCGCATGACGCCAACTACATTTTTGAGCGCTTTATGCAAACTGCCGTTGAGGGCAGTTGTTTACCCATTTAGCCTCCACCGCTCAGCCCCCTTTCAGTACCATCATTATACGGAGGCTCATCCTGCCTCAAACTATTGCTGCAAAGGCTTCCGCAGCATCGTCAAAAACGGGTAACTGGCTGACGATGCTTTGAAATTTCCCGTTGGGCGCTCGTTGAATATAATCGACCACTTTCACCACAATACGCATATGTTCCGATGTATTTTCTCTGGCGTTTTTAATCAGTTCAAGCCGGTTTTGCTCCGTAAAGCCAGAACCAACAACCACTTTTATAACCAGACAAGCCGTATCTTCCTGATAAAGCTGGCCTTCCAGTATATTTTCCACGCCATGAAAAATATGGTTGGCCGCCGAAATTTGGTACCCCTCCGGGGTCAGAATAAAGTCGCAGGCCCGCCCATCAATGAATGCCACGGTACGAAAGTGACTACCGCAATCACAGGACTGCTCAGGATCGAGCTTGACCAAATCGCCGGTTTTATACCGAATCAATGGCATCACGGTATTAAAGAAGTGGGTGCCCACAACTTCAAAATTTGGGCCCATTGTCGGGGCCAGCTCCACCAGCGAGTAATCTTCCTGAATGTGATAGGTTCCTTGCTTGCAATGACAAATGGCCGCAACCCGCTCCGCCTGTCCGTACCAATCGTAAGTGCGGGTTTGAAACGTGTCCTCAATAAAGTGCTTGACGCCAGGGGGCAAGGTTTCAGAAGAAGTGAACACCGCGTCGAATTGATAATTGATTTTATGATACCGAAAGTATTTGGCCAGCGCATAGGCGTTAGAGGGATATGAAGATAGAATTTGAGGCTGAAACGCCATTATTTTTTGGAGATAGGCCTCAGCGGTTTTATCATTTAGGTGAAAGCCGCACATCAGTAACTCCTGATTGGCCGGGTTAAACCGCCAGAAAGGAGGTTCTGACTGACTCATGGGAACAACCACTTCTCCCCGCAGGGTGATCCGGCGCTTTCCCGGCATCGTTCTTAATTTCCATTGTCGCCATACCGCGGCGTTTTCAAAGTTAATGGAATGGAAGCTGCGGATAAACCGAGCTGGACTTCCGTTGGTGCCACTGGTTTTAGCGATTTTGCACAAAAAGTTCCGCTTCTTCTGTGAAATCAGCTTATCGAAGTTTGCCACCACCAAGGCTTTGGTCAAATAGGGCAATTTGCTCAAATCGGCTGCAGATTGAATGGCTTCGGGCTTTAGTTTTAACGCCACAAACAAATCGCGATAGTAAGGAATATCGCGATACACCTCATGAACCAGTTGTTTGAGGCGCTGGTTCTGAAAAGCCTCAAGGGCTTGGGGTGAAAAGGTCGCGGTCTTTTGGAGAAGCCGGGAATAATGATCAAACCATAGGCTGTGGCGATACCAATGTTTTGCCCAGTATTCCAGTCCAAGTAGTTTGTGTTGCTCTAAATTCAGCGACAAACCCTGTGCTCCTTATTTTGTTGCAGCCATTTAATGGCCAAAATGCGGAATCCACGCAGCAGAGATTCTTATCGATAATGGCTTACGAGAGTGTTTGGAGACCCCTGTCCAAAATTAAACGTCTCAAAGCTGAGACACAAAGCAGCTTATAGTTGTTAATTGAACTAAAAAGCCATATTGTCTACAATTAGACACTTAAGCCATGGCCTTCTATCCACCCCGACTATTGACAAAGAGGGCTCGCCGCAAAGATCAGTCTGCTTTGTCGTCGTTAGTACTGTCCGTTTCAAATCTTCGAATAGAAATAGCCGTATCGCCGTAAACCTTGCGGGTAAAGCCTTCCAGTTCCGCATCCCGGCTGCCATGTTCCACAATAATCAGCCCATCCGGTTTCAGCCAGCCATGCTGACGAGATTGCGCCACCAGTTCAGGCAACGCTTTAAACCCATAAGGGGGATCGGCAAAGATAAAGTCAAAGGCCTCTTCCCGGCACGGCTTTTTCATCAAGCCCAAGGCATCGCAAGGAACGACTTTCACCTCTTTTTCAGTCAGGCCAATATGGGCGAAGTTCTTACGAATCACCTTGCATTGCTCAGGGTCCATTTCAATGGCCAGCACAAAATCAGCCCCCCGACTAAGGGCCTCCAAACTCATAATGCCAGAACCGGCAAATAAATCCAGAAAGCGACACCCCGGCAGTTGCATTTGCAGCTTGTTAAAAATGCTTTCCCGCATCAGAGAAGTTGTGGGGCGAATTTGCTTGTTCCGGGAGGGGGAGTCGACGCTGCGTCCCCGGTACTTACCACTGGTAACACGAATCATAGGGTGAGTGAGCCAATCTTTAGTACTAATTCTATAAAGTCATACGATAAAAACGAACGAGAATTTTGAGTTAGAAAAAGGCAAAGACATCCAGCCAGCCTGCCGCTTGAGCAATCAGTAAAGCGCCGCCTAAAATAAACACCAGGGCACTCAGGCGAGTGATGACCGAGCCCACTTGTCGAAACCGGGCCATTTGCTTGATAAGCCCCGTAAACAGCCCCACCACCAGCAACAACATGGATTGCCCCAAGGCGTAGCTGAACAAACTGGCCCCGCCCAGCACCCAATTGTTTTCTCGGCTAATAAACCCCAGAATGGCGGTTAAAAAGGGCGTCCCACAGGGGGAGGAAGCCGCCCCAAAGGCTGCTCCCAAAAGCACGGGAGCTAGCCATGCCCCTGCCTTGGAGCCCGCCTTGCTTTCCGGCAAACGGGTCACAAACTGAGGCAACGGGATTTGAATAACCTCCAGTAACTGAAGCCCCATCAAAATGGCCAAAGCCCCCAGAAAGTAGTACCAGCCCGCGCCCACCAAGGCAGCCATGGCCGTTCCCAAAACACTGGCTAAAATACCCAAAGCCGTTAACACCAGGGCAAAACCCACCATAAATAACAGAATTTGCCGCAGAATGGCCAGCTTGCTGGTAGCCGTATAGCCACCCACATACCCCACTAACACCGGCAGCATGCCCACCGTGCAAGGCAACAGAGAACTCATCACCCCGCCCAAAAAGGCCAGCAACAAAACGGTCAGCGAGTGCTGGCTCAGGGAGGTCAGAAACAGGGTTTGCAGTTCAGGCATGTGAGGGTCTCAGGAAACTCATCTAAAGAGAGAAGTAATGGCATAAGCGTGACCGTTCAGAAAAGAGCTCTGGACGACCAGTCACGCTTACCGGGAAACTTTTTTGACAGATGAAGGCGATGCCACACGGGTGGCCTCCAGGGTATTCAAGGCCTCGGCCAGCACTTCCGGGCTTTGGTAGTTGTACAAGACATTCTGAATTTCACCCCCCGGTGCGATAAACACCATTAAGGGGACAGAAACCGGCTTGAAAGCACGTAAAATAGCCGGTGCTTTTTGCTGATCGTCATTGACATCCAGCTTACGGTAAGCAACCTTGGGGTGCTGAGCGGTCAGCCTGGTTAAAATGGGGGCCAGCCGCTGGCAATCGTGGCAAAAGCGAGAGCTGAAAACCAACAAAGTAGGCTTGCCAACAGCTTCCGGCAGTACTTGTTTGACTTCAGAAGGCTTGACCTTACGCATTCCCACAAACAGGGCGTCGCTGACCGTTGGCTTTCCTTTGGCTTCTGCGGTGGCTGATTGCTCAAAGCGACCACGGTACCACTGGAAGCAAAAAGCGATTAACAGCGTAAACCCAAAGACAAGTATCAGGCGGGTTTTATTGTGGTTGGCTTCAAAGCGAGGGGTCATGCCAAATGTTCTCCATCAGTCAGAGTCACTATTCATAGTAAAGCATTGGATTGTTCTTCTCAAGTCACCGTTTATGAGTTCAAGTCCAATATCAAAATGATCGTTTTTATATTTTTAAAATAATAACAATTGACTGTTTTTAAAATGAAAACCCTCTTCCATGCAGGAGTATCGCTTTCAAAATTAAATCAAGTCACCATTAAACTATTTTATTTTTTTATATTTACACAAATGGCTATCACCCGTTAGAATAGATTTATATTCATTAAGAACAATAATCAATTTTAAAAATCCATTTTTCCAATAAACAAATTAAGATATATTAATAAGTTTTCGTAAGTTATGGTTAGCTAAAAAAGGGGTTCATTTACAGTCGTTTGGGAATGTCAAGAGAGGTGTGGAATTAGTAACAATGTCTAATAACAATCATTCGCATGTCAAACAAAACAAAAAGTGGTAAGATACTGAATCTACGGAAGCAATAGAACGATTATCAAACATTTACATCACGTTACATTACAAGCACCACTAACACAAAAATTGATTGGATCTCTTTTAAGCAACTGAAGGGTCACTAAGGTCTCATCAGATTGTTAGATTCAGGATTTGCCGGCTACGCAGGTCTTGGGAGGAGGTTGTTATGTAACGGTTACATTTTCGGGAGGGAATTGTTTCAAATGGCAACTACTACCGGCACCAAAAAAGAAAAAGCAGTAAAATCCTTCGACGAACTCTTGGAAGAGCTTCAAAACAGTCCTTCTGAGAAAACCCGTTACAACGCAGCCCGCATGTTGGGTGAAATGGGTGATATGGCCGCTGTTGAACCATTGATTGATGTTTTGAAAAACGACAAAAATGGTTCGGTTCGTCTCTACGCAGCCCGCGCTTTGGGTGAACTGGGTGACACCTCCGCTACACTTCCGTTGATTGAATCGCTTCGCGAAGATCGCAACGTGGATGTACGCGTTCGTGCCGCTCGTGCCCTCGGTCGTCTGGGTGGTGTGGAAGTGGTGCTTCCTTTGGTGGAAGCCCTCAGTGACACCAACAGCCAGGTCTGTATGACCGCTGCCGACGCTTTGATTGAAATTGGCGATATCGCGGTAACCCCGTTGATTGAAAGCCTCTCTCACGAAAAAGTGAACGTGCGTTGTGATGCCACCCGCGCCTTGGGCGAACTGGGTGATGCCTCCGCCGTTGACGCACTGATCAGCGTGTTGACCGATGAATGGGTAAATGTTCGCATCTACGCAGTCCAATCTCTGGGTAAATTGGGTGACAAGCGTGCGGTCTCTCACTTGATCGATGTTTTGGAAAACGAATCCGAAAACGATCTGGTGCGTGCTGGCGCCGGCGCCGCCTTGGGTATGTTGAAAGACCCCAAAGCGTTGCTCCCCCTGCGGAACTTGATCATGAAAGCCGAAGAACTCGGTGAGATCGAAGACACCGCACTGAAAGCCTACAAAATGATTATGGCCGCCAACTGGAAAACCGTCCCCGGCGCTAACTACAAAAAAGCCCCGGTGGGTCAAAAGTAGGTCCATTTCATTCAAGGCTCTCCCGTTTATTGTGACCGTAGAGAGTTCTCATCTAAAAAAACCTCCGCTTTTATCAGGCGGAGGTTTTTTGTGTTTCTGAAAATAAAGAATGACTTGCGAAAAACGACTGTTTAATTTGAAATAGTAGTTCAATGACAATCACATTCACCCAACCCCAGGAAATGACAAACGCCACAATAGAGCACGGGCCCCCCCGTCTCTTCATTGTGCTGCCTGCCTTCAACGAGGGCGCTGCCCTGAGCCAACTGACCGCATCCTTTGGTCCCGCCTTGCCCAATTACCCCTTCCAGATTTTAGTGGTGGATGATGGCAGCACCGATGATTCTATGGCCTTACTGGAAGCGGCCCGCATTGCCCATGTCGATATCATCCGGCATCCTCAAAACAAAGGTCTGGGAGAGGCTGTGAAAACCGGCTTTCTGGTGGCCCTGGAGCGAACCAACGCCCATGACATCATTGCGGTCATGGATTCCGACGGGACCCACAGCCCCTACTTAATGGCCCGGATGATTCAGCTCATTCAGGAGGGCAATGATGTGGTGGTGGCTTCCCGCTACCGCTACGGTTCCCAGGTGGTAGGCCTAGACTGGTTTCGCACCTTGCTCAGCCACGGCTCCAGCTGGGTATTTCGCATGACCACCCCCATCTTCAATATTAAGGACTACACTTGTGGCTTTCGGTTGTACCGGGCCAGCATCCTGCAAAAAGCCTTTCAAACCTATGGCGATCGCTTTATTACCGAAGCGGGCTTTGCCTGTATGGCCGAAATCATCATCAAGCTGAATAAGCTGGGCGCCCTGTTTTGCGAAGTGCCCATGATTCTGCGCTACGATCAAAAAGTGAGTACCTCCAAAATTAAAATTGCCCGCACCATTTTGCGCTCGCTGAATCTGGTTCGACGCAGCGCCACAGGGGCTTACCAGCAACAATAAAATGAATGAGTTTTTGAGGCACGGGTTTGAGGGCATTCAGGTTACCGCCATTTTGTACGGGTTGGGCTGGCTGGTCGTGCTATTTCTGCTCAAGAAAGTTTTCGATGCTTTCCGTGCGGAAAACCCGGGCTGGGGCGCTTGGCTAATATTGGGTCTCGGGCTATTACTCCGGTTGGGCTGGATTGTTTACACCCAACCCAATCCCATCAGCGACTACGAGGGGTATTGGCATTACGCAGGCCAAATTGCCAGTGGCGATTGGACGTTTGACAACATCGACAAGCACCCGGGCATTATTCTGTTACTGACCTACTGCCGCATGTTGTGGGGCAACCATTATTGGCCCGTGTGGACGATCAATATGCTGCTGAGCGGATTGATCATGATGCTTACCTACGTGCTAGGCAGGCGCTTGAGCGACAATCGAGTGGTCGGTCTGGTCGCTCTGGCCCTAGCGGCCTTTCAGCCTAAACTGATCGCCTACAGCGCCCTGTTTGCCTCCGAATTACCGACCCTGACGCTTTACCTGCTGCTGTGCGAGTTGATTGTCGCCTCGGGGCGACAATTGAAAACCCACTGGCTGGCTTGGATAGGAACCGGCGTGGTTTTGTACGTGGCTGTTTTAACCCGATCCACGTCCCTGCTGTTTTTACCCCTGACCGCCCTGTTGATGCTCCTGTTTCGCCGCTCGCACTGGCAAAACAGCCTGAAGGGTTTGCTGACCTTTGCCCTCACCGCAGGCCTATTGCTCTCTACCTGGCTGTATCACCAGTTTTTATTAACTGGCAAAGCCCAACTGTTCTGGGGTGGGGAAATCTGGCTGGTAGCCACCACCCACTATGAAACCGAAAGCCGACTCATCTCTCCCCGAAGTTTGCCGGGGCTGAAGGAACGCATTCAACAAGCCACACACGGAAAGACCGGCCCAGCCGCCCGATTGGCCGAATTGGCAGAGGACAAAGCCTGGGCCATGGCCATCATTCAGCGGGACCCGCTTCGTTACCTCAGTGCTGGGCCCACCCGACTGAAACATATTTTATGGACCACCTCGGAAACAGGTATTCGGGACACCCAGTGGGGATCTCGCCCCTTGCAGCAACTACCAGAAAAAACAGTAACCCGCCTGGCAGAAGTGTCCAAACATCTCTGGCGAGTGACGCTAATACTAGGGCTATTGGGACTCATGGCCACAGCGGCCCGTTGGCGCCAAAACTCATCCACCGCGCGGGAAAGCCTGATCCTAATCACCGGATTTTTGGGAGTCTGGCTGGGTTTTCACTTCCTGATGGCCGTAGCCAGCGATCGCTGGGCCTTACAAATTATTCCTTTCACCCTGATTTTTGCCGCCTCTGGACTGGTCACCCTCACCCAGACTTTTCGTGGCATTGTGGTCAGCTGCTCTCGACTCGCTTCTTCCCGCAGTCGCCAGTAAACCCAATACTAAATCTAAATTACAGCGATGCGGTGCTTAAAAAACCTTTGGCGGCTGTACTACCGGGAACGCTTGACCTTGGCCCCACACACTGGTTGCCTGCGGCGGCACAAAACTTGAGGACACAGCGCCAAACGGGGTCATCGGCCCATTAAAAGCCTTGGGGCTAACAGTCTCATAGGACTGCGGTTGTGAGGGGAGGGGCTGAGCGGCCTTGATTTTCCGCTCGGTCAGGTTGAAGTTAAACAACTGCACCGCAGATAAGGTGGAAATGGGGACCCCTAAATCGTTCAGGGCAAATTTAGCGTTCTTCAGCTTGAGCAACTGATTTCGCAGCGGTACGTCGTTGGCAAAATCCTTCAAAATATCCTGGTAGCCCAAGTTCAACAGGCGATCTTCCATTTTGGTTGTAACCGCGCTCACTCCTGCCTTGACGTCCTTGGCATCCAGAATCTGTTTACACTTGGTCAGGGTTTCTCCCTTGAACGCTTCTTTATAACCTTTCCGCCACAGGGGCGTGGTCAGCTTGGAGGCGAAAAAGAACCAAAAAATAGCGTTGGCCGATTGAATCACCCGCTCCCGACGTTCATTACCACTGCGGGCCCCGTGAATCCAACCCAGATAAGCGGGCATGCCCCAGAATAACAGGGTAGCCGTCTGCCCATTGACCTGATTGCCTTTCAGGTCAAACGCCTTGAAAAAGCCTTCAAACACTTTTTCTCCATTCCCGCTGGATAGTTTTTGGGCCAGACCACCTTGCAGATTTTTACCCAAACGCCGGGCCAACAGTCCACCCGTCAGCAACGATGCCATGCCCAAGCCAAACCCAGCGGCTAGGGTTTTCAGGGCTGTATTGCGCTGATACCCCATCTCTTCTTGCAAGGTGCGCTTGGGCTGATGGGACTTGGCCTCTTTAAAGCCGATCATGGATTCAAAGTTAGCCGACTGGGTGCGTTTCATGGTCAGCCAGTTACGGGCAAAGGGAGCGGCCCAAAAGGCAGCGGCAAAGGGAAAGAAAAAGCCAAAAGAAGCACCCATACGAGCCATTTTGGCGGGCAGCAGATTTTTTCCAGCCAAGCGAGGGGAGACCTTGGAGAACTCCTCCTTCAAAACGTCAACACCGGCATAGTGCTGGGAAAGCTGGGACAATTGATTCACCGGCCAGCGCACCAGGCGGGGTAAAAACAAAGAAGAAAGCAAGGTAATACCGGAGTTGGACAGCTCCAGGGTGGCCGTATCCCAGCGCTCTTTCCAGGTTCGGGACAAGGCGATTTTCGGGATGTTAAAGGCGGTGACGTCCTTAAACAGCAATTCCGCCAGAGGGTGCTTCTCCAGTGCCGCCAACCCCTTGGTCAAGGTGCTCAGTTCCGATGCGGGGGAGCCAAATTTCAGCCGATTGGGTTGGCTGTATGGCACTATGGGTGGCATTGGCGTTGCAGAGCGAAGCATGAAGTCCTAATTCGTGCCTTCACAAATGAATGACGAGTCCATTCAGGACAAACCAAATGGGAGAGAATCCGGTGTTCTAAGCTCAGTATAAAAATGACAATGAACGCAAAACACTGGGTGTTCTGTTAAAAACCTCTCAAGGAGGAAAACTGATCTCACCTGGGTCAGACAGTGCAGTGACTCAATGGCGCCTATTGCTGGACAAGCGAAACTTCCAAGGCAACAGGCAAACCAAGTTTGAATACTAGCGTAAAGAAACAGAGCCGTCCATTAAATATTCGAGCTAGCCAAGTCAGAAAGGCTACCAAGCGAATTGGCGTCGATTTTGTTTCTTTTAAAGTGCTTAAATTTTCTTAATTCATTCTTTGGGGCTGTTATTTTACCGGAACCATTTCATATTATTTATGATAATCCTCAACAAAAAACCACCTACCCGTTCGGGCAGGTGGTTTTGCAAGCTCACAAGTAGCCCAATGCTCAGTACTAGAATTTAAAGCGAACGGTCACATCGCTGGTCACCGTTGTTTCTCCCGTTTCAACCGGGGGAGCGCTATCCGCTTCAGCTGCACCCATGCGGGATTTCATGGCGTACATAGGCATAGGGCGTGGGAAACCACCGAATTGGGGACTGCCTTCCATCGACTGAACACCCAAAATGTTGACATCGGCAGCCTTGGCCATCACATCCGCGTTCCGGCGAGCATCCTTCACCGCTAGGGAAAGGGCCTGATTCCGGGCCGGGGTGGGATCATTCAGGAAAAAGTTGAGGCCATCCACGTTGTTAGCGCCGCTATTCAGCGCGGTATCCACAATTCGGCTACCGTACTCACCCAAAGCATCCGGTGCGGCGCCGGTCACAGTGACTACCAGCCCATTGCTCACCTGATAGCCAACCACTTTGGGCAGTTTGTCCTTTTGATACTCCTGCACCGGGTAAACATTCAGCCCCTGGGTTTCCAACTTGAGATTGGGGATATTGAGGGCTTTTAAAGCAGTCACAATCTCCTGGGCTTTGCGGTTATTTTCTGAACGGGCCATGGGCAGCTTTTCGTTCTTGGTTTCTACCCTGACATTGACACTCAAGGAATCCGGGCGAACCTTCACTTCCCCGTGCCCCTGGGTGGTAATCAAATTCGGTGGCTCGTGACCCTCATGGGCTTGGGCTTTTCCAATCACGGTCAAGGCCAGGGCCACTGTTAAAGCCAAGGCGGAAACGGCCTGAGAACGTTTAATCAAACTATAGTTCATGTATTTGTTTTCTCCCCATTAAATAAAACGAATCGTATCGATCTTACTGATTTTGAATGGTTTGGCCTACCTTTAAATTCTCGGCTTCTGCCCCTGATGTCTCAAGTGGTATCTCGGGCTCAACTTTAAAAAATCAGTGATAAACTACCGTGCGCCCTGATGTAACAGGCCAGCATTTTTGGAGTCGCTAAATGCAAAGAACAGGAACTTGATAAAAAGTTCCTGTTCAGTTTGCGTGTCTGTAATGAATAGTATTAGGTTTTAACTTTTGCCCCCGCCAAACAACTGGGCGAACAGTGCCAGCAACTGGTTCAGCAATTGCTGGAATTGTCCCAACTGATTGCCACCCGGGTCAGGGGTTGGAGTTGGCGTTGGCGTGGGTGTTGGCGTGGGTGTTGGCGTCGGTGTGGGGGTGGGTGTCGGTGTGGGCGTAATATTTTTCCATCCTGCCAGTTTCGGTAAGAGATTCTTGACCTGATCGGCGTTCAAGGCGTCGTTGTTTTCCACGGCCTGAGATACGACTTTCAATATCTCAGAAGTCACCGGCTTATTGTATGTTTTGGCCACATCGGCCAAGGCTTTGAGTACCGGCTCATACACCGAACCTTTGACCCGTGGATCATTCGCCAGTTGGGCAAGCTCCTCGGCACTATAATTGCCATCCTTGCTCACATCTTTCATCAGCAAGTCAATGACCTTATAATTCGCCTGACCGGTTGTGGGCAAAGTTTTCCAGCCTGCCAAGTCCGGTAAAAAGTTTTTGACCTGGCTGGCACTCAAGGCATCGTTATTTTCCACCTTGCGAGCTACGGCCTTCAAAAGTTCTGATGTAACCGGTTTTCCGTAAGTTTTGGCCACATCAACCAGGGCTTTGAGTACCGGCTCATACACCGAGCCTTTGACCCGGGCGCTGTTGGCCACCTGCTCCAGTTCGGCGGCAGTGTAATTACCGTCCTTGCTCACCTCTTTCATTAATTGATCAATCACGTTGTATTTGGCGTTGCCGGTCGTAGGCAGTTTATCCGGCAAGGGGGTGGGGGTGGGCGTAGGTGTTGGTACAATCAGCCACCCTGCCAGATCGGGCAGATATTTTTTGACGTTATCCGCCGTCAAAACGCTATCGTTACCAACTTTTTTTGCTACATTTAGCAAGTTCTCAGAAGTGACTGGCTTGCCGTAGGTTTTGGCCACATCGGCCAGGGCTTTCAATACCGGCTCATACACCGAACCCTTCACTTGGGCGCTATTGGCCACCTTGTCAAGTTCAGCGGCACTGTAATTCCCATCCCTGCTCACTTGCTTTAATAGCTGATCAATGACCTGGTAACTGGGCTTGCCGGTTTTGGGGAGTTTATCCGGGAGGGAAGCCCCTTGACCAACCAATGAACCTACCTTGTAGGTATCAATCGAATTTTTCAGGCCGGTGACAGGCTTATTATCAGCATCAAACAACTCGCCCAGTATACCGGATGGGGCCACGTTGTCTTGCATAACCCCGCCCGCCTTCGACCATACATCAATGTTGATGTACTCCATACCGGGTATATTCTTGATCTCTTTAAAAGCAAATTGCATTCTGTACTCTTTGGATTGCACCACGATATTACCGTTACTACGGGTCACCGTAGCGCCATCATCCAGCAACACGGTCTGGCCTTCCTTCAACTCAGTGATATCGGCTCCCACAATATTGGGATCCTTATAACCGATTTTGATAGAACCATCCGCTTTCACCTGAACAGTACGCCCACCAACCACCAAGCCAGCCTCGGTATTGATGGTAGTCTTGCCAGGGCCTTCACTCACTTTGGCGTTGAGCTGAACCCCTTTGTCTTTCAGGACGTTAAAAATGCCTCTGTCATAAAAATTGTAGGTGGTGTTGTTCTTGTCCAAATCAGGATCATCCGGATCCAGAATGTGTGGATCCCCCCACGAGCGGGCAAGTTCATTGGCCGCCACAGGCTTATAGGGCGTCGGCGTCGGCGTTGGCGTCGGCGTCGGTGTTGGCGTCGGCGTCGGCGTCGGCGTCGGCGTTGGCGTCGGTGTTGGCGTCGGTGTTGGCGTCGGCGTCGGCGTTGGCGTTGGCGTCGGCGTTGGCGTTGGCGTTGGCGTCGGCGTCGGCGTTGGCGTCGGCGTTGGCGTCGGCGTTGGCGTCGGCGTTGGCGTGTAGTAAACAACATCCATCAACGTGCAAGGCCCCTCATTATAATGAGAGTCGTAGTATGTTTTGACGCCATTGTCCAGAACCTTTTGAGGGTTCCCTGAGCCAACACCTTCAGGTGACGCATACGTGTTAACCCCATCAGGCATGCGGAAACCATAATTAAAAGAAGTTTTAGTCCGCATGGCCGCAGCTTGCTCTTGATTCATTCCCGCGGCTACCAGCTTATCAATGCTAGCCTGGGTGGGTTTTTCATAATATTCCACCATCAAGCGTTTCTCAGTGGCACCGTCTTTACCAGCCCCGGGTACATCGGCGTAGAAAAACTTGGCCGTGGGATTAGACGGGTTCCCCACAACGTAAGAATCATTGGGAGGTAGCAGTTTGCGACTATACCCATTCGCATCCACAATGGTTAGTTGTCCACCAGATAAAGTGGCCTGAGTCTTGGCTCCACTTTCATCCTGAACCACAAAGCCATATTCGGTAAAGGCAGTATCCCCTTCCGGATTAATTTTTTCCACGTGGGCATTAACGGTAATCTTTGAGCCGGTGTCTCCACCATCTTTGAACATGGTGTAATAGCCAGGCTCTGGTTTCACATCTACCCAGGAGTAGTTGTTTCCTTTGCCACCCACGCCCGGGTCGCCCGCCACATACATATCATCACCGCACAAAATGCCGCTGTCATCGGCGGAGCCTTTTTCCGCAAGTAACTTGGCGTCATCCTGAATCAGGGTGGGGTTTTCCGACAATAGACCCGTGGTGTTGTACTTCAACATGGCAAAGTACTTGTTGGCATCGGCCAGGTTTTGAGTGCCCTGAGTGAGCAGTTCCCCCACGATGCCTTCATTGTCATTCCCATCCAGCTCCCTGGAAATATGCAGCGTTTTGGTTTCCGTAGCAGGAGTGGGGGTGGGTGTTGGGGTGTAATTGTTTGGCTTGTTGGGCCCGTTATTGCTTATAGTCGTCACGAAGAGTCTCCTCCTGCTGTTTTTTAAAAAGTGGAATCGATAAACTTGGAGCCCTAATCTGCAAAAGCTTGCAGTTACCAAGAGCCTTATTTTGGAATTTCGAAGGTTCTTCCCAAAACTTGAATGATCTTTACAAAGCCTTACATAACAGGTCGACTCAACACGGGTTCCCGAACCGGAAACCTCCCGGATCTACGATCCGAAGCCACACGAATTTTGATAAGCTATAGAGCATGAGCATCCAGCAGCAACTGGCACAGGTCGAAAGTACCATTCGCCAGACCCTACGCCCCCAGCCTGAGACCCCAGTTACCCTTGTTGCGGTCACCAAGTACGCTACCATTGAGCAAATGAAGGCGGCTTATGCTTCTGGCGTCCGCCATTTTGGAGAAAACAAGGTTCAAGACGCCCTCACCAAGATGGCATCTTTCCCGGCGGCCGACTACCCGGACTTGCACTGGCACCTGATTGGCAATTTACAGAGCAATAAAGTCAAAAAGACCCTAAACCGTTTCTCGCTCATCCACTCCGTAGACTCTGTAGCTCTGGCAGAAGCCATTTCCAGACAAAACGTGCAGGCAACCCTCAGGCAGCCTGTTCTCCTCCAGGTCAATATCAGCCAAGATCCCACGCGGCACGGATTCTCCCCCGAAGCATTGCTGAGCCAAGCACCACAAATTGCAATGCTCCCCGGCATAGAACTGCGAGGATTGATGGCTATGGCCCCTGCGGAGGCCTCCCTGAACCAGAATGACGAGGCCCTGAATGCCGCTTTCAGCCAGGTGGCCACTCTAAAATCGGAGCTTGAAAGCCGCATTGGGATCGCGTTGCCGGAATTGTCCATGGGAATGAGCCATGACTTTCCCCAAGCACTGGCCTGTGGTGCTACAATAATCAGGATAGGGAATTTTCTTTTTAAAACTTAACGATTGGCGTACAATAAAACCAATCGAAGTTACAAAACTTCAGGTGATTCACAGGATAGTTTACAGGATAGAGAGCAGGGAGGTTTCTTGCCGGCATGAACAATGGACTTTTAAGCAAGCTCAAGAACTGGGTATCAGGCGATCCCTTCGAGGATGAAGCCTACGGAATGGAAGAGGATTACGAGTTTCGTAACGCTCGCCCCGAACAGGAAGTAGAAATGCTGGATGACAGCAAAAAAGCCCGCAAACCCTTGCGCGTGGTTGATCATCCTACCAGCCAGAAAACCCAGGTGGTGGTGATTGAGCCCCGGGCGTTTGAAGAAGCGCTGGAAATCATTGAGCACCTGCGCACCAAAAAATCGGTCATCCTGAACCTGCACTTGCTGGATACCGCTCAATCCCAACGTGTGGTGGATTTCCTCTCTGGCGCCACCCATGCCATTGATGGTAATCAACAACGCATTGGCGATGGTGTTTTCATCTTCACGCCCAACAATGTCAGCATTCGTTCCGAAGCTGAAAAAAACATGGCTATTGAAGATGCCTACTGGAAGCAAAGCTACTAACGACCCTTCCAGCCCTCCTCCAAGCACCCGGTAAAGCGTGATCAGATCGGTTTGAAAAGCGTGAGATAGTCGTCCAGACTGGGTAAAAAAGTTTAAAAGCCCCGGAATCCAAGCCGGGGCTTTTTATATTTATTTGCCCCTTAAACCCCACTGGAGGAGGAACAGAGCTCAGCGCAAGCACTGCTCCCCCTCCAGACCTCCCCGTGCAAGAAATCTAAAAATCCGTCAATTCTTGATTGGACGTTGTTGCCTCACTTCAGCCCCCCTGAGAGAAGGGGCATAAGAAAGAACAACCCATTTCCGCCTTTAATACAGGCGGGCGTTTTTCAGGCGAAATTGCAAGGGCGGCCCGGAGGGACTCTCCAGTAAAAAGGTAAATTCATCCAGATTTTCCAAATCGGCAAAATTGAAATAGTACCCATTCACCGCCTCATAAGCCGCACCGGAAACCCCACCGGTCACCGGGTCGGCCACTTCATCCAGATTGGTCTTGGCGGGCTTGATGTCAAAACTCTTGCCCCGGCCAAAACCCACGATTTTAGCGTTATAGGTCTTGGCAAAACCGGGTGAATTCCCGTAAAAACTGACCGCGAACTTCACTTGCAGGCGGTTCTTGGTATCTGAGTAAAAGGCTACTTCTTTGCCAAAGCGTTTGCGGGCCTTCATCAGGTCGCTCTTGGTGGGGTTACTGGAAAAACCCGCTTTGGCCGCCTTGGTGGCCAGCATCATAAAGGGCGAGTATACATTTAACAGCGCCCCGTTCTCACCCTCAATCCAGTTGGTTCCCAGCAGGGCGGACAATCCCAGTTTCTGGTTTTTCATACCATAGACCAAAGCGGCATCCACGGCCTGGGCATCCATCTTGACCAGAGCCTGAACCGGAATCAAACTTCCGGCCAATAACAAAGCAACGACTACAGCGGTTGCGGAAAAATACTTGGTAATCGAAAAAGGGTGGTATACCATGAAGGCAATTGGCTCCAATCATTGCAAAACCGTGACGCTTTACCCGCCAGTTCGGGGTGTTCCTATTCTAACCGAGACAAACAAACAGACGAACAAAGCGCAAGCGGTTCCCAACAAAAAAGCAAATTGGCAGTCCGGGCAGTTTTTATTGCTCCACACAGTTTTTAAGAACCAAGGAGAACCATCCGATGTCGGTCAAACGTGTTTTCGTAGTTGTTGTAGATGCCTGGGGCGTGGGTGCCCTGCCCGATGCCCCGGATTATGGAGACAGCCTGAGCTGCAATACCATGGGTAACATCGATCAACACGCCGATAGCCTGAGTTTACCCAACTTTGAAAAACTGGGACTGGGCAACATATTAGGCTTAAAGCGGGTCAAGCCCCAGGAAAAACCGCTGGGCAGCTACGGCAAAATGTCGGAGTTCTCCCGAGGCAAAGACACCACCACCGGCCACTGGGAAATGGCGGGCATTTACCTGGAAACCCCTTTCCCCACTTACCCGGATGGTTTCCCGCCAGAGATTGTGGATCGTTTTAAACAGGAAACCGGGATCAAAAACATTTTGGGCAACAAACCGGCTTCCGGTACCACCATTCTGGAAGAACTGGGTATGCAGCACCTGGAAACCGGGGACCCCATTGTCTATACCAGCGCGGACAGCGTGTTCCAGATTGCCGCTCACATTGGACCGGAAAGCAAAATTGACTTGCCTACCCTGTACCAGTGGTGCGAAAAAGCCCGTGAAATTCTGGATGGCCCCCACAAGGTCTCGCGAGTCATTGCCCGTCCCTTTATCGGCAACAGCCCGGACACCTTCAAACGGGTAGGCAAAGACCGCCGGGATTACGCCGTATTACCGCCTGAGGCCACTGTCTTGAACCGCATCCGGGAAGCCGGCGCCGTGGTACTGGGCGTGGGTAAAATTGAAGATATTTTCTGCTTCTCCGGCCTGACCCACTCCATTCATACCGGCAGCAACCCGGAAGGCCTTGAGGTGCTGGACAAACTGGTTCGCCAGGAGCAGAACCTGGATGAATTATGCCTGGAAAAGAAGGCCCTCAGCGAATACCCGCAAGCGGACAAGCAATTCATCTTCGTTAATCTGGTGGAAACCGACAGCAACTACGGTCATCGCCGGGACGTGAACGGGTACGCTCGTGCATTGGAAGCGGTGGACGCTGGATTGGGTCGTATTATAGAAGGCCTGGGTCCAGATGACTTGCTGATGATTTCCGCGGACCACGGTTGCGACCCCACCGCCCCCGGCTCGGATCACACCCGTGAGTACGTGCCCATAATGCTTTACAGCCCCCAATTACCCGGTGTGAATCTGGGCATTCGGGAATCTTTTGCGGACATTGGCAAAACCACACTGGCTTGGTTGGGCCTGGAAAATCCGGTCCAGCGCGGTCGCAACATGCTGGAAAGCATCCAAAACCCGCAAACGAGTTTGGTCTAGTCACAGATTAGCCCTCAGACTGCTTCCGTTACAGCTTTTTTAAGGACAGCGATTGATCACCTTTGGGTGGATACCAGAACGCCATGACAAACAAACAGCCGCCCAAAGCCCCTTCCAAAGCAGTTCAAAAAGCTGGCGCCAAGACCCCTAAACCCAAGCGCAAAGCACATGCAACTCAACCCGTCATGGCCAAGTCCCCTGTATTGGGGGCGCCTAAAAGCGTGGCCGACTGGCAGGCATTGGCCCCGGCTCTGGATGCCTTGGTCACCCAGTACAAAGTGCCCAGCTACATTGAAAGCGATCCCATTCAAATTCCCTATCGCTACGTGGACAACCCCAAGGCATGCGAGCTGGTGGCCTTTATCACCGCCCTGTTTAGCTATGGGCGGCGGGATTTCATTATCGAGACCATCAACGGGCTGTTTCAAATCACCGAAAACGATCCCATAGGATTTCTGGAGAGTTTCAACCGCCAGCGAGACGCCAAACTGTTCCAGCACTTTATCTACCGCTTCAACAAAGGGCCGGATGTGGCTTTTCTGTGGGAGCGGCTGCAATGGGTTTATGCCACCTACGGGTCACTGGAAGCCCTGTTTGAAGAATCCGTTGAACTTGGGCTCAAAGAAAACGGACTTAAAGCCGACCCTTCGGTCACCCGGCTGAAAGCGGGCATAACCGGCGTGACCGATGCCCTGCTGAACCATCAGGAACCCAACAGCTATGGGCTGAAATTCCTGTTTGCCCACCCCGGCAAAGGCGGCGCCTGCAAGCGCTTCAACATGTTTCTGCGGTGGATGGTTCGCCAAGATGAAGAACCAGGCGGAAAAGTGGATTTCGGATTGTGGAAAAAGGCCTTAGAACCAGCCGATTTGCTCATTCCACTGGACACCCATGTGATGAAGATGAACCGCAAGTTGGGCCTAAGCCCCCGACAAGATGGCTCCTGGCGCACCGCTGATGAGATTACGGATGTGTTTCGGCAGTTGTGCCCGCAAGATCCGGTAAAGTACGACTACGCCTTGTTTGGCTTCAGTCTGGACAAACGTGCCCCCGAGGAGCTGCTGACGCTGGCCTTGCAGGCAAAATCATAAACACATGTTTTCACCCAGCCAACCGTACTATAATAAACTTGTACCCCGCCAAGACAGTGGGACTGATGGTGGTTTGTCTCTGAAAGCGATTGGATCATCGCGTTTTATAATCAATATTGTGATCAGGTTTTTAAATTGAAATGAAGCCCATGTACCCAGTGAGCAGGGTAGGCTTCCATCCCCAAACCCCTTAATGGATAGAGAAAGCGATCCCCCTATGACCCAAGAGGAATTAAACACACTACTGGCCGGTGAAGAGTTATTGCGCACGCTGGATGTCAAAACGCTGGTGCTGGATATTGTTCGGGAAATGCCCGAAGAGGAAATGCTCACCATCTTCTGGGACAAGTTACCGCAGTTAAAACAGGAATTTGTCAAAGACTACCTGTATATGAAACGCTCCTGAGACGGCGTTCTCACCACACCTTATTAGGGAAACTCCTGATCGCCGCTTGAAGATTTATTCTTCTTTGCCGGTGTACACGCTCACCATCCAGCGCTGCGGCAGGATTTGATACTTTTTTAAAGACACCCAGGCCCCTTGTCCAATCTTGATGGGTGTAATAAACAACTGGATGTCATTCAGCATCAGCGGGCCTAACTTTTGGCAGCGCAGGCTGACATCGTGCTTCATATTTTCACTTTGCCGATAAATAAATTGGGCTTTGTGTTTGAAGGGCTGAGCATCACTCCCGGTTCCTGTGATCACGCACTCATCCCGCAAGGTGCTAGGATGCCGGGCATCGTTCACCAGAACGGCCAGAGACACAAAAAATAGTACAAACGGGCCAAACATCAGAAACAACGTGACATTGCGATTCATGAACCGGCTCCTTTTCAGAGATCGTGGGATGAAGATACCAAATGCTAGAGGTACTGGAGTATCAGGGCTCTGCGTAAAAAGTTTGAATTGAAACAGGATGAGGCGTATGATGGTCGAGTAAGTAGTGTTGTTGTTTATTATTCATCAAAAATGCCCACTTTGCACCGTCATGCGTCCAACCATTCCTTTTTTAAGCAGTGTCAGGAAAAGGTACTGCTGTTTGATGGTGGCATGGGGAGCATGTTACAGACCTATCCGCTGACCGAAGATGACTTTGAGGGGCTGGAAGGGTGTAACGAGATTCTGGTGCGCACCCGGCCTCAGGTCATTCAGGAAATCCATGCGGCCTACTTTGAAGCGGGTGCCGATGTGGTGGAAACCAACAGCTTTGGTTCCGCCTCCATTGTACTGGCCGAATACGATATTGCCGATCAAGCTTACGATTTAAGTTATCGTGCGGCCAAAATCGCCAAGGAAGTTGCGCTGGACTTCAGCGCCAAAGGCAGTAAACCCCGTTTTGTGGCCGGTTCCATTGGTCCCACCACCAAATTGCCCACCCTGGGCCACATCGCCTACGATGATCTGAAAGCCGCCTACGTGGATCAGGTACGCGGACTGGTCGATGGCGGGGCCGACATGCTGCTGATTGAAACCTGTCAGGATTTACTGCAAACCAAAGCCGCTCTGGCTGCTGTGAGCAAAGTGCGTCGCAGTTTGAACCGTTATATTCCCACCATGGTGCAAGTGACCATTGAAACCACCGGCACCATGCTGGTGGGCATGGACATCGCCTCGGTGGTGACCGCCCTGCAACCCTTCGATATTGACGTTTTGGGGATGAACTGTGCCACCGGCCCGCAGGAGATGGCTGCCCATGTGCGCTATTTATCGCAAAATAGCCCGTTTTACATTTCCTGTCTGCCCAACGCCGGTATTCCGGAGAATGTGGGCGGCAAGGCCCACTATCACCTCTCCCCTGAGGACTTGGCCTCTCACTTGCAGCACTTTGTCAAAGATTTGGGCGTGCACATTGTGGGCGGCTGCTGCGGCACCACGCCCAAGCACATTAAAGCCGTCGATAACCTGATTGGGAATTTGGCCCCAGGACCCCGGGAAACCCGCTATGAAAACAGCCTAAGCAGTTTGTACACCAGCGTCCCTATGTTTCAGGACCCACCGCCGGTTTTGGTGGGTGAACGAACCAATTCCAACGGCAGCAAAAAATTCCGGGATCTGCTGGCGGAAGACAATTATGACGCGCTGGTAGACATCGGGCGGCACCAGCTGGAACAGGGCGCTCATTTGCTGGATGTTTGCACCGCTTATGTGGGCCGGGATGAAGTGAAGGATATGGTGGAAACCATCACCCGCTTCAACGCCCAACTTGACTTGCCCCTGATGATTGACTCCACGGAAGCCCCGGTCATTGAAGCCGCTTTAAAGCTGGTGGCCGGAAAAACCATCGTCAACTCCATCAACCTGGAGGACGGCGAGGAACGCTTGGAAGTCATCCTGCCCATGTGCAAAGAGTTTGGGGCCGCCGTGGTGGCCTTAACCATTGACGAAGAGGGTATGGCCAAGACGGCTCAGCGCAAGTTTGAAATTGCCCAGCGCATTTATCAGCTCTCCACAGAAAAATACGGCATTCAGCCGGGCGATATTGTCTTTGACACCCTCACCTTTACCCTGGGCAGCGGGGATGAGGAGTTTCGCAAAGCCGGAACGGAAACCATTGAGGCCATTCGCCTGATTCGGCAAGCCTACCCGGAAGTGGGTTTTGTGCTAGGGATTAGTAACATCAGCTTTGGGCTCAAGCCTGCGGTGCGACATGTCCTGAACAGCGTGTTCCTGCATTACGCCATGGAAGCCGGGCTGAATATGGCCATCATCAACAGCGCTCATCTCTTGCCCCTGCACCGCATCAGTGAAAAAGAGCGTGACCTGTGCAGACAGCTCATTTTTGATGAACGACAATTCGCCGAAGATGGCACTGTGACCTATGATCCCTTAATTGAGCTAATGGCCTATTTTGAGGAGCATGGCGGCACCACCGTTGAGAAAAAGAAAAAAGAACTGCCCGAGCAAATTGAGGAACGCCTCAAGTACCGCATCATCAACGGGGAAAAAACTGGCCTAGAGCCCGACATCAATGAAGCCCTCACCCAATACCCGGCCCTGGCCATTATCAACGATATTTTGCTGGATGGCATGAAAACCGTGGGTGAACTCTTTGGCAAGGGGGAAATGCAACTGCCCTTTGTCCTGCAATCGGCAGAAGTGATGAAGGCCTGCGTGGCCTTGCTGGAACCCCACATGGACAAAGTGGATGGCGGACACTCCAAAGGCATTATGGTGCTGGCCACCGTCAAGGGCGATGTACACGACATCGGTAAGAATCTGGTGGACATTATCCTGACCAACAACGGCTATAAAGTGATTAACCTGGGCATTAAGCAACCGCTGGAAACCATGCTCACGGCGCTGGACGAGCATAACGCCGACGCCATTGGCATGAGCGGCTTGTTGGTGAAATCCACGGCCATTATGAAAGACAATCTCATCGCCATGAAAGAGCGAGGACTGAACGTGCCCGTGGTACTGGGAGGAGCCGCCCTGACCAAGCGCTTTGTGGAAGAAGATTGCCAGAACGTGTATGAAGGCCGGGTCTATTACGCCAAAGATGCTTTTTCCGGCTTGTACGCCATGGAACTGATTATGGGAAAAGAGACAGCCCAAGGGGCTGGGGAGCTCTCTCCACCTGCCGAACTTTCGAAAGTGCTGGTAGCCCCCGGCGGCGAACCTGTGTATCAGGCGGTGGGCGAAATCACCATGGGCGGCAGTGGCCTCTCTGCGGATGATCCCGATTACCTGAGACGCTGCCCGGAGATTCGGCTGGATGTGGACATCCCGCAACCACCGTTCTGGGGCACTCGGGTGGTGACCGAGCTGGATTTAACCCAGATTTATCCGTACCTCAACCAACAAGCCCTGTTTTCAGGCCAATGGCAAGTTAAGCGGGGCAACCGTTCCGCCAAGGAGCACGAGGCCTTTGTGGCTGAAAAAATCGTGCCCATTCTGGACACCCTCAAGCGACGGGTCATTGATGAGCGTCTGCTGCTCCCCAAGGTCATTTACGGCTTTTTCCCCTGCCAGTCGGAAGGAAACTCCCTACTGGTCTACCGTCCGGAGCCATGGAAAGCCAACGGCACGAAAGAAGTCTGGGAGCGATTCACCTTCCCCCGCGGTGGACAGAAAAAACAATGCCTGGCCGACTTCTTCGCCCCCGTCGACTCCGGGAAAATGGATGTGGTGGCCCTGCAAATTGTGACCATGGGCCAAGAGGCCTCTAAATACGCTTTGGACTTGTTCAACGCCAATAACTACAGCGATTACCTGTATTTCCACGGCTTTGGGGTGGAAATGGCCGAAGCACTGGCCGAGTACTGGCATAAACGAGTTCGGGAAGAGTGGGGTATTGCCGGACAAGATGCCGCTGATATCAAACGCCTGTTCGCCCAAGGTTACCAAGGATCTCGTTACAGTCCCGGGTACCCGGCCTGTCCCAACCTGGAAGATCAAACCCACTTTTTCTCCCTGCTAGAACCAGAACGGATTGGCATCGAACTCAGCGAAGAATTCATGCTGGAGCCGGAGCAATCCACTTCGGCCTTAATTGTTCACCATCCGCAAGCCCGCTATTTCGACGTGCGTTAAATCCTCTGTTTAACCGATAAACGCCCCATTTCAGCCTCCCGATGCTAAAATAAAAATTACTGGGAGCTAGATGAGTTTTAAAAGCGTCGGAATGAGCTCGGAAACAACACGGGCACACTTGGCCTTAATTACGGTCAGCAGCATTTATGGCTATTTTTATGTGGCCATGAAGTTGTTGTACAAAACCCTGAGCCCGCCTGAATTTATTCTACTCCGGCTAGTATTAACGGCCTTTTTTGTGATCATGATTGACCGATTGATCCTGAAACACCCTCCACCGGAAAAGCAGGATTGGCTCAAAATCGGCGGACTGGGGCTGGTGGGCGTCTTTGTGGTGCAAACCCTGATTGCCTGGGGGGTTCACCATACCACCGCCTTTCACACCTCGCTCATTATGGCCACCATTCCCATTATGACCCTCATTCTCAGCATTCTGGGCCGCCGGGAAGGCTTTCATATCTATAAACTGACTGGTATTATTACCGCCTTCAGTGGGGTTAGCATCCTCTTGTTTTTTTCAGGGAGCGCCCAGGCAGAGCTTCCAGGAAGCTACCTGTGGGGCGACGCCATTATTTTGATGAACGCCATGGCCTTCTCCTGGTTTTTACTGGGGAGCCAGCAAATCCTTAAGAAATACCAACCGTTTCAGTTTATGGCTTATTGCTATATTGTGTCGGCAGTGGCGTTTTCCCTGTTATACATTGGCCAGAATTTACTCAGCGGGAATTGGGGCGCATTATTATTTTTCAATAAAATGAGTCTGACAGACTGGTTATTAATTGCCTACGTGGTCTTTTTTGCCAGTATCGGCAGTTACACCCTGAATAATTACGCCCTTCGACGAGTCTCCCCATCCATTGTGGCCATTTACATGTTTATACAGCCCATGATTTCAGCGGTGGCTGGGTTTTACCTGTTGCATGAAACCATGAATCTGCACATGGTTTTTGCCACCTTGCTGAGTTTTGCCGGGGTCATGATGACCACAGGCGCCAGCCAGAAAGAAAAGGCCAAACAACTGGCTCAGGCAGCCCTTGAGGACGTAAAATCCTCTGAGGTCGCCCCGCACTAGAGTTCGATTGAGAAGCCTCTAACCAATTCTTTCTCTACGAGGGACGAGCCACTTCAAACACATCCCGCACCGGGCAATACGCAGAACCGGCCAGGCGGGCCACCGGCTTCAGCAAAGCCGTATCAATACGGCCCCCATGATACAGATCTTCCCGCACGTGGAAACGCACCACGGTGCCGAGTACCAAGTTCCCACTGCCCACCCCGCCCGCGCCCACCGGGATTACCTGCTGCAATTTACATTCCAGACTGACCGGAGATTCCAGCACCCGGGGCGGCTTTACCACCTCGGACGGTGCCGGTGTTAACCCGGCTTGCTCGAATTCACTGATCCCAAAGGGAAACTCGCCCGCTGTGGCATTCATTGGGCTGACAATGTCCTCACTGACGATGTTGACCACAAACTCACCAGTGGCCTCAATGTTACGCAGGGTGTCCTTTTTTCCCCCATCAGAACCACGCACCATGGGGCAAAACAAAATGGTGGGCGGATCAGAACAAACCGCCGTAAAAAAGCTAAATGGGGCTAAATTTAAACCCCCATCAGCGGACTGGGTGGAGACAAAGGCGATGGGCCGGGGCAACACGCTGCCAATAAGCAGTTTATAGTTGTCCTGACTGGAGTTCTGAGCCGGATCAATCGAAATAAACGGGGTCGTAAATGGGGTGCTAACTTCGCTCATGGCGTTGGATGCTTTCTATTGAAATGTTACTAGCAGCGGGTTATTTGGCTTGCCAGGATAAGTAATATTCTTTCCACTCGGTAGACTGGGCGGCCTCGGTCATGCGTAGCGGTTTTTCGGTATCCAGCATGACCGCCACTTCATCGGTGGCCGTCTTTTGCTTGCTACTTTCCACGGCCTTGGGATGCGGCCCGTGGTGAATGCCCTGGGGGTGGAAGGTGATCATGCCCGCATCAATGCCGTCTCGGCTGAAGAAGTTACCGGCATGATAGAACAGCACTTCATCGTAATCGATATTGCGGTGATAGAAAGGCACACGAACCGCTTCCGGGTCTTCCTCCAGCGGGCGGGGTACAAAGGAGCACACCACAAACCCTTGGCCCTGAAAGGTGGTATGCACGCTGGGGGCCAAGTGGGCCCGGTGAGACATGACCGGCCTGAAGTCCCGGATATTGAGCTGCCAGACGGTCAGATCCCCCTTCCAGCCAATCACATCCATGGGGTTAAACGGGTAAAACACGGAAGTAATCTCGTTGAGACGCTTAATTTGCACCTCCCATTCCCTATCTTCCTGAATGGGCTGGGGCGAAGGCGTTTTCACAATGGCCGGGTCGTACAAGGCATGCTGCCCCATTAAGCCCCGATCTGGCTGGCGAATACGGCTGAAGGATTCAATGACCAGAAAGGCATTATCAGTGGTTTCAGGGAGCAAACGATAGGTGGTTCCCCGGGGGATGACCAGATAATCGCCTGCTTCAAACAAAAGCGGGCCAAAGTCAGTCTCAATGGTCCCGCTGCCCTTGTGAATGAAATAGATCTCATCCCCGTCGGCATTGCGGAAGTAAAACGGCATGGGGCCAGTAGGACGGGCAAAATGCACCACCACGTCCTCGTTGTACAACAAGGGCACTCGGTCCAAAATAGCCGTGGGCGCTGAGGGTTGAGTGGTCAGGCAGTTAAAGGCCCGAGGTTTCAAAGGGCCTTCAATACGGCTCCAGGCGGTAGGGGCATGGGTACGATACAAGTGCGAAACTGGCCCGTAAAAGCCATCCCGCCCATGCTCCTCTTCAAATGTGCCCTCAGGCAAAGCCACATGGGCCTGCAGCGCCACAATACCCTTTACCAGTGGATACATACGAATGCCCCTCCAATCGATATGACAAAACCACGCCTGTGAGCAGCAGCATAGCAAAAAAGAACGCCATTCTCCAGGGGCTTACAAGCGCGAGTATGAATAGATTGCCAAAGTACGCATTCAATTAACGTTGCAACTGAGTTACCCGGTTTTTTAAAGTTTCCAACTGCTGAATCATAGCCCGTTGATCACTGAATATCCTACTCTGGAGATTCTGAAAGTGGGACTGGGAACTATTTAAAGCCCAAAAATGTGACATATAATCCTGGTGCTGATGGGTCAAAATTGATTGAGTGCTTTTACCAAGCTCAACCTGATCCTGCTTCAACTCCTGCAGCGCGTTTAAAATTTGCTGTTGATTGTCAACAACGCATTGAGCCAAGCTTTTTTCTGGCGCTGAAGTAGCGACAGTCTCTGGGCGGTAGGATTGTTGATTGCGTGAAGGCAGTAGAAAGTTTAAATTCCCGAACATAACAGTGAGAACCTTTTTTATTTTTAGTAAATAAATCAATTGCAATTCAAAATTTAAATTGCAACTTAAAAGTTCTCATAAAAATTATGAAGGGCCAATAGGTATAAATGCGGAAATACGCAAAATATCTATCCCCGTGTAGGGTCAGTATGGGGTTAGAATTCACCCAAATGAATGGACGTTCCCCCGGAAATATAAGGCGTTCTCTCTGTAATATCAGGCGGAGGGGCATTGAGGGCCAATAACTCTTCTCGCACAGAAGCCAGATAGTCATCCGCCCGGCCTTTTTCCATAGGTAAAAAGGTTTCAGAAATTTTGGTCAATCGGGCGTGATCCGGCAATAACGCCGTAAATGTGCATTTTTCCAAATAATCCACCACCAACCGATTAAAAGGCATCAGGCAATCCGCAACATAGTGCCTTTCTTCCGGTTTTAACACGCGCAAGTAATTAATGGCGGTGTGAAATTCAGGAAGGGTATCGTACCTGCGGCGCTTGCTTTTGGACTTATACAAGGGCAAAATCACTTCTGTACCCAGCGATTTTAAATTCCCCAATCGGGTATCCGCCTGAAAATGACGGATGGCAATCCAGTTAAACCCCTTGACCACCACTGCCTGTGTTTCTTCCGGCAGCTGGCTGGCCAGTTTTATGGATTCTTGTAACAGCGGATCCTGATCGTAAAACCGTTGGTTCATAGTCCCCCAAACCTGTCTTATTTTGCTCGAATACTCAATTCAAAAACAACAGGAGCCGCCTCATCAAAAGAAAGCTAACCTCATTGCCCCAATTGCCTGTGTTTTCCCCAAACCGGTCGTTCCATGCTTTATTCCGCAGAAACCCAGTATTTCTTCCATGATAGCATACGTTTTCTGTGGTTCAAGGGTGAAAATAGGATATGAAAGGGATATAGGACCTGTGAAAGTCTGCTAAAGGTTCTTCACAATGGTGTTTCTCAGCAGACCCAGCCCGGTAATCTCCAACTCAACCACGTCTCCCGGTTGAGGCCAGCGATCCAGCTCCAGCCCACAGCCAAAGCCCACCGTCCCCGAACCCAGAATGTCCCCGGGGTAAATCATTTCCTCTTTGGAAACATGCTCGATCATTTGCTCAAAGGTCCAATGAGACGTACCCGCGTTGCCATCGGACCACACCTCCCCGTTAATGCGGGCAATCATGCGCAAATCCCGCGGATTCTTCACTTCATCCGCCGTCACCAGCCAGGGACCCACCGCAGTGGCAAAGTCCTTGCCTTTGGCTGGCCCCAATCGGCACATCATTTCATATTTCTGGATATCGCGGGCGCTAAAGTCGTTCATAATGGCGTAACCGGCGATATACTCACTGGCCTTGTCCGCTGAAATGTTTTTGCCGGCTTTCCCAATAATACAAGCCAGCTCCAGTTCATAATCCAGAATGCGGGTGTAGCTGGGCCAGTAAACGGGGGCCTCATGGCCAATCAGGGTGTTTGGATTGCCCTTGTAGTAAACTGGCATTTTGTACCAGGCTTCCGGGATGGGCTCATTGCGCCGTTTGAAGCCATTGGCCGTGTGTGTCTCAAAGGACAGGAAATCTCGCAACATGCGTGGGTTGGGCACCGGGGTTTTTAAAGTAACTTCGGCCAATGCAAAGGCCAAACGCTGTCCGGTTTCACTCCGCAGTACCGCAGGTGAACTGGATGTCAGTAAGTGGGCAAAGCGCTGCTCCACCTCCCGAGCCACTTTTAGAGCGGGTTCACCCAATTCCAGAAAGCTGCGCATGTCCGGCGGAAAGTAAAAATCGGCCCAGCGCTGAGGGCAGGGCTGTTGATCCGCCTCCGTCAACAACCAGCAATAGGCGGCGTTCAAATCCACCAGAACCGGCGGAGCCTCGGCCCCTTGTGGGAACAACACCAGCCCCAGCCGGTCAAACTTCCCCAAAACGGTTGCCACCTCAAAGGTCGCTAGCTTCATGTTTCCACCGCCTCCAAATCGCCGAATGCCCTTTATGATGATCGAATCTAGCGTATGCGGTCAAGCGTGGAAATAAAAGCTTTGTTTGCGGATGAACGGATCTGTTTATATAATAGTGCTCCAATCTGTAACAGTCGTTTTGGCTGTTTGGTAAAGCAATACCTTGGACAAGGGCACATCAGTCTGAATTTCCGTGTTTTATAAATCATTCACCACGCATTCAATAGTCTGTGATTTGTTTTTGCTTTTAATATTCGGTCGGCGAAATGCCCTACCGCTGAAATTTTCAATTCCCTCAGTCGTCACCACTCAACCGGAGTCATTGCTATGACCATGCCGCACCCGCCAGAAAATCCGGTTCCACGCCATTTTATTCGCACACCTGCCTACCCCTGGCTTCTGGATGAGGCTGGCTTTATGCGGGCAGGCCACGTGTTGAAACTCATCGACATTGTGGGCAGCGAAGCGGCCTTGCGTCACCTGAACCGGGACGGCAAACGGGGATTGGTGGTCACAGCCTCGCTGGATCGCACCAACTTCCATCAGCCCATTCGTTTGTGGGATATGATTCGCCTGGAAAGCCGGGTCAGCCAGGTATGGCAAAGCTCTCTGGAAGTGGAAGTGCGGGTGCAGGCAGAAAATTGGTTTACCGATGAGACTCGGGACATTGCCACGGCTTACCTGGTGTTTGTGGCCCTGAATGAAAAAACGCGGGAAAAAATCCAGTTCCCGCCGTATCAGGGCAGCACCCCGGATGAAGTTCAACTGGCTCAGGGAGCCGATTTACGAAAGAAAAACCGAGCCGCCGAAGGCAAAACCGCCCCCTTTATCCCCATTGAGGATACTGATAACCCCGTGGTCATCAGTCGCTTAATGACACCCAATGATGCCAATGCCCAGTCTAACGTATTTGGCGGCATTATTTTATCGCTCATTGATGAAGCGGGTAGTCAGGTGGCCAAAAAACAATCGCTGAACCAGCCCGTGGTGGGCGTTCGTCAGGATCGCATGAGCTTTATCTCCCCCACATTCATTGGGGAAACCGTGGAGGCCAAGGCCGTTCTCACCAAAACCTGGAACACTTCAACCGAAGTACAGGTGGAAGTGTACGCCCAAAACCCCAATCAGGCCGAACCCCGACGGGTGGCCAGCAGCTATCTGGTATACGTCAAGCTAGGCCCCAACGGTCGCCCGGGAGAAATGCCTCCCTGGACACCGCAAACGCCCGCTCAAATTCAGCGGGCCGAACTGGCCGACGTGCGCCGGGAAATCCGAGAACGGGAAGAGCAACAGCAAGCATTGAGCCTGTCGTCCGTTCAGGGCACCACCGCTCTATCCTCCCCCAGTCAACTATAAGAAAGGCCTTATTTTGGAACTGACCATTGAAAAACTGGTATACGGCGGCGAAGGCCTGGCAAGAACCCCCGAGGGAGAAGTTATTTTTGTCCCCCTCAGTGTCCCCGGCGATGTAATTGACGCCGAACGGGTAGTCGGGCGTCAAAAACCCGCCAAGGCAAGCATTAAAGCATTACGGTCCCCCGGCGCCGAGCGCGTCCAACCCGACTGCGACATTTTTGGCCAGTGCGGCGGCTGCCAGTGGCAGCACTTGTCTCTGGATGCGCAACGGGACTGGAAACAAAAAATGGTCACGGAAAGTTTGGTCCGACTGGGCAAGCTGCCCGATGTGGCCGTGGCCAAGACCTTAAGCCCCCCAACCGATGGCTGGAAAGCCCGAAACCGGGTGCAGTGGGAGTTGGTTCCGGATGCCGCCACCCAATCCTGCAAGCTGGGATACCACGCTGCGGAAAGCCACACCGTGGTGGAATTCAATAACTGCCCCATCATACCAGCGCCTTTAAATCAATTGGCCCAGCGCTTGCGGGAATTGGCCCAAAAAGACCCCAAAATCGCCGCTAAACGCTTTCGGGTGGAAGCCTTCATCAGCCCGGATGAAACGATGCTGCTGATCTTCACCGGAGAAAAAAACGGGTCCCTGTATCCCTTAGCCGAACAGCTGATGCAGGACTTTCCCGCTCTGGAGGGCGTGTGCTGGGTGGATAGCCAGACGAAAGACGCCAGCCCCAAGCCAATCGCCGGAAAGACATCCCTGCAATTCGCCTTAGCCGGTAACCAATACCGGGTTTCCGCTGGACAGTTTTTCCAAACCAGCTACGCAGGCGCGGAAGTGCTGCTGCAAGTGCTGGATGAATGGCTGTCCCCGTCCGTCACCTCTCTTCTGGATATTTACGCCGGTGTGGGTCTGTTTTCAGTACACAGGGCTAAACGCACCCAACGAGTGCTGGCCATTGAGTCCTCTCCAGGCGCGGAAGCTGACGCCCTGGAAAGCTTCGGCCTAAACGGCATCACCAACGTCGCTTGGAAAACCAGCGATGCCCGCCAGGCGCTGAGAACACTGAACGAAGCTTTTGAAGTGGCCATTGTGGACCCACCACGTGGCGGCTGCCAACCCGAAGTCCTGAACTGGCTGAGTGAACACATTGAAAAACAGCTGATTTACGTGAGCTGCAATCCCACCACCCTGGCCCGGGATCTCAAGCATCTGGTGGCACAAGGCTGGAAAATTGATGCGGTTCAGCCGGTGGACATGTTCCCGCAGACCTATCATGTGGAAACTTTAGTGAACTTGTCCCGCTAAAAATTTATTCAGCAACTAACGCTAACCTGCCAGCGGCTGATGAAGTGCATCAGCCGCTGACTCCGGCAAGGTCACTTTACCTGTAGCTGGTTGAAACTTGGCCTGAAGCGCCTGCCAGAGTGCCCAAAAGCCCAGCGCCCCCAAAATAAACACAAAGGGCAGGGCCGGATGACGATACCGGGTGTAATACAGGGCAATGGCCGGAAACACGTAGAAAAAGAATCCGGTAAAACCCAGACAAACACCCAAAGGATTTCGCAAAATCAGGCAGCCCAACAGGGTAAGCAGGGCCAGCACTTGCCACACCATGCGAAAGGTCAAATTAATGGGGGTTTTATGCCAAGGTATGCGGTTCCAGTGATAATCCTGAAAATAAAACTCATGCTCTGAAACAAAATAATACCCCAGGCGTTTGAAGAATAATTGGGCATAACGCACCGGATGGGTTTGAATCCAGCGGTTGTTATTGGCAATCAGGCGACGATCAAACTGCACGATATTGTGGCTTTTGGCCTTGGCGTCCAGATACATCCAGCTATTGACGTAACTCCGGGTATAATCGCCCTTGCCATCATCGTTATTGCCAGCCACCAAATTAATACCCGAGGAATTATCCACCAGTACCCATTCGTGAAATTCGGCGTAATTGCGCAAAATCCAGGGGGTCAGGGTGAGAAAAAATACCGCTACCACGTGCAAGGCTCGCTGGAGTTGCAGATGCCGGTAGAGCCATAAAATAACCAGCACGCCCAGAAAAAGCGGCAAGGTAATGGGACGGGTTAAAGCGGCCAAGCCCCACACAAAGCCCGTCGCCCAGGCCCATCCCCTGTGTTTAGAGGGTTGCAATAAAAACCAGACGGCCCACACCAGCAAGGTCATAAACAACATTTCCGACAGTAAAATGCCGCAATAGGCCACCAACGGTGGATAGACCGCACCAGCCGCCATGGCCGTCAAAGCCACCGGACGTTTGATTGAATCTGGCGATACCCGCAATGCCAACTGATAAATCCCTATCAGCAAGATTAAACTCAAAATCGTTTGAGCAAGGTAAGCATTGCGAGGATTCGGTTCGGTGAACTTGTACACCCCGGCCAGAAACAGGGGATACAGGGGCGGGCGATAAGTAGAAGCCCCCAGCCCCAGGGCATCTTCACCCGTACTGAATGATCCTTTTTCCAGCAACGCCACTCCCCGATTGTGGAAACTGGCCATATCTGACTTCAAGTGGGTATCCACCTGAAGCACAAAATGAAGGCGAATCCATAAAGCAACGGCCAAAATCAGCCAGAACAAAACGGGTTTTATAAAATCTTTTTTAAGCACGGTCATTAATCATTATATCCAATTTCGCCCAACACGCTCTGTATTCGCCAGTTTATCATAGGTCAATCCCTTGTCCTTGCAAGACAAGGGAAAAGCACACTGCTTTCACCGCTTCGCGCTCAAGATAGGGCTTTCAGAGAAAACAAGCACCTTGCCCCATATGAATGTAAATAAATATATACAAAAACTAAAGTTCTCATATAAGTAACCGATAAAAAGAATACCACTCAAAAAAGGAGCCCTGTATGAAACAGGCGACTAACATTGAACGAGGCCAACTCAGCGGTAACGCCGCTGCTGAATACGCGTTGGTCGGTGTTTTGATTTGCCTGGTTTCCGTGGGCGCTCTGCTTTCGTTTAGCGGTGCCTTTAGCGCCAGGGTATCTGATATAAAAAATGATGTGCTTTCCAGAGCAGACCAAGCCAGTCAGCAAAATGCCATTCGGGCCGCTCAATCTGGACTCAATGGCGCTGGGGGATCTGGAAGCTCTGGTGCTTTCGGAAATGGCTCCACAAATGGTAATGGCACCACCGCCACCACTGGTGCCAACGGGAATACCCTGGGCCAACAGGCGGGTCAGGGTGGCGCCTCCTCAGCAAGCGATAATAATTTAACCCCGGCCCAAGAAAAATTGGTTACCACCATTGCCAACAATGCCCATGAAGTAGCCAAACTTCAGGCTATGCTAAAACAATTGGCCCGGTTCAGCCGTGGTAACCTGCAAACCTTCAAAACAACCACAATTGTTTACAAAGGCAACGTCCTTACTGCACAAAAAATAGCGAACATGCTGGGAGAAAACGGGGCCATGTCTGCCCGACTTGAGACGTTAGTGGATCAGCTGGCGGCATCCGGAGCAGATACCGATGTTCTTTCAGATGTTAGCAGCCTCACAGACGAAGTCACCACAGACGCGGCGCTTAGCAGCGATGTGACCAAGGATGCGTTGACCAACACCGGATCAACCGCTGCTGTAGACCAAAATACCAACCCCCAAACCACCCACCAGGATGCCGCCACGATTTGCGGCACGACCGGTGGAACCGATACCGGAACCAGTTGCGGCGGTTAGTGTCAGATCTAGGCCACTTAAATCCCGGCTTTCCCCGCGATTTGCATCATTTTTTCCACGGTCTCAGCAAAAGGAGCATTCGACTCTATCTCCTGCTTGAGCAAGGCATCAATTTCCCCTTTCAAGGCCACGGCCTGATCCAGCTTAGGATTGGCCCCTTGCACATAAGCGCCGATGTTGATCAAATCTTCTGATCGTTTGTATAAAGCCATCAAATCCCGAATTTTCCCGGCGGCCTCCCGGTGCCCCTTGTCCGCAATGGCCGTCATCAAACGACTGACAGAGGCCAGCACATCAACAGCCGGAAAGTGATTTTGCTGGGCCAGTTCCCGGCTGAGGACAATGTGGCCATCCAGCAGGCCTCGAACCGTGTCGGCCACCGGCTCGTTCATATCATCCCCTTCCACCAGCACGGTGTACAAGCCCGTAATGGAGCCGGTATCCGAGGTTCCGCTGCGCTCCAGCAACTTGGGCATAAAGGCGAACACGCTGGGTGTATAACCCCGCGTGGTGGGAGGTTCCCCCACCGCTAGACCCACTTCCCGCAACGCCATGGCCACCCGGGTTAAGGAGTCCATCATCAGCAGCACGTTCTTACCGCTTTTCCGGAAGTATTCGGCCACCGTGGTGGCCACCAAAGCGGCCTTAATCTTCATCAGGGCGGGCTGTTCCGAAGTGGAAACCACCACCACAGAGCGCTTGCGTCCTTCTGGCCCCAGAGAGTGATCAATAAAGTCCTGCACTTCACGGCCCCGTTCTCCAATCAGGGCAATGACGCTGAGATCCGCTTCCGTATTCCGGGCAATCATGCCTAAAGTGGTGGACTTCCCCACCCCGGAACCGGCAAAAATGCCCACCCGTTGGCCTTTACCAATGGTATTAAAGCCGTCAATGGATTTGACCCCCAACGGAATAACCTCGGTAATTTCCTTTCGCTTCAGGGGATGCGGGGCATGGGCATGCACATGAAACTGCAGGTTGTTGGAAACCGGAAACCGATCGTCGATGGGGTTTCCCAAGCCGTCCAGCACCCGCCCCAACAGTTCTGGCCCAACGTTGACCTTAAAGGAATGGCCGGTGTTAAACACCCGTGCTCCCGGCGATAAATTCCCCATTTCTCCCAGGGGCATCAGCAGGATTTTCCCTTCCTTGAAGCCCACCACTTCAGCCGGTACCGTGGGCATAAAGGGGTCACCGGTTTCAATCAGGCACACATCGGCAATTTTGGCCTTGGGGCCTTTAGACTCAATGACCAGGCCAATGACCTGATCCACCAGGCCCACCTGCGGATAAGAATCGGCTTTGTCCATCAAATTCAACAAAGCATCCATATCCAGATTTAAACTCACAGAGTTGGCCCCGCTTCATCCTCAGCATCGCCCTCAACCGACTCACGGTCAAAGGCAGGAAACTCGAAGGGAGTAACTTCTGGAGCCGTAATCCCGACATCCGACAAATCGTCCTGTGCCAGTGTCGTATCGATTTCCGTAGGCCTAACCTCATCGACGGGTGTCAGTAAGACTGCCGCTTCAGCTTCAAGCGCTTGCGATTCAGAGCCGTCCGGCTCAGGCTCTTCCAAATCCTGAATCGTTTCCACAACAGGCTCAGAGTCCTCTGATACTAGCGGTTCACTCACAACCGGCTCCGGTCTTGGCAGGGTCAGGGCCTGTTGCAATGGATCGAGTAACTGAGACATCTGGGTATCCAGACTCAAATCAAAAGAGCCCTCCTCCCCCACGATGAAGAGTTGGTGCGTGTCCAACAATGGATCGACCATGAACTCGTAGCGGCTCATCTGCGTCAGCGCCAACTCGGTCACCGCACTGTAAGCCCGTAGCTCTTGCAAGACCTGAGGGTTGACCACGACTTTAATCTTGCCCGTCAGATACAAACTATCCACCGCCTGTTGCAACTGCGTCAGAATCGTTTCCGGGTTTTCGGCCAACTCCCGATGTAAAATTTTTCGACCCAAATGGCTGATCAAGGACAGGGCATTTTTTTCAAAGTTCTTTAATATCAGTTTTTCAGCCTGATAGGCATTTTCCGCCAACTGTTGAGCACTTTTCAGCATCTCTGTGGCCTCTTGCTCCACCTGACTGGTGGCATCGGCATACCCTTCCTGAAAGCCGTTTTTAAACCCCGTTTCCCGAGCATTTTCCTTGATGGATTCTACCTGACTTTGGGCCAGCTCAATCATTTCCCGAGCCTGGGCGTTGGCCTTGCTGAGGATCTCATCGGAAATTTGGCGGGCGTTTTTTTCAGCAGTCTCTTCAGCCACCTTGACCAAGGCAATGGCTTCATCTTCGGCCTCTTGCAACCGCTTTTTAACAATTTCCGCCAGTGACTGCTCCAGATCCCGCTTGAACTGGGCCTCGCTATCCAGGTGATAGGCTTGCCCAACGGCAACCGTTTCGCCCTGAATATGCGCCTGCGCGGTTACTGAAGGCGGAACCTGCACATTTTGCCGATAGCGCAATTCTTTCCGGACGAAATTACTCAATGAAATCGTCCTCCTCAGTTCCTCGAGACACTACGATCTCACCGGCACCTTCCAGAGCACGAATGATACTGACGATATAGGTCTGCTTTTCCTGAACGTCTTTGGCGCGAACAGGACCCATGTAATCCATATCGTCCTTGAGCATGGTAGAGGCCCGTTCGGACATGTTGCGGAAGATTTTCTCCTGAACATCGGTGTTGGAGCCTTTGAGCGACAGGGCCAGATCCTTGGTATCCACCTCACGCAATACGCGCTGAATGGACCGATCGTCCAGATGGATGATATCCTCGAACACAAACATCAACTCCCGCACCTGTTCGGCCACTTCCGGATCTTTCATTTCCAGACTGTCCAGAATGGCCTTTTCCGTGGTCCGATCGCTGCGGTTGATAATTTCGGCCAACGATTCGATACCGCCCGCCATACTAAAGTCAGCGGTTACCACCGAGGAGAACTTGTTCTCCATAATGCGTTCCACTTCCCGCAGCACTTCTGGGTTGGTGCGATCCATTTCCGCGATGCGATGGGCCACATCAGCCTGCATTTCCGGAGACAAGGCCCCCAGAATGGCTGCGGATCGCTCTGGTTTGAGGTAAGCCAATACCAGGGCAACTAGCTGCGGGTTCTCATTCTGGAAAGAGGTGGCCAACTGAGCCGGATCGGCGTTGTTAAAAAAGTCGAAGGGATTGGTTTGCAGCGTGGCAACCAGACGCTCCAGGATTTTATCGGCCTGATTTTCACCATAGGCCTCGTTCAGCAATTGGCGGGCATAAGAGACCCCACCAGAGGCCAGATAACCACTGGCCTGAAACAGGGCATAAAACTCGGCCAGAATAGCGTTCAGCGTTTCCGGGTTGATTCGCTGTAAAGAAGCGATTTCCAGGGCAATATGCTCCACCTCAATCTCGTCTTCAATGTTTTTCATAATTTCAGACGCGGTACGAGGCCCCAGAGCAATCAGCAAGGCCGCTACCTTCTGAGAGTTGGTCATATGCCGGATAGAAAGGGCTTCACTGGACATGGTGTGTATAATTCCATCTGATAGTCACAAACAGGAACGGACTGGAAATGAAAGAACCGGAAACGGAAAAGCTTTAAAGACGTAATCAATTGATTGTTTTTTAATTTTATTATGACCGATCTTAAAGCTCTTTCATATAGGTCATCAGGACACGGGTAGCTTCTGCCGGATCCTCGGTGATCAACTCGCTGATGGAGGTCTTCATATGCTCCACTTCAGGGTCCATCTTGGTTTCCAGAGCAGCGAAACTGGTTTCCTCCAGCAACTGAGTGGCTGTATCTTCCGCGGCAATGTAGTTGTACTCATCCTCGGGCTCATCCACAATCTGCCCTTCGGCAGGCTTTTTAAACAAGGTGTAGAAGATGAACATGGCCGCCATCCCCAGAATGAGCATAGCGCCCACGGAAGCCAACTGGAGATAGAAGCTTTGCTGAGCGGCAGATTTGGCCGCCTGAGTCATGGCCTCTTCCGGATCGGTCAATTTGGAGGAGAACTGGAAGCCTTTAATATCCACGGAATCCCCACGAGAAAGATCAATCCCGGCGGCGTTTTGCACCAGCTCACTGATTTCCTGAGTTTCCTTGGCGGTTAAGACCTTGTTCAGGACCACAGCCACGGTCAGGCGTTCCACCGTACCGGGGGCGTAAATAACTTTTTTACGCTCTTCAGAATTGGTGTAGTTGGTAGTGGTTTTGCTACGCTTATAATTACTGTCCTTGTCCTTTTGGGTTTCCCCCTGATAAGAAGGCACGGCATTGGTCTCCACGCCGGGAGCGCCCCCTTCGGACTTGGGCTTGTTACCACCACTGTATTCTTCCACATCGCTTTGCTGACTGACTGCCAGACCCGTGGGGTTTTCCGAGTTACCACCCGAGGGAATGACCCGGTTAATCTCCGACTCAGCCTGATCAAAGTTCAACATGGCACTGACGGAAACCACGGCGTTTTCCTTACCCACCACCGGGGCCAGAATGCCTAACACTTTCTTGGTGATTTTGTCTTCATAGGCCTTTTGACGCAGGTCGGCTTCACTCTGCCCATTCGCCATCACACTGGACGGGCCCACCAGGGGGTTACCGGAGTTGTCGGCAATGGCTACATTTTCGGCTTTCAGGCCGGGTACAGCATGAGAGACCAGATTTTTAATGACCTTAATCTGCTCGTCGTGCAACCGAAAACCCGGTTCTACCATCAACATGACCGATGCCGTGACCGGCTGCTCATCATCAGAAAACACGGTGTGCTCCGGTTGGGTGACGATGACCTGAGCGTTCTTAATGCCCTGAATGGAACTTAAAATACCGGCGATTTCCTGGGTATTCAGCTTCTTGATCCACTCTTTTTGCACATCCCCTTGCAACACCGGGGGGATTTTGGCCAGATTGATAGTGTTTTCACTGGTTAGCTCGTTGGCGGTGGCCAGTACCAATTCATTTTTCTTGGCCCGGGGGACCAGCAAGGTATGTCCGCCATTGGCAATACGGTACGGCTCATGGAGCCCTTTCAGTTTCTCGACCGCCGCCGCCGCATCCGGCAGGCTCATGTTGTCGTAAAGTATGTCATAGTCATCATTAGTACGTTGAAACACAAAAAACGTAGATAGCATCAGGGCCATCACCAAGGTGCCCAGCATGATGCGCTGGTTGAAGCTTAATTGCTCCCAGCGCTCTAAAAAACCGGAAAATATGGCGTTTATTCGTTCATTCATGCCTTGCTATCCACTTTCCACGACCAACATTTGTACCGAAAAACCGGACTGTAAATCCGCGACGGACCTACACAGTCATATGGGTGATTTCCTGATAAGCGTTAATCATTTTGTTGCGGACCTGCATAGCCAATTGCAGCGATAATTCCGCCTTTTCACCAGCGATCATGACATTGTGCAAGTCAATATCACCGCCAGTGGCGTAAATTTGCTTGGCTTGGCCTGCTTCCGATTCCAGTTGATTAATCTGGCTCATCTGATCTTTCAGGATGTTGCCAAAACTATCCAGCACATTCCCAGCCTGGCCGTTTGACCCATTATCGGTGGCGGACTGGGCTTTTTTCACCGCAGAATCCGACTGGAGGCGGCTGAGTAGAATGTCTGTTCCGGCTAAATTGTTGCTGATGCTATCCACGGTTGATACTCCTAAATCCACATTTGGTTTGGCCTAATGAGACTGAAATTAAATCTCCATAGCGGCCTGATTCATGCCTTTGACCGACTGCAAGGCGGTCACGTTGGCTTCATAGGCCCGAGAGGCGGAAATCATATCCACCATCTCCGTCACTACATTCACGTTGGGCATTTCCACATAGCCGTCCTTGTTGGCATCAGGATGCTGTGGGTCGTAGACCATGCGCATGGGGGTCTTCTCATCATCTGTAATCTGGGTCACCTGCACCCCAGCCCCGGCAAAGTCGGCGTGACTAATACTGGCCGTAATCAGTGGACGTCCACTGGGCCCAATGCTTAACCCGTTTTTAGCCGGACGCATGACCATGTCATCGCCGCCATTGTCCCGACCGACCGGCAGCCCGAACTGATTGCCAGCCTGCTCCAGAATGGGGGCAAACACTACATTCTTGCGGCGATACCCACCCACCGAACCATCCGGGCGACGGGTGGTATTCACGTTGGCCAGGTTACTGGAAATGGCGTCCATCCGAAGCCGTTGGGCCGTTAAAGCCGATGCGGTAATATCAAAGGAATCCATTATGCGCCACCTCCACCGGTAATGACGGACCGTAAGCCTTTAAAGTAGCCACTTTCCATACGGGCCAGCGCGTTGAACCGTTCCGTATTTTTGGCCAGTTGCACCATCTCGGTTTCCACATCCACCGAGTTGCCATCCATACGGTATTGCAGCTCTTCAGCCTCCTGAATCTCCGGATTAACCTCATCAATGGAAGCTGCCGCATGGCCCATGAGAATATGCTCAGAACGAGTGGTGCGCATGGGCAACTGCTCATCGTTGGAAGCCTGACGCCGTGCCAAAGAGCCCTGTCCCTTGACCTCATGAATGGCGTGACTTAAGGCCCCTTCAAAAGAGACATCCCGGCGTTTGTAGTTGGGGGTATCCACATTGGCCAAATTGCTGGCAATGGCCTTATGTCGCTTGGACAAACCATCCATTGCCTTGTTCATGACCTGGGATGTGAGAGATGTAATTAAATCCATCGCTTAGTCCACACCAAATCTCTATCGAATCTCACTCGTTTTCCTTCTTTCAATTTAGAGGAGCATCGGGGGCATTTCCTCATCCGCAGGGTGTAACTTCATTTCAAAGGCCTCAGCCACATGGCCGAGATTGCGGGTTGCAGCCAAGGCAAAATTCCTGTACCCCGCCGAACTTTAGGCCAACCCATTCAAGTCCCCGCCAAAATCCGTGACTTCTGATTTTCAGAACAGGTACCGGAAATTGTTCATTTTGACGAAATGAAATGGGCACAAAAACAGGAGGCTCGGTTTTAAATCTGGCAAGTTGATTGCGAGTTGTGAGAATTGATTCATGAGAATAGCCAATAGCCAACCAATATCATAGATTGTTAAGTTGGGTTTTTATATGCTTTTTTTGCGATTGCAAAACCTCTCATGAGAGCTACTCCTGACCAAACAGAACTCCCAGCCGCAATGGAGTATAAAATAGGTGCAGCAGGTAGGAAAAATAATGATGCAATGATGGCCGAAGGTATAGCGATTAGTCCAACCACGCCTGAAATTGTGATAACTAAAGACATTGGGTCTTTACAGTCTTCTTTGATAGCATTCCAAGCAGCTCTCACCCGTTCTTTTCGAGTATAAATTTTCTCTTCAGAAGGCTTCTTAGTATTACCACTAAAAGTTATGGAATCTGAGAATTGAATCTTTTGTTTCGGTAATATAGAAGCACGGGAAGTCATATTTGGTATATGCAAAATACTTTGATTAAGATTATTCCTCGTACTAAGTTTCATTGATATACCATTCCTATTTCGTGCTTCTACATTTTATTACTTCAGTTCAGTCTTTCACGGAGCTCTTGAATGAGCATATCAAAGGCTTCAGGAGAGTGATTAGGGTTATTTTGCTCGCTAAAGCCAGTGATAAAGACCGATGCAATATGTGATAAACCATGTAATGAATTTGGCATATGTGGCTGTCCACCATTAGCAAGCTGAGCTTCAAATAGGGCAAAGTAGAACCAGCCAAATGCTTCATGCATAAGACTAGAGGATGCACCTTCTGAAGCTGCAACTATAATTTGACCCACACCGGGAATTAATTGCCAGAGTTGGTTTGCGAGGTGAGGCCCAAGAGCTGCACCAGCCATTGATGCAATACCACTCATACTCAAGCCTAAGTCTTTATCATAGAGCGTTTTACCAAACTTCTTAAGCATAGCGTAAGTTACAGCAGTTAGAGCTGCTGGACCCGCCATAGGTATTGGGGAAAGGAAAAAGCCTGTAATCCCTGCACCTGCTGAAAAAGAATGAATAATTAAATTGGCTTCTGCAAAGCGTCTACCGAAACTTTTTCCATTGTAGAAACGAGTTCCGAATTTGAGTTTTTCAGCCTGACTTAGAGGCTTTAACCCTGAAGCTGACATCATGAATGCATCAGCCATCACTTTATGCGCTTCGCTTAGCTTTTTGCGTTGCTTTGCTTTGCTGTCAGCTTTTGGGAGGATAATACTTGTTTGGATTCTAGTTCATGTCTTTCCGCCAAAGCCATAAAGATATTGCGAAGTACAAGAGGATTTTTATCCATATCTTGTAATGTAAGCTTTGCATCTCTTAATCCTGGGACATCTTTAGGTTGCTTTGTACGGAAGATTAAGTCCTTAACAGTGCGGTAATCACTTAAAGCTGTTAAGGCCTTTTGGTTAGAAAAACTAGCAGAACTATAGAAACCATCCACCACTGAAGCATTTGAGGTAAAAGATGGGCTTGCCTGAATGATTGCTTCTTGCATTTTAGGATTATATTGAAAGTGTTGAATATCGGAATTAGGTCGCCCTACTAATAACATTTGTTCTCTTCTCCGTGGACTGATTAACGAATGAGTGGGTATTTATAGGTGGTGTCATGCATACCCAAAACAGAGCAACATGAAAAGTTGCTAGTAGAGAACAATTCAGAATAAAAACAATCAATTGATTGTACTAAAAATAATTATCTAGATGGAATGACCCACTAACTTTTTGATCAATTATCTGAGCAAGAAAAAGCCCTTTTGGGAAAGTGTATCAGTCTGTTTTTAGAGTACAAACAGACCTTTCGTATTTAAACAACACTACCGCTATAATATAAACAAACTTCCTAAAAGAGTTGTGTCCTTTGCCTTGGGTTCCGGGCCGCTTTTTGCTATGCTACCCATCATGTCGTGGAACGCTTTGGGAGGGCATCAAGATGGGTCACGTATCGGACTATCACGAGGAAAGTTTTAATCCACTGGGGCTAAAGGGCATTGAATTCATCCAGTTCGCCACCCACGAGCCGGAGTACGTGGACCGGGTGCTGAAGGGCTTCGGCTTCTCCAAACTCATGAAGCACCGGGAAAAAAATCTGTTCTACTACCGGCAAAACGACATTCATGTGCTGGTCAATCATGGGGAAACCGGCTTCGAGAGAGCGTTCGCCGAACAACACGGCACCTCCATTTGTGCCATGGGCTGGCGGGTGGAAAATGCCGAGACGGCTTATGAAGAAGCAGTTCGTCTGGGAGCTTCCCCGTTTGAGCCCGGTAAAATCGGCGATTGTGATTTGTCCCTGCCCCGCATCTACGGCATCGGGGACAGCGTGATTTACTTGGTGGGTACCGATCAATCCGTCAAACTGGACCCCAGCAACCCCAGCCAAAGCAGCTTTTTGCAAAGCGAAGGCTTTGTACCTCTGGAATCGCCTGAAATTGTCCCGGACAAAGGCTTTTTGGTGGTAGATCACCTCACCAATAACGTGTACAAAAACACCATGGCCTACTGGGCCAACTTCTACAAACAGATTTTTGGTTTCAACGAGGTGCGCTACTTCGACATCAAGGGGCAAAAAACCGGGCTGACCTCCTTTGCCCTGCGCTCCCCCGATGGCTCTTTCTCCATCCCCATTAACGAGGGCAATGAGTCCAAGTCGCAAATTGAAGAGTACCTGCGGGAGTACCGAGGCGCTGGGGTGCAGCACTTGGCCTTCCTGACCGCGGATTTGCTGGATTCCGTGGAAAAATTGCAGGGCACTGGCATTGAAACCCTCGATATCAGCGAGAATTACTACAGCGAAGTCTTCAAACGGGTGCCCAATGTCACCGAAGATCAGGCCCGCATTCAGCGCTTACAAATTCTGGTGGATGGCGATGAAGAGGGCTACTTGCTGCAAATTTTCACCAAGAACCTGTTTGGTCCGATTTTTATTGAAATGATACAGCGCAAAAACCATCACGCCTTTGGCGAAGGGAACTTCAAGGCCCTGTTTGAATCCATCGAGCGGGATCAGGAACGCCGGGGCGTACTGTAGTGACCCGTCCCGTGGCAGATGCGCACCCCTGGCTGGAGTGGATCAAGCAAGTCCACGCCATTGCCCGTTGGGGGCTGACCTACGCCAAGGATCCCTTCGACCTGGAGCGCTATGAAGTGCTACTGAAGCTGAGCGTGGAGATGATGGCCGACTTTGCCCAGCTGGATACTTCCCGCATTGAGGCGCTATTTGCCAATGAAGTGGGTTATTTAACCCCCAAAGTGGACGTGCGTGGGGTGGTCTTTCAGGAAGGCAAGCTGTTGATGGTGCAGGAAAAGTGGGATGGACGCTGGACCATTCCCGGTGGCTGGGCCGATATTGGCTTGAGCCCTGCTGAGGTGGCCGCCAAAGAAGTGCAGGAAGAAGCTGGGCTGATTGTAAAACCGGTTAAAATGCTAGCCATGCTGGATAAAAAATTCTATCCGCACCCGGCATCGCCCTACCATATTTACAAGGTGTTTATGCACTGTGAGATTGTGAGCGGTGAGATTTCCACCGGTCTGGAATCCCAAGGGGTAGGCTTTTTCAGCCCGCACGACTTACCAGAACTCTCCAGTCATCGCATTACCCACGAGCAAATCACCATGCTCTTTCAGCATTACCACGATCCCCATCGCCCCACCGATTTCGATTAAGCGCGTTCTTATTTCTTGAAGATGCCTTTAAACAGGCCCAACAAGCCATCTTCTCCGGACATGGCAGCCTTGGGCGTCATTTCCTTCGAGTCTTCCTCGTAGGCTTGTTTGGCCAGGGCGTGATAATACCAAGACAGGGAGTCTACCTTGCCGTTTTGAAACCGCAATTTGGCCTTCTCCAACGGATGAATCGCCGAAATGGGGCCTACTTCGTTAATTTCTGGCTGACCGGATTCATTCCAGTAACCGCCCAAATGGCGGATAATGACTTCTCCCAGGTAGCTGCCCACCCGCAGTAACAAAGTTTCGCTGGCCTGTTGGGTGCTGTTACTATCAAAATGCTCGCTAATGAACTGATCCAGCCGTTGCAAGCTTTCGACCGAATAATCCAAACCAACCTGGGGCGCCATTTCCCCCATGGTAGAGAGAAACGTGCCTGCTTCCTGGTGATAGCGCGATTGTGGGGCTGGCTGAAGGGATGCCATACCGAAGGGTACTCCTTGGAATTTTTTTGGGGGAAATTTCTTTGGGGAAGTTTTTACTAAAAGCCTCTTTTTTATTATACAAAGCCTTTGGGGACAGTACATCCACCATTCAAATTCTTTTTTGCAAAATGGGGAAAGCCCGCCTCTCCCATCAGGAAAAGCGGGCTTTTGAATCGGTTCATCAGACTAGTAGAGGAAGCCGTCCGTTTCCATGCGGTCAATAACCGCTTCCAATTCATGCTTGGGGTTTACCAGCGATAAGCGAACAAAGCCTTCACCGGTTTTACCGAAGGCGGTACCGGGTACCAGCACCACCCCGGACTTCTCCAGCACATCGGCGGCAAATTTCTCGCAGGAGGTGTAATTGCGGGGAATAGGCAACCACAGGTAAAAGGTGGCCTTGGGCGGGTTAAGCTCTTCCACGGGCCAGCCCAGACGCTTGAACCCAGCCACCATCAGCTTCTGGTTTTCCGCGTACATTTTATTGCACTCTTTAATGTAGGCATCGCATTCAGGGCTGGTTAAGGCAAAGGCAGCCGCCTTTTGCACGGCGCGGAAAATACCGCTGTCCATGGTGCCTTTCATCTTGGCCAAAATACCCACGGCATCGGCGTTACCCACCGCGAACCCAATCCGCCAGCCAGTCATGGCATAAGGCTTGCTCAAACTGTGGAATTCAATCGAGAGCTCCTTGGCCCCGGCCACTTCCAGAATACTGTGCGGGGCTTCCTGGCCCTCAAAGTACATCTCGGAATAAGCCACGTCGCTAATGACCAAAATACGGTGCTTGCGGGCAAATTCAACCACCTTCTCATAGTAGCTGAAGGGAGCGGTGGCCCCAATGGGGTTGCTGGGGTAATTGATAATTACCGCTTTCAGACGAGCCGGGTCAAAGCCATCCTTTTTCAGATTCTCAACGGCCACATCCAAATCCGGCAGGTAGTTGTTTTCCAGGTTTAAGGGGGTGGGGTAACTGTGCCCACCAGCCACTTCAATGGCATCCACATAGGAAGCGTAGCCGGGGTCCGGGGTCAGGATGATGTCTTGTTCCTTCTTGTCCAGGCGAGGGGTGATGATGGCCCGGAACATATTGGCCAAGCCTTCTTTGGAGCCGATGACCGAGGTCACTTCGGTGGCCGGATTCACATCCACGCCAAAGCGACTTTTCATGCGTTGGGCAATGGCGTCCAGCAGAAATTTTTCGCCCTTGGGAACTGAATAGGTATGGATATTGGGCTCGGACAACGTTTTGATGAAATAATCCAGCAGGACTTTGGGGGGCTCCACGGTGGGGGCGCCGATGCTCATTTTAATGGGGGCCCGGCCTTTTTTCTCCAGTTCCGGGGTCAACTCCACCACCCGGGCGGCAATGCGGAACATGATGTAAGTTTCCATATTGGCGCAGTAGTCAGAATAAAGGCTTTTCACGCTAAAATCAGCGGATTGGGCTTGAGAAAGGGTGGTCATGGCCGGTTGGTTCCTTTATGGTGCTTAACACGGAGCGATCACGAAAATCTGTTCAACGCACCGGGGACAGGGCACGTTCAGAATTTTGGGGTAAAAACTACCTTTATATAACACAAAGCCCAAGGGCAGCGCTATGTTCAGCCACCACAAAGCAAATACTCCTGAGCCGAGAATACTTTTAACACTTTTTTTTATTTTTTAAAAAATTGTAAATCATTTCAAGAGGCAGAAAAATAAAAGCAAAGACTTGTGAAAAAAGAGTACCAATAGTCCCAAGCACATAAACAACCACTTCCGTCCACGTCAACTTTTCAGTTTTCGTGTTCGGTTGTGATTTGTTTCTTGACTGGCCAAATCGAACTAAGATACTTGATTCAGGCTTTTTGACTGAACTTTGTAGAGAGGTCGATGGCGTATAGCATATATTATTGAATCTAGTGTTCATGTCTGCCCCTCAAATTGGGCGAAATTGTCGAATTGTATCGTGCGGCAGAAATACTTGAGAGCAGTGTAAAGCAAAAGCAGGCAAAAAAGCTTTTCCACGATAATTACGGAGCCTTTATGAAGAAACGTTAAAATTTAAAAGTCTTCTGTTTTTAGCAGTCGAGTCCAGGGTATTTAAACCTTGTCAATCGGTTCGGATTACTTTCTCTTCTTCTTTCCTTCCTTAATTAAAACGTCCAAAAAAATAACCGCAGGGAATGCGGTTATTTCTTTTTTCAGGCGTTTTAATTTCAAAGCAAAGCCACTAGGCCTGAAGATGCGCTTCCAGCAGCCACAACTGTTTATCCACAGATCTGGAAACCTGCGTGTACAAATCGGTGCTGGTAGGCTCGCCCAAGCCATCACAGGTATCAATGGCTGAGCGGATATGACCGGCATAGAGCGCCATACGACTGACCAAGGCCTTGATGTGCTCAGGGCCGGAGAACACGTCTAGCGGGTATTCCTGTAAAAGCGATTGCTGCGCGGCAATGCGAGCCGTCCCCAAGGCAGTCCCTCCCAGTGCGGTCAGGCGTTCCGCTATCAGATCCACGAAGGCTTCCACTTCTTCGGCAATATCATCAAACAAGGTGTGCAACTGATAAAAACCAGTCCCTTTTACGTTCCAGTGGGCCTGCTTCAGCTGGGTGTACAGGTCCACAGTGGTGGCCAACGATTGATTCAGCAGAGTAATCACCCGGCTGCGGGTGGGCTCGGAAATATCGATGTGAGAATCGTGGAGCCCGCTTTTCGTAGATAGCTTGGAACTTGTCGCCATGTGTCTCTCTCCTCCTTGCAACTATTATTTGGCACGCCCTTTCAAAAAGCGTGTTTGAACGTAATTAAATGCTTAAACTATTATTCAAACGTGTGTTTTACCCCCTCCAATAACTCGGATCAGGAAAACAGCAATGGCAACAACCAGCAAAATATGTATAAAGCCGCCCATTGTGTAATTAGTCACCATACCTAAAAGCCAAAGCACCAATAAAACGGCAAAAATCGACCACAACATAAATTAACCCTCACATTCCAGAAAGTAATTTTCAGGGGTTGACCCCGAATCACACTGAAAATACAGCGTTTTCTCCGACAACGAGTTCATTCTAGTTCTAAAAAAACGTTTCCATAAGCCCCAAAAGTCGGTAGCCAGTCGGCTAGAAAGAGCAAGACAAGAGATTAGTTTGTTATTCGGAAATTTGAAATTATTTCTTTTTCAAGGTGATGCTGGGCTCTTGAATATAAAGTGGCCGCACCGCAGACCAGTCCTGCCGATATGCAGCGGGATTTTGTCCCATCAAACGGAGCATGGTGGCCTGAGGGCGCCAATCCTCAGCGATAAGGTGAACAGAACGACCCGAAAAAGATTCAGCCAAGCCCGGCGAGATGATACACAGGGTATCCGCATCCGGTAAAGCCGCCGCCTCCAGTTGAACCAGCGTGGGAGCCTGTTGGTAGCGGGTGCCCGATGGCTCGATTTGGAGATGGGCGTGATAAGCGCGCCCCCGTAAAGCATCTAGATAAACGGCCACAGGGGCATCGTGCTGAGCGGCTAACAGTTCAAAAGCATTGAACTGATAGACCGGTACCTTCAAAAACTGAGCCATGGTACGGGCAGTAATAACCCCGGTCCGAATGCCGGTAAAGCTCCCTGGCCCCTGATTAACGGCCAAAGCAGTTAAAGCGTTCACGGACAAGCCAGCCGATTTTAGCAACTCCTGAATGGCCGGAACCAACATGGCCGAATGATAGCGATGAGATTCACAAGGCAAGCACTGCTCAAAAAGAAAGCGGCCATCCTGGCTGAGGGCCACATGCAACTGAGCCGTGGTGGTGTCCAAATGCAGCACCGTTTCATTATTCAGTATCGTCTCAGGCCCCATCAGCAGGACACCTCAAAACGACGCAAGGCTTCAGGCAAGAGTCGATTGGCCGCAAGTGCCACACGCCGTTGCTCATGGCCCCGGGAGTCAGGGGCTTCTGGCTCAGCCTCGTCCCAAACCGGCTGAATGGCAATCTGAATAGTGACCAATTCTTGCAAGAAATCCCCATAACAGGCCCACTCCACCAGCAACAAAGAACGGCCTTCATCAGCAATGGTGGTAAGCTCATGGGACAACGAGTCCGCCCGTTCTGGCCCCAGCCGATATAGATCCACATGCACCACCGGGCAGCAGGTGCTGGTGTACTCATTCATCAGCACAAACGTGGGACTGTTAACCGGCTCCTGAACCCCCAAAACCCGTAACAGGTTCTGACTCAGTGTGGTTTTTCCAGCGCCCAATGGCCCATCCAGTGCCAAGACATCGCCGGGCTTTAAAAATAGAGCCAAGGCCTCACAAAACGAGGCCAAGTCAGCCAAAGAAGGAATCAGAAGTGAGGATTGATAGGGGAGAACGGCCATATTTTAAGTCTTTGAAAGTGCTATGGATATGGTAACCTTATACCAATCTGGAATCAAACAGAAGCCTGCTTGATTCCGCGACTTGAGCCGGGTAATCTAGTAAATTCTCGCGTGTGCGTGTTATTTTGGTGCCTGTTGGTTCAACGGGAAGGCCTTTCGGGGAGGCCCGTTCCATCCAGCGTTACCGAGTTACCGGCTCCCCCAAAACTTATCAGTGAATAGGGAATAAAGACTGAAATGATTTCCAGTAACGACTTTAAAACCGGTTTAACCATTATCGTAGACACCAACCTCTGGCAGATTGTGGAATTTTTGCACGTGAAACCGGGAAAAGGCGCTGCCTTTGTGCGTAGCAAGCTGCGGAACGTGGAAACGGGTCAGGTACTGGAAAAAACCTTCCGGGCTGGCGAAAAAGTTGAAACTGCTCACCTGGAAAAGAACGAAATGCAGTTTTTGTACACCGATGGTGAAGAGTTCACCTTTATGAACACCTCCACCTTTGATCAGGTGGCCATTCCTAAAGCCGCCATTGGCGACGGTGTGAAGTACCTGAAAGAACAAATGAACGTGCACGTGCTCTTCCACGGCACCAAGATCATTGGCGTGGATATTCCGTCTCACGTGGAATTAAAGGTGGTAGACACCCCACCGGCGGAAAAAGGCAACACGGCCCAAGGCGGCACCAAACCGGCCACCCTAGAAACCGGTGCTGTGGTCAACGTTCCCTTCTTCGTAGAGATTGGAACCACTATTCGTGTGGACACACGCGACAACAAATATCTGGATCGGGTATAGGTGACAGTACATCATGGACATTAATACCGAAAAAATTCGTGAATTAGCCGATTTAGCCCTGGAAAAAAAGCTGGCCGAGCTAATTGTGGCCGATGGCGACAAAAGTGTGACCATCAAGCTGCCGGGTTACAACATTCAACCCATGTTGCACCAGCCAGCCCCTCAACAGGTGGTATATACCCCCTCGGCACCGCAGCCTATGGCTGAACTGCCAGCGGTTTCCTCACACACCGTGGCCACCGAAGCCAGCAAACAGGCCTCTGCGGATGACAAGCTGATTAAAATTACCGCCCCCATGGTCGGTACATTCTATGCAGCCCCATCTCCGGACTCTCCGCCATTTGTGGCTGTAGGCCAGGCCTTGTCAAAAGGACAAACGGTTTGCATCATTGAAGCCATGAAGATGATGAACGAGCTGGAATCGGAAGTCTCCGGCAAGGTGGCCCGCATCATGGTAGAGAACGGTCAGCCCGTGGAATTCGGCCAAGTGCTGCTGCTGGTGGAGCCCGCTTAACGGCGCCTCATCACCACGGATCAATTCCCGGCATCCGTTTGTCTTTACTTGTACATCATTAGCAAAGCGATTAAAGGAAACGTACCGCATGTTCAACAAGGTGCTCGTTGCCAATCGGGGCGAAATTGCGCTTCGCATTATCCGTGCCTGTCATGAACTGGGCATCAAGACCGTTGCCGTTTACTCTCAGGCTGATGAAGACAGTTTACACGTCCAGTTGGCCGATGAGGCCTATTGCGTGGGTCCGGCTCAATCTGCCAAAAGCTACCTGAACGTGCCCAACATCATGAGCGTGGCGCTGATGTCAGGTGCGGATGCCATACACCCCGGCTACGGCTTTTTGGCCGAAAACGCAGCCTTTGCTGAAATTTGCGCCGATCACCAAATCAAGTTCATCGGCCCGTCTGCCCACATGATTCGCATGATGGGCGACAAGGCCACCGCCAAGAAAACCATGGCCGATGTGGGCGTTCCTGTGGTTCCCGGTTTGGATGGCACCATTGCCGATGCCGAGCTGGTCAAAGGCTGGGCCAAGCATGCGGGCTATCCCATCATCATTAAAGCCACCGCAGGCGGCGGCGGTAAGGGCATGCGCCTTGTAAAAAGCGAAGACGAGGTGGAAACTCAGCTGGAAATGGCTCGAGCTGAAGCCAAAGCCGCTTTCGGCAACGATGAGGTTTACATCGAGAAGTTTGTCATCAACCCACGCCACGTGGAGTTTCAGGTGTTGGCCGACCAGTACGGCAACGTGGTTCACCTGGGTGAACGGGATTGCTCCATCCAGCGCCGCCATCAAAAACTGCTGGAAGAAGGCCCCAGCCCCGTGGTTACTCCCGAAATCCGGGAGCGGGTGGGTAATATCATCCTCAAAGCCATCCGCAAAATTGGTTATGAGGGCGTTGGCACCATCGAATTGCTGTGCGACAGCGATTTGAACTTCTACTTTATGGAAATGAACACCCGGATTCAGGTTGAGCACCCGGTGACCGAGATGATTACCGGCATCGACCTGCTGAAGGAACAGATTCGGGTAGCTGCGGGCGAACCGCTGCGCTTTACTCAGGATGACGTGGTGCTGCGGGGCCATGCCATTGAATGCCGCATTAACGCCGAAGACCCGGATAAGAACTTTATGCCTTGCCCCGGCCCCATTGACGGCTATGTAGCCCCCGGTGGTCCGGGCGTGCGTGTGGATAGCCATGTGTACCCTGGCTACAAAATCCCGCCGTATTACGATTCCCTGGTATCCAAACTGATTGTGTGGGGCGCTGATCGGGAAGAGGCCATTGCCCGCATGAAGCGTGCCCTCAACGAATACGCGGTCACCGGTATTAAAACCACCATTCCTTTCCACATTAAACTGATGGACAACCCGCACTTTATTGATGGCAAGGAAGTGTACACTGACTTTATCGCCCGGCACGCCCTGGCATAACCTGCCAAATCTAATTTAAAATCCCGCCTTGCTTTATACTTTTATAATCAGGGTGGGATTTTTTACAGGGTTATTGAATACCATTCCAAGTATGTGTGAGGTTCCATGTCGTTAGAGCTGAGACAGTATATTAAAGAGGCCTTGGCCAAGGGAGCCTCCAAAGAACAGATTGCGGAAACACTGACCCAATCGGGTTGGGCCCTGGGTATTGTTCAAAAAACACTGGAGCAATTTACGGGCGTTGATCCCTTTGGCGTGCCCATTCCGGCCGCGCGTTTGCAGGCACACCAAATTGCCCGCGATTTTTTTGTTTATTTATTGACCTTTGTGACACTCAATTTAATTGCTTTTGCCTTTGGCACTTTGTGTTTTGAATTAATTGAACACTGGTTTCCCGATGTGGATACCATTTATTATTCGTCAAGAATTGGCAGTCGCAGTTTTCAATGGGGGCTGGCCCAATTAATCGTGGTTGTTCCTGCCTTTTTCTTTTTGGAGCGATTTACCCAGCAAGCGCTGGAGCGTTATCCTGAAAAGCGAGAATCCTTTATCCGAAAATTCCTAATTTATCTCATTTTAGGAATGACCGTTCTGGTGGCGTTGTGTGATTTGATTTTTGCGGTGAACTCTTTTCTGCAAGGGGAATTGACCATTCGCTTTGCAGCCCGGGCCGGGGTGATTCTGGGAATCGCTTCACTGATTTTCTCCTATTACTTTCTGGAAATGCAGCGGGATGATCGCATGGTCAAAGGGCGGAAAGAAGTAACTGCGACATCGGATGACGCGGCCGATCCAGCCCTGGAACAGAAACACGCTGGCCAGCGCTACCTGGGATGGTTTGGTTTAATTTTAATTCTGGCAACCATTGCCACGACATTTTTCATCACGGGAAGTCCCCACACTCAACGGCTCAGGCGCATAGATAACTTACGCGCAGAAAATTTAGAAACGCTGAAGTCGACCATCGAAATGAAGTACCTGGAAGATGGAAATCTTCCCAAAACTCTGGATGAGGTACCGAACGCAAAAAACCTGTCCTCTGATCCTTCACTGGGATTGACGTACGAGTATCACAAAGCAGGCCCTGAGACTTTTCAGTTGTGTACCACGTTTGATACCGATACATCTTTGGACAAGACTTATCGAGCGTTTTACCAACACCCCAAGGGTTATCATTGTTTTCAGCTGATTTACAAGCGTTCCAAGCTGAACAAGGACACTGCCGGTCAGTTTGAATTCCAGAGCCGCCCATAAAAAGTACTTGCCAAAGCAGGCTGGCACGGGGATGATCAGGGACTATGAGCAAACCCTTTTCCCTGACTTCCAATTACCAACCCTCCGGTGATCAACCGCAGGCCATTGAGCTGCTGTGCCAAGGCTTGAATGATGGGCTGGCTGCCCAAACCCTGCTGGGGGTCACGGGTTCAGGGAAAACGTTTACCATGGCCAACGTGGTTCAACAGGTGCAACGACCCACCCTGGTGGTTTCCCACAACAAGACATTGGCCGCCCAGCTTTACAACGAGTTGCGAGAGTTTTTCCCCAATAACGCCGTGGAATACTTCATTAGCTACTACGATTATTACCAGCCGGAAGCCTACATTCCCCGCACCGACACCTACATTGAGAAAACGGCCAGCATCAACGAAGAAATCGACCGCCTGCGCCACTCCACCACCCGCAGCTTGTTTGAACGACGGGATGTGATTGTGGTCTCCAGCGTCAGCTGCATTTACGGCTTGGGCTTGCCGGACAACTACTTCAAAGCGGCCATTCGCCTGCACGTGGGGGGTGAAACGGATCGGGACGAACTGCTAATGACCCTGATTCGCAACCAGTACCAGCGCAACGATCTGGATTTAAAACGGGCCCACTTCCGGGCGCGTGGCGATATTATCGAGATTCATCCGGCTCATGAGGAAGTGATTATTCGCCTGGAATTGTTTGGCGATGAACTGGAGCGCATCAGCATGGTGGACCCGGAAACGGGCGAGGTGCTGGAGATGCCAGAGGAAGTGGTCATTTATCCGGCCATTCACTACGTGGCCAACCGGGATGACGTGGAGCGGGCCACCCGACAGATTCAGTTTGAACTGGATGAGCGCCTGCGGGAACTGTATGACATGGGTAAAATGCTGGAGGCCCAACGGCTGGAACAGCGTACCATTCGAGACCTGGAAATGATTCGGGAAGTGGGCTACTGCAACGGCATTGAGAATTACAGCCGTATTTTTGAGGATCGCCCGCCCGGCACCCCGCCCAAAACCCTGCTGGATTACTTTTCCGATGATTTTTTACTGATCATTGATGAGTCCCACGTGACCATTCCGCAGTTGCGGGGCATGTACCACGGGGACCGGGCCCGTAAGGAAACGTTGGTGGATTATGGCTTTCGGCTGCCATGCGCCAAAGACAACCGCCCCCTGATGTTTGAGGAATTTTGGGAGCGCGTGGGCCAGCGCATCTATGTGTCTGCCACCCCGGCCCAGTATGAAATCCGGGAATCCGGGCAGATTGCCCAGCAAATCATTCGCCCCACCGGCCTGCTAGACCCCATCGTGGAAGTGCGCCCCACGGCCAATCAAGTGGACAACCTGCTGGAAGAGATTCAAGCCCGGGTGGCCCGCAACGAGCGGGTGCTGATTACCACCCTGACCAAACGCATGGCCGAAGATTTAACCGAATACTTTGAAACGCTGAGCGTGAAAGTGCGCTATTTGCACAGTGAAATTAAGCCCATTGAGCGTATGGAGATCATCCGGGATTTGCGGCTGGGAGATTTTGACGTGCTGATTGGGGTCAACCTGCTGCGGGAAGGTCTGGACTTGCCTGAGGTCACTCTGGTGGTGATTCTGGATGCTGATAAGGAAGGCTTCCTGCGCTCTGAATCCAGCTTGATTCAGACCATCGGGCGGGCCGCTCGAAACGCGGCGGGCATGGTAATTTTATACGCCGATAAAATTACGGACAGCATGCAAAAAGCCATGGATGAGACCTCTCGCCGTCGGGATTTGCAAATGGCCTACAACAAGCGCAACGGCATTACCCCCAAAACCATCCAAAAGGACATTGGCTACGGCTTGCTGGAAATGATTGGCAATATGGGTGGGGATGAAGATTCCAACGGCGATGGGCGGCATGGGGGACGCAAGGGGAACCGCAAGCCGGAGCAGGCCGCTGCCGATGACATTCCGGCCAAGGATTTACCGGCTTTAATTGCCGAGCTGGAACTCGAAATGAAGGCCGCCGCCCGCATGCTGGAGTTTGAGAAAGCGGCCCGCCTGCGGGATCAGATGGTGGCCTTCAAAAAAGCGCTGGAAAATCAGGGTGTTTCCTAAAGTTTACAGACAGTTGCTAAACTTTCTCGAACAGCCACCAAGTGGTGTTGTCCCAACTGGGTTCCACCCGCTGCCATAGGAAACCATAATCCACCAGTTTCACTTGACCGGCATTGGCATCCCAGAACTCGCCGCCAAAATCCCGCTTGAACAATTTGCCGTCATGCCCACGGTAGGACAATTCCACAGGGCTGGGGTTGTAGTACTCGTTGATCATCACATAGCGGTTGGATAAGGCCAGCATTTTTTGATAGACGGCCGTCAAGTCATCGGGGTTGAGGTGAATGAGTACGCCACAGGTATAGACCAAATCGAAGGTGCGATTGGGGTTAAAGGATTGAATGGCCCCCTGAAAGCCTTCCAGTCCCGGGTGAGATTGCAGTTCTTTCAAGGCACTGGGGTTCAACTCCAGGCCCGTCAATTGAACATTGGCGTCCACAGACTGAATGGCCAGCAGGTTATGCCCCTTGTTGGCTCCCAATTCGCACACACTCTGAATACCGGGGGCGTGATTCAAAATATTCTTAAAAAACTTGGTCCGCTGTTCCGGCAGAATGGCGTTACGAACCGTATATTCACTGCCAAATTCTCCGGCCCAAAACTGTTCCTGCTCTGACGGTACCCGTGTAGACTCAACCATCGCTCATATCCTTATCGCTCATATTTTAAAAAATTATTAGCTTAAACTGTGCTTTCAATGCTTCGCTGAGAAGCCTTTGCCCCTCAGCCTGCTACCCTCAATCTACCACTGCATTTATATTCTGCTGGGCGATCACTAAGAGCATTACAGGTTTCATTATAGCAAGTCCAGCATCCAGACCAAGGGTCATTTAGCACTTAGGCGGCATCCTTGGCCGGTGCCTCCGTCAGTAACCAGGCCGCAATCAAGGCGGTTAAAGGCACCGTCAATATCAGAGTCAAGGCGCCGGCAAAGGCAAAGGTCATCATGGAAGCAGTGCTTTCCAAATTGACGAACTGAGCGGTGGGTGTGCCTTCCATTTGCAGCAAAATGGGCATAAACAAGCCCAAAAACAGCAGACCCAGACAGGAGATCAACGGCCCCATCAAGCGCCGCCCCCGCAGCATAACAATACCAAAGCGCTGCTGAAAACTGACCGGTTCACTCTCTTTCCGGTTTTGGGCAAGTGTCCAGCACAGGTAAAACAGAAAACCCTGATAGGCGAATAGTAATCCGGCCATAAAAAAGGCCCAGTAATCCATTTTGGGCGAACGGTACCACAAGCCGGCCAGTAGCTCACTGGAATAGCCGTTCAACGGGGTAATGTCGCCCATCACCCACAAAATGGCCGTCAGCATCAATAAACCGCCAGTGGTGCCCAAAATAACCACACACTGTTCCCGGCTGAAAGCCTTTTGCCCGGGCTGCTGATAAATAAATGTAGCCAGAATGGTAAACATGCCACACATCAGGAAAATCCACCAAGGGCCATGTTCCCCGGCTAACACCGCAGGAAAGACCGCTTTGTAGCACCCAATGAGCATTAACGTCACCAACAAGGCATGCTTAGCCACTTCCACACCGCCCAACAGTAAAATGGCCATAATAGTCAGGGTCATCAATATCATCAGGGCCGGTGTTCGGTTGCGATTGGCAATATTCAATTGCCACTGCCCCGTCTTCACATCCTTCTCCGCATGTAGTAGCACACGGGCACCCGGCTTGAGGGGAATATTGTAGAAGGGATTTTCTCCCAGTACGTTCTCCACCTGAATGATATCGCTGCGCAGACCCAAGGTTTTCAGACTACCTTCCAGCCGAATGGTCACCCGTTGCAGCGCTTCCGGCCCCTCAGCCATCGGGCGGCTCACGGGTTTAGGAGTAGGAGCCTCATGGGCCGCTTCCACCTTGAGTACCAGTCCATAAACCTCACCTTCCGTGGGACCAGTGGCTTTCTGGGGCGCGGGTGTCGATTTGGCGGTTTTGGCAGGCGACAACCGAAGCACCGATTTGACCGGGGCGCTTTGTCCCGTTGGTAAAAAAATCCAGCCCAGCAAAAGACAAAGCAGAACCAAACACAGCCTGAACCCCACTGGCAGCAGCTTTTCGAATTTCACTTCAGGCACGCGTTCTCACTCTCCTTCACTCTAGCCGTCTATGCCAGACCCGCTTCCCGCTCAAGCGCTCGTTATAGTGACTCCAATTCCAATTGGGCCTGTTCGGCAAAGCCGGTGGGCACCCGATAGCCCAAATGCCGGTAAGCATTGCCAGTTACCGTCCGCCCACGGGGGGTTCGGTTGATTAACCCGGCCTGCAGCAAGTACGGTTCATAGACATCTTCCAGCGTGCGGGGATCTTCTCCCAGAGTAGAGGCCAATGTATCCAGGCCCACCGGTCCCCCGGAAAAATTCTCGATGATCAACTTCAACAACTGCCGATCGGTGGGGTCCAGCCCAATGGGATCGATATCAAATAAATCGAGAGCCTCACGGGCAATCGGCTCATTGACCCTACTTTCCCCGGCTTTTTTGACAGCCATAAAATCCCGCACCCGGCGCAGTAAACGATTGGCAATGCGTGGTGTCCCTCGGGAACGACTGGCAATGGCCAACGCCCCTTCCGGGCTGGCCTCAATGTTTAAAATACGGGCCGAGCGCAAAATGATATTGGCCAACTCCTGCTCACTGTAAAAGTTCAAGCGGTAAATCAGGCCAAAGCGATCCCGCAACGGGCCAGACAGAGAGCCGGCCTTGGTGGTGGCCCCAATCAGGGTAAAGCGTGGCAAAGGCACCCGCAGGATTTTGGTTCCTTCTCCCTTGCCGATGGTACGATCCAGAGCGAAATCTTCCATGGCCGGGTACAAAATCTCCTCAGCCACTTTGTTCAGACGATGAATTTCATCAATGAACAAGACGCTGCCCGGCTTCATGCTCATTAAAATGCCCAGAATATCCCGAGGCCGTTCCAGGGCAGGGGCGGAGGTGATGTGAATTTCAGCGGCCATTTCCTGGGCAATGACCATGGCCAAGGTGGTTTTTCCCAAACCGGGCGGGCCATACAGCAACAGGTGATCCAGTGCCTCCTCCCGGCTTTTGGCCGCATCCAGACCGATTTGAATACTGTCTTTCAAGGCGGACTGCCCAATGTAATCGGCCAGCGTTTTAGGCCGAATGGTGCTTTCCAGCCGGTTGTCGTAAGCCGTTTCCGTGTCCTTCAGCAAGCCGGGCCGCTCCACGGGCGATGCTTTATCCCCCAAGGCCTGACGAACGGCAGCCTGAACTTGCTCGGCAGAGACTTTGCCAGATATTTTGCCGCCAGCTTTATCCGGCTTTTTGGATGAGGAATTGGATGAAAACTGAATGGTCACAGTGGCGCTTTCGGGGCTGATGGCTATTAATACCGAGGGTTCACTTTCGGCTTGAATCCTATTGTAACACCCGGCCCCAGCCAGCGTCTGTTGGGAAAGGCTTGGCCTTAATGGTAGTCTTACCGACGGCCACTTTTTTCAAGCAAACTAAGGCTCATAGAAGCCGGTAAGCCCAAACCCGACTGAGCTTTTTCCATCCACTTCACGTGATCTTCTCTCAGGGAGAAGGCTTTCTTCAGTCGTTCCATCAAGGGAAGCTCAGTCAGTGACGACTTTGGCTGGGCAGGCAACGGTTGGTATTGCATGGCAAAAGACGCCAGCTCTGGCTCACTTTGCTTAGCCGGTAAAGTCTGCCAAGGTCTGAATTTGGACACAGAACCGCCCGAAAAATTCACACTACGCATTGATTAAAGCTCCCACATACTCTTGATGCTGACTCTTGTTGATATTAACCAGTCTTGATATTCACGGGGGACGATGAACGGACACGATACCAAGGCCGAAAAACGGTCAGGTAGTGACGAAACCCAATTTTCCCACTGAAGTCGATTGAATGGCCCAACTATACAACAAAACGCTTTTACGACAAAACTCGAAGCATTTCAGCTGAGTGGGGCAGTCCCACCTTAAGATTTGATGCCGCTCTTTTCAGCGCCAGAAAGGCTCAACCGGGCATATATGGCGGGTAGCACCTCACTAACCCGTTGAAGATCCGCTTCCGTATTGCCACGCCCCAGGGAGAATCGCACCGTCCCCTTGGCCAGACTGTCTGATTTACCCAGCGCTTTGACAATTCGAGAAGGCTCAATCACCGCACTGTGGCAAGCGGATCCACTGGAGGCGGCAATGCCTTTCAGGTCCAGGTGGAGAACCATGCCCTCACCCTCCACACCGGGGAAGGAAAAATGCACATTTCCCGGCACCCGAGCATTCAGATCCTCTGGCCCGTTCAGCACCGCCTCAAGGGCAGCCGCTCGAATGACCTCTATCAAGCCTTTTTGCAGCGTTCTGAGTCGTGGCAAATCGGCGCCCATACGCTCCTGAGCAATTTCCAATGCCTTGGCCAAGCCCACAATGCCAGCCAGATTTTCCGTACCAGAGCGCACATCGGCCTCTTGCCCGCCACCTCGAATCTGCGATGCTGGTAAGGGGGCGCCGTCTCGGATGAACAAGGCGCCCACCCCCTTGGGACCATAGACCTTATGCCCGGACAAACTGAGGTAATCCACCGGCAAAGTTGATAAATCCAGCGGAAGTTTGCCCACGGTTTGCACCGCATCCACGTGCAGCAAGGCGTTTTGGGAGCCGGATCGGGATTTCAGAGCTTCCCCAATGGCTTGAATATCCTGAAGGGTGCCAATCTCATTATTGCCGTGAATGATGGAAACCAACACCGTATCGGGCCGCAATGCCTCTAGCACCGAGGCCACCGACACGAAGCCCTCCGAATCTACGGGTAACCAGGTCACCTCCCAGCCATGAGCTTCCAGCCACTGACAGGGTGCTTGCACTGCGGCATGTTCAATCTGAGTGGTAATAATGTGCCGCCCTTTGGCCTTCAGTACTTCAGCCACGCCCACCAGGGCCAAATTGTTGGCTTCGGTGGCCCCGCTGGTAAAAATAATTTCCGAAGGTTGGCAATGTAGCGTCTTAGCTACACTGTCCCGAGCCGCTTGTAAGGCTTTTCTGGCTTCTCGCCCCCAAAAGTGCAAACTGGAGGGATTGCCAAACTGACCTTGCAAAAAGGGCAGCATCACTTCCAGCACCGAGGGCTCCACCGGGGTGGTGGCGGCGTGATCCAGATAAATGCGAGGGGACGGGGTGGTAGTCATAAGAATGCGTGTGACCGGGTTTATGGACGGTTTCAAGATAGTTGCAAAGGGCCGAATTATGCTATCGTTTTGATTATAGGCAAATCCAGCGCCAACGGAAAGCCCGAGGCCATTGCCAGAGAGTTACGAGCTAGCAAGCAAATCGAACCGTATCGGTGGAAATAGTGAGCGTGTGCGCATGGAATCGGTCTTAATCGCCATTGGGGGGAACGCCCTCTATGACAAACAAAGCGGGGATAATCTCAACCCCAAAATGGTGCAAGCGGTTTGTCAAAAAATTGTGCAAGTCTATCAAAGCGGCTACTTGCCGGTCATAACCTTTGGCAACGGCCCTCAAGTAGGCAATCTGCTGGATATGGCTGAAACCTCGGCCCGACTGTTTGAAAACCCCATTCCTCTGGATACCTGCGTCTCCTGGACGCAGGGTGAGATTGGCTACTGGCTGACCCGTGAACTGAACAAGCAACTGTTACAGGCCGGACTGGAAAAACCAGTGATGGCTGTTAATACGTTGGTGGAAGTAGATCCTGCGGATCCGGCCTTTCAAAAACCCAGTAAGCCGGTGGGCCGCTTCATCAGTGCCGATGAGGCCCAGCGCCTGTATGATGAACGGGGCTGGATCATTGGTCCGGACGCCAACCGGGGCTACCGGCGCATGGTCCCCTCCCCCCGGCCCTTGCGCATTTTGGAAGCCAGCCCCATTAAAGCCCTGATTGAGCAGCAAGCCATTGTGTTGTGCTGCGGCGGTGGCGGTATACCCGTTTACCGGAAAGATGGCGTTCTGCAAGGTATTGAGGCGGTCATTGACAAGGATTTCACCTCCTGCTTGCTGGCCAAGACCTTGAAAATCGAGAACCTGATCATCTGTACTGAGGTGGAGAATGTCTATCTCAACTTCGGCCAGCCCGATCAAAAAGCCCTGCTGCGTCTTTCTCTGACTGAGGCCGAGCAATATCAGGCGGAAGGGCACTTTGGGGCAGGCAGCATGGGGCCAAAAGTGGCGGCCATGATTGATTACGTCAAACACGGCGGAAAACGCGCCTTTATCACCAGCCTGGAAAAAACAGTGGAAGCCCTGGCCGGACAGGCTGGCACTGAAATTCACGCGGGCAGTTAGTATCTTAATCCGTTGATTGCTAGAGGATTAACTGAATGGAACTGATTCATAGCCTGATTCTAGGCATTGTGGAAGGGGTCACCGAGTTTCTGCCCATCTCTTCCACCGGGCACATGATTTTGACCAGCTACCTGCTGGGCATTAAGGGCGAGGTGGTCAACGCCTTTGAGGTATTCATCCAACTGGGGGCCATTTTGGCCGTAGTGGTACTGTACCGGCACCGCTTTGCCTGTCTGTTTAACTTCAAAGCCAAAGGGGGCTTTCAAGGACTGCAAGGCTGGCTGATGCTGGCTGTCACCTCATTGCCCATTCTGGTACTGGGGAAATTACTGGAGCACAACATTAAAAGCCACCTGTTTAACCCGTTAACGGTCTCCTGGGCTTTGGCATTGGGAGGGGTGGTCTTAATTTTCATTGAGCGACTGCGCTTCCAGAATGCAATGACCTCCCTGGATGAACTGGATGTAAAAAGCGCTTTCAAAATCGGGCTGTTTCAATGTCTGGCCTTGTGCCCTGGGGTCTCTCGGGCGGCCAGCACCATTATCGGGGGCATGTTCACCGGGCTGCAACGCACCGTCGCCGCAGAGTATTCATTTTTAGCCGCAGTGCCCATCATGATGATCGTTTGTCTCAAGGATCTGCTGGAAATTTGGGACAAGCTGAGCCCCGGCGATATGAGCGCCTTTGCCCTAGGCTTTTTAGTGGCCTTTGTATCCGCCTTGCTGGCCGTCAAAACCTTCATCCTGATGCTGCAGAGAACCTCCATGGCCCCCTTTGGCATTTACCGCATTATCGTGGCCATTGCGTTTTTCTGGCTGCTGCAAAACCATCCGCTCTCTTAAGAGCGTGCTCCCAGCACAATCATCACCCAAAAATTCAGTTTCCTAGTCGGAAGCGGCTGTATCAATGATAGCGTTTTCTTCCGCTTGACGGTCTTTTTCCGCCTGCTGAGCCTCAATCTTTTGAGACAAGCCCGGGTTCATTAGCTTCATGTTTTCAATCATGTCGGTAATGCGCTCTCGGGACGCCGGATTGGTGGTAAACTCCAACGCCTGATTGCAATCCTCGATGGCCTCGTCATAGCGTTGTAATTGAGCCTCGGCGGCACAGGTGGCAATTTGAAAATTCACCTGCGTTTCCAAATCCTTGTCCGGGATGTACTGAAACCCCTTGTCCAGCATGGTCAAGGCATCTTCCTGCCGGTTCAGAGCCGATAGACTGTTGGCCAGGTCAAGGTATGTCTGATTATTCTTTTCATCCCGCTTTAAAGCCTGTTGAAAGTTCTGGACGGCCTCTTCCTGTAACAATCGGGCCTGTTCCTTGTCTTTACTGTGTTGCGCCTGATAATTCAGAAGCGCCCCCCGTAGATGATAGGTTTCCGACAGATCTGGCCCTAAGGTTTCCGCCAGGGTTAGCTCCTTGGAAGCGTTCTCCAGATCGTTGGTGTACAAATACAGCCAGCCCATATTGATATGCAGGTTAGGGTCCTTGGGAGCCTCATCCAGTGCCTGATTCAGTTCGACAAAGGCCTCTTCAAAGTTTCCCTGCTCAATCAGCTGCTTGGCCTTGCGTAGCTGGGCGCTTTCCCCGTTGGAGGCATTGTTCTGGCAGCCGGTCAGGCTTAGAGCCATCACTGCCAAACTCAAACTCAACGGTACTGCCTGTTTAAAAATGTTGCAAAATGCGCGATATTGGGTAGTCATTTTTAAGGTGCTATTGTAATTTTCTTATCACCGTACATAATAGGCTCCATATTACTCGAAGTAAATCCAAAATCAAAAGGCGATAAAAGAAATATGCCCCTGACTTCCGAACAAAAAAAAGAAATTTCTAAAGAGCATGCCGTTAGCGCCAATGACACTGGCAGCGCCCCGGTGCAAATTGCCATGTTGAGCAAGCGCATTAGCGAGCTGACCGAGCACCTGAAAGAAAATCGCAAGGATTTTGCTTGCCAGCGTGGCCTGCAAATTCTGGTAGGTCGTCGTCGTCGCTACCTGAACTACTTCAAAAAGACTTCAACCCCGGAAGCCTACAAAGAACTGATTACCAAATTGGGTATCCGGAAGTAAAACTCCCAGAAAAACGGGCCTTGTGCCCGTTTTTCATTTTTCCAGTCCTTCGGCTTTCCGCCGATCTATGGGAACATCACGAGGGGAAATCCAATAGCCACAGCAACTTTCGCCATTGATGCTGACGAAGCCCCTCAAAAGGCTGTAAAATAGCTGCATCAACCACGGAATAAAACATCGAAGTATAGAAAGAAGATAAAACTTTATGAACGAACAAATCCTGTTTCCGAACCTGCAGACCAAAACTTTTAAAATTGGTGACAAAGAAGTTCACCTTGAAAGCGGACGCTTAGCCAAGGCCGCCACCGGCTCCGTGCTAGTCCGTTGCGATGACACCGTACTTCTAGTCACCGCCACTGGTAGTGAATCTCCTCGTCCCGGCATCGACTTCTTTCCGCTGCTGGTCGACTTTGAAGAAAAAATGTACTCCGTGGGCCGCTTGCCCGGTGGTTACCTGAAGCGGGAAGGCAAACCTTCCGACAAGGCGACCTTGACCTCTCGTCTGATTGACCGCCCCATCCGTCCCTTGTGGCCCGATGGCTACCGCAACGACGTGCAAGTTGTCTCCACCCTGATGAGCATGGATAGCAGTATCCAGCCTGATGTACTGGCCATTTTCGGTGCCTCTATGGCCCTGGAGCTTTCCGGCCTACCATTCTCCGGCCCGGTTGGTGGTGTGCGTGTGGCTCGTCTGAACGGACAGTTCATCGTCAACCCCACATTCAAACAAACCGAAGAAAGCGATCTGGACCTGGTTGTAGCCGGAACCGAAGACTCCATCATGATGGTGGAAGCCGGTGCCAACTTCATTTCCGAAGAAGATCTGCTGAAAGCGCTGGCTTTCGCCCACGATCACATTCGTGAGCAAGTGAAAGTCCAACGTGAATTTACCGCCCAGTGTGGTGTTGAAAAGAAACCTTTTGCTTTCGCACTGGAAGCGGATGTTAAAAAGGTGTTGGCTTTCGTGGAAGAAACCGCGGAAAAAGACATTTTCAGCGCCTACCACGAATTTGATCGCAGCCGCCGCAAGGAAATGCTGGAAGCCGCCAAACAAAAAGTGAAAAGCGCTCTGGAAGCCAAAGCGGACACCGATCCCATCAAGGCATTCCTGTTGGCCCAGCCTCTGGATTACCTGGGTGAGTCCTTCAAGAAAGTGGAAAAACGCATTATGCGCACCATGATCATTGAAGAAGGCGTGCGGGCCGACGGTCGTCGCAACGAAGACATTCGCCCCATCAACTGCCAGACCAGTATTCTACCCAGAGTGCATGGTAGCGGCCTGTTTACCCGTGGTAACACCCAAGCGCTCTCCGTGGCGACCCTGGGTTCCCCGGGCGAAGCCCAGCGTCTGGATGGCGTCGATCCCGCCACTGAAAAGCGCTGGATGCACCATTACACCTTCCCAGGTTACTCCGTAGGCGAAGTAAAGCCCATGCGGGGCGCTGGCCGTCGGGAAATCGGTCACGGTGCTTTGGTTGAGCGCGGCATTTTGCCCGTTCTGCCCTCCAAAGAGGAATTCGGCTATACCATTCGGGTCAACTCCGACATTCTGGAATCCAACGGTTCCACCAGCATGGCCTCCACTTGCGGCGCCACACTGGCCTTGATGGATGCTGGCGTTCCCATTAAAGCCCCGGTCGGCGGTATTGCCATGGGTCTGATTAAAGAAGGCGCCAAATCCGTTGTGTTGTCCGACATCCAAGGGGTGGAAGACTTCCTGGGCGATATGGACTTCAAAGTCATTGGTACCCGTGAAGGCGTTACCGCCCTGCAAATGGACATCAAAATTCAGGGTATCTCTCTGGAGATTATGAAAACAGCTCTGGATCAAGCCAAAGTAGGTCGCCTGACCATTCTGGAGCGCATGACTGCCGTATTGGCCGGTCCTCGTTCGGAACTGTCCCCGTGGGCACCTCGCATCATTACCGTGACCATCGACAAAGACCAGATTGGTTCTGTCATTGGGCCTGGCGGTAAAATGATTCGCTCCATTATCGATGAAACTGGCGCTAGCATTGACATCGAAGACAGCGGTCTAGTCACCATCACCTCGGTGGATGGCGAAGGGGCTACCCGTGCCAAAGACATCATCGAGCGTTTGACCCGCAAGATTGAACGTGGCCAAGTGGTCATGGGCAAAGTCGTCCGCACCATCCCCATTGGCGCTTTCGTGGAACTGTTCCCGGGCAAGGATGGCATGGTTCACATCTCCCAACTGTCCCAACAACGGGTACAAGCGGTTGAAGATGTGGTCAAAGTGGGCGATGAAGTGCTGGTCAAGGTCGTAGACATTGACGAGCGCGGCCGCATCAACCTCACCATGAAGGGTGTCAACGACGCAGAGCGCGCCCAGCATGGTCTGGAGCCTCTGAGTGCAGCCAGCCCCAACTAAAAAAGTAGAAACGCATCAACTAGAGACCCCTCTGGTTGATGCGTTAAAAACTTATGACCGGCATGACCGCAGGCGCTTCCATGTGCCGGCCCATGCCGGTCAATGTTTATATGAGGATTCTACGGTCTGGAACCATCCGTTTCGCTACGATTTGACCGAACTGGATGGGCTGGATGTTTTGTCTGAGCCGGATGGGGTGATTTTAGAAACCCAGCAACGCATGGCCAGTCTGTTTGGCGTTGCCCATAGCTTTATGCTGATTAACGGGGCTTCGGTGGGCCTAATGGCGGCCATGTTGTGCGTGGCCCAGCCGGGGGCCAAGGTGCTCATCCCCCGAAACGCCCATCGGGCAGTTTTAAGTGGACTGATTGTATCCGGTGCCCAGCCGGTTTGGTTTTTGCCCAGCCATTTGCCAGACTGGGACTTGTGGGGCCCGCTGACTGTGGCGCAAGTGCAGGTCCAATTTCAGCAACACCCGGATGCTCAGGCTCTATTCCTGACCTCGCCTACTTACGAAGGACTGGGCAGTAATATCCAAGCCATTGCCAACCTGTGTAAAGCCCATGGGGTGGCGCTGGTGGTGGATGAGGCCCATGGCAGCCTGTGGCCACTGAGCGATCAACTACCTGCCTCTGCCTGCCACAGCGGGGCGGATGTGGTGATCCACTCCCTGCACAAAAGCGGGGGTAGCCTGACCCAGAGCGCCTTGGCCCACTTACCGCAAGGTTCTTGCGTAGATCCCACCCTGTTTCAACAAGCCTTGAATACCTTGCAAAGCACCAGCCCGTCGTATTTGCTGATGGCCAGTCTGGATGCCGCTTGTGGCTTTCTGGGCAGCACCGCTGGACAAGCCCGAATCGAATGGCTGTTGTCGCAAGTGCACACGGTTAGAAGTGCTTTGCACGCCAATCTGAGCCAGATAAGACTGTATCAGCCTCAGAGGACAGCCGCCCAGTTCTGGGACCCCTGCAAGTTTTATCTCAGCCATCCGCTGGAAACTGGCGAAGACTGGGGCGCCCATGTAGAAGAGGCCCATCAATTGGCCTACGAATCGGCCAAACCGGGCGGCGTGCTGTATCTGGCTAATCTGGGCCTGACCGAAGCCGATTTTGAAGCCTTCCAGACCATTGTAGTGGCAGAGGATGAAGCCCTACGCGCAGCCGAACGCTCCCCCTCAGCGCACCGGAAAGAAGCGGTCGATTGCGCCGAGATTTGCTTACCGCAAATGGCTTTATCCCCCAGAGAGGCCTTTTTCCGCAAAGGACACAAAGTCTCCATCGCATCAGCACTGAACCGAATTGCCAAGGAAACCGTGGTGCATTGCCCGCCGGGTATCCCTGTTTTAATGCCCGGTGAACGCATTCAGGCGGCCCACTTGCCCCTGCTGCCGGAATCCGGGGTTTGGGTGGTCGCTGAGCCCTAGCTTAACCCTATAAGATGCCAAACGGTCTATATCCCGGGAGCTAAATCGTCTGCCCGATGAAGGGGGGAACAAGCTGGGTCATGATGGGGTTATGAGTCCCGTGTGATTCATCAGGAACGAGTGGATAACCGCTTCAAGTGGTTTTGGAAAGGGGTATCGCGTGTCTAAAGAGAAACCGTCTCATGTCATTCGCCAATTGGCCTGGATTCGGGAGAACAGTACCCCGGAAACGCTACAGCTGCACCGGGAGCGACAACTCAGACAATCTCTGGACATTATGAACCAACTCATCAACGAAAACGCCCACCGGCCCGAATCCATCCACCTGCTGCGGAAGATTCTACGGGAGCGGGCTGAATTGCAAGTGATCCGACACGACGATGAAACTAGCCTATCCGGCTGATTTTTAATTCAAATTCAAAAAAGCCGTTGCGAGCCAATCCTGTCATGGGGGATAATAGATGCAATCCCTGGATGTGGTTCGATGTCTTGACTCTACCCGCCATAATCGGGAGTCCTGATAACGCGATGGCATCACCGTATACCAACCTTGCGCAAGCAAGCCTGTTGGAAACCTCGATGACCACGGAGGACACCCACCTGTTGAGAAAACAGGAGGCCAAGACATCTCCACGCAAAGTCCAGGGATTACCCTTTTCTTCAGTGAGATTGATCCGAAAAGAACCAGCGGAGCAGGGAACTTTAAACGCTCTCCCCCCGATGAAAATCCACTATAATAAACTCTAGTGAAAGCAGCGTGTTGGGTGAGTGCGTGAGAAATCTGGCGGCCAAATTTGCCATTTTATCGGCCCCCTGGGAAGAGGAAGGGCGTGCCGATACGCAAGCTTATCTCGATTTGAGCCCATCGGACATGCTCGATCGATATCAGGCCCTCTTGGGCGTGGAAAACTGGGGTGTGGTGCTGTTTGGCTTCTCCGATCAGGCCGTACTGGACATTTTGGATGAAGAGTTTGAAATTGATATGGAGCGAAACGTCTTGCTGTTTCGCAAAACCTACCTGGACGGCCGCAGTATCCGGCTGGCCGGGGCCGGACGGGCCTCCAGCGAGAACTACCCCTTTACCGCAACCGAATTAAAGCTGGTGGAGAATCTGGCCCGTTGGCTGCTAGAGGCCACCCGTTCCCTTTACAGGGGCGATCTCAGTGAAGCCCGTTTACAGGACATTCAGGAAGAGTACGCCGAGAATTTTCGGGTATATGCCTGTAAAGCGGTGACTCACTTTGAAGTGGGGGAGGCCGAGGCCTTGCTACGTTCCCTGTTTGGTTCTGTGAAAGCCATGACCGCCTTTTGTCATTCTTTAACTGTGGATGCACTGTTCAAGGGCGATGCGGCCAAGATGCTGTTTGGCGAGCAATCCGGGTATTATCAAGCCTGGCTGCGCAAGCAGGTGTTCCGGCACATGATGTCCAAAACCGTTGAAACCTACATCAGCGCCTGCCTGCTGGACTAAGCCCCGCATCCCCTGATAATCGCTGGCGGAAGCTGCTGAAACTTTTTAGGGGGTTGCCGTGTATTATAGTTGTCCACACCAATCAGGAGATCAGCATGTATAACCGGATGCCTTTGCAAAAGCTGGCTGTTCTGGCGCTACCGCTGGCCTTGTTGTTGAATTTGCTACCGGGCTTAGCCACGGCAGATCCATCCAGTCAGGGCGGGCGTATGCAGAATCGGACTTCCCACCCTTCCGCCAGCGCTTCCGATGAGCGCCATCAGCAGATGATAAAAAATTTAGGCCTCAGCCCAGAGCAAGGGCAAAAGGTTAAAAGCACCATGGAGCAGGGACGAGCCCAAAGCCAAACGCTAAGAGAACAGCTCAAAACCAAGCGCAAGGCCATGATGCAGTACCTGCAAACACCCAACGCCACTGAAGCAGGCGCTCGCAATCTGAACAGCGAGATCAACGATCTGCAGCGACGACTCAGTGAAGTTCGCCTGAAAACCTGGTTCAGCATGCGCTCCCAACTGAACCCGGAGCAATTGCAAAAACTCCAGGCCATCAAGGCCAAGCAATGGGCCCAACGCTCAAAGTCTGGGGGGCATCCACACCCACCAGAGGATTACTAAGCTCACTGCCCATCGTGCCCCCTGTCTGTTCTGTTGATGCAAAGCCTGCCATGCGATGACCCTGACCTTCTCTCCCAACCCGGCACTGCAACCCGATGATTCGGCGTTGATTGACCGTACCTTGTGCGGGGATCAGAAGGCGTTTTCCCAACTGATGCAGCGTTATCTCCAAGCCGTTTACAACTACCTGTACCGAATGACCCAGAATCACGAACTCAGCGAAGAGATTGCCCAGGAGGCCTTTGTGAAAGCCTACCAAAACCTGAAAAACTTTGACCGCCAGAGGCCCTTTAAGCCCTGGATTCTTCGCATCGCCTCCAACGCCGCCATCAGCCAGTTGCGAAAGCAATCCAAACTGGTTTCCCTCAATGCCATGGAGGAAGAGGGCGCCTGGACAGAGCCAGAGCATCAAACCGCCGACGATGTGGTGGTACAACTGGAGCGCAAACTCTCCACCGAAGCAGTACTGAAGGCACTGGAAACACTGGACGATAAATACCGACAAGCCCTGCTGCTACGCTATCAGCAAGATCTCAGCTACGAAGCAGTGGCCGAGACTCTGGGCATTCCCCTCAACACCGTGCGCACCTGGATTAAGCGCGGTACCGAAAAGCTTAAACACGCCGTAAAGGAGATGGCCTCATGACCACACCCGTGCAGCCACCCAATCACCCCCAACATAACTGTGAACAGGCTCAGGACCTAATTTTCAGCCTACAGGAAGGCGAACCGGTTTCGGAAGCAGCGCAAACTGGCTTATCCGACCATTTAAAGCAATGCGCCGCTTGCCAAGCTTATCAGAACGACTTGAAGCATCTCACCGCGTCAATGAGCAACCTGGAGCCTGTGGCCGTCCCGGTGGGGCTGGCCGATCGCATCCTGGCTCAAATCGCCGAAACCGGTCCCATGGCAGCCAAACCCACCCAGGTTTCCTCGCAACGCTTTTTCTGGAAACAATACACGCCCGTAGCCGCAGCGGTGCTCATTCTGGCCATTGCAGTGCCTCTGCTAATGCCCCATAGTCCTGTCTCTCTGACGCGCTCCACAGAGTCACCCCTACACGCCAAGGCCCAGCAACACAAGAGTCTTGGTGCCACTGCTACAACAATTGAAACCACCCCCACCACAAATGGGCATTCCGCTTCGATTGATGGAACTCAACTGGCCCAAGGGGGCGCAGCTTTTAAGATTGGCCTGAAGCAGACCTACGCCAGCGAAACCGAAAGCGACATGTACTACGACCCGGTGAGTACGCTGGTTGGTTTTTAGGTTCCTGTTTAGTGTCTGCTAGCCTTTAACCGCACCACTGGTGGCCCCGGACACAAAGTACTTTTGCAGGGCAAAGAAAAAGACCAGCATGGGCACCATGGACAGCAAAGTCCCTGCGGCAATCAGCTTCCAATCGGCGCTAAAGGCGCTTTGCAACTGCACCAGGCCCACTGGCAGGGTAAAGTGACTGGGTTCCGATAGAATAATACTGGGCCACAGGAATTCTCCCCAGGTGGCCATAAAGGCAAACACAGCCAGCGTGGCCAAAGTGGGCCGAATGAGGGGCAACAACACGTGCCACAGAATTTGCAGACTGTTACAACCATCCAGCACCGCTGACTCTTCCAGCTCCTTGGGCAAAGTGACCAGCGCTTGCCGTACAAAGAAGATGCCAAACCCACTGACGGCAAAGGGCAGCACCAGGCCCAACCAGCCATTGACTATGCCAGCGGCATCGGTGAGATTCAGCTTCAGGCAAATCAGGTACAGGGGAATCATCAACACCTGAAAGGGAATCATCATGGTGGCCAAAATACTGAAAAAGATAGTGTTCTGCCCCTTGAATCTCATGCGGGCCAAGGGATAGGCGGCCATTACGCTCAGGGCGATGTTAAACACGATGGTCAGCAAAGTGACCACAATACTGTTGATGAAAAACCATGGCATGGGCACCTTCTGCCACACACTGATAAAATTTTGCAGGGTGGGCTGGGCCGGAATAAACTGGGGCGGGTAGGCAAATACATTCTCTGAGGGGCTTTTGAGGGCCGTGGATAGCAGCCACAGAAAAGGAAAGACGGAAAGCAGCACCAATAAACTAAGTAGTATGTACTGCAGCGTTTTTTTCATGTTCCCACCTTACTCACAGCGGCGCTCTGTGGGGAAATACGACTCTCAGCCTTAGGCTTCAGGACTTTCAGGGGTGTATCCTCCTTGGGAGAAAGTTTCATTTCCAGCAGGCTAAAGGCCAGCAGAATCAACATCAGGACAATGCCTGCAGCACTGGCAATCCCCAGATCCAGATTTTCAAAAGCTCGCTCGTAAATGTAGTACACCAGCGTTTTGGTGGCCCCCACCGGGCCGCCCCGGGTCATCACATAAATTTCCGTAAACACCTTCAGGCTGCCAATGGTGCTGATAATACCCACCATAACCATGGTGGGCTGCAAGTGGGGCAGGGTGACGTGCCAGTGCTTCTGCCACAGGTTGGCCCCGTCAATCTCGGCGGCCTCGTATAAATCCGAAGACAGGCTTTGCAAATGCGCCAGATACATCATCATGTAATAGGCCAGCCCCTTCCAAACCACCACGCTCATGACGCTATAAAGGGCAATGTCCGGGCTGACCAGCCAACCCACCTTGGGCCAGTGAAACAGAGACAGGAACCAGTTGATCAGACCGTCATCGGCATACAACCAGCGCCAGGCAATGCCCACCACCACCATGGAAATGACCACCGGAATGTAAATCAGGCTGCGGAAAATGGCAATGCCCTTAAGCTTGCCATTGAGCAACAAGGCCAAAAAGATAGGCAGAACCACCATGGCCGGAACCACCCCCAGCAAAAACACAAAGGTATTGCGCAAGGCACTCCAGAACGGGGCGGAATGGGCCAGTCGGGCGTAATTCAGCAAGCCCACAAAACTGGGATGATAGATATCCCGGGAGTAATCGGACAAACTGATGCCAAAAGCCATTAGCAGGGGCAGAAAAAAGAAACTGACCATGAAGATAGCCGGCAAAATCAGGTAGAGATACGGGGTTTGCTTGCGAAACATAGCGCCTAATGAATACTCTCTCTATCCCTACTATTCTAGCGGATTAACACAAAACAGCGCTAACTTTCCACTCTGGAATCCCCAAAACGGAGCAAGGCCCGCTTATAACTCGCCAGAAAACAAGCCAGACAAACAAGCCAGACAAACAGAGCCCTTAACAAAAATCGACTAGGATTCGGTGGAAGGGGCGTAAGGGAACCAGCGATTGACCCAGGTTTCCAGGTGGTTCAGGGTACTGGCCAAATCCCGTCCCCGTTCCGTCAACTCATACTCCACCTTGGGAGGGATGGTGGGGAACTGGTGCCGGTTGATCAAACGAAACTTTTCCAGATGCTTCAGCCGGGCGCTGAGGGTACGTGGGGAAATCCCCGTAATTTGCTGCTCCAGCTCCACAAAGCGCTGACGCTCCAGTTGGTAAAGCAAGTGAATAATCTGGAAGGAATACTTGTCGCCAATTAGCTCCATGGCCCGCTCAATGGGCGATTCCACGCCATAAAGGCCCGCGTGCATCAAACGGTTCAGGTTCTCAGTGACATCCTGCAGCGATTGGGCTTCAATCGTTTGTTCCGTAAGGTTTTCAGTCATTTGATCCGCCGTCTTCGACACGCATTCGTATCCTTATAAAAATTACTTTACTTGTTATAGTATAGCCATCGACCCTATCAAGATCAATCCTTTGTCTGGGGAAGTCGGACAAAACGTAATATGGAACAAAACCTTGCTTGATACTTGAAAAATGGCTTGGCACTTGAAAAAGCAGTCCGGCAAGCAAAATACGCAGGGGAGGGCAATTTTTCAGTTGTTTTATTTTTTATTATAGAGGTTATTAAGGATCGGGCAGTATCATCATGCAATATTCAGGGCGAAACACAGAATACGCTTTAGAATGGATAAGCCTGTTTTGCGCTTTGACCTATCTCATTTGCTATGTCGGGCCACAGGTCTCCAACGGGTCCCCTTCGGCGGATACCCCGCTAGTGACTATCAGCGGAAGCCTGGGCTAAACCCTAGTTCTGGTAGGCCGTTTGCCCCACACGGGGATAAAAACGGGGTAGGGTTTGCCCCACGAAAATGCCGTTGGTCAACGCTGACGGTATAGAAGCCGGCTTAATGCCCTTGGATTCTCCGCTCACAGCGGATGCTTCTTCCTTGGCCGCCGCCGTTTTCACATCGCCGTACCCCAATTGGTCAGCGGTGCTGGCAATGCCGGGGTTTTTATCCTGCCCGGTCAAGCGCTTGGTAATGGTGGTTTGTACATGGGGCACCAACCAGCCCAAACAGGCCATGGTACCCAGCAACGCCACCGAACGCGCCGTGTAATTCAAGTTGCGGTTCAGCTTAAAGAAGCGATCCAAGCCTGTTTTAACGTCAGTTTTTCCGTGTTCGGAAAGATAATTCAACAAGGCCTCGCTGTATTTGCCAATGGCCTCCCGCATTTTGTGGGCCCGGGCCGGGTCGGCAAACTCTCGGGAATCCGGCTTGAACTGCCCCATCAGGCTTTGGGCTTGCCGCAGAAAGGCGGTATCATTCACCAGACCGCCCTGCAGTAACTCCCGCAGTTTTTGGGTGAGTCCGGGCTCTCCGGCCTGGGTGGCCAAGGAGAACAATCGCCCGGTGTCCTCCGATAACAACCCGCTGAGTTGTTGCTGATACGCCTTGAGTAACCGGCCTTCCGGCTTGGATTGCAGACCAGCACCTTCGGCCTGGGCGAGCAGCTTGTTCATCATTTCCAGGGTCTGGCTGCGGCCGGTTTTATGCAGGCCTTCTTTGGGCTCTAACGCTGCCAGTTGTTTCAAGAGCAAGCCCCGGTTTTTAACTTGATTCAACCATTCAGCCAGTCGATCCGCTTCGGTAAAATCAAAGCCCTTCAGCGTTCCGCGCAAGAGATTGATGGAGCGCTGGAAAATGACATGGGCCTGATCCAAGGCATCCGTCTGGACCATCGCCCGGAGTCTGGACTTAAAGGCATCCTGACCGGTTGAACCCATGGCCTTAAAGGCCTCGGCAAAACCGGGCGCATGCTTTTCCAACAAATCCACAAAGCTGTGGGACGTTTTCCAGTCAACATCCAGGCCCACGCTGTGCCGGAACGCCTGCTTGAGAGCGATGCCCATATTTTTGCGTTCTTCTGCGGCCCAGCCTTGGAAAGCACCCTTGCCCTCCTTGATTTCGTTAAGCCAATCCTGAATCTGATCCGGCATGACGCCGCCGCCCTTTTGGCGTATCGATTCAATAAAGCCCTGAGCTCCCCCCCCGTTCAAGTATACCGGCGCTTCCAGGGTCAACCAGTCAGCCAAGGCCGCTGCTGGGGCTGTGCGCAGGCGTGTTTTCAGCCAGCTTTCCGGCAGCATCATTCCTGGATGGGTATGGCCATGCAGCACCATTTTTACCGCAGAGAGGCTATTCGCTTGTTTTAACTGATCGTGCAAGGCCTCCGCAATTTTGGGCTCCAGCTGAATACTGGTTTTAAAGGCGCTATCCGCAGCCATACCCAGCCCCTTCATAATGTGCGGGACCGATAAAATGTAGAAATACAGCGAGCCCAAATCGCGGACAATTACTTCCACGGTCTCAAAGCCGCTACGCTTACTGGCCACGTAGCCTCTGCCACCGGCAATACCGGCATCCACCACCAAAATGCTACCATAGGGGGTTTGATCCACCAAATGCCCCAGAGCCTGGGTGACGGACGATCCGCCGGAAAAACCGCCAAAGCGAACCGGCTGACCATTGGTCAACGGCCCAAAAGCGGCAGGCGAGAATCCCTTGGCAGAGCCGTTAGGACTAAAGGCAACACCCCGATAGGGCTGATTGATTGAACTCCCGGAATTGGCTAATTGGATCGATAATGGACTGGATACAGGGTTGAATGTGGGATTGAGTGCGTTGGCAGAAATGGCCACTCGACTCAATTGTTGACCGAAGGCATGGTGATTCAGGCCCGTTGGCAATCCCTGAGGGGAAGCCGTGGCACCCAGCAAACGCGGATCGCCGAATTGGACGTTATCGCCTTCCTGTGAACGCTTTCTACGGGACAATTGATAGCTCATAATGGCCTTGGTTTTCAACTGGTTCAGGGTGGGCACCACATAAGCCACACCAGTCAAGGCCATCCCAACACTAAAAAGCCAACGGGCGGATTTCAATCGTAGCAGGGAAGAAACCTCCTTGCTGTCTTTTGCAAAGAGCTCCTGAGCGGTTAAGTCCACGCTTTGCAGTTTACCCCAGGGGCGATTCCAGGCGATATCGGGGCTCAGATGCTTATACTGAGGTAAAAAGCGTATCTGGGCGGATTTGAAGCGATCCTTTAGAAAATCCACGCCCTTCAGCCAGATGGCAGCAGCGGCCAGCTCCTCAAATACCCGTTCTTGCACTTCCATCCAGCCATCCCGGCGATAAGCGCTATGGGTGCGTCCTGCTACCACGGCGGCTTCCAACGGTAGAACCGCATTGGCGCCTTCCTTGGACGTAAACAGAAAGGTCTCTTGCAACCAATTGGGGGTATTCCCCCGGGCCAGCAATGAACCTGCCACATCGGCAAAACCGGAAAAACGGGGCTGGCGAGGACTGGCCGAATTCTGACCAGACCAAGTCAAGGTGGAAGCGGTGGCTGCCACAGGCTGCTTTTGAATGGATTTTGTCTGAATAGGCGAAGCGCCCATCCCGGTTGGAGCAGACATGCCCTTAAGTACCTTTATTCAAGACCGGTTGGTGGATATGGTATCTGAAAGTATCAATGAATAGAAAGGCGTCTGAAGATAATTTGATGCCATGAAAGCACAAACAAGATCACTGAGTGGATAAAAGTCGATCAAAAACGGGGAAAAAGTGAGAATTCTTAACCGGAAAAGGGCAGGGCCACCAACACATTGCCCTGAAGCACGGCTTGTTCCGCCTGCGCCATGGCCTGAGCACCTTCCCAATAAACAATCCCATCCCGGTAGTACAGACTTTTTTCTTCCGGCAAGGGGATTTGCACTTTGCCGGCGTATAAATCGTGAATGGTTTCAAGGTACTGGACGGGATTGCCAATATCACTCCAGTATCCCTCCACTTTTTGGGCCCAAAAAGCGCCCAATTCCGGTTGGGTCAGGCTCCGCTGCAACATAACCGGGAAAATATCGGTGGCAAAATCCAGGGCGACTTCACTGGGGACAGGGACGCCAGCTTGACGGGCATTTTGTTGGGCCTTGGCCAAGGCCTCGTTATAAATTTCGACAATCAGGGGGAAGCTACGGGGGGAGAAAATATAAAAGCCGGTATTGGCCAGTCGGGATTTGGCCTCTTCCCGCTTGGGCTTTTCCTGAAAAGCCACAATTTTACCGGATTGACCGTCCGCACCGGACTGATCGGTGACAATGATGCCGAATTTATCCACATCCTGTTCATCCACCCACTGACAGCCAATGGTCAATAGGGCATTCTGGGCCATATGGGCTTCCATCAATTCGCTAAAGTCCGCGTCAGTGACCGAGTCCCCTTGCACCACCAGCAAAGGCTGATTGAGATCCAGAAGGGACTGATACTGAGGGTCTGTCAGCATTTTTCGCAGTCCTCCAGCGGTGCCAGAGGGCTCCGCCTCATGGATATAGGTTACTTGTCCGTCTTTGCAGCGGGTCAAGCTGGCCATCAGGGATTCTGGCTTAAAGTAGGTGTTGACCATGATGTTACGGAATCCGTGAGCCACCAGGTTATTGGCAATGCACTCAATCACACTGCGCTGCCCGGCCAGCGGCACAGCGGGCTTGGAGTAGTGCGTGCTGTCCCCTGAAATACGCTCGAATCGGGTGGCCAAACCGGCCCCCAAGATTGTGGCCTGCACGGAATGGGTCTGGGGATTGTAGGCTTTTGGCGAGGACGGCTGCTTGGCAGGATTCCCGGTGATTGGTTTCCCTGGAAGCGAAAGCTCAACCCCACCCACGGAAACTGAAGATCCCGGCAATGCAAAATAATGCCCGCCCTTAGGGGAGGTCACCATGCCCATAAACCCACCCTTCCCCCAGAAGAGCTCTACCGTGTGGGTGGCATTTTCAAGCTGATTGAGCCGCCCTAAACACTGACCGGTTTGCGTATCCAGGATCTCAAAGTGAGGCTGCTGCGCCGCAGGGTTCAGGCTCAGGCGGTTGGCCTCAATCGGGGTATTTAAAACGCAGGATTGTAAAACATTCATACTGGGAAAAGCCTCACTTTTGCTGCCCCAAAAGACATTGGGCCGCCGTGCGTCAGTGTGCGCAATCAGCACGTAATCAAATGGTTTAACATCTTACCCTGAACCCCGGTGGAATTGCACCCTTTACTCAAAACCCACTAACAGTTATTCATGTAACAGTTTGTAACTATTCATACCGCTGCAGGGAGGGAAAAGGCAATTCTTTGGCCCTCAAATTTTTATATATAGTATATCTATCATCACAGAATCATCATCCCTCCAGATCGCCTAAAGCATTAAACGCCTTCAATGAGGCTCAATCGTTCAGGATCAACGCTGGAAGCGTCCGTAATCGGCATTCAAGCAGAGTGAAAGGGGCATTTCATGCAATTTCAAAAGCGTGCTGACCAAAAATTCCGTGAACAACAACTCAAGCAATTGTCCAAACAAATTCAAGGACTTCGCAACGAAATGGAATTTGTGGAAATTCTTGCTCAATTTTGGCCTTTACCCAACATGTCTCAAAAAATGGAACGTCTACAGCAACGGCTGAATCTGCTGGATCAGCAGTATCAGGCCCATAAAATGCTGAAAGCAAGCTAATCCTAGAGGGCGCAGTCAAGTGTAATATCACCGGGGCCGCTTTACTGCCGAGAATAGACACGTACCAAACATTGTTGTAGGATTAGCGTAGTCTCTCATCAGGTTTATAAACCGGGATGTAGCGCAGCTTGGTAGCGCATCTGCTTTGGGAGCAGAGGGTCGCAGGTTCGAATCCTGTCATCCCGACCATTCTCTCTTGGTTTGTGTTGATAGCTGGTTTATAACTGATGTAATGAGGCCTCCTTGCGGGAGTAACTCAATTGGTAGAGTACTTGCCTTCCAAGCAAGATGTTGCGGGTTCGAGCCCCGTCTCCCGCTCCAAATCTTTCAAAACGGTAAGACCGAATCAATCTCCGGTCTTACCGTTTTGATTATTTCTGAAACGAAACGCCAAAAAGAATCACCGGCCTGAATTTTCAAGTCCATTTTATCCTTGTTTGCCAGAGCACTGTTTGCCGGTATCCTTACCATTTCCAGTGCTACATATTTGGGTGGAATTGTTATGGGTTTCCTCGATATTTTCAGCAATCACCCCATTGACTTCACTGTGCACGATTTCGTCTCTGGCGAGCGATGCAAAAGTGTGCGCCGAAGTATGAGTTAAATTGGTAATATTTCGCGTCAAGGCATCCACAACTGCCCGCACGGCAGGGTCATCAAGGGCCCCACTTGCTACTGCAGCATGGTAAGCATCAAGTAACTCCCCGGCTGCGCCGTGAGACTCGACACCTGGTTGTAAGGGATCTCCAGCACTTGGAACATAATAACCGAGAAGGTAGTTGAAAGATTCCCCATCGAAAAACGTCAGGGTTGCATCTTTCTCAATGATAGCTCGATATGCCTTGGTCGTTTTTGTGTTGGCGATAATGTCTTCAAATAGTTTTTGCGATACGGCAATGGAGTGTCCTTTGTTGGCCAGTTCAATCAAAGATTGTGCCTGTTGTTCAGTGAGCTCATTGTTTGCCACCAGCTCTGCGACTAATACTTCCAGGCTGGTTGCCAGAATGGAAGTGGTACCGTTGGAACCTAATGTCTTAATGGTCGTGCCCATGTCATCGATAGCGGGGGGCAGTGAAATGGTGCTGCCCTTCAGGGTGACAAATTGCCGTCCCTGACCACTCGAAGGCGTACTGGGACGGGCCTGCTGGTTTGCAATCGCAATCTTTTGCTCCTGGGTCACTTCCGTTGAAGCATGTAGCCTTTGCATGAGGCCATCGATACCACCACTGAGTATTTTCAAGGCACCGACACAGACAATCAGAACAAGAAGGCCAATTAAGGAGTATTCCACGAGCCCTTGTCCACTAGGCATCTGAGGGTGGTGTCCGTTGGGCCTTTTGATATTGGGCATGCATCGTGACCATTGTTAAGTGCTTACTGTCAGTAAGACTTGTATTGATTACTGCTCATCTCTTACCTATTCGGACTGCAATATAAAAACTTTAGTTTTTTTTAACAAATATTAAACGAGGTAAACTTGACCTATCCATATAGTTTTCCAAAGAAAAGAGTAAAGCACTGGGTTATCAATGCTTTTTACTATTCCCTTGGGTCGTGTGCCTTCACCAGCAGCCCTCTTCAGGGTAAATATTAACAAGACTTTCTCCAGCATGGCCTCTAGGTCCACCTGTAGCTAAACTAGGCCTATTAATGGGCAGGTCTCCGTCAATTGAAGTCGCTTTAGAGTGACCTAATCGCCCATTGGAACAAAACAATGCTTAACAAGCTAATGAGCACGCTTCTTCAAGCTTAAAGCACTGTAGGCAAATAGTTACAGTTGCCCGGTGACGGCCTGAAAATTAACTTTGGCCTGATGGTACTCTGCTTCCAAATCCAAAAGCTTTACAGCCGCCTCAAAGGTCAAACGCTCCCGCTGGTTGACCAGAAACAAAGTACTATCCCCGTAATCAAAGCGATCCCGTTCACCTTGCTCCAGCTCACGGGCTAACGCATACTCCTGCCGGGCAGCCAGATACTGCTGGTAGGCGGCATTAATGGCTGAAACGGCATCATCCACCTCTAGCAAAACCTGTTGCAATAAAAGCCGCTGCTCCAAATCCAGTTTTTGAATCTTGAACTGGGCTGCTGCTATGAGCCCTTTGGCGGTGCGCTGCCTTAAGGGGACAGTTAAAACCACACCCGCCTTGATGCTGGGGCCAATGGAAGATCCCCCCGTGTCATAACCAGGGGTGGCAAACAAATCCAGAACAGGCAGGCGTTGGTTTTTGGCAGATTTCAAATCCACCTCGGTCATTTCTTTTTGAAGATTTAACTCTTTCAGCTCCGGTCGCTTTTCCAGCGCGGCCTTGCGCCCTTCCATCCAGTCTTCCTCGCTAAAAGCCAGTGGCTCGGGCAATTGAACGGGTATTTCCGCGGCCTTGGGTAATGGACTGGGATTTCCACCGGGTTCCCACAAGTAGCGAGACAGCTTGAACACATTTTTCTCGAACTCTCGGGTGGATTTATACAAATTTCCCTGGCGACGCTGCACTTCCTGGCACGCCTCTATCGCGTCAATTCTGGGTAAATCCCCCTGGCGAACCCGTTCCTCAATGGCCTTGCAACGCACTTCGGCCAGACTCAAAATATTCTTGGCCACAGTCACTTTGCGATCGGCTACCGCCCAATTCCAGTAAGCGTAGGCAGCTTGCAGCAAAACAGAAAGCCGGGTCTCTGTGTAAGCTGCATCGGCCATTGGAATGCCAATTTCGGCCTGCATCTCGGCGGCCACCTTGTCGTTCATCCGAAAGCCCCGCAACAACGGCAGCTTGGCACCAATATAGTACTCCCCGGAGTCTCCGGTAGGGTACAAAGGAGGCTTAACATCTCCAGTGTTATAGCGCCCGCCGGTCATCACTTTCAGGCCGGAACGCGTTAGCCAGTTGAATGACAAATCGTTGTCAAACGTTTTACTTATTTTGCCCCGTTTGCTGAAATCGTTGTAACGCAAATAATCCGTCTCCAGGGAGATACCCGGGTCAAAAGCCCCTTGTTTCTCCAGTAATTTGGCCCCGGCAATGCGACGCTCCAAATCCGCGCTAAACAGCTTGGGATGGTTCTGGCGTACCTGATCCAGTACCCTGTCCAGGGTTAATCCCTGCTCTTTGGACTGCTCATTTTGCGTTTTCAGCTCTTTGAGTTCCACTTCAAGCAATGGTTCAGCTAGCACTGCAGCTGGAAGCAGCAGGCACAACAGGGAAAGCATCCAGCTGAAGAGACAAAATCTCATTTTTTCACTTTCCGTTTTACCGGCTTTTCCTTCCCAGAGTCGGCGTTATAGTCTCCGTCCTTGCCGGAATCCGGCTTTTCTTTCAGGGTGGGCGGGAAAGCGTTAAATTGACGCCACAGTTCATAGCCCAAAGGAACCGTATCCAGCAAAATCCAGCCGGTGGCCTCAGTGCCCGGACGCAAATAGTTACCGCTAGGCCAGGGTTCATCTCTACCGGAGGCAATGGACTTCAAATCCGGTTTAACCAAAATACGATAACGCCCCCGACCATCGTCAACGGCATCCACTACGGCCACCCGGCCGCCAAAAGTCCCACTGGCAATTGAGGGCCAACCCGAAAACTGAATGGCCGGCCATCCGGCAAATTGCAGACGCACCAAGCGCCCTTCAGAAACCAGCGGCACATCCCAGTCAGAAACGTAGAGTTCTACGGCCTGATCCTTGGTTTCCGGGACCACAACGGCCAAAACCTCGCCTTCGGCCACGGTTTCTCCAGTGCCTACCTGTAATAGGCGAACCACTTTACCCGTGACAGGCGCTTTAATCTGACGTTGCCCGGTACGTTGCCGCAGATTCTGGATATCCACATTCAACTTGGCAATATCGCTGACGGTGGAGGCAATGGTTTCCTGCGCCGAGGCCAGGGACGCAGCCACATTGGCCAGCGCCGCCGCTGTGTCGCCAGTTACTTTGCCTTGATCAAACTGAGCCACCTTCACATCCCGCTGAGAAACGCGAAGTTGAGCTTCGGCCTGCTGGACGCCAGTTTCTGCCCGAACCTTATCTAGTTCCGTCAATTCAAAATCCCGTTTGGAGCGCAGCCCTTTCTGGTAAAGATCCTTGACCCGGCTGTAATTAAACAGCGCCGTATCCAGATTCTGCCGGGCAGCGGTGAGCCCCTGCTGAGCTGCCAGAATACGATCCTGATTCTGTCCTATTTTTTCGCCCGCACCGGGAATGGCCGATTGCCGGGATTGACCCAAGGCGCTCATTTGACTTTCTAAAGCAACAATTCGGGTCTCGGCGGCAGACTTACGGGCTTCCAATGCTGTCCTTTGGGCTTCCAGCGTCTTAATCTGATTGACATCCAGAAACTTAGGGTCAATATCGGCCAAATCGGCAATGATCTGCCCTGCTTTGACGGTTTGCCCTTCCAGCACGTACCATTGCCTTAACCGTCCGGAAATTTGGGCTTCAATAGCCTGGGGACGCTGCATGGGAGAGAACACGGTCACTTTGCCAGTACCAGTAACCGTTTGCTGCCAGGGCACAAAAATAAGGGCCACCACCCCAAACAGCAACATTAATGAGGTCCATAAAACCAACCAGGTAAAAAAGCGGGGAGAGACCAGTTGTTGTTGGGATTTGGAGTTCATAAACCCAATACGCATTGACTATCGCCCTCCCAGACTGGAAAGCAAATTAGGGAACAGCCCCGAAAAGCGACTGTTGGGCTGTAAGGACAAGGCATTGAGCGAGGCGGATTCAGCAATTACCCCATCGGCCAGCACCATAATATGATCCGCCCGAATCACCACATCTGCATCGTGTGAAATACCAATCACTGTCCAGCGATTTGCAGGATCTAACAGGGCATCCAGAATCTGCAGTTTGGTGCGTTCATCAATGCCGATGAACGCTTCATCCAGAATGAGTAAATTGGGCCGATCCACAATGGCACGGGCAATCATCAAGCGCTGCATTTGCCCTCGGGACAAATTCCTGCCAGCACTGATCAAACTGGTTTGTAGCCCATCTGGCAAAGCCATGATCTCATCCGTCAACTGTGTTATTTCCAAGGCCCAGTGAATGTACTCTGGGCGAACGTGAGGTCTGCCTACCACAATGTTTTCTTCGACGGTGCCGTCAAAAATCTCGTTGCCATCGCTCACCAGAGCCACCACCTGCCGTAAACTGTTCAGATCCAGATTCCGAACATCAAACCCGTTGATTCGAACCACACCCGACTTGGGCTCCAGTAAGCCGCATAAAATTTCCGCCAAGGTCGATTTACCGGCACCACTGGCTCCAACCAGGCAGACCATCTCTCCCGGCTTCAGGGATAAGCTCAGGCCCTTCAGAATCCTAGTGTCGGGATGAGTGTAATCAAAGTACAGATCCTGACAAACAACATGAGCCCCGTCTTCCTGGCGCGGCAACAAAGTTCCGCCTTCACGTTCCAGCGGTAGGTCAGTCAGGTGTCCAATTTTTTCGACCGCAGTAAGCAGGTCATACCAATCCTGAAACATCATCACCAATTTATCCATGGCTGAAATCAGAATCAGAATAACCAACTCGGAAGCCACCAGCTGGCCCAATGTCAATTGTCGATTAATGACCAGCCAGCCACCAATCCCCAAAATGCCCGCACTGGCCAGGGCCTGAAAAAAGTAATTGGCCGCCACCTGACGAAACAAAATCCGAAAGTGAGAATGACGAGCCTTAATATAGTCAACCACCTGCTCATCAGCTTTCCGAAACAGGTAACCCGGAATGCCATCCACCTTAAAGCTGACCTGGCATCGGGCCAATTCTTGTAACCATCCAGCCACCCGGTACTTCTGTACGGATTCATCAATGCTGGTATTAACCGCGTTACGACCCAGTACAAAGGCCGTAAAGGCCAGAAAGAAGATGATAAATAAGTCGAAACCCAGCAGAATAGGACTGTAGACAGCCATCAGTATCAAGCCAACCAGAATCTGCAACACGGTGGCAGGCCCGTCCATCAGTAATTTGGACATGGCCTTCTGGGTCTGGATAATATCAAAGAAGCGATTCATCAACTCTGGCGGATAATCACTCATCAGAGCCTTGTGCTGAACAAAAGGCACCTGGCCCGCCAGCCGGAGGGCAACACGGGCAAATACCCGCTGCTGCAGCACTTCCACCAAAAAAAATTGGGAAATCCTCAGTAAGCCGATAAACAACATGCCAATAAACAGCAAGGTGGTCAGTACCACCACCGGTTGCAAAAAGACACCGGCCGCAATGGTATTCACCAGAGCCTGGGCAGTCAATGGAACAGCCAGCGTAAGAAGGCCCGCCAACGTGGTGTAAAGAACCAGGATAAGCAGGTCTTTTTTGTCTTCTCTGATGAGAACACGCAGTCGCTGGAAAGGACTGATGTGCTCTCCCGCGGAAGAATGAAATCCATTTTCAGCGTGATGATGTGAGGCCATAGTCACTTAGCGGATTGACAAGTAATGTCCATAATAGGCGAATTCAAGGTGACTGAGCAACCTTTAATTAAAACTACAGACATAGCAATAAGGTCCTCACCTTATTTGAGTATTGCCTGAGCATTCAAATGGCACAAAAAAACGTTTGCTGGGTTTAATGTCCCTGGCAAAAATAAAATAAATAAAATAAATAAAATCAAATATAGGTTAGGAGATTGAAGAGAAGATGACTATTTCCTTTAGCCGCTCTCAAAAGCCTCTCAGCTTTGCGGTCTCTCAATGTGTAGTGAATCAGCCAAAGCAGAATGTGGTTGCCATTACTTATACAGAAACCCCGCCGGAGGGGCAAAAGCAGCAAGTTAGACTTCTAAAGGTGCTTGCCGCCTCCTGCTTGGGAATTTTGGGTTATGGACTCAGCCCTCAATTACATGGAGGACTCAAAAAGCTTTCTGCCAGAGCGGGCCAAAAAATTTCGCTTAAGGCCATCCAGTGGCCTATGGGATTATTAGGTATAGGCAGTTTTATGGCACTATTTCCAATGTCGATGAAGCATTCTAATCAGTACACTCAGCGCATTTTTATGACCAATGTGGACCTTAATGCCTTGAAAAATGCTGGAACATTGTCTCAGAAAGCTTAGTAATCATTGATTATGCTCAATTCCAAAGAGAATAGTTATGCAATGACAACACAGCCTCGTTTTGGAGCACTTGACACGGTGGAGGGAACCGGGGCAAAATCCAAGCGTTACAAGCCCTGGGCCACTGTTGTCAAGGAAAACGGGGATGTGGCGGAGATTATGAACCTAAGGGTGAATGATAAAGACCAATGTGCACGCGTTTTGAACACCACCATCGTTCCTGTTGGGAATCAAACAAAAAACAAGATGGCGGGCGTGTTATGGTTTGCCACGGTTTGTCTGGGAGTGGGTAGTTTCATACTGCCTGCACTTGCCATTCCCGCCTTTTGCTGCGGGATCAGTGCTGCAGGCGTGATGCTCTCTAAAGGGCTCAAGGGCTAAGCTTCCCAGAATCAGCAAAAAGATATCCCTAAACCTACGTTTTTATGGCCTCTGGTTCAAGTTGCAAGCAATGTAGCGGTGTCCCGGGGATAGGCTTGGCTCTTTGGACTTTTTCTAGCGTTACTTCATGTCTTTAAGGGCACAGACCTTCCCATAGCAGTGTCGATTACGGGCTATGAACTGGTAAATTTTTCCAATAATCCAGCGCACACCAGGAATACAAGAAGCCCAATACAATGGCTTACCCCACCAAATAAACTGGGAAAGATAAATAAGGGCATTGCCTCCCCCGTAAAATATGCCGGAAGACGTTAAAACTCGCATTTCATTCAATTGACCTTGGGTCAATTCATGGTCAGCGCTGAAGCCCATTTTTTCTTTGACCCAACCCGTTTGTTGGGGAACTGTCTCAAAGCCAAGACGGTTTAACAGTGGCTGGAAACGTTGAATAAAATCCAGACACAAGCGACAATTTCCATCATAAAGAACCCAGCCTTTAGACATTGAGAGTCTCACTTTGATAGCTGATTATCATTATTTCACAAAGCACCCTGTATCAACAGATTATCGAGGCGGCTTATGGTTCTGACCTCCTGAGCTAAAAAGAAATGTGCGCCATCATGATAGCCCCTTAGAGACTATCCGGAAAGTTTTTAGTCCGGTGTTGCTACAAGGCCGAAGCAGCGCAAGCAAGGCGCTTATACGAATAAGTAACGAAACTGAGCAGCGCACGAACGTAGGAGACGCAGGGAATGGAAGCTTTTCGGACGTTTCTTAGAGAGCTTCTGGATTTTAAACGGTAAAGCTCAGCAGGCGCCCCGATGAAGCAAAACAACCGGCACAGTCTTGAACAGAATTTTTAAGTCCTCAATCAGGCACCAGTTCTCAATGTAAAAAACGTCATAGGCAGCCACTGAATTAAAATCTCGCTGATTTTTAACCCGCCCCACAATCTGCCACAAGCCGGTCAAGCCCGGCACGGCTTCAAACTTCCGGCAGTGATAGGTGTTCATTAATTCGTATTCCGAAGGGATGGGCGGACGAGGGCCCACCAGAGACATATCGCCGGTAATCACGTTCAACAATTGAGGCAGCTCGTCAATACTCCACTTACGAATAATATGGCCCATGGGCGTAATGCGAGGATCGTCCTGTCGCTTGAACAGAACCGTATTGTTACTACGGGTCATCAATTCGGCATTTTTCACCATAGAGCGGAATTTATACATTTTAAACGGTTGCTCACCCAGCCCAATACGGGTCTGACAAAAAAGTGGCGAGCCTTTGCCTTCCAGCCACAGTAACAACGCTACAGTTGCCAAAAGCGGAGAGAGGCAAATCAAGCCACCACTGACCCAGAACAGATCAAAACCACGCTTAATGACTTTTTCTATTGAGTAGAAAATTGTGGCAGATTGATTCAACCGATAAAGAGTGCCCGACTCGTAGTGACAAAATGCCGACACAATGGCTTTCACAGCCAAAAATCCAAACAACACGGCGGCACCCCAAACGTGAAACGAGGCCCCTAACAAAGGGAAAACAACAAGGTTGACCAAAAACAGAATGGAGGTAATGAAAGCCGCCTTGCCCAAGCTGTGACGACTGGTTGCCGGATTGTAATAATCCGACTGCTGGGCGCAAATCATACCAATGACGAGGTTTAAAACCAGCAAAACCGGTATATGCTTGCCCGGAAAGCCCATCAGGCTCATAATCACAGAAAAACCTGTGGTGAGAAGAAATACGTCGATTAGAACGGCCTTAATAATAACGTCCCGTGTGGGGAGTGGTTTGGCCTCTGTAAACAGGCCCTGCTCGAGAATCTGCAGGTTCGGTGCTGCTTCCAGTCCTTGCCGATGAAGACTGCCAGAGCGCACATCATGAATTCGACGATTGCTATTTTGATTCATCATAAGCCAAAATGAACATTCCCAATTTCTACGTAAAATTCTCTTCGTCAGGTTCAACCAAAACTTTAATAAAAGACTAAATTCTTTTCATACCCATCAAAATGCTGTCGAAAAATGCCAGAAAGCATCACTAGCCAAATACACTTACCCCCTCAACCCCAAAATTCCCTGACTCACCCTGTTATTAAACGGATAAGTTCCGCAAAATAGCGCCATAGGTCATAGAACCAATGCGCTCTACTTTCCTTTGAACCGCAGCCATCTGCAATTCCTCGGTTTCCAGATCACTCAATATCAATAAACCATCCACATAGCCCAGTAACACAGCACAATCCGGATGACTTAAAATGGGGGGAGCACTCACCAGTACCCAGTCATAGCTGGCCTTTAAAACATTCAGCAGGATATCAAAACTCTTGGCATTAAGAAATTCAAACGTATTATTCAGGGAGAGACCTGCATTCAGATATTCCAACTGTGGATGAATGCCGGATGGGGTTACAGAACCATTGACCAGCTGCAAAATATCCTCAACCTGCACATCCTTCTTGCGATGCATCAGCTCAGAAATAGCGTTAATCAGCTCCGGCAAACCTCGCTCATAATCCAGAGCGTGATTAAAGGCCTCGTGCAAGCCAGGATTCCGCAAATCCGCATCGATCAAAATCACGCGTTCCCCGCCTTGTGCCAAACAGAAGGCCAGATTGGCCAGAACCACGGCATGGCCCTTTTCCGTCAGTAATTGAGACAAGACCGCCGTATTTTTTTGCAATACGTTCCGTCGCACCTTTAGGTTGAGCGCCAAGTCCTGATAGGCATTAATAACACCGGGATCTACATCGGTGGCAGTCACTTCCAGGCGTTTTTTATGGCGCAGGAATCGCCACTGATCATCCGTTAACCATGGAATACATCCCAAAACAGGGGCATCCAGAACTTTTTCAATATATTCCGGGCGAAAATATTTCTGATTGATGAGTGATTGCCCCACTATCGCAGAAGAAGCCAGAAGTAAGCCCGCAGCGGCTGCCCCTAAAATAATATGCCAACGTAAAGGGGCCACCGGTTTTTCAGGCAGATTGGGCGGATCGATGACCATTAAACGCTTGCGCACAGAAGCTTCTTGCATTTGCGCTTCCGCCAGATTTTGCTTCAGCCGGGTCAGAAGATCCTCGCGGTTTTTCTTGTCCAGACTCAATCGGGCATATTCTAGTTGCTGCTGGGGCAGCCCTTTCAATGAGCCCTTCAGCTCATCATATTGCATGTAAAGGGTGCCCAACTTGTTCTGCAAAGCGGCACTTTCAGAATCGGCCAAGGCCAACCGGTTCACCATATCGGTACGCACACTGTCTTTGATCTGCCCGGTTCTCGGAGGTAAACCATGACCCACCGTCAAAATCTGCTGATCGATAATTTGTGCTTTTAACACGTCCAACTTTCGCTGGAGCTGAACCATATCAGGATTGGTGGGCGCGTAAATCAAAGCCTTGCTGTCATAATCCTTCTGCAGATCCTGTAGCTTCTCCTGCAATACAACCAGCGTACTATCCTGACCTTTGGCCACAGCCTGAACCACGTCATCAAAATCGCCCCGCTTTAATTTAAGCTGCTTGCGAATCCGGCTGACTTCCGCCTGTTTTTCAGCTAAATCAGCCTGAATGGCTTTCTTTTGGCTGTCCAGATTCACCAACTGACGAATTTGATTCTGACTTTCGATATTAATATCTAGGATGCCATACGTTTCCTGATACAGTTCAATCTTGCGATTGATCCCTGCTAGTTCATTCTCAGCACGGGCCACTTCAGTTTCAAACAGCTTCCGCTTTTGTTTCAAAGGAGTATAGGAAATCTCATTCATTAAATCCAGATAGGATTGCATGTAAAGTTGGGCCAGCGTTTGGGCCGTATCAGGCTTGTTTGCCGTGGCAGCAATGCGAATAAAGTTGGTATTCTTGATATGCTCGGCTGAAAATACTTTTTCAGACAGTTCAACCGGCTTTTTATACTTGACCCGGATGTGATCCTTTTTGAGCGTATCAGCCACTCGATTGAAAATGAGCTGACTTTTTAACAATTCTTCCTGGTTTTTGTAAGGACTACTTTCCGAGCCACTGCCTTTCAGAAAGGCCTCGTCCGTATCCAAATTGGACACAAACTTGGGCGCATCCGTTACATCCAGAAGGAGTTTTGCTGAAGAATGGTAAGACTCTTCAAAAATCAAATACCCATAAAGCGCGGCCATCAAAGCAAAAACGACGGGGACCGCTACAGCCCATTGCCACTTACTCCGAAAGGCTACTCCAATTTGGTGAATATCAATCACCAAAGAGCCTTCATCTTCTCTTGAATGCTCAAAGGACACTGAACGCTTCTTCCTGCACGTATTGATTTGAAAACTACCTGAACCACAAAAATCAAACTAAAGTGGATACTCTCAAATCATTAATCCTATTAAACCCTTTTAATGGTCTGCAGCGGATCATTTGAATGGATGAAATAGAAAATGCTCATGCCTAGCATTTTTGAAGCACTTTAAAAATGATACACTCATTTAAAGCAGCTGCTTTCAGACTCATTTAAACACTTAATCCGAAAAAATTGCATGGAAGCCAAACAAACAAACTGTACGTTGGTTGTAAGATATCGCTTGAATAATCTATTAGGTTCTTTGTAAAGCCGGTAAAACCATTCCAGCCCCGACTGTTGCATCCAGCGTGGCGCGCGTTTCAGGTCTCCGGTGTAAAACGGAAACGCGGCACCCAGTCCCAACATCACCGCAGGAATCTTCTCCTGGTTTTGAGCCATCCAGCGTTCCTGCTTGGGGCAGCCCAAGCCGACCATAACCAGATGCGCCCCCGACTGGCAGATGGCGTCCACATCCGCGGCCATTTCCGCATCGCTCAGGGGTCTAAAAGGCGGGGAATGCATGCCTGCGATTATCAGGCTGGGATACTCTTGCCTCAGCTTGACCTGCATGGCCGCCAATACCTCGGGGGTGCTGCCATAAAAATAAATGGCCAACTGCCGATCATTGGCCTGTTGGAATAAATCGAGCATTAAATCGGGGCCAGCCATGCGTTGTTGTTTAGAGCCATATAGCCAGTTCATCAAAACGGCCACCGGCTTGCCATCAGGTAAAGCCATGCTGGCCCCGTTCAGAATGGCCTGAAACTGACTATCTCGATAAGATTCAATCAGCATATGCACATTGCTCAGACAAACGTATTCCGAGGCATGGGACTGGGCCTGTTGAATGATCCGCTCCAGCAGAATGGGATAAGGTTCGTTGCTGATCAGAGAGCCGATTAAATTGTATTTACTCATGGGGGACTCCCATAACGTGCTGATAAATGCGCATGAGGGCCTGATAATTATGCGCTGGGGTGAAGTGGTTCAGGTAGTGCTCTCGCCCTTGTTGGCCCAATCGTTCATGCAGGGCGTTGTCGGCAAGAAGCCGATGGATTTGTTTCAACAGATCCTCGGAGGAGCCGGACTCAAACAACAGTCCGGCTTGTTCATGGGGAATTATTTCAGGCAGTCCGCCTGTTTTTGCGCAAATAATGGGCGTACCAGTGGCCAAGGCCTCTAACAGTGTAACCGGAAATCCTTCATAGCAGAGCGAAGGCAACACCAGCGCCCGACTCTGGCGCATGGCCTGCAAAATGACCGAATGATCCTGAAACCCCAGATACTCAATATTGGGATGCGCTTGGGCAGCAGCCTGAACGTCCTCGGCCAGAGGACCAGCTCCAATGACTTTCAACTGGAACACCCCCGATTTCGCCGCATCCAGTAGGAGTGAAATTCCCTTTTCCGGTGAAAGCCGGCCCACAAACAAAAAATGAGCTTGACGATCGGAGGACTGTATCATGCCCGGATCGGGAATGAAATTCGGCTTGATATGCATTTTTTCAGGGGGCAGGGCCAAGGCCGACTGGGTGAATCGGGACTGGGCAAACTGGGTCAGCGTGATAAACGCATCAATTGTGTGGTGCCAGGTGCCCATCAGTCGATGGGTGGTGGTCATGGTGGCCAATGCGGCGCTTTGAAGTCTGGAGCCGCGGTAACAGCCTCTTAAAATGCCCTCCCAGGCGATGGGCGCTTGAACGCAACGTTCACAGGGCTGATTGTTTTCAAAGAGTAAGGCGTTGGCGCAAAGCAATCTGTAATTATGCAAGGTCATCACGATGGGAACCGTGGCCTTTTGAGCCGTATAGAAAATGGCGGGAGACGCTAATGGGAAGGTATTGTGCACATGTAAAACATCGGGTTGAAAGCGTTGCAACACCTGTTTAAGTCGCTTGGCCGATCCCACATTGTAAAAACTGTTGAGGCCTGCTTTCAAAGAGTCAAGCGGGCCATTGATGTCTTTGTTCTGAAAAATCAGGGTTTCCACGGTTTGTCCCTGTTGACGCAGCAATTCTGCTTCGGCCTCAAAGACAGCGTCTTCACCGCCCTTTTGTTGGTAATAATTGTGCAACAGGAGAATTTTCATGAGCGCTTTTTCAGCCAGTGATGCAGAGGGTGCGTGAGCCGCTGAAGGCCGTAAGCCAAGGGCAGAACACAGGCAAAGAACAACGCTACATTGAGCGGAAACACAAGTTGATTCAACCAGGCCAGCGTATAGAAGTCAGCTTGCAGTAAGTAAATCTCTAATGTGCTGGAAGCAATGGCCGTCAGCACGAATTGGGGAAGGCCTCCCTTGAAATATTTTTCGATTGTGGGGTGGAAGGCGCAACGCAAGGAGAAGTAAAGCAGCGGTAGCGTAATCCATTGAACCAGAAATTGCAAAATGGCATATTCGGGCTTATTCGTCAAAAATTTCAACCCCACGTAACCCATCAGACACAGCAGCAATGCACCGATTTCTTTAGGAGTAGTCTGATGCCCGTTGGTTTTCCAACTCTGATAGTGGGGAGCAATCCAGACGCCCAGCAACACCACCTGAAAGTAAAAAATCCATTTGAACAAACCATTGTTTTCAATGCTGAAGGTAGAGAGATCAACCACCGTAAAGTAAAACCCAAAATAGGGAATAATCAGCAGCATGCTTATGGGCAAAGCCCATCGGCGCCACTCAAACCGAAACAAGGGGTAGAGCAGCAGGTAAAAGCACATTAAAGCGGACAAAAACCAGTAGCGGGTGGGGAAAATAAAATGGTGCACATAATCCTGCCACTGCCAATATTTCCAGTGGGCTTGAAGGATTACCGCGAAAACAAACACCACCAGCCAGACCGAGGGGAAGATACGACTCATGCGGTATTTGAACCACTCCAGAATGCTGCCCATCCTATTGGCATGCGTGCTAATGGCCAGTCCCAATCCAGAGAGCATAAAAAACAGGGCGTTGCCAAAAGCTCCCCCGGAGGCAAGGCCTTTAATCGGATACAGCGCATCCAGATGTGAGTTGGTAATCAGCAGGATGGCGATCAGCTTGAGAAACAGGGTATCGGTCATACGACAGGGTGCCTCAAACCGTTACCAGGCATAGGTAAAGCTCGTTTTGATGACGCGTCCTGTCATCCAGCCCATGCCACACAAAGCATCCATACAGGTCTTGCTCAGGACGAATTGAAAATGGACGGACCTGCATTTCACTAGACTCTCTTCCCGGAAACAACAATCACCAGTGTCTGACCATACCATCATAAGGTGCCCCTATCGGAATGAAACTCCTACAGGTAAAGTATTTTGGAACGATCAAATCGGGAGATCGGCGTATATTTTATGAACGTGCTTTTTCCACGTGAAAAAATTGGCTCGGGCCAATGCGCCCTGCTTGTATTGGGCCAGTAAGTCAGGTGTTTTTGCCATTTCCAGAAGCGCCTCCGCAAGGCGTTCAACGACACGATCTTCGGTTTGACGCTGGGTGTGAATGACTTGACCGCAGGTTTCATCCACCAATAGTCCCGGTCCGCCAATGTCCAGGCAAATAGCGGGCAAACCATGGCTGAAGCTCTCAAGAACCACCATTCCACCGGAATCATGTAAGCTGGGAAAAAGCAGAACATCGTGTTGTTGATAAACGGTAGGCAATTGATCTTGCGGCAGGCGGGGAACCCACTCAATGGACTCCTGGCACTGCAGAGTTTGCGCCAATTGTTTCAACCATTGTTCATCCGGGCCACTGCCCAAAATGGTAAATTGGCTGTGGGGATAGTTTTTGTGAAAGTCCTCAAAGGCTTTCAGGGCCAAATGAATGCCTTTAAGATACAGGAGGTTTCCCACATACAGCACCCGAAAAACAGAATCAGCAAAGTGGATCGGCAATGCGGTATTGGAGGGTGGTTGTTGTTCTGTGCCGATGGCCAGTTGCACTGCACACTTGCCTTGATAGTTCCGTGGAATAAAGTCCAGGGTCTGCTGGGAGGTGACGTAAATTTTGCAAGCTTTCTGAAAAGTCAGGTGCATCAACGGATCAAAGCGAATCAGGCAATTGAGTAAATCACGCACGCCATCTTTTAATTGGCCCCGCCAAGGAAAACTTTTCCTTAAGGGCATGGGGGTTGCTTCTCCACCGGCCACTGGCCCAAATATAAAGGGAAGCCCCAAAAGGCCTAAAAAGCTGGGCTGACGCACTGAAACAAAGGTCACATGGTGAACCAGATCAAACTGGATGAGCTGGTGGAGGTGTTGGGCGATTTTAAAAATCCCAAGCTGCCAGCAAAAATAATAAAGCTGTGTGGCCCCGGCTAAACGCTTGAGTTTTAATATCCAGGCAGGGCAATCGTAATAAACAAAGTGCAAGTTTTCAGGTTGCTTTTTATCCACAAACGCAGATTCAATGGCTTTTTGATTATTCGCTCGCGTCAGCACCCAGACCTCATGACCCTGTGCTGCGGCCTCCAGACTCCAATGCCATCCGACACCGGGTTCGCTGCCTTTATTCGGTTCACAGGCGTATGCGGAAATTAAAATTTTCATCAGTCACCCTCCGCCAGAATTGGCTGAATGGCCAGATAAAATTGCTGTGCTTTGGCTTCATCTCGTTCTTCCAGTTGCCTGCACCAATAGTCCAGTAAAAAATAGCGAAAAACCCAACGCAGATAATCCGGTGATAGGCTTAACGCTTGGATATAATTTTGAACGGGAAGAGACTTCAAAAGGATGGGCACAATATTCAGTTGTTGCCCTCGGAGATAATTTTGTATGAAACAAAAATGGACCAAATCATACAGCGGAAGCCCTTCGATTTTTCCTTCTTCCCAGTCCACCGCAAATAAGGCTCCACCTGGTAATCGTTTCAGATTCCAGGGTGCAAAATCGCCATGCTGAATGACCATGGGTACTTCCATAGGATGTCTGTTTAATCGCTCGCATTGTGCGATTGCCCAACGTTGAATCGGGTCTGGTAAGGTATCCAGTGTGGTCAATCGCTGAATCAGTTGATGGGTTTCCGCCAATACAGACATGCGTTTGCCAGAATGGAATTGAAGCAGCCACTCAACATGCTGTGTGGTCAGCGCTCGCCCCGTGCCCTGAAAGGCTTGTGCTGTTTGCAGACTGGTACCATTGAGGAGATTCTGGTGGCACAAGCTCGGGGCAATGCCTGCATGCTGTTCTCCCACATGGATTAACATCTCAGCCTCATGATTTATTTTTCGCCCGGCAATGGCACCCAGTGGGAATTTGCCAACGAACTGGCATTCCTGACGTGAGGGATTCACCAGAAAGACAACGGCTTTTTGGCGGGGGGACGGTTCGGCCAGATAGACAACCGGAGTGTAGGCCATTTGATTCTCACGCCCGGTTAAATGTGACCACTGCTTGAAATCGACGTGATCCACTCCGATGGTCTGGACACCCGGCAGGTGATGCAATTGTCCTAACTTGTACGCGGTCAGAATGGTGTTCCATTTGATGCGGGAAGCCAGGTCGTAAGGCTCCCAAAATTGCAGGCCTGCTAGCCCTTCTTTGGGATTCACCGGTAAAATCCAGCGGAGGATATTGTGTTTACCCCGAATGACCAAAAAGCGGTTTTCGGGGGTGACGTCACTGGGGTGTGGTGCGAGTTGAACCTGTGATTTAAAAATTTGGCAAACTATCGGCTGAAGTGCTTCATTGCTCATGGCAGCCGCTCTCTCAGATAGTCAAGAGTGAGTCGAACGGAATGCTCCAGCGACTGGGTAGTATCCAGAATCAGTGCGTTGTTAAGTTCAAGACCCAGATCAAGATAGGCCTGTTGTTGTCGGTGGCTCTCCTGGGCTGACACTTCCTGTTTGCGTTGTTGTAAAACTTCCGCAGGCGCATGTAGGATGATAAAGCAGTGTGGAGCGGGAATCCATCGACCAATGACTCGAGCGAACCAAAGCGGGCCACCGTAGCGATAGCGCAAGGGATCCGCCAGCAAATCATGATAATAGCGATCCATAATGATCAACCGATTTTGGCTTTTAATTTTTGCTCTGTTTTGCCAATATCCTGATTGATAAATCCATAGAAAATAAAGCAGTTTCACGATCGATAACCAGCACGAATAAGGTGGTTTTTCGTGGGGGGAATCAGCCCGTTTGGATGTTTTTTGAGTCCGTTCGGATAATCGCAGATGATGTGTCTCGATGGATTGAAAATCATCTTTGAGCACATCGCAGAGCTCTTCTATCAGGCTGCTTTTGCCACTGCCATCGGGTCCTAAAAGTACAATCATCATCAGGAAAAAACCTCCTGATTTTGAACGGAAGAAGTACAAGAGGTGCACAGTGTTTCATGACGGTCAATTAAAAGGGTGATTAGACTGGTTTCCAGCGCGAGTTCATTGGGTTGAGCACTAAGAATAAACTTTGCCGCTTGTGGTTGAGAGACTGTTTTGAGCACAATGCCTCCTCGCTCAAGAACGCCTCGCTCCGGCCAGGAAAGGCTTTTTGAGTTTCGATTTCGATCCGTCCAGCCATAAAGTAAATTGGCTTGCTGCAACCGGTTCAACAGGTTTGTCAGTTGCGTCCAATCCGCATCCGGTTCGGCATAAATATTGACCACAAACCCACAAGGGTTGCTGAAAAAATTGCTGAAGTAATCCAAAGCCCTGTCCATCATGCGAGACAAGGTAAGCCCAGGGCGCTTTCTCAATTCTTGTTTGAGATAATTAAATTTGATCGTCGTAGCAGCCTTCTGAAACGCTTGATAACTCTCGTCCCGGAGTGCCCGGAGCAAGGGCAAGCCATCAGACCTGAAACATGCCTGCAATTGTGCCAAAAATACCGATTCATGGGCGTTTGCATAATCCAGAACCCGCTGACGATAGCGGATAATTTTCTGCTCAGGGCAATTAGGATTTTTCAGGAGGTTATTGATTTGAAGCAGGCGAAACATGTTCTCCACAGCAGGATCCAGTCGCCAAAACCCTCTGTCATCTTTTTGCGCCGAGTTTAACAATGCCGACTCCGTCATTAAAGGCAAAGCCCACAGCAAATACGCCTGAAAAATATCGACTTGTAGGTAAACCAGGGGATTCTGGTTGTAAAAACGATAAACCTGAATACAATGGTGAGGGGTGGCCGACTGGGCCCAATGCGAACAGTAGGTCAAGGCCTGCCATTGTTGATTTTGTGCCAATTGCACGGCCAGTTGTTGCCACCGGGGGAAATCATCAGGGTGCATCACCAGATCAATATCGTGTCCAAACTGCGGAAAATTCTCATGGTTACGCAGGACGGCATAGCGAATCCGTTGATCTTCCAGCCGCTGGAATAATTCGATGGCCGTTTTTTCAGGGAGATCCAGTGTCATTTGATAACCTGTGATTTTAATCGGGGAAGGACGTAACCGGGTTGCAAAAGTAGCGCTAATCCGAGTTTACTGAAGCCATTGAGATAGTTTTTGCGGAGGCAGTCATGTCCAGCGGCATGGTACAGTGCTTTGGCGTGGCATTTTCGATCCCGATTCAAGCGCAGGAAAAGCGGCAGACTGTTCCAGTCCCGCTCAAACTGATCCCAGCTGGGTTCATCTTTTCCGCCACGACGCGCCCTCATGCAGGCACGACCCCACTCATAGCGCATGCGCGCGGTCATGAATTTAGAGGTAGAAGCAGAGCCCGTATGAATCCGGTAGTTCATCAGGAGTTTGTCCTGTACCAGAATTAAATGGCCCGCTTCGGCGATACGATTCCAGAGATCAATATCTTCCGCAGGCCAGAATGCTTGCCGGTATCCACCCACTTGCAGGGCCGTTTCCCGGTGCAGAATGACACCCGGATGCAGCAAGCCAATCGCTTCCTGATTGTCCACGTACCACTGGAATTTTTCACGTGAAAACAGATCGCTGCTCGTTTTACCAAGCTGAGCACCTGTTTCACTGATGTATTTGGCCAGACAGGAGGAAACTTTCACATCCGGATTTTCCTGAATAAATTGAATTTGAGAGGCAATTCGGTCAGGCTCCATAATGTCATCGGCGTGCATAATGACCACCCACTCGGTTTTGGCCTCCTGAAGTCCCCGGTTCAGGGTGGGGGCGGTTCCCTGATTTTGATGGGTTAAGACCGTAATGCGAGGATCCCTGTTTTCATAGTCTCGCATGATGGCTAGGGTATTATCCGAAGAGCCGTCATCCAGAAGGAGCAATTCAAAGTCCGGGTGGGTTTGTTTCAAAGTGCTGTCAATGGCCTCTTTTAGGTGTTTTTCAGCGTTGAATGCCGGTATGATTATGGTGAACTTCATGCTGCAAGCCTCTTTATTTTCCACTCTCGATAAAATTTGATGAACTGAACGCCGAAGCCAATGGTTAAGACAATGGCATTCATTAAAAAGCCGAATCCTGCCCCCAGTACGCCATATTGAGAAATCAGCCAGCCTCCGGTTAATAGGGTTATAAAAGCCGCCCCCACATAAACCGGCAACAGTGAACTGGTTTCTTTCATGGCGATCAGGCCCACCGAAAAACACTTTGATGTAAGCCAGAGCATGGGCAAAACGCTGAATAATCTGACTAATGCCGTAATATTTCCGAACGATTTGCCGTATAGCAAATGAATCACTTCGTTGGGAAACAAAAATACAACCACACCGACGAGTGAAAAAAGAATATTTCCCAGAAAAAGAGTCTTCTTGAAGTAACCACCAAAAAGCTGGGGTTGATTGCCTTGATAGGCCTTGGACATGCGAGGCAGGGCCATGCTTTCGTAAGCCATCACGACTGGATTAGACAGCCCTGGAATAGAACGGGCAGCTCCTAATTGCGCCGTGACTGAAGCCGGTTGTGTGTACCCCAGTACCACCACATAAAACTGGCTGACCAACCATGAAACCCCATTGGAAAACAATAACCATCGGCCCAGTTGCCAACTCTGGCATGCTGTTGTCTTGAACTCCGATATAAGGTGGATGGGGGTGTGCGGGTGACTGTTTCTGAATGAACGATTCAAACCCGTGCTGATCAATACGGCCAGCAATGAGGTCATGCTCAGGTAGAAGAACAGGCTTTCCAGTTGCAAGGTGAATCGTTGGGCAAACAGGACAATGACCTGTCCACCGTAACTGATGAAATCCAGCAAAAAGGCCTGTGCCTCCTGACGGGTGGCGTAATAATGCCTTCTGAAAAAATCCTGCACCAGATTGAGAAAAATATAGAGCGCAAAGACCCCCAGCAAAAAGGGGGTGGTTGCCCCATAGCATAAATAGGCGATGATCCCGCCTAAGGCAGAAAGCAGGCCCAGTAGTAAGGTCATTCCCAAAGCCCCCCGGAAACAACCTGATAAATCACTCTCTTCGGATTGGGAGAGGATGCTGTAAGGGGTGGAGACCAGAGCCGATTGAAAAATAAGGGCGAAAGAGGCCAGGGTAAATAAAATCAAAAATTGGCCGTAAGCTTCTATGCTCAAGAAACGACCCGCCATCAGGTTAACCAGAAACCCGGAGGCGGAAATCATGGCGGAATCCGCCGTGCCCAACAGAATAAAAAATTTAGGAGACAGCGCTTTCAGAAAACTCATGATTCGATCCTTTGCAGCCTGCAATTGGGTCGAATAATAGTACTAATGGAGGGAGGGTTTTGTTGTCTTTTACTACCCAGCACCACGCCGGAATGCAGGGTGCAATAATCGCCAATGCGGGCCTGGGCATGTACCACAATGCCAGCCGTGTGGCTTAGTGTCAATCCGCGTCCCACCTGAGAGGCCAGCGGTAGCTCAATGCCAAAGGGCAATGTCAGGCATTGATAGACAAACGCTAAGAGCCGGGCCCCCACTGGTGCATGCTTGCTCAGGGTGATATACAACGGCTGGAGTACACCGTGCAGTCCCAGCACAAACTTTCCCCACCAATGTCCACGATGCGATTGTTGGCGGGCTTTCAGTAAGGCAAAAACAAAAAGAACTGAGGACACCCCAAAAAGGCTCACCAGTGTGAGACTCCCCACAAGACACAGGGGACTCAGGCACAGCAGCGATAGCCCTTGAAACATTACCCCAGCCCTGAGCTTACAACTTGCGGTTGCAGGAATGAGTCATAGGTGCTGGCAATACCATCGCTTAGGGCAATGCTTGCCTGCCAGCCCAAGTCTGCCAAACGGGAAACATCCAGCAGCTTTCGAGGCGTCCCATCCGGTTTGAAGGCATCGAATTGCAGTTGACCCTGATAGCCAATTGTCTGCTGAATCAGCTCAGCCAACTCCCGGATGGTCAGGTCGACCCCGGTGCCAATGTTAATCAGGTCAGGCTGGTTGTAATGCCGCATTAAAAAATAGCAGGCATCGGCCAGGTCATCCACGTGCAAAAATTCTCGTCGGGGTGTGCCGGTGCCCCAAATTTCCACAGCAGGAGCTTGCCTATGTTTGGCCTCGTGAATTTTTCGAATCAGGGCGGGCAATACATGCGAGGTATTCAGATCATAGTTGTCATTGGGCCCATACAGGTTGGTGGGCATGGCCGAAATAAAATTGCAGCCATACTGGGCACGGTACGCATTACACAGTTCGATGCCGGCAATTTTGGCGATGGCATAAGGCTGGTTGGTTTCTTCCAAAGGGCCACTGAGCAGGAATTCTTCCTGCAAGGGCTGAGGAGCCAGTTTGGGATAAATACAGGAACTGCCCAGGAACAATAACTTTTGCACATCCTGTTGCCACGCCGCATGGATGATGTTGCTGGCAATCATCAGGTTGTCATAGATAAATTCACCGCGTTGAGTGTTATTGGCCAGAATGCCACCCACTTTAGCCGCGGCTAGAAAGACAAACTCCGGCTTCTCGGTTTGGAAAAATCGACTGACGGCTGCTTGATCCCGCAGGTCTAGCTCTTGGGAAGTTCTGCCAATCAGGTTGGTGTAACCTTCCCGTTCCAGCTTGCGCAGGATGGCGGAGCCCACCATGCCCCGGTGACCAGCGATGTAAATCTTACTGTTTTTTTGTAGCGTCATAGCGGCCTTTTCCAACAAGGGTGTGGTGGATTTATGTTTGGCTAGCACCACTTAAAACTTTGTGGCCACTGTCTCTTAATGTTTTTTCCTGCCGGGCCAATTCCAGATCGTGGTTGATCATTCTTTCAATCATCTGATCAAATGAAATTTCGGGCTGCCAGCCCAGTTTTTGCCGAATTTTGGTGGAGTCGCCCAGCAGGTAATCCACTTCCGCCGGTCGAAAATAACGGGGATCCACTTCCACGTGTTTTGCCGGATCCAAATCCAGCTTCTGGAAAACCTTGTCCACAAATTCCTGCACGGAATAGGCCGTATTGGTGGAGACCACGTAATCATCGGGTTGCTCAGCCTGTAACATCATCCACATGGCCCGCACGTAATCGGCGGCATGGCCCCAGTCTCTTCGGGCACTGAGATTGCCCAGTCGCAATTTGTCTTGTAAGCCCAACTTTATGCGGGTGGCAGCCCGGGTAATTTTTCGGGTGACAAAAGTCTCTCCCCGTCGCTCACTTTCGTGGTTGAACAAGATGCCGTTACAGGCAAACAGATTGTAGCTTTCCCGGTAATTCACCGTTTGCCAGTAGCTGTATAATTTGGCGCATGCATAGGGGCTGCGGGGATGAAAGGGCGTATTTTCATTTTGAGGGGGAGCGGTACTGCCAAACATTTCAGAGCTACTGGCCTGACAGAAGCGCACATCATGCGCCGTGCGGTCCCTGTAATCCCGAATGGCTTCCAGTAGCCTTAAAGTCCCCAGCGCGTCCACATCCACGGTGTATTCAGGTTCCTCAAAGGAAACCTTAACGTGAGATTGAGCGCCCAGGTTATAAACTTCATCGGGCTGGGCTTTTTCCAGAATACGGCGCAGCACAGTACCATCGGCCAGATCCCCGTAGTGCAGAAATATTCGCGCATCGGGCTGAAAAGAGTCCTCGTACAGATGATCGATACGACCGGTGTTAAAGCTGCTGGCACGGCGAATAATGCCGTGTACTTCGTAATTTTTTTCCAGACCTCGCTTTATTCGGAATTCCCTGTCACATCAACCGTTTGAAAACGTCTTTCACTTCCTGCTCTTTGTCCATATGGGCAATTAAAAGAGCGTCATCCGTATCTATTACAATTAAACCATCAATCCCCAAGGCTGCCACGATTTCCTTGTCAGATCTAATGTAACAGTTGGAGACCTCTTTCATGTAAACATTCCCAAGCGCCGCATTCCCATGGATATCCTTGTTCACAACTTCCCATAAGGCCCCCCAGGAGCCGACATCACTCCATCCCATATCCACCGGGACAACCGCAGCCTGACTGGTTTTTTCCATAATGGCGTAATCAATGGAAAGGTCTGGTGATTGGCTGAAGAGATCCTCGTCCAGCCACATGAAGTCAACATCCTGACGTGCCTGCTGATACGCTTTCTGGCTGGCCTCATAGACTGCCGGGGCGTGTGCTTTTAATTCCTCCAGATAGCGGGAGGCTTTGAACATGAAAATCCCGCTATTCCAAAGGTAATTCTTGCTTTCCACGTATTTTTGGGCCGTGTGCCGGTTGGGCTTTTCCACAAAAGCGGCCACCTGATACCCTTTGCCCTGGGTTCCGTTTTTGAGCAGTTCGCCTTGCTGGATATAGCCGTATCCGGTCTTGGGGGCGGTTGGCAAAATGCCAAAAGTAACCAGATAGTCATGATTAGCTAATACTGTGGCTTCCCGGATGGCTTTATGGAAACTGCGGATGTTTAAAATGACATGATCCGAGGGCAATACCAGCAGCAGGCCGTCTTCATGGTTTTCCACGATGTCAAACGCACTAATGGCAATGGCGGGGGCAGTATTTCTTCCCACCGGCTCCAGGTAAATCCGGCGCGGCTGAAGGTCAATGGCCCGTACTTGCTCCGCCACAATAAAGCGATGCCGGACATTGGTGATAAAGGTGGGGGAACCCAGATTTTTCAATCCCGCCAGACGAATTAAGGTTTCCTGCAGCAAGGTTTTTTCTGAAATGAGCGGGATAAACTGCTTGGGACGATGTGTTCTTGAGGTGGGCCACAGACGTCCGCCAAAGCCACCCGACAGAATAATGGGGTAGAGCATATGTGATAAGTGCTTTCTCTATCAGGCTAGGGTGACTGGATCAGGCTGTTGAGCAATACGTTGGTACCGGAGGCGCCCAGGAAATAGGGCTGAATAATGCCGCTCAGGAATCGCACGCCCCGCTCGGTGCGGGCCACTTTGGAGTCCATAATGTAAACCACATCACCGGGCATCAGCTCCAGATTGGATTTATCCCGCTGCACGACCCAGCGACTGAAACCGCCTTTGTTGCCGGGACGCTGCACCACAACCAGATCTCGTTTAGACAAGCCCGCCACGAATCCACCAGCTTGGGCAATGGCCGCATTGAGGGTGTTGTTGGTGGGATCCAGCTGGATTTCCCCTTGTTTTTGAACGGCACCCAGCACGACCACCGGAAATTTTTCCCGGAAGTAGGTGGAGCTGCTAATGAGCTTGAAGGTGACCTGATCCATGGTGTGTTCCGTTTCAGGGACAATCACCTTGTCTTCCGGCAGGAGTCGGGGATCTGTCTGATTATCCTGATGGGACAGGAATTCCAGCAGGTTAAAGTTTTCTGTAACCCCGGTGGAAGCATGCACCACCTGTATATTGCTGACATCGGCGTTCAGGGTGAAACCACCGGCCTTGCCCAGTACATTGGTCAGCGTCATCTCGATGCCTTCCTGAACGGGCGCCACCTCCGATGTGGCACCGGATGTGGAACGGTTAAACTGATACGTCCCCGGTCGCTTTACGCCCCCGTTGACATAAATCATGGCCGGTCGCATTTCTTCCACGTTAATGCTAATTTGGGGCTTCAACAAATAAAATTTAAATTCATCCACCAACAGGTTTTGCAGACTCTGCAAGTCTGTCCCGGAGAGCCGATGTTCGCCAAAGGGGTGGATGCTGGCGTACCCATCGGGGCGAATGGTAACACTTTGATTAAATTGATCCAGATCCCGAATTTTCAAGGCAATCTTATCGCCCGGACCCAAAATATAACGGGAAGTCTGATTGGTAACACGCCCTTTCACCAGGCTAACGGGTAAAGTCGTTCCCTGATCCTGAACGGTCAGGTTGGCGGCTTTTTCGGATTCTGCCTGCACCCCTGCTGAAAACAACAGGCTGTTTGCCAAAGCGATACAGGTCAACCAATGCAATGTATACCTTTTACGCACGCTATTTTCTCCACAGAGATATTCCCTTCGTGTGGTCATTATGAATTTGTTCTAAAAGAAACCGATTCCCCCATATTCAGTATTCCCGTTTTTGATAGGCGGATGTTAAGGGCTCTCTCGTCAAACTTTTTGAATCCTCTAGTGGGGCACTGGTACGAGCGCCATTTTTTGCAGATGAAAATCAAAGCTCCGAAAGAAAATGAAGATGGCAATTCTCAACGCTATATCGTTTTTATATATACATATTGGAAATATTGAGGTCGCCATGACAGAAATTTTAAAGCTTCTGATTGAGAACTATGACCTTTCAGACATCATTAACCAACTAGTGATACTATGCCTGGTTTTTCTGTTGATTTCGCAGGCGCATATTAAAATTCGCCTGCGAAAGCCCAATCCCCATTTTTACTAGGCAACCTCTACGCGACTCAAGTGCTTGCCCCAGAGAATACTCCTCTAGTCCAATCCAAAGCAGGCCTTTGCAGCCTTGTTCTCTCAAGAATAAAAGCTCCTGACGCTTTTAAAGGGGAAACAGCTTGTTTCGTTTTTAAAAGTGTCAGGAGCTTAAAACTAAATGGTGCCGGTGGTCAGAGTCGAACTGACATGTATTGCTACGGTCGATTTTGAGTCGACTGCGTCTACCATTTCGCCACACCGGCTTGGAAACTGAGGAAAATATAACACCCTTGCCCCTGAGATTCAACCGCTAAAACCGAAATCCTTCAGAACTTTATAGTGCTTTACACCTGACCAATGACCACGGTCACATCAGAATCAATCTCCTGCAGAGCAACCTGCTCAAATCCGGCGGCCTGGAGCCACTGTTTGTATTCACCCCCAGTAAAGACATCGCCTTCCGGGGTCGTAATAAGCATATTCACACCAAAAACCAAGGGCCATCCCAGTTTAGAGCGTTGATCATCTGGCACGAAGTCAACAATCACCAATCTGCCGCCGGGTTTCAATACTTTTTTCAATTTCTGAAAAGCCTTTTGACTGGCTGTTGGCCCCAACATGTGGCAAATATGGGCCATCACTACAACATCAAAGCGGGCGCCATTGAGGTCCATGGCTTCCAAATCACCCGGCCAGTAACGAAAGCGGTCACTCAAGCCATGTTGTTCCACGTAACTTTCTGCCACATGGGTGACCGAGGGAAAATCCAGCACCGTGGCCTGACTGCCTGCGTCTTTTTCCAGCAGGGCAATGGACCAAACCGCAGAGCCACCGGCCACATCCAGAATTTCCAGATTGCGATAAGCAGAACCAATCTCTAAAATCCCAGCCAATTTTTGGGCCGTGGGGTAGTTAGACACATACAGGCCTTTCACCAGTTCAGAGAAGTAAATCTCCAGCTGGGCCAAGCTTTGGGCACCACCCACGGGCTGTCCGGAGCTGACCGCATCGGTCAACATGGACCAATTCTCATACAGCCACTTGCAATGATGCACCATGCCGCCAATATACGTGGATTCTGGCTTCACCAAGAAGTGAGCTACATCTTCTGGCAAGGTATACACCCCACTCGCAGAGACTTTTAAAAAGCCAATACCAACCAAACCATTCAGTAACAGGCGCAAGCCACGCTCATCCAGAGCCAAACGCTCTTGCAAAGCCCCCAGTTGATTATCCCCGCCTGCAATGCAACTAAATAAGTCTAAATCAATGGCAGTGAACAAAATCTGGCTGCGCATAAAGGCGTATAAGGTGTCCTGAATGCGATCGCTGGTTAGCTGGACTGGAGTTTTCATGCCGTGCATTCCCCGAGTAATTGACGTTCCAGGCAAAGCTCCCGGAAGGAACGATTCGGCAGAGTCATTTCCCGCTTTTAGGAAACCGATGTTTCTGCCAGTTTTTCCATTTTAGCTTGCTGATCGGCCAAAGCCAACTGATTCAGCAAATCGCTCAAATCCCCATCAATAATTGGACTCAAGGAAAAATTCTGTCCAATGCGATGGTCAGTCAAGCGATCCTGAGGATAGTTATAGGTACGAATGCGCTCACTGCGGTCCCCGCTGCCCACCTGTGAGCGCCGCAAATCGGTGATTTCCTTTTGCTGCTTTTGCTGTTCCAGGTCAAATAACTTCACCTTCAGTAAAGCCATCGCCTTGGTGCGGTTTCCAAGCTGGCTGCGATCTTCCGTCATGTGAATCTGGATGCCTGACGGCTTGTGGAACAATCTGACGGCGGTTTCTACCTTGTTCACGTTCTGTCCACCGGCGCCACCGCTGCGGGCCGTAATGATTTCAATATCTTCTGGACGAATTTCAATGTTGATGTCTTCAACTTCCGGCATAACAGCCACAGTGGCCGCGCTGGTATGCACCCGGCCCTGAGACTCGGTTACAGGCACCCGTTGAACCCGGTGCACGCCCGATTCATATTTAAGGGCACTGTATACATTTTGCCCCTTAATGCCAATGACCACTTCGCTAAAGCCACCAATTTCATTCTCGGACTTGCTTAAAACACTGGCTTGCCAACCCACCGTGCTGGCATAGCGCAAGTACATGCGCATTAAATCGCCCACAAAAATGTTGGCCTCATCGCCACCAGTGCCAGCCCGCACCTCCAGCATAATGTCTTTATCATCATTGGGGTCCTTGGGCAGCAAGAGAATGTGCAGACGGTGCGCCAGCGCCTCTAAATGTTCTTCCAGCCTCTGAATTTCCGAGTGCAGGAATTCACGCATCTCGGTGTCGGTTTCGCCTTTGAGCAGTTCCTTTGAGTCGGCCAAATCGGCGTTGCTCTGCTTCCACTCGTCAAACACCTCGATGGTGTCTTCCAAAGCGGCCCGCTTCTTTGAAATCTCCTGCAATTTGTTAGAGTTGGACAACACGGCAGGGTCCGACAACATATCCCCAAGCTGATGGTAGGTGACTTCCACCTCTTTCAGCTTCTCTAATAAACTTTCAAGACCTTTCATAACGTGCGAGACTCAGATTCTTTCTGCTTTTTCTGGCTTTAAAGGCTTTAAACAGGGTAAAAACTAAAACGCAACCAACTTAGCCCGCAAGCAGGGTGGGTCGGTTGCGTTTTAAAACTACTTCTGGTCGGGTTTGGCGTAGCGCTTCTTGAACTTTTCAACCCGTCCCTCGGTATCCATAATCTTCTGGGTACCGGTAAAGAAGGGGTGGCAAGCGCTGCAAACGTCCAAACGGATTTCGGACAGCACAGAACCGGTGTCAATGGTGTTTCCACACACACAGGTGGCTTTTACCTTGTTGTATTGAGGGTGGACTGCTTCACGCATAAAAATGAATTCTCCTGAGGGGGATGAGCAAAGTAGAATAATTTCAGCATTTTAGTTCCCTGAAAACCCAAAATCAAGCTTTAGTATGTCGGTCAGTTCACTAACCGCACGCCGGAGTCAAAACACCAGTTTCCAGAATCTGCTGAGTATAAGCCCAGTTTAACCAAAGCACAGCAATGGTTCAAGTACAGTTCAAGCCAGATTCAAACCAGCTTGAAGCCGACTTTCAGAACCCACGATGCGCTCAGCGGCCACCAAACCGCTTTCCACAGCCCCGTTCATAAAGCCAGCCCAGTCTACGCTACAGTGCTCACCCGCAAAGAAAAGCCGTCCATTCAGCTCAGGCTCACCAGCCACCCCCATCAAGCTGGTGTACTGACCTGGAGCGGGGCAGCTGTAACTTCCTTTGGCCCAGGGATGACGGGACCAGTTCATTAAGACCTGTTGCCCTGTGAACTCCCGAGTGGCTTGCCCCTGAAAGAGTTGCTCCAAGTCCGCTAATGCCTTGCGCCATTGACTACCATCGGCGGAAACACCGGCCCTCCCCCCCAGGAAATTGGTCAGAACCCCTTGATTTCCGGCTTGCAGCCTGCTGGTCTCCCAATAGCACTGGCTAGGCCAATCGGTGAACAACTCCCCGGTATTGGCAGGGTATGGCGCTGCGGAGTTCAGCCAGAAACGGTTGTTAAATAGCATCATTTGCTTGCTGTTGGTGCCATAGCCCCACTCCTGGATGGCCTTCAGCTTACGTTCCGATAAGCCCAGTGTCTCGATCCCTTTGACGTGTCGAAGGACCGAGAATGGGGTCGCCAGAATGACTTGCTCGGCACTCACCGTGCGTTTGCGACGTCGGTGATGAAAAGTCAGCGTCAAGGACGTCCCATCATCAATGAATTGGCTTAATTTATAGCCATAGCGAACAGGAACTTTCCCACGGATAGCGGCATATAAAGCATCCACCAAGCTGCTATTACCGCCCTGTATACGCATGGCCTCATCGCTCTCGCCAAACATCCGGAACCCTTCACTGGTTTCCGGGTCAATCAGGAGCAGCAAATTCAAGGCGGATTGATCCTGTGGGTCAAGGCCATATTCACCGGTATAGGCGGCTTTAATCACCCGCGTGAGCCAAAGCGGTACGTCTTTTAAACCATCCAGATAGGCCTGTAAAGACATCTGATCCAGCCACTCCGCCCCACAGGGGTCCTGATAAGTAGGGATACGCACTTCCCCATCGGGAAAAATCCTTTTTAACTCATTGGCCAAGGCTTTGGCCAATGGCTGAAAGGCCTCTATGACATCCTGTTCCGTCTTAACATCCTGACCATTAATGAACAAAGCAGACTGAATACCTTCACCGGCTGCAGGGAAACGCTCCAAAGGTACGTTCAGGGACTGGCATAATCCAATCAGGGCCTCGTGGTTGGTGTCTACCAGTTCTCCACCCAGCTCCACGAACATGCCTTCCCGGTTCACATTACGCCGGGTAAACACACGACCTCCCACCCGGTGGCTGGCCTCATAAAGTTCACAGGAAATTCCCAACTGGGTAAGGCGGTAAGCACTGACCAAGCCGGCCAGCCCAGCACCCACAATGACTACCCTGGCTTTGTTAGATTGAACACCAGCAACCGCGGGGTGCCCTTTATCGGACGCCGTATTTTTCTGGGCCTGTGCTAACCCCAAGGAGGTAACGCCCACCGTCAGGGCCGTACCGGATAAGGTTTTCAAAAACTGGCGCCGGGTGAGCGGAGTCTCCAGCGTCTGCGTCAGGGCCTCTGTGGTTAACTTTTTTAACCATGTCCACAAAGCAGTCCTAGCCATAACGCTTCCCTCTATCTCTCTAAAAATTGAAAACAAGCTCATCATAAAGAAAAAAATCCACGTCCGCAAAGGTACAGCCCAAATCGGAAGTAGGACATTCTAGTCAGCAAACAAGCTCAGGCAGGATATGCTTTAATAACGCAGATTGAATCTTATAATTTTTTAAAGGTTCAAAATAAAGGTAAAAAAGGAGCCCAAACCGATGAGCGAAGCACCCCGCATCCTAATTTTTGCCGGCAGTACCCGCACCGAATCCTACAACAAAAAACTGGTCAAAATCGCGGGACTGGGCGCTGAAAAAGCCGGTGCTCAAGTGACTTTTCTGGATCTAAAGACGCTTCCCATGCCCTTATTTGACGAAGATTTGGAACAGGCCGAAGGCTTACCAGCCAACGCCAGACAATTTAAGGATTTGCTGCTCTCTCATCAGGGCCTTCTAATTGCCAGTCCGGAGTACAACAGTTCTATCAGCGCCGTCCTAAAGAATGCCATAGACTGGGCCTCTCGCCCTGCGGAGGGAGAAGCTCCGCTGGCCTGTTTTAAAGGCAAAGTATGCGCCCTCATGAGTGCCTCTCCCGGTGCACTGGGTGGCTTACGGGGATTAACGCCCGTCCGTACCATCCTGGAAAATATCGGGGTGCTGGTATTACCGGAGCAGGTGGCAGTATCCAAAGCCCATGAAGTCTTTACCCCAGAAGGTCATTTAAAAGATGCCAAACAGCAGGCAGCCATTGAGAAACTGGGCGCTCAAGTAGCCAACTTGCTAAACAAGCTGCACGGATAATGCGACCTCAGGCTTAGACGCTCGAAAATCATCCAGTTATTGCCGAACTGTGGAATGGCATGAACACCATGAATTGCTATGATGGCCGCTCATTGGGAATTTCAAGAGAGGTGGCTTTTCATGGTGTTTAAAGATCGCAGCGATGCCGGACGTCAATTGGCAGAAGCCTTATTGCCTTATCAGCGAGAAAACTGCCTGATTTTCGGCCTGCCCAGAGGTGGAGTGGAAGTGGCCATTGAAGTGGCTCGCCGTCTGCAAAAACCAATGGATGTGCTGGTGGTTCGCAAAATTGGCGCACCGGGACACGAGGAGCTTGCCGCAGGTGCGGTAGGGCCAGAAAATGTTCTGATTTTAAACCGGGATGTTCTGGTCATGCTGGGACTGCAAGCGGACGCGCTGCCCCCCCGGATTGAAAAGGCCAGAATCGAGTTAAACCGACGATTGCAACAGTACCGAGGCAGTCGGCCATTTCCCACGCTCAGCGGAAAAACAGCCATCATCGTGGATGACGGCCTGGCTACCGGGGCCACCGCAAGGGCAGCCATCAAAGCCATCAAGGCTCTGGAGCCAGCCAAAGTAGTCCTCGCCGTTCCCGTAGGGACTCGTCCTTTATTGAGCCAGCTTCGGTATGAAGTGGATGAGATCATCTGCCTGGAAAAACCGGAAAGTTTTGATGCGGTCAGCGCCTGGTATGAACGCTTTCCCCAGTGTACAGACGCACAAGTGGTCCAGTGGCTTCAAGAAGCGGAAAGGCTCAGTGAACAACGTTCGTCCCATACTCCTGAGACACCAGCCCAGCATTCACCCAAGCCGATGCACTGGGAAAATCTCCCCCTCTAACGTTAAGCCCTGCAGACAGAAATAATGCGTATATTAACCGTTCACAGCGGTGCAAAATCGGCTGGGTTGTGTTAGCTTGTAACGAAATTCGGCACTCGCTTTTCAAGCCGACACACTAGGGGAACACGTATGTCTCTGATGAACTCAAAAATTCAAAGCCTCCTGCTCACCTTTGTCCTCTCACTAGTGTGTGCAACACCCGCCTTTGCCAGAAGCAACCACTACACCAGTGCCACTGATTTACAAATGGTTTCTCAATCTATTACCTCAGCCTCCGTGGGACGCGATTTAATGCTGAGCTCTGTACAAGTGGAAGGCAAACTCGCTGCCGGACGAAATATTACCTGTAATAACTGCGCTATTGGTGGCAATATTTCCGCAGGGAAAAGTATCTCGCTCAATGAGTGTGCGGAAGTGCAAAACATTGCCGCTGGACATGATGCCGAAATTATTCACAGTCAGGTCATTCAAAATATTGCCGCCGGGCACGATGTGACCCTGCATGATGCCCGTGTCGCCCAACGTGTCAGCGCCGGAAACGAAGTGGCCATTGAGCATTCAGAAGTCAATGGGCTGATTTCGCTGGGTGGTCATTTGGCCACGCTGGATGACAGTAAAGCCACTGACATTCTGTTTTCCGAACGAAATAACAATCTGGGTTCAGGTATCGTCATTGGTGGCAACAATGTGGCCACCGTGAGGGTCGGAGCCACCGGACTTTCCGCCATCAACGGCTTTACCATCAAGGGTGCCCTGAACCAGACCACGGTCATCACTCCAGAGCAAAGTATTTATGTCAATGGCCTGAAAGTGTCCGGGGAAGGGCCAAGCAGTTATCAAGCCTACCAGGCCACCAATCCGGAAGCCCCTACGGTTTATGGGCCAGGCTGGGATCCATCCGCGGTTGCCACAAGCCGTAAACCGGCCAGCACAACCAGCAAAAAGAAAATCGAAAATAAGCCTGTCATTAATGTTCTAGAACTTCGGAACGGTAGCACTGTGAGTGGGCAAGTGCAATTTGACAGCGGCTATGGAAAAATTGTGGTTTACCCCGGCAGCCAGTTTTTGGGTAAAGTCGTTAACGGCTTTGTGGAAAAAAAATCCCGCTAAACAACAGCCCTACTTGCGCTCACTCCCCGACTCCTCCCGATGGTGGATTTTAAGCACCCTAACAACTGTTATGATCTGATCTCGGGAATGTGGTATGGAGCGTGGTGACGTGACTAAAAAGCACGAACGGTGGCACGATAAGAAACCAGAGCTGGCGAAAGCAATTCACTTTTTAGCGTCGCTGCCAAACGACGTTCAGACCATCATTGGAGACTGCGTCGTTAAAGTGGCAGAAAAAGAGTATAAAGTTTCACAATTAATGAATGACCTCAAATCCGTGGGTAGCGACAAAGTCTTGGGACTCCACCAGTCACAAAAGAAACGACGGAATTACGACAAAAATCCATCCACTCAAAAGGCCGTCAACCACATCTACGTATTACCTGAAAATGATCAGATCAAAATGACCAAACAGGTCCTAAACCTCATGGATAGTGTTTTTACTTACTTTGAAATTCATAAGACATTAAACGCGCCCGTTGAGAAAGAAACCCTGCAGAATATGGCCGATGCCTTTGCCGAGGGTGGTATCAAAAAAGCTAATGACTTTAATAAAGTGCTTCGCAAGCAACTAACTGAGGCTGCCAAGCAAAAAGAATACATCATAGACTCTCAGGGCGATTTGATTATTCGGCAATAGGCCTTGCTGAAAGGTTCAACCTCTGTTCTAGACCTTAAGTCTGTTTCTAGCACTGAATAAAAACCAGCTCAACACCATTAATAATAAATAGGAATTGATCAGTACCATCCAGGAAATACCCTGCAGTCCATAAAAATGAATACCCAGCCAATCCATACCAATGCGCAAGAATAGCAAAGCAATCCCCATCAGCAGCAATGGCCTTGTCAGGCCCAAGTTATAGTAACAACTGCTAATTAAGCGCCATAGGGCTGTATAAGGCACCATTACTATCAATATTTGATAACACTGGGACACCAAAAAAGTGTTGTGAGGCGTAAAGGCCCCTCGCTCATAAATAATTTTGATTAACCATGGCGCCAACAAGACAGAACCCACAATCAAGGGCAAACTCCACAACATGATTTGAGCGCTGGCGCTTTTTAAAATGGCAAGTGCCTTTTCCAGATTTTTTTCCAAGCAGGCCTGATTCAAGTCTGCCAATTTCACCATTTGCAAATTCACAACCGTGAGACTACCCGCTATCAACACACTCACATAGGCATAACGAAAGGCACTGGGCTCACCGGTAGATAAAAAACTCAAAAAGAAATTATCAACCAGCGCACTCAAGGAAAAAACACCCCAGGTCAAACTAACCGGCAATACTTTTCGTAAAAAAGACGCAGAGCCAGGCGTTCGCCAAGCCCACTGCGGACGAATTTTCAGCCCTATACAATAGATCAACAATTCCACCAATTGAGAGGCTGGTAAGGCAATGACCAGTCCCAGTGGCCCCATGACTGTTAACAAAATCACAAAACTGCAAACAAATAACAATAGACTGATAATTCTGGGTAGTTGGTAGAGAATAAAGCGTTTCTCTTGAATGCACAGCACCCGAAACATTTCAGCCACCTGGAACATAAAGCAGGAGGGCAGAACCAACCAGGTGAGCAATAGTAAGTCCTGTAATTTTTCATCGGACCAGGTTGGGGCAATCAACCAGGCGATGGGCTTGTGAAACAGGCAAATAGCCCCACCAATCACCACTGTAAACAGAAGGGCATAATTAAGCAGGACCACCAATAGTTTTTGCTGCGAAAACCGTGCTTCACCCGCCGACTCATCCAGAGACGATACAGTTGTGGCAGACTGGCTCAAAGCCGGAATGAGCGCCCCGTAGCCCAGCTGTTCGAAGTAACTTCTGGTGAATATCAAAATATTGTTGACCAGCGTATAAGCATCCATAAATTGGACCAGCCCTAAAAAGCCCGTCATAACAATTTCTTTCAAGAAAGTCAGACCCACCACCAAAAATTGTAAAATGGCCATTTGGGCGCTGTTTTTCCTGATTATTAACACCAACCATTGCCAACCATTCAATGGCTGATTACGATGAATAAACGCTTGCAATTGCTTTAAAGAATTCAATTTAAGGGGCGTCCAAATGATGTGATTTTTTGGGGGTTCTCAAGATCAGTCTCAAAAGCGATCTGCTAAAATAAACCACGGTCTGGCGCATCAGCCAAAGCTCTAACTTAACACTCCAGTTGGTAATATACCAAAGATCTGCATCGGTTTTTTCCTGAATCTGATCCACCGTGGGATTCGGATTCTTCATTTGCGCATATCCCGTAATGCCGGGCCGGAAAAAGTGCCTGCAACTATAATTCTCAACATCCTCATCGCGAAATCGTTTTACAAAAACAGGACGCTCAGGACGTGGGCCAATCAGTGACATTTCTCCAAGTAAGATATTCCACAACTGAGGCAGTTCATCCACATGCGTTTTACGTAAAAACTGTCCGATGGGCGTAATTCGTTCATCATCCTCCTGAACCCAGGTGGGACCCGTTTGCGCCTCCGCCTTATCCATCATGGTACGAAATTTAATCAGGGTGAAAGGCTTTTCATAAATCGATAATCGCTCCTGACGGAATAAAATAGGCCCCGATGAGGTCAATTTAATGGCAATGGCAATCAATACAAACAGAGGTGCGAAAAAAATCAGTCCAAAACTGGCAAAAACCAGATCAAACACACGTTTAAACCCATACCAGCGACGATACTCCACAGAGGGAGTAAACGGCATATACTCCAGCAAAAAGCGTTCCGACTCTACCTCGGGCTCAGGAAGGGAAGTATTCTTGGGATAAGATGACGCATCCATCAGAACGGCAAACTCCTCAATCAACCTATGCGTTGCAAGCTTTGTCCGGACTGTAAATCAACGGCTCCCCAGCCTGCAAAGAGTCATATGAGGACTCTTTTTGAAGCCGAATATACGCCACAACCTCAGAGAGTCCATCCTTAAAACGGACTTTAGGCGAAAAGCCAAGCAATTTTCTGGCTTTATCAATATTGGATAAAGAGTGCCGTAATTCACCGCGGCGCTCCGGGCGATGCTCTACCTCAAAACCCTTGTCATGCAGTGCCCTTAGGGCGTCAATCAACTCCAGCAGAGACAATTTTTGACCGGTTCCAATATTCATAATCTCAAATTGATACTGTCCGGTTTGGGTTAACGCGTTCAGGTTGGCTTGCACCACATCCGCCACGTTGATAAAATCCCGAGTCTGTTTTCCGTCTCCAAATACCGTCAAATTTTTATTGGACAGCAAGTTATTAATGAATAATGAGATCACACCGGCATAGTCAGAACTTTGACTCTGCCTGGTCCCGTAAATATTAAAATATCGCAGACAGGTCACCTGCATATCGTTAAACTTAGAATAAAATTGCCCATATTGCTCGCCAACCAGTTTACTCAACCCATATTGCGAGGCTGGCTGAGTCAGCAATCCCTCATGGCATTCAGTGTGCTCTACCGGTCCATAAACGGCAGCGCTGGAGGCAAACACCAAATGTTTGACATTGGCCTGCCCTGCGGCCTCAAACAGATTTCCGGTTCCTAGAATATTAACCTCATAGCTACTTTGAGGATCTCGAACCGACTCAGACACAGAGGCAATGGCTGCTTTATGAAAAATGATATCTTTTCCCCGGCAAGCCGCCACCAAAGCAGACATGTTGCGAATATCATCCTGAATGAATTCAACATTGGCACCGTGATGCATGATGTTGTAACGCTTACCCGTTGATAAATTATCAAACACGGTCACCCGATGTCCTGCTGATACCAAGGCATCAACCAGATGTGATCCGACAAAGCCAGCTCCCCCCGTGACCAGGCAGTTCATACCAGAAAATTCAGACATCGTCATGTTTCAACACCCAACAATCGCTTTCTTTACTCTACTTGGGTCATTATCGGCAATGGAACGGAGAACTTTAATCAAAGTTCTCCATCAGGAAGTACCCATTGTGAGCAAATATGAAACCAACTCCTGTAACTTACGGGATGAATCGAAACGGGCAGAAACCGAGTGAAGCGCATTCTCCCCCATGGACTTGCAAAGCTCTGGATTGTCTATAGCCTTTCTAATCAAGTCAACCGCCTCTTCAATATTTCCATGCGTCACTAAAAACCCGTTCTGCCCAGACGATAGAATTTCTCCAATGCCACAAACATTGGAGGCCAAAACCGGCACACTGGCGGCCATGCTCTCTAAAACGGAATTCGGGCATCCTTCATAATCGGTGAATAAAACTGTAAAATCCAAGCCTCGATACACTTTGGTCATTTCAGCACAGTAGCCCGCCACCAAAATGCGATCTGCAAAACCGGAAGCCTGAATCAGACTTTCAAGTTGAGGACGATCGGCTCCCTCCCCAATCAAAAACCCGTAAACATGAGGAAATTCCCGACATAAGGCCGTCATAAACTGAATAAAATAGTCATAACGCTTCCCTGCCACAAAGCGCCCCACCATGCCAATCTTAAAAGCATTTTCTGGCAACTGCCAGACTTCCGTAAAAGAGCCAGTGGAGTCAGCATTTACAGTCCCAGAGAGGGCACTAAACGCTGCAACCGGAATACCGTCGTGAATCGTGTGAATGCGATCCGGCTGGCAGATACCGTGCATGATCATCTGCTGTCGAATATACTCAGACACCGTAATATAGCGGGTCCCTAACAGGGCCAGCAGTCGATGCATGCAGTAAATGATCTTTAGCGTGGGAGAACCCGGTGGCGCGCCTTCCCCCCGAATAATGGCAAACCGGCCAGGGACGTTGCATAACCAGGCTGCAATACCACTCAACCCAATCAATTTCACCCCCGAGGCCAGAACCACATCAGGCTTTTCCTTGAGAAATACTTTGATGATGTAAAAAAGCACCTGTAGTTCTTGCCAGGGGCGAATGGCTCGATCAATTTGGTGGGAGTAATAGGTTTTAATGGGTAAGCCACTTTCTTGAATCGCTTGACCCAGCCAGGTTTTTTCCGCGTTTGAGATCAGTATCGTTTGCACACCCATTGTCACCAGGGCCTCAGCCAATAAAAAAGCCTGTTTCGTGCCACCACCGTATAAATGTTCATGGGCCAGTAAAATGACTTTCTTGCAGGTCATGGCTTCCTCCCAGCCAATAGAACTGGCAAATCCTGATACATTACAAAGCCTGCCACCAACCAAATGTAAGCGGTCTCAATGGGTGAGTACAGTTTATTATGGAATGCCCCCGTGAGGAAAAAAACCAAAAAAGCAGAGCAAGCCATGGCATAGCAAATATTGCGAGACAAACCGGGTGTGGTCAAAGTCTTAAACAGAAACACGGCGGTAATCAGCAGATACGGAATGTAATACAAAATAGTCCCTATCAGGCCAAATACAGATAACGCGCAAGCCAGCGTATCGTGCAGGTTAAAGTGGGCCAATTGACGCTCTCGAAACATGCCATACCCAAACAAAAACCGGGCTGTTTTCTGAAACGTCGTCACATTTTCCAGATTAATACCGGCTTGATAATCCTGAATGATTTTTTCTCGACTATCATTGCCCGACTCAATTTGACTGGAGGAAAATCGTTCTCCCAAGTCTGGCGTTAGTAGTAACAACAGCCCCACGGGCACTAAAATAAGCAAGCCTCCCAAAAGAAAATTCCTGAGTTGCTGCCAGCTTTTAGTGACAAATAGTGACACAACTGTCATCATCATCAATAAAAACAGTGCCACAATGGCAATTCGGGTCTGGGTCATCCCCAAAACCACCAGGCTCAATATGAGTGAAGCGATCCAGTAGAGCTTTATTTTGCCTTTTGCTAACGCCAACTGGGTACAAATAAACGTCAGAAAGACCACAATAAATGGCCCTAGGCGTGTGGGTAAACGCATAATGGAAGAGACCCGAATCATTCCCCCTGCCTGTATAAACTGAAGTACCCCGTACAACAGGATGCCATTAAATACCACACTCAAGCACAACAGAAAACGCTTTAAGAAAACAGGATGGTTGAAACTGAGATCATAAAGCAAGCAGGGAATATAAATGAGGGGATAGACAATGGTAAATCCCAGCAGCGAAGAGCCCCAGCCTAAAGACAACGCTGGAAACCCCGGATCAAATTGCATCCGATTGGTCAGCTGAACGGGGATTTCAACCGACCCCATGGCAATGGACACAAAAAAGTAGATAAATCCCAATAGCAACAAAGGCGCCACCAACCAGCGTAGCCGTGTGGTTCGCCATCGCAGCATTAAATGAATGCAGTTGGGCAGGGTGGCAGCAATCAGGGCCGGTGCGCACAACGCCGAAAAAGCGTCTCCAAAAAAAATGAGAAACGTATAAATAACCAGACACAGTCGACTATTATTCCAGCTCAAAAACCAGAATAACGGCACAAGTGGCAACACAAAACCAAGAACAAGATGAATTTTGTGTGGCAGTCCCAAGGCTTGAATCAAAAATGCGGACTGAAAAAAAACAGTCCAAAGCAAGACAATCACCACGGCCAAAATGGCAAATAATGTCAAAGAATTGAAAGTCGATCTCGGTAGGTAATGCGGATGAATCATGGCGTGATAGCGTTGGTATTATCCAGAATGTATTTGATATTGGCAGCAGGCAGAGTAATGGCTGCAGCAGCTCCGAAAGCAGACTTGGTCCAATGCTTCCAGTTGCTTTTAGACACAATGACCGAATCGTTGGGAAACAGAATCATATCCTTTTTGGTGGCATCCACTTTTAAAGCGAGCATTTGTTGATTGGGTAGCGTTCTGGCAACAATAATGTGTTTGGGTTGGGCCTTGTCAATATCAAGCCCAGCCTTTGCCAGCACACTCTGTAACGTCATTTCGGTGGGACTTAACTGGTAAACATCGGGACGGGCCACATAACCATAGACACGAATTGGATAGGTGTCCTGACCCAAATTGCTATTGGCCAATAGTTTTAGCACCTCAGGGTGATTCCACTGGGCATCCTCAAGACGCGGGACATAGATAACATCCTCCAAATCCAGAGACACATCATTGGGCAAGGCTCCGTAGGCCAGTAATTCCACAATATTGGCCTCAAGACAGGAAGCCTGGTTCAGGTTAAAGACTTTCACATGAGCCAAATCCGCATCGGCCAGCAAGCCACCCGCTTTAACAAGTGCCGTACTGAGATGGTAGTCCAGCTTGGCTGGATTCACCCCTGCCGGTGTGATCAGAGAATTATCCTGACCGTCCAGTAAATATAACCCGGGCTTTTTGACCGCCCCCAAAACATAAACGCGCCGCGGGGCAATTTTGTCTAATGACACGGTTACATCAGGATGACGCAAAGACTTGGCAAAACCCTCAGTTAAGACGTCAGTCAAACTTTCAACACTGTGATTGGCGACCGTGACTTTGCCTAACAACGGCAAAGCAATGGTACCATCCGGTGCAATTAAAATATTCCTGAGAGAAAACTCCGGATGACTGAGTACCTGCAAAGAAATAACATCTCCCGGCTTTAAATGATAGTCCAGCCACTGAGCTTGGGCTCTTAGAGGACGAGTCTCATTTTTATTGAGCGAAACCGGATGAAAACCATCCTCTGACGGAGTGCTTTCTGGCGCAGCCTTCGCACTTTCCAGCGTGCCTTCCGAAGAAGGCTTTAGATTTTGAGACAAAAAGTGTGTCCACCACGCTGAAAAATCTTTCTCCGTCAGTACAACTGATGAGGTGCTTTTCAAGGAATTCAGCACAAAGGGCACCGGACTGCGAGTCGGTTGTCCTGAGGAAAACGCCATGGGGGAGGGCCCATTGGTACTGGGTTGTGTACTCTCCACGGCCAAGACCATTTGAATGCTGGAAAACACCATCAGACCAAGCAGACAAACAATGGTTATTGATTTTTGAGTGTGCTTTTTTTCAATCAAAGGCATTATTTTTTCCAGCTCTATTTAAGGAAATACAATATTCCCGAGAATTTGCTCAGGCTGAATCGATGACTCCAGAAAATGCAATTGGCGGACATCACTGCCAGATTTTGAAAGCCCCAGAATGACCCCATCGGCGATATCCTGAATCAAGGTCGCCCGATTCTGTAGCAGGACACTTTGATGATCGCCGTCTTTAGCGGGCATCAGCTGGTGTAAAAAGATCACTTGAAAGCCTTGCTGCTCCCGTAAGCTTTTTAAGAAGTACGGATCCAGTGTTCCTTCATCCAGAGTTTCACTAAGAAGCAAGTACAAGTTATCCTGATTGCAAGAGCGATACAGCTCCAACCGTCCCAGTTTCAGCACCAATGTTTTATTTCGGAACGGATTAAACAAAAGCGCGCCATCCAGTTCGGCTGAACGTTGCGTAAAATATAGAATTTTCAGTTCAGGATGTTTAAAGGCGTATAATCCAGCCAGAACGCCTGCTATATTGCCCGCATGCCAAAAAGCCTCAGGCTTTTTACTGGATGCTTCAGCATAAATGGGCAATGCACATTGAGCATCCTCACCCGCAAACAGTGAGATAAAAAACAGGGTCTGCAGGTTTCGTTTTCGAATCTGAAGGGACATGCTCTGACAAAGGAGAGTGAGCTCTTCATACAACTTTTCTGTGGTTCGATGTGAACGGCCAGAGAAACGTCCCAATGCTATGCCTGGTCTCTCCAGCAATGGAATCCTGGGGTCCAGGAATTCAGCAATCACAACACTAGACAGGGCCAAAACAAAACTGGCAATGCCCCCCAACAGTAAAGTGGTTTTCAAAGAGATGGGGAAGACGGCATCGCCTTTTTGAGGCTCAACCGGAGGGCTTAAAACCACAAAGGCCCCTAAATTAAGCAAACTAGCTTGCTCCATAATGGTTTCCTGAATTTTATTCTGAAGTTTTTCCTCTTCGCTTTTCAGAGCATCCAAAGCCAATTGCAAGTCATCCATATCCTTTTTCTCAAAAGCGACTTCTTTAAAGCCACCATCAAGCTGGGATAAATAACTCTCATAATAAGACTGCTGTTGAAGTAAAGCCGCCCGCTGGGTGGTCAACTCAATCAACTGCTTGCCAAAAGTCACGTCCAAATCGCTAAAGGCTTTGTCCTCTCCCACCAGAGACGCGGGATGAATATTTTGGCTGTAACTGGTTTGAATTCGCTGACTAATTAAACGCTCCAGCCGATAAACCACATCCTCTTTCTCAAGCACCATCGGGTAAGTATCTGTAAACGCCGATTTCAGCTTGGCCAGCTCTCCCTTTTCTATGGCCAATTGCTTTTGCCAGATCTCCAACTTTGGATCACTCTTAATACTGACCAAACGCTGCACCTGCAAGGGTGTCAAACCCAATATTTTTTCCAAATGCGTAATTTGCTTCTCCGTGGCCTGAATTTCCGCGCTGGTTGTACCCAACAACTGGGTGAAACTGCTCTTTAGTTTAAACAGCTCAGAGTTTTTCAGATTAATATCAGTCGTGCCACTGGAGGTTTCCACTTGCTTCAGGTTTTCGGCCAACTGCTGGCGATTTTTCTGCACCTCAGCGAGACGCGCCTTCAGAAATCCGATTCCCTTTAAGCGGGTTTCCTGCGCAATATACTCCAGTGCCTCTTCATAGGATTTCAGAGTGTGGTCCAGCACTTTTTTGGCAAAATGCGCTGACGTATCCTGAAAATACAGATCAACCACTTTGGTGACCTGATTCAGCTCTGTACTCACATTACTATCCGCTCTCAGACGTTTCAGCAACAAGCTTTGAGTCAAATCCTTGCGGCTGGGAAACTCCTTTTTCAGTCGACTCACAACTTTGTCGATAACCAGATTGGACTTTAAAATCCGGATATGGTCCAACGTATCATCATATTCGTAAGCCTGGTACTGGTTTGGAATTTTTCGCTGAATATAAACGCTGGATTTCACCTCATAGACGGGAGCACTCAAAAAGTGAACCAGCATGACAATCAGAAACGAGAAGCAAAATACTGCTGTAGCCAGCCAGCGATGACGCTTTAGAACCAGAAAAATGGAGTCCATGACTGTCCAGCTCTCCCAAAAGACCAATTTGAACCCTTCGTTTGGGAAGAAACGAGCTACAACCTCATCAGGCCATAGAAAGTTGTTCGGTCAATCACCGATCCCAACCGGTCATGTTCATATTAGTCTTAAGGAGAGGCAGACTTTATCCTTTAAATAAAGGATGTTACGCCATAACGCGTAAGAACTTTTTTTGTTAGTTCGCTTTGTTTTTTAACCGTTTATAACCCGTATAACTGGCGGATGATAAAGCGGCGATGGCAACCAATGCCAGACCGGGGGTCTTTTTAGGGCCATTTCCGTTGTCGCTGCCATTTCCGTTACCATTTCCATTACCAGGTGCAGCATCGGCACTGAGGGCAAACACGCTAATCAGTAGCGCTGTCACTGCCCACAGCAAATTTCCATGCCTCAAGAGTTGGTTCACAGCAATGTCTCTCCATTCTTACGTCGCCTGAGAGAAAGAGTCCCTCATCTGAATGTTGATCGATGTTTTTATAAATGTCAACCTTTTTTAAGAATTTACTATAAATCAGAACCCCTCTTTCCTTTGAAAGGCGCTCTAGCCCTTATGAAACCATCCAGAGAATCCGCCCTGTGAAAATTTCTGAATTTCAGAAAAATATATCTATTCAATACTTATTGCTGCCCGTGCTGATGCTGCTTCTCAGCGTGCCTGTACTGACAAGCTGGGTACAAACACTGTGGCAACGTCCGCTGGATTCCAATTTAATCCAACTGGGAAGCGCCTTTGTATTGCTGTTTTCCCTGTTTGGTATTATCAAACGCAATCAAGAGAAAGAACTTTCACTTCAAGCACTCCTGAATACCAGCTGGATAGGGCTTGCCTTGTTATCCGGTGTACTTCTGTTTCACGTCCTGTTTGATTTTTTACACGTCAAATCCTTGTATTGGATGAGTTATTTGGGTGTTCTGGCGCTTTGCTGCTGGACACTACTTGGTTTTCGACGCTTTTTACAGTGTTTACCGTATTTTTTATTTTCAGCCTTTTTACTCCCCGTAGTGAACGCGGAAATTCACACGGCTATCAGTCTGCCCCTGCAACTGATATCAACCTGGCTGGCCACCCAGTTTTCCGCTTTGTTTATTCCTTTAACCTACCACCAGAACATGATGTACATTAAAGGGGAAACCTTTGAAATCACTGCCGATTGCAGTGGCATCCAGAGCTGGGTCGGTTTTATTTTTGCAGGCCTACTCAAACAGATCTTTGAGGGACTTCAAACACTGGAGTTGGCTTTACTCATACCCCTTTCCCTGCTTTTCGCCTTGTTCTTAAACAGCATTCGGCTTTGCCTGACTGCATTGGTCGCCTATTTCGCCTCCGCCGATCAAGCCGTGGCCATTCATACCAATCTGGATTATGTCCTGTTGCCCATTGGGTTTTATCTAATTTGGGAAAGTGGACACTGGATTAAAGCCGTACTTCCACCTAAAAAAAAGAACCAAACCACACCAACCGCTCCCCTGGCCAGCCCCTTCAAAAACAGACTCATTACCGGAATTACGACGTTAGTGCTCATCAGCGTTATCGCTTTTCATTGGATTGTAAACCCGCCATTGAAGCATCCAACGCAAACGCCTTTAACCGTTCCCAACCAATTGGCAAACTGGCAAGGGTCGGAACTGGCGCTATCTGAAGCCGAGAAAAAATCACTGGCAGGCGCCCAGATTATCAACCGGGCTTATCATCGCAATAACCAACGGCTGTTATTGACCGTGCTTCAAAGTGAATCTCCTGAATATATTCATAACTTTTGGGGATGTCTTGTGGGACAAGGGCTTCAACCCAAACAGGTGGCTCAGTTAAAACTGAACTTAAATCAACAGATTTACCACATTCCCGTCATACAGTATGAGTATGAGGGAAGGCTGTATTACGAGGCCCTCTGGTACCAATGGGATAGCGGCATTACGGCTAGTCGGTGGCAGTGGTATAAAGCCGTGCTGCAATCCCGCTTTGGAAAACCGCAGTCTGACTGGAAGATTGTCACGGTGACGATGCCCCTGCCCATCAAGAGCCCGACACAACAACAGCAACAGGATCTTGAGACCTTACAAGGCTTCTCAACATTGGTATTAAACACCTTGGACTAAACACTGTTAAATGACTGATTATTGAACTAGGAGGAACACCCATGCCCGAACCCGAAAAAAAAATTCCCGCTTACACCTTACTTCTGGCTATTTCGATACTACCACTCGCAATGGGAAGCTGGATGTTGATCTGTCAGGCACAGGCCAAAACCTTGTTTAAAGAAAGCAACATCGATCCACTATTTATAGGAATTTTCCTAGTAGGTGCAGGATTCATGGATATCGCCTTTGCCGCCTTTCTCAAAAGCAAAGAGCAATAAAGACGGATCCCCTGCCGCTCAAGCCCTTTGCCGCCGTTGTTTTAAGCCTTTGTAACATCTTGGCGGCAAGGCTTTTGTCAGAATCGCTTATTTGTTGTATTTTTGAAGGGTTCAAGTAAGGGCTTCTGTTAAGCCTTTCAAGTGGCTTCATTTACAATTTAGAAGTATAGATCTCCACCATGACTCGGATTGGAATCGTTCGTTCTCAACTGGATTTTAAGCATAAAACGGCATCGCCTGCTTTCAAGCACACACAGATGCCGAACTACCCTGCTGCGCCTGCACTACATAGGCCGGTCACTCAGCCTGTCCGCTTTCAGGGAAAACACTCTGAGACGTCCTCAACCGGCCAGGCTGCAAATCAAACTAACGCTCCCAAAACGCCGCCCATCATTCAAAAACTGTTTGACCAGCCCCGGAAAAACATGATGTGGACTTTAGGGTATAGCGTGGGTGGTGTGATGCTGTTGCCCATTCCCCCCGTGGCCACGGGTGCCTTTTGCCTGGCACTGCTGCACTTTGTTTCAGCCAGCTACCAATTTCTCAACAAGAAACCAGCCCCCTCGGCGAGCCCGGCCAGTTCAAGCTCCAGCTAAATCTGGACCCTGTATTCAAGGCATCGCAGCGATTAAATGATAAAATAACGCTACCCTCAGGCAGTTACCGGCGGTCAAAGCACGCCGCCCCAATTCAGAGAGTTAGACCAGACCGTATGCTGGATGTTCATTTTTGGGAAAATCGCTACATTAGCCAAAACACAGGCTGGGATCTGGCGGGGCCCTCTCCGCATTTTGTGGAACTCCTCAAAAATCCCCCCGCATTTTTAAAACCGGGCTCCATAGCCGTATTGGGAGCCGGACGTGGTCACGATGCCGCCCTGTTTGGAAAAAACGGCTTTCAGGTCACTGGATTCGACTATGCGACCAGCGCCGTCCAGGAGGCTCGACAGCTTTATAGCCAATGGGCTGATTTTCAGCAGGTGGACATTTTCACGCTGGCCAATGCCGACTCACCCCATGCGCATCCGTTTGACTATGTTTTGGAGCATACCTGCTTCTGTGCCATTTTGCCCAAACAGCGCCCAGATTACCTTAAAACAGTAACCCGCTTGCTCAAGCCGGAAGGCTATCTCATAGGCATTTTCTGGGAGCATGAAGAACCGGATGGCCCACCGTTCAGCACTACACTGGAGGAGGTAAAAGCCCTCTTTTCAAACGATTTCAACCTTATTTCCGTTGAGGAACGGCCCCCTGCCAACAACCGCCGTGGCATCGAACGCCTTGTTGTTCTCCGCCGAAAAAACGAACTTTAGCACTCTTTTTATGCAAACCCTGGGAAATTCCCTACAATAAAGTTAGTCATACGGAGTCAGGTTCATCGGTTTTTGCCAAGTTGGCCTGTTCCCTTAAGTGGTTTGGGAGTATCGACCGAAATGTCATTAAAGCAAACATGGCAAAAGCGCCACGCTTACCTATTGGCCCTCTTTACCCTTTTTCTCAGTGCCAGTTTCAGCGGTTGCGACCTTCTGGAAAAGTTGCCCTTCTTAAACAAAAGCGCAACCTCCCAAAGCGCAAGTACTCCAACCCTTCCCGCAGACGGAAAGGCTGATGCAAAGTTCATTAAAACTCATCTGGACGCTGGTAATAGCAAAGCCAAAGCCGGTGATTGGGCCGGAGCCACTGAAGAATTCAAGACCGTTCTGGCTGCCGATGCCCGCAATGTGCAGGGACACGTGCAAATTGGCTGGGCCTACGCTGAACAAAAGATGTGGGACGAGGCCCAAAGCCATCTGATCAGCGCATTGGCTCTCGATCCGAATAACGCCGGCGCCCATGCCAACCTGGCCTGGGTTTACGCCGAAAAACAACGCTGGGGAGATTCTCAAGAGCAGGCCAAACGGGCCATTGATCTGGATCCCAAAAACCCTTACCCCCACGCCACCTTGGCCTGGGCTTATCAATCCTCCAACCAGCACGATTTGGCCATTGCCGAATATGAAAAATCTCTGGAACTCAATCCTGCCCTGGATAATTCCCGGGTGGCTTTGGGCATTGAATACTGTAATCAGGGCAATACGGCCCGCGCCAAAGCCCAGTTGGAAAAATTAAAAAGTCTGGGTTCTCCCAAGGCCAGCGATGTGCAAGCACGATTGAGCAAAGGCTGCGGCGGAAAACCCTAGTCACTGCGGAACCACCCTGTTTTTTCAGACGCCCCGCCTTTGAAGCAAGCCCATTTTTATTGGATAATGGTCACATTCCATCAATTAAGGAACTGTGCGTAGTGGGTGAGCCTTTCGATAGTGAGTTAACGGGAAAATCCAGCACCAGCAATCCGCATCCGGATGTGACCGGACGGTATTACATTCCCGGCTTTCCCATCGGGGAGGGCAAAACCGACTATGAAAAGTACCTGCGTACCCCGGAGCTGCTGAGTCTTCAAAAAACTCCGGCGGAATCGGCCAGCCCGGAGGAGTTGCTTTTTCAGGTCACCCATCAGACTTCTGAATTGTGGATGAAGCTGATGCTGCAAGAGCTAAAGCATCTGGTGCAGGCCATGAACGAGGACAAGCTGTGGGTTGCTCTCAGAAGCTTACGGCTGGTGCACGATTGCCAGCGAATACTGATTCAACAAGTGGATCTTATCGGCAGCCATATCAGCATTGTGGAATACGGAAAAATCCGGCTGGTGCTGGGGCAGGGCAGCGGCATGGAATCCCCCGGCTTCAACTGGCTACTGGAAATGGCCCCGAAACTGGGAGAGGCCTTTGATCAGTTGTTGGTTCGCCGCCAAATCAGCATTCGCCAGATTTATACGGATTATCACAATCATCTAGAGCTGCACACGCTGGCTGAAGCGCTGATGGACTTTGATGATCTCTTCCATAAATGGCGGGCCCATCACATGGCCTTGGTGGCCAGAACCATTGGCACCGAATCCCACTCTTTAAAAGGGCTGGCCACTCAGGTGCTGCAAAAAGGCGTCAAAACCCGCTTTTTCCCGGAATTACTAGAAATCCGAAGCACCTTGACCAACGAAAGCGGCGTGGCCTATGGCGGACAGCCTTTATCCAGCTGAGCCGCAACCTAGTCAGCAACCGCACGAGAAATCAGATCTTTTCAGGTATTTTTCCAACAAAAAGCCCGGCCTTCCCTTTGAAGAACGGGCTTTCTGAATTTAGAAAATTCCGTGTTATACCGGGCTGAGGGCTTTCTGCTCTACCAGTCCACCGGGATGCGTAACAGCACCCGTGGCGGCAGACCCCACTTGCTGGGCGTATTTCCACAGCACCCCTTTGCCATAGTTGGGCGTAGGCGCTTGCCACTGGGCTTTCCGGGCAGCCAATTCCGCATCGCTTAACACCACGGACAACACACCGGTCTCCGCGTTCACTTCAATCATGTCGCCATCACGCAATAGGGCAATGGGGCCGCCCACAAAGGCTTCAGGCCCAACGTGTCCCACGCACAGTCCACGGGTTCCCCCACTAAAGCGACCATCGGTAATCAGGGCCACATCTTGCCCCAAATCCTGACCGTACAACGCCGCCGTTACCGAGAGCATTTCCCGCATGCCAGGCCCACCTTTGGGACCTTCATACCGAATGACCACCGTGTCCCCGGCCTTGATTTCCTGACGCTGAATGGCCGCAAAGGCCGCTTCCTCACCATCAAAGACCTTGGCTGGCCCTCGGTGCACCCGACGGCTCAGACCGGCCACTTTAACCACCGCCCCTTCTGTGGCCAGGTTGCCATACAGGATCTTCAAGCCGCCGGTAGGACTGATGGGGCAAGTACCCGGATAGACCACATCCTGATCAGTGGGCAGAATAACATCCTTCAAGTTCTCCGCCATGGTTGTCCCGGTGACGGTCATGCAATCTCCGTGCAGCAAACCAGCATCCAGCAGGGCTTTCAACAGGACGGGAATCCCGCCAATGCGGAACAAATCGTTCATCACGTACTTGCCGCCCGGCTTTAAATCGGCCAGTGTGGGTGTTTCGTTGAAAATCTGGTCAATCAGACTCAAGGGCAAGTCAACGCCCAACTCATGAGCAATGGCTGGCAGGTGCAAACAAGCATTGGTCGATCCACCTGTGGCGGCCACCACCCGGATGGCGTTCTCAAAGGCCTTGCGGGTCATAATCTCACTGGGGCGAAGATGTTGCTGCAACAGGCGCATAATGGCCTCACCGCACTGCTCGTTCACGGCCACCCGCCCGGGATCCAGAGCAGGATAGCCATTGCTGCCGGGCAGGGCCATACCCATGGCCTCGGCCACACAAGCCATGGTGTTGGCAGTAAATTGTCCCCCGCAGGACCCAGCCCCCGGACAGGCCGAACATTCAATATCGTAGAGTTCTTTTTCCGTAATTTTACCGGTGGTAAAGGCGCCAACTGCCTCGTAGACGTCCACAATGGTCAAATCCTTGCCACCCAAACGGCCGGGCATAATGGTGCCCCCGTACAAAAACAGGGAGGGCACATTCAAACGAGCCATGCTCATCAAAATGCCCGGTAAGGACTTGTCACAACCGGCAACGCCAACCAAGGCGTCGTACTGGTGTGCGTGCATGACCAACTCAATGGAATCGGCAATGACCTCACGGCTCACCAGAGAAGCCTTCATGCCCTCATGGCCCATGGCAATGCCGTCACTTACAGCAATGGTATTGAATTCACGGGAAATCCCGCCATTGGCGTCCACTCCCCGCTTGATGTGAGCCGCCTGATCTCGCAGGGTGATATTGCAGGGCGTCACTTCGTTCCATGTGGTGGCAATACCCACCAAAGGCTTCTGGAAGTCCTCATCCTTGAGCCCCATGGCCCGATAAAAAGCCCGGTGTGGGGCACGAGCAGGACCGTCCATCACGTGACGGCTTTTGTGTCTCAAATCGTTGGGGGACATCAATCAAATCCTTCCTGACAGATATAAAGATAGATAAAAGCAAACTAGAAAAAAGCAAAATTGGAATGCGCTAAAACAGCGGAGTGAGAAAGCATGCAACCGAGCCCAGTATAAACGAATGCGGGAAACAAAAACCAGAACAACCTGTCATCAGAGTCAGCGCAACCCGGCTCAATCTATTGCTACATGCGTCTAGGGGTGGGCAGAAAGCACATAAGGACTGAGGATTTCCGCCAGTTGAGGAAACCGTTCATTCACTAAAACCGGGGTGGCCAACTCCCGATCCCGATAATCAAACCCCGGGCAAACGGCCTCGCTAATTAACCCAAACGCACCGGCGCTCAGGAAAGAGGCTTTCCAGTAACCACCGGGTACAGTGAATTGAAACATGTGTCCCTGCAAGGGATCAGGTCCCATGACCACTGTGCTGAATTCGCCTTCCGGACTCACCAAAAAATAGGTCAACGGATGCCCGGCATGAAAAAAATGCACAATGTCCGATTGATTGCGATGTAAGTGGCCTTTCGGACTATCCGCAGTGAGTAGGTAATAAATGGTATTCAACCCATAACGCGATTCCCCTTCCCGATTCGTCTGCAATGTCCAGTCCGACTGGTACAACTGCCGAAAATAGCCACCCTCGTCATGGGCTTCCAGACCCAAAGCTTGAATGAGAGCTGGCACCGAAGAAACCGTATTAGTCAGGTTCGCTGGGAGCATGAAGAAGCCTCGTTTTCAGGGGGTTACAGGGTCATTTCAGAACGATGCAGAGAGAATCCTCCTAAAATAACACCGATCATTCTTAAAAAAAAATGGTAAAAAAAAATGGAAGCGTTACAATATTGGCGTGAGTTTCATACAATATTTTCTCTTCATTGGTTTTTATTAAAGTAGTCAGGAACAAAGCACTTTCGCTTCGTCATTGCACAACAGATTTTGTACCGCAGAGGTTTTATTACATCATGCCGATGTCACCCATAGATAGACCCGATAACACCATCAACCCCTTTGAAAGGTCTCGTCTGTTCAAAGCGGCAGCATCTGCGTTGGAAAAAAACAACGCCAGCCCGGAGTTACCCCCTCCGCCGGTCAACAAGCCTCCGGTGGAGACAGCTTCCAGCTTTCCAAGTCGGTATGAAAGCACGCGGCTAGACATCAGTACCCGAGCTATTCTGAACCTGATTCAGCGTTTTCGATTGAGAACCCTGACCTTTGACCAACTCAAAGCGCTGCCGCTGTCTCAGTTGAGCCAGGAAGAAAAAGACTTCGTACTCTTTATGCGCAAAAACCCACAGGTCTTTGAGCGTATTTCCAAAATGGACGGCGTGAAGGACAGCTTAAGCGCCCGGGATGTCAAGCTGGCCGCCCAAATGGCCAAAGACTCCCTGCGGCTCTCCAACGAGGATCTCAACTACCTGCAAGGATCTCCGCTGCCAGCACCCGCAGCACCGCGCCCACTGATTGGCGCACCAACCGCCCGGTTTGGACAACTACAAACCCAGGATTTACTGGAAACCTTACAATTACTAATCAGACCCGGTCAGGCTGGCATGCCTTTCGATGCCTTGATGGCCATGTCCGCCATTGCCAGTGGATTGCGAGGACGTCAACTGGAAGCCCTGCGCTTCCTGCAAACCACCACGGTTTCCAAGGTGCTGGAAAAAATCGCCGCACCCAACGATGGCCTGGTGACACCGGAAGCGCTCCGTGTTTTAACCAGCCTGCTGTGGAACCCTTCTATTTATGGTTCCGCGCCCATCGTGTTCTTCAAGTCCGGTCCTTCTCACCCAGATACGGAAACCATCCACGGGATCGACACCGTCGATGCCGTCGATGATCACAAGAATGAGCAGATTCGACCCACCCAACGCAAGCCATCCTTGCGTCTGGAAGCCCACTGCATGCTAGACATTCTGCACAACATCAGTGGCGCTGCCGCTGAGGCCACGCTGGAACAGCTCCGTCAGTATGAACCTCGCAACGAAAACGAGGAAAAGACCCTGCACCTGCTGCGTCAGCACAACGTGTTTGAAGCGTTAGCCTCGCTGGATGAGCATCCCGAATCGTTGAGTGATGAAGACATCAAGCTGGCCTTGGCCGAGCATGCCCTGGTCTTATACGATCCGTTTATGGTGCTGGTGATTCTGCCCTAGCCATTAAACACAGCCCGCAGAGTGAGCGGAAACTTCATCTGCGGTTGGCCCACGCTATTAAGCGAAGGCCAGATTGGGCAGTGCGGCCCCTTTTTGAAAGGTCAGGGTAAAAGCATCCAGACCGTGGGTGCCCCCATTGACCGACTTCCGGGCGGTTTTTAAATCCCCTTTGGCCAAAGCGGAACGAATAGTGCCTTCCTTATCCTTCAGGAAGGCGGCCAAAACACGGGCGGCAATGACCGGGTCGTTGGCGGCATCAGGTTGACGCAGTAACAGGTCTCCCAAGCCCAGCTTTTGGGAGTAGGTGGCATAGTTGTTCTTTCCAGTCAGCTGGATAAAGCCACGTCCTTTGTAGCGATCGCCTTCGCCCGGTGCATTATTGCCCAGATCGGATCGAAAGTCGTACAGGGCATAGGGCCTTCCACCGGGAGCGGTGTTGTACTTGGACTGATACTCGCTGATGGGGGCAAAACTGGCCGTTTCCGCCCGAATGGTGGCCAGAGCCATCAAGACCATGGACTTATCACTCAGGCCTCGCTCAGCCAGCGCCCGCAGTACCAAGGGCAAATAATTGCGAATGTTGTTAATGGGCGCATCGGGGAATAATTTGGCCACCGCTTCCATCGAGGGCGTGGACTGGGAAGGCGGAGGCGCAGCCGGATCGACCTCGTAACCCAAGGCCCGCAGGGTATGATGATCGACGAGCCCCGTGGGATAGAGCCCTTGGGACCGTTGAAAAGCGGCCACGGCCTTTTGGGTAATGGCACCATAGGTGCCGTCAATGGCCCCCTGATGAAACCCCAGTTGGGCTAAGCGGGTTTGAATGACCCGCACGGCATTACCACTATCGCCCGGGTGCATCAGGGCCAATCCGGGTTCATTGTTGCCCCCTCGACCCATCCCCGGCACTGGCGGTGAAAAATTTGGCATACGCTCTCTCTCTCTCTATCCTTTTCTAAATCCACTCTCTAAAAAATAAACCGGGCGGACTGGCCTAAACATCCTGAGATGTTGACTCAAACTGACTCAAAAAAATGTCTCCTAAAAATGCATTGGTAATACTAATCCAAGCCGCCCTCGCCTCAAAACGCTGTCACTATTGTACACATCCGGTTTTCATTCGCCAATCTTTTGCCCGATATCATTCTTGTTGCAGCTCCCAAGTTAAAAAGTCTCTATTCCTGTCAATAAAAGTATCAGATTATTTTCCCTGATTGTTTTTCCTGAGCTATGTGTTATGATGACACCTACTAAAGTGCAAATGTGAGCTTGTTCACCTTCCACTTTATTCATTATTTAGTACGGAATTTACTTTCGTTCTTATGAACATTCTGAACAGCGTAGTCATTATTCTCGTAGTCATTCTCAGCGGCCCTGCCGGTGGGATTTGAATCCTGTTCAGAACGAGAACAACAGATTCAACAAACCGCCGGCCCCCAGGGACCGGCGGTTTTGCTTTAAGGCCAACACCCAGTATTCCAACTACGTTTTAGTCCAACCTATCAATAATCCATCAGCAGCCAATTAAAAAGGAGTCGCCCAATGACCACACACACTTTCAGCAACTTCCAAGCCATCTCCAAATTGCTGAACCGCGTGGTCGTCCTCCTGCTGGGCACACCACCCACTGTCGTCCGCCCTAGCCAGGTGGTCGTGTTCGCCCTGAGCGCTGCCACCACCGCCAACACCCAAACCCGAATTACCATGCAAGGAGGGTGTTATGGCCGCGCGTAGTGAACGAATTGAGTGGAGCAATTCCGCTGCTTCCGAAAGCAACCCACACCCCGCCGTATTAACCGGGGCGCAAATTTTCCTGAGCTGTCTGGTGGCTGAAGGGGTGGACACCCTGTTTGGCATGCCCGGTGGCGTCATCCTCTCCATTTATGAAGCTTTGCCCGAATTTCCGAGTTTGAACCACATTTTGGTGCGCCACGAACAAGGGGCCGTCCACATGGCGGAAGGCTATGCCCGAGCCACCGGCAAAGCAGGCGTGGCTATTGCCACCTCCGGCCCTGGGGCCACCAATCTGGTGACCGGCTTGGCCGATGCCTATTACGATTCCGTGCCCGTTGTGGCCTTCACCGGCAACGTGCCCTCTTCCTTGCTTGGGAACGATGCCTTCCAGGAAGCTGACATTGTGGGCATTACCCGACCGGTAACCAAGCACAACATCATCGTGCGACGGGCCGAAGATTTGGCACAAGCCATCAAGGAAGCCTTCCATGTGGCCACCACAGGCCGTCCTGGCCCGGTGCTGGTGGACATCCCCAAGGATGTACTGCTAGCCACCGCTGAATTTGACTACGCAGCGGCCAGCATCGATCTGCCCGGTTACACGGTAGAAGAATCATTCACCCCTGAAGATCTGGATGCCGTTTTGGCGCTGTTACAAGAAGCCAAGCAGCCAGTGCTACTGGCCGGTGGCGGGGTTATCAACGCCGGGGCACATTCCGAAATCAAGGCCTTCGCCGAGCGCTTTAATTTACCCGTAGCCAACTCGCTGATGGGTCTGGGCGGCTTTCCCACCAGTCATCCTCAGTTTTTGGGCTTTTGTGGCATGCACGGCCAGTATTGGGCCAACATCGCCATTGCCAACGCCGATCTGTTAATCATCGTGGGCAATCGGTTGGGAGAGCGGCAAACCGGTAAAACGGATCGCTTTGCCCGCAACGCCAAAATCGTGCACATCGATCTGGATCCCAGCACCTTGCAAAAAAACGTGGAAGCCTTTCTGCCAGTGCAGGGGGATATTAAAAATATTTTTCAGCAACTACTGGCCAAAACCGATGACATGAGCGAATTTCGGGCCTCTCTGGATGATCGCTCTCACTGGTTCAGAACCATCCAGAGCTGGAAAACACGACGCAACAATCAGCAAATGCTGGATGGCGTATTGACCCCGCAATTCGTGCTGGATCGCATTTTCCACCACTTACCCAAAGACGCCTTTGTGACCACCGAAGTGGGCCAGCATCAAATGTGGGCCGCTCAGCGCTTCAATCTGGATCGCCCGCGCAGCTTTATTAGTTCCGGCGGATTGGGCACCATGGGCTTTGGATTTCCAGCGGCCATTGGGGTGCAAGCGGCTTTCCCCGACAAAACGGTCATTGATATCGCCGGAGACGGTAGCTTCCAAATGACCCTGCAAGAGCTGGCCACGGCCCGCGATCACGGGTTGGCCGTCAAAGTAGCCATCATCAACAACGGTTATCTGGGCATGGTCCGCCAGTGGCAGGATAAAACCTGGAACCGCCCTTCTCAATCCAGAATGACCTCTCCCGATTACGTGAAGCTGGCCGAAGCCTACGGCTGCGCGGGCTTTGTGGTGGAGCGTCCCGAGGATGTGGACACCGTGATCCGGCAAGCTTATGCCATTACCGATCGCCCGGTTTTGATTGATTTCCGGGTGCGGGAAAAAGCGGATGTCTATCCGTGGGTGCCAGCAGGCGGGGCCAATGAGGACATGCTCGTCGAAGAATAAAAGAGTAGTAGCAGCTCATTTTTAATAAACGAGATTCAAACAATATAAGAGATTCAAAACATCATGCAATTATCACCAACCCACAATTTAAGAGGTTCTGAAATGACTGATCCCAACCAGTCTTCTGGCTCGCAGCACTTATACTGCCTGACCCAAAACCGCCTGGGGGCCCTGGATCGGGTACTAGGCGCCTTGACCCATCGGGGCATCATTCCCCAACGGATGGCATCCGCCCTGTGCGAAAACAATCAACTGGAAATTCTACTGACCTTTGAAACGCAGGAAGATAAAACCATTGAAAAACTGGTCAAATTCCTGCAAAAGCAAGTTTACGTGCTAAAAGCGCACACCCTTCAACCAGCAGCGGAAGCGAAGAACAGCGCTGAAGCGTCTAACATTACCCCCCTGTTCGTATCCGATATTATTCAAGATCAGCCCCAAAGGAGAATGGCCCATGCCCACAACGCTTAACGCCCCCCAAACCCTGAGTATTTTTTACGATAAAGACATCGACCGCAGCAAACTGCTGGCTAAAAAAGTGGCCGTGGTGGGCTTTGGCAGCCAAGGCTACGGACAAAGTTTAAACCTGAAAGAATCCGGGGCCACTGTAAAAATCGCCTTGCGAGCTGGCAGCGCCACCGAGGCCAAGGTTCAGGAAGCCGGTCTGGAAGCCATTTCTCTGGAGCAAGCCGCCGAGTGGGCTGATTTGATCATGTTCCTGATTCCCGATGTGCAACACGGCCCCGTGTACAAACAATACTTTGAAGGCAAACTCAAACCCGGTCAGGCTTTGGTTTTCAGCCACGGGTTCAGCATTCACTACAACGAAATCGTGCCACCCGCCGATGTAGACGTATTCCTGATTGCCCCCAAAAGCCCCGGTCACCTGGTGCGTTCTGAGTACCAGCGGGATCGTGGGGTGCCTTCCCTGTTTGCCGTGCATCAAAACGCCACTGGCGAAGCCCGTGAATTGGCCTTGGGGTACGCGGCCTGTCTGGGTTCTGGTCGGGCCGGGGTCATTGAAACCAACTTTAAAGATGAAACTGAAACCGATCTATTCGGGGAGCAAGCCGTATTGTGCGGTGGGGCTGCCGCCTTGGTCAAAGCCGGTTTTGAGACCTTGACTGAAGCCGGGTACCCTCCGGAATTGGCCTACTTTGAATGTCTGCACGAACTGAAGCTGATCGTGGATTTGATGTATGAAGGCGGTCTGGAAGACATGCGCTACTCCATCAGTGATACGGCCCGTTACGGCGATGTCAGCCGGGGACCTCGGGTGATTACCGCCGACACCAAAGTGGCCATGAAACAAATTCTGGCTGAAATCCAGTCCGGCGAATTTGCCCGCGAATGGATGGAAGAATACCGCAGCGGTATGCCCGAATTGAAAAAACGGGTGGAAGCCGACCGCCAGCATCCGCTGGAAGTGGCTGGCCGCAAACTCCGTGGCATGATGAGCTGGTTGTCTGGCAATAAGCTGGTCAATCGGGATAAAAACTAGATCAAGAAAGCGAGATAGACCCATGTTGGAAAGCCCAAACGCCTACCTGAAATTCGACCTGAACCATCTAGCGGCCAGCACCATTCCGGCCATTGATGAGGACGGACGAATTAGGCTGCCGGGCTTTCCGGCGGGGTTATCCATACAGTCTTATTTGCCGCTGGTGCACCGATACGCCAAAATTCTGGAAGCCAGCCGTATACTGGATCGGTATCGGGATAATCTGCGACTGTTGGCTCGTTTTAACCCAGCCTTGGCCAATAGTGGGGAACCCCAAGCGCCCTTGACGGCCTTGACCCCATCCACCCTGCTGCCCCATTTGTATTACAAGCGGGAAGATCAAACCGCCACCCGTGCCTATAAGTTAAGAGGCGCGGTTGTGGGCATGGCCAAGTTTATGGAAAGCAACCACGTCAAACGGTTTCTCACCGTGTCTACCGGCAACCATGCCCTGGGTGTGCTTAAGGCTGCGGAACTCCTTCTCCCGCAGGCGGTGCGCCTGGTCGTCCCCGGTAACACCGCCGCCCTTAAACTTGAAAAACTGCGCAAAGCAATTGACGGTCTGAATGCCAACGGTGTTCAGGCCGATTTATTATTTAAGGGGAGCACCTTCGATGAAGCCCGGGCTTGGGCCATGGCCAACCAGGGACAGGATGAGGCTTATCTTGATCCGTACAACGACCCTTGGGTGGTGGCCGGTCAAGGCACCCTGGGCTTGGAACTATTAGCCCAAATTGGCGATTTACTGGGCCAGCACCCGTATGAAGAGGTGGTCATTATTGCCCCCATTGGCGGGGGTGGCTTATTGACCGGAACGGCCACAGCACTCAAGCTGGCCTCGGCTTGGGAGCCTGCTTTTCGCAATGTGAATATCCGCTTCCTGGGCTTGCGATTGGCCGATCTGCAAGCGCCTTTGGGCGATGCCATTCGGGTGGCCCAAATCGCCCCGGATAATCTGCAAGCCCTGAATGCCCTGACTGTGAGCGTCCAGACTATGATTCAGGAAGACATGGCCCAAGGGGTTCGCTTTGTGCAAAACGACCTGGGACAAACCGTCGAAGGCGCCTCCGGTGGCACGGTCTATCCAGCCTTAAAGGCTGAGGAGTACAGCCCCAATCAGCGCCGTTTGGTGGTTAGTCTGCTCAGTGGTGGAAACGCTTAAGCAGGCAACAAACCCTTTAACGCCAGCACCCAGTCATTATTTTTCCAGACTGATACCCATCGGTTCCGGATCCGGGAGCGGGACTGTTAAGCTGGGGGTTTGCCAGTTGAACCGGATGGCCAGCGCCCGCAAGGTAAAGGTCACCGCAATGCTGATTAGTCCGGCCTCAAAGTGGCCAATCCAGCTAACAAACTGGCTGAGTAATACAAAGGTGAGACAGCCCACCACCGCCACTGCCACATAAAACTGTCCCGGACGAAAGATTAAGGGCTCTTCCCGAATCAGGATATCCCGAAGAATGCCTCCGCCCACGGCGTTGATCACCCCCACCAGCACAACCGCCGGTATGGCCAATCCGGCCAAAATGGCCTTATCGCAGCCCACCACCGCATAAGCACCCAAACACAGGGCATCTACCATTTCAATCAGTAATTGCAAACGAGGCACTCGCCGCTGAAACAAAACCCCAACTAGGGCGCCTAATACAATCAGAATCAGGTAATTGCCATTGGTGGTAATCCCCGGTGGACCCTGCTGCAGAAACAGGCCATCCCGAATGAGACCGCCCCCCACGGAACCGGCAAAAGCCACCGTAAACACGCCCACGATATCGTACCCCTTGCGCAGCGCTAGCAACGTCCCTGCCATGGCAAACAAAAACGTGGCGCCATAATCGAACCAGCTGGGCAGTGAAAAAGGAACCAAAGCCATAAAATCGCAATTTCCCGGGTAGTAAATGTGATGAAGGTAAAACCATTATCTTGTGAGTGATGGTAACACCCTCTATCATAAACGCCGCAATCCAGTTTGAGATGCCCTGTCCGTCATAGATCCCTCATTTTTAGTGAAGTTTTGTAAATATTCGCATTTCCAAAAAATTATTTCCGATTGGCCGAAACTTTTTGATCTGCTGCAGAGTAATAGCGATGTGAGAATAATTTCCAAGACCCACACATTGGGAGAGGAGAAAGCACTATGAAAATGGAACGTCTTTCTAAACTCAAACTGTTGGCCGTACCTGCCCTGTTGACCATCATGGCAGCCAACACCCTGGTACCTGCCCAAGCGCACGACAAGGGGTACAGGGGGTACAACCGCTACTACGATTCTCGGTACAACCAGAACTGGGGTACCTTTGGGCAGCGGCATCCCTATGTGAAAAAAGCAGCCATTGGTGGTGGGGCCGGGGCCTTGATTGGCGGCATTTTGGGTCAGGATGGTTACCGGGCCGATACAGCCATTAAGGGCGCCGTTATTGGTGCCGGGGCTGGACTCGGGTATGAATATCTGAAACGCCAAGGCACCTTTGGTGGCAATGGCTTCCGCTGGTAGTTTTTAACTTCGCAAAACACAATTTTGTTATTCAGGAGGAGATGGACGATGAAACAATTAATCAAGAGCGGGTTCAATCGCAAAGCAATGCTCGGTATTGGCGCATTGGGCCTGTTAGCACTGACCGTTTTCGGCAATAGCGCCTTTGCCCATGACCGAGATGACTATCGGGATGGCTACCGGGACGGCTGGCGCACCCGCACATGGAATTACAGACAAAACCAAGGCCCCCGGTATTACCGGCCCCTCCCTCAGGGAAACTGGTGGCGTCCAGGCCGAGTCGCCTACTTGCCGGGCAATCGGTGGGGATACTACAAGAATCATCCTGCCCCCCGTCGCAGTTGGTGGTAAAAATCATTTCCCAAAAACAGTAATCTAACCATTAAAAATCCCCTGCCTTTCGTGTCAGAAAAGCAGGGGATTTACTATTGAAAAGACTTATTGATTGGTCAGGTTCACTTCAACATCGGCTGCAGTGTAGGTCGTTTTTTCCATACCAGCGGGAACAGTGGCCTCTTCCCCTTTCATCAACAAGAACAATGGGCAGATAAAGAGCGACAGCCCCACGGACAGCACCACTTTTTCCTTGCCTTTTTCAGACAAAGAACCCTGAAGCGGCACAAAACTACCATCCACAGCGGTTGTCCCAAAGTCGGAAATCTGGATTTTGCCACCCTGACCAATCAAACCACTGTCATCCACCATGGACACTTGGGCTTTGGCCCGGGTACCGGCTTTAACCAATACTTCACTGCCCACTTTCACATCACTGACTACCGTAAAGCTAATTGTGGAACCTTGTGCAGAATCATTCCCCCGGATCGTATCGTTCAGCCGCAAAATGACCGGGCTATTGGCGGGTAACTTGACTTTATTGGCAGCCAACAAATTATCGCTTTGGGGAGCGTTGTGTTTGCTGTAACGATACTCCACGGTCATATTGGGGTGAGTTTTCACAAACTCCTGAACCGTCATGGGCTTTTTGGATGGCTTAGAAGCCTGACCCGAAAAGGCCGGCAAAACGGCGGAAACCACAATCAAAGAACTAAGCGCCAGGGCAACTGATTTTTTCACGTTCATACTTATTCCAAATCCTCCAAACAAAATGACAAATCAACGCAAGCCCGGACAGAATGGCTCCTCCCAGAAACATCCCGGCAACCAAGCGAGCTTCATTGCTGCCCGCCCAACCCAGATATTCTGCGATTTTTTCACCCAATCCCGGCACCAACAGTAACAGAAATAACTTTGGGGTAATCCGCTGAGGCTTGATCAACCAGAGCAGCCCAAGCGATATAAATCCAATGTAATTACCCAGACAACGGGCACACAAGGCTAAAGGGTATCCTTCCAGCCAAAAAGAGCGACTGGCTTGTTGCTGGCAAGATGCGGCAAAAAGCCCGTAGTACTGATCAGCCAACTCAAATTGATGGGTGTGTGCGGCATGGGGAGCCACAAATGCACCGACCACGAAATAGAGGGCATAGCCCATTAACGCAGCCTTTAAAAGTTTAAAAATCATAGCCAACTGGGGAATTGAATCAACAAAACTTTTTACAACTTTTCTATTGTAGAGTAATTTCCCGCTGATTAAACCTTTTCTTCATGTACGGAAATATTTGGAGCGCATTCAGCCAAGCCTCTGACCCAATTTCTTCTCGATAACTGACTGATTGCGTTAACACAACCTCTGTGTTTTTATTATCAGGCTCGTCCTATATTCGGGAAACCCGGTGAAACTCCGGGACTGTGCCGCAACTGTGAATCTACTGTGTTTAAAATGTGTTTAAAATGCGTTTAAAACACAATGGAAAGTCAGAACACCGTGGGGGAGCTTGTTTACACTCTTGCGAGCACGAAGAGGATAATGAGTATGTCTGCGCACCATTTCGAGTTTGATTAGTGGGTTCCCCCGATGTGGGGCTGTTTGGATATTGATCCAGTTCATATCAAGGCGCACCCTTCAGGCACTCCTGCATTTCTAGCGGAGTTTCAGCCTGTTTGAGTCTGGCCTGTCTCATCGTAATTTTTGACGCAGGAAGGAACCCCATTTTGTTTCAGTTATCGCTTCAATTCACAGACTATCAGTTCTCTTTATTCCATATCAATCAACAGGCCCGCACCGTCGCTTTAGGACTAATATTACTACTTAGTGCCGGTGTGCTGGGCACCGCCCAGGGGGAAGAATCTGGCATTCCGCTAGAAGAAATTGCTTTAGAAACGGAGACCTCTGACGGTCTGGACTTGAGCCTGCCAACCTCTGCTCAGACAGGAGGTCAAACAGAAGGCCCAGCGCAAGCCACCGCCAGCGGCGATGTTCTCCCCCCTCTGGAGCCCTCTGCCACCGCGCCCCTGTTACTGCAAACCACCAAAATTGGCATTCCCAGCAATCAGACCGGCACTTCCGCCACCGTCATTACCCGGCAGCAGATTCAACAAATGCAGCCCTTTTCGCTCACCGAAGTGCTGGCCAAGGTGCCCGGCGTGGACGTGGTGCGCAATGGCTATCTGGGTGCCACCTCCTCCATTTTTATTCGGGGCATGAACGCCAGTCACACCCTGGTGCTGGTAGACGGGGTGCGTATGAACGATCCCATCTCCCCCGACCGCACCTATAGCTACCTGGATCAAATCAGCCCGGATGCCGTAGAGCGTGTGGAAGTGCTGCGGGGCCCTCAAAACAGCATTTTTGGTTCCGATGCCATGGGCGGGGTCATTAACATCATCACTCGGCAAGGCGAACCCGGCAAACCGACTTTGTACGCCAAGGTCACCGCCGGGGCACAGGGAACCCTGCAAGAAGATATCGGGATGGGTGCCCAATACAGTGACAAGTTGAAAACCTTCTTGCACATCACCCGGCAGGACGTGCGGGGAATTTCCGCAGCCAGCAGCCGCTACGGTATCAACTCCTTTGGCACCTTTTACCGTAACGCGGAACCGGATGGTTACCATAACACCACCATTACCGCCCGCACCGAATACACCCCGCTAAAAAACCTGACCCTGGATTTGTCCAGCCTGTACACCCGATCCCGTTTTGATTTGGACAGTTACGGCGGCTACACCGGCGATGATCCCAACTTCACCGGCACCAACCGCACCATGACGGTCAACGGCAGCTCCCGCTTAAAGTTATGGGGCGATCGCTACGAGCAAATCACCCGATTGGCCTTCACCAATGTCCGTCGGGAAAACTTCAACGAGCCAGACGCCTTGGACTCCAGCAAAAGCCACGATCGCTACCGGGGGAAATTACTGAACTTTGACTTTCAGAACAACTTCCGCCTGCATCGCACCAACACCCTGACCACCGGGCTCAACGTGCAGCATGAATGGGGCGATTCCTATTACAACTCGCTCAGTATCTTCGGCCCATTCAACAGCGCCGCCCAGCTGCGCTCCGCAACCAATACGGCCTTTTACGTGCAAGATCGCATCCAACTGTGGGATCGCTGGTTCACGACTCTCGGCTATCGCTACGATCGCCACAACCGCTTTGGGGGACACCACAACTTCCGGGCCGATTCCATCTACACCGTCAAACGCACCGGCACCAGCATCAAAGGGAGTATCGGCACGGGCTTTAAAGCACCCACCTTGTCGCAGTTATACGGCACCTTTGGGGCCAATCCCAGCTTACAACCAGAAACCAGCACCGGTTGGGATCTCGGCCTGGAACAAGCCTTGCTGGGGAACAAAATGCAAGTGGGGGCCACTTTGTTTCAGAATCAGGTGCGCAACCTGATTGATTTCCGCCCCACCGGGCTGTTTTCCACCGCCTATACCAATGTGGAACGGGCTCGCATGCAGGGGCTGGAAGCCTATATCACCAGCCAGCCCTACAAATGCTTGCAACTGAGAAGTAGCTACACATACACCGATACCAAGGATCTGGGTCCCAGCAGCACGCAAGGCGACGCTTTGTTTCGACGTCCCCGCAACAAAGCCTCCTTTAACATCAACTACCAGCCCATCAAGCGACTGAACATCAACCTGGACATCACCCACACCGGCCAGCGCAGCGATTTGGACTTTTTTACCTTTCCAGCCAAACCGGTGAAGTTAAAAGCCTACACCCTGATCAATCTGGCGATGGAGTTGGCCCTATCCGATCAAGTCAGTTTGTACGGACGCTTGGTCAACTTTTTAGACACCCCGTATGAAACCGTCAAAGGCTACGGCAATCCTCGTATCTCCGCGTATGGCGGTTTACGCTGGGCGCTCTGAACCTACCAATGAACCCTCACTAAAAAAGAGTCACCCTCATTCGCTATGTATCGCCAGCAGTTCATTCGCAAAACTTCCCCCTGTTTCAAAGTCAGGGCACTGCTGGCGATTCTTTTTTTAACACTGGTTACCCTGAGTGGTTGTGTTAAAACCTTGCTGCCAAGCGCAAGTCAGACCTCTCTCAATAGCGCTTGTCAACGGGTCGTATCACTCTCACCCAGCATTACGGAAGTCTTGTATGCCCTGGATTTAGGAGATCACGTGGCCGGGGTGACCCGCTACTGCAAATACCCCAAGGCGGCCCAACGCAAGCCTCAAGTGGGTGGGTATGTGGATCCGGACACTGAAGCCCTGTTGCGCCTCAAGCCGGATCTGGTCATCCTGCGCGGTGAACAAATCCAGCTCAGTCATCAGCTCAAAGCCCTGGGCTTTCCGCTACTGGCCGTCGATCATCAGACCGTCCCCGGTATTTTAGCTTCCATTGATGCCGTGGGGCAGGCTTGTCACCGGAAAACACAAGCCAAACAATTGCATCAAGAACTGCAACAAGAAATGGACCGGATTGCCTCCACCCTGAAACAGGCCGCCACCCGCCCCACTGTATTGGTCGTCCTCGATCGTAATGTGCAGTCGGAAAAACTCAAATGGGCGTTTGTGGCAGGAGAAGACGGCTTTTACAACCAACTGGTGGAACAAGCTGGTGGCCGCAACGTGCTGCCTCCCCATAAAAAAGGCTTTCTGCAAATTTCCGCAGAGGGTATTCTGCGCCTTAACCCGGATGTCATTATTGAAACCACCGAATCACTAGGCCTCGCCAACACCCAGCTCACACAAGCAGATCAAAACGCCATGGCCGAGGCCCAATGGCGAAGCCTACCGCAGGTATCCGCCGTCAAACATCATCGAGTTTACCACTTCGGGCAAGATTACATGGTGATTCCCGGCCCTCGCTTTCCCCAAATTCTGACGCAATTTGCCCAGGCCATTCACCCTGAATTACACTGGAAGCATGAGTAATCCCCCATCACCCTTATTACGCGCCACATCCATTCAGGTGCGTCTGCAAAACCAGACCATCCTGAAGGACGTTTCTTTCGAGATGCAGGCCGGTGATTTTATGGCGGTCATCGGTCCCAACGGGGCCGGAAAGTCCACCTTAATCAAAGCCCTGTTGGGTCTGATTCCAATCGCTGGCGGGCAGTTTCTGCTGCGAGAACAACCGCTGTCCAGCTTTTCACCCAAAGCAAAAGCTCGGCACCTGGCTTACGTTCCCCAGTCCGCATTGTCTGCCACCATCAGCGACGCCCAACTGGTGTGGGATTTTGTCATGATGGGCCGCTACCCCTATTTGGCCCCTTTGGCCGCCCCGCAGGCGCAGGATCGGCAGATGGTAGAGCAAGCCTTGCAGCAAACAGGCACGGGTCCTCTGGCGGAACGTGTGTTGAGCAGCCTCAGTGGCGGCGAACGGCAAAAAGTGATGATTGCGGCGGCCTTGGCCCAGCAACCTGAGATTTTGGTGCTGGATGAGCCGGACACCTTTCTCGATCCCAAAAATCAACAGGACATTCTGGCCCTGCTGAGCCATTTGAACCAAGCCCAAGGGCTATCCATCCTGTGCGTGACCCATGATCTCAACAGCGCCGCCCATTACGCCAACCGAATTCTGGGACTAAAGCAGGGACACGTCCTACTGGAAGGCCTGCCCGAGGCCACCTTGCAACCCGCGCAACTAGAGACCTTATTTGAGCTGCCCTTTTTAAAGCTAACCGCCCCCAACAGTACCGATGGCGCCAAGCACTGGCTGGTGCCTCAGCAGGATTCAGGCAATCCGTACCCCCCGCAGGCCGGAGGAACAGCCTAGTGAGCCAGAGCCTTCCCCGCAGGATGCCCCAACGTACCCTGATGGTCTTGGCCGCCATAGCCTGCCTTATTCTGTTTTTAGCCCCCTGCATCGGGATGCAGTTTATTGCCCCCTGGCATTTAAACGCCTCTCAGACACTGGACGCCGATATTTTCTGGAACGTTCGCCTGCCACGAGTCTTGGCCGCCTTCATCACCGGCGCCGGTCTGGCTTTATGCGGCATGGTTTTTCAGGCACTGTTTCGAAGCCCTCTGGCCTCCCCCTTTACCTTTGGGGTAGCCAGCGGCGCTTCCTTCGGAAGTGTGCTGGCCATTGTGCTGGCCGGACTGTTTCCCTTTTATGGGGCGCCGGGGCTACTGGCCTTGCTGGGAGCCGCCTTAACCACCCTGCTGGTTTACCAACTGGCCAGCCTGGGCGGACGCTTTTCCATTAGCACGCTCCTCTTGGCCGGTGTGGCCATCAATTACTTTTTTGGGGGAGCGGTCACCTTCATCCAATACCTGAGCGATTTCACCAACGTGTTCCGCATCCTGCACTCCCTGATGGGTGGATTAGAAGGCTTGGACCTGAATAGCCTGATGCAACTGACGCTTTTTATCACCCCCGGGGTGGTACTCATCGCCTGCCTGCCCTACGAGCTGAACTTGCTGTCCATGGGCGATGATATTGCGGCCAGTCGGGGCGTGGATTTGAATAAAACCCGCAAACTGCTGTTCTGGGGGACGTCCCTGACCGTGGGTGGCATTGTATCCATCTGTGGCCCCATTGGCTTTGTGGGATTGATGGCCCCCCACATCGGCCGCCTGCTGGTGGGCCACGATCACCGCTTTTTATGGCTGGGTTCCGCATTGCTGGGCGGTAGTTTATTAACGGTCTGCGACACGGTGGCCCGCAGCGTCATCGCCCCCGCAGAAATCCCGGTGGGGGTAATAACAGCCATGCTGGGGTGCCCCTTCTTTTTATGGCTACTGTTGCAAAAACGCTAGTGAGGGTTGAAACGATGTTTTGGGATACAGACGTTTTGGGGCACCGGGCCGCCCCTGATCAAAAAATTGCCTGAGGGTTTTCTTCAGGCAATTTAAAGATTGGAAGGCAATTTGAACGCGAAATAAAACCGGCTATTGGCTGGAATTATTGACCGATTTGGTGGGAGAGTTTATTTTTACCCGGGTTTGGGCAGATTGAACCGAGGGAGACTGCGGCGGTTGCGGCGGTGGTGCTGGTTGCTGCAGCGGGTTCAACTGGGCCACTTGATTGAAGATGGGCAAGAGATTGAAAGGTAGTAAATGTGGCAAGAGAGGTTGGGCATCCTCCGCTACAGCATCCTCCTGTTGCCTTGCACGATTCAGTCGGGGTGCCCGAGGTGCGTTGGGAATAACGTGAGGAATCCCTTGGTCTTCGGGGGTGCCCGGAGGCTCATCACCGCCGTGACCGGGTAAGCCAGGCTGGTTGGGATCTTGGGGTGGTTGGGCATCCATACCAAAACGTACCACGTTTTGGTTTTGCGCCCTACGTTGCTGCATGATTTGCTGAATACCACCTAAAATTCCCGGAATGGCGGCCTCATTATTTTGCACCGGATTCACATTCGGTTGCGGCGCAGGAATCGGGATGGCCGGTTCTGCCTGACGGGGTTGAAGCGATACTGAGCGCGGCGACAAAGAGCCAAAAGCGGGAGTAATCATTATTGATAGTCCTTTAAAAAAAATGACCCGAAACGTGATGAACAAGCTCAATCTGATAGAGGTTGGATATTGGTATTAAGATCCTCAAGGTCAAAAGTTGCTAGCCAACACAACTAAAAACAATCGAGACCTTCTGTTTTCTGCGACGGCGCAAATCCCGAAACCCCATGGGTTTAAATAAGGTGGGTTTCAAAAACCAAATCACCCAATGCCTTACCTTGAGGCCTCTCGTTCCTTCTATTGAAAATTATTCTCATTTGTCATACTTTGAGAATTATTCTCAAGCCCTCACACCCCATGTCACTCTGAGGTATCCGCCATTTCTCTTGCGGCTTCACAAGTTAACACTCTAGCTGCCTGGCCTCCAATCCGCCCAGGACAGCTTACTGCCGCTGCGGAAGCCAACCGTAACCCCTTTGGTTGGAATCAAGGGCCTGACGCCCAAGCCGCCCCCACCGTCCCCCTCAGCCTTGACAACACCGCACCCCAAAAACGTACCGCTTGGGACATACTGGCCAAAACCAGCCTGACCGGGATGACCATCGTTAATGGAGTGCTGTTTTTCTCTCCCCAAATTGCCCAAAAGCTGGCCCAAAAATCCGTTCAGAACAAACTGAAAACCGTCATTGGCGATCGACTGGGGGAACAGTGGGGCGCTAATATGGAGCAATGGGCCCAAAAACACGCAAATCAAAAATCCCTGATGGAAACCTTGAACAAGGCCGCCAGCCTTGCGACGTTGCTTCAGCTCAATACCGGCTATCAGGTGGGCATTAACACCCAACAACCCTCCAAAAGCCTGTCCTCTTTAACCGGCACCACCACCCAGGCCCTCACCTGCATAAACATAAAAAAGCCCTATTTTCAGACCATAAGCTTTCTCAGTTCGTTTTTCTGGTTTTCCGGGGAAACTAACGACATTAAAAACACCAACAACCCCGGCCAACGCCGAGAGTTCGATCAACATCGCCTGTTTCGAGCCTTTAAGGGCGAACAACAAGCGGGTGAAAAAGGCTTTTTCCGGGAACTGTGGAATACCCTGAAGTTTATGGGGAAGGACTTTCGCTACACCTTATCCACCGGCCCCTGGAAAAACCTGCAGGAATCCATTAAAAACAAGGAAGATTTTAAAAAACCACAGCCTTACCAAACCGCCATTGGGGCCCAACTCAATCTGGTGGCCTTTATTGCCTCTACTCTGGCCTACTTTCTTCAAAAAAGGGAAATTCAAAACAATCCTCACTTAAAATTAGAGCTGAACAACTTTAACAAGTGGCCCGCCGAATTTCGAAAAATCCCGGAGCGCTTCACTCGGCTATCCCAATTTGTCCTGGTCTTCTCCATTATTTCTTATATGCCCGTTCTCATGCGAGCCCTGCAAAGCAAAGGGGAAGTGGATGGGGCGATGACTTTTCTGGGCGTACCCTTAATTACGGCAGGTCAGGTACTAAAAGGTGCTTTGGATCTCAAGCACTGGCAAGGCTTAACCGCTATGGGAGGCCCCATTGTAAATGAAGGCAAGCGTATTAACAGCAAGAAATACCGGGCGCAGGTCAACTACCTGATCGCCCTGCAACAGGAAGCCCTGCGAAATCCCAACCTGCAGGCCACAGACATTCTGAATCGACTGGAAAGTAACCCCCAGCGACTCAAAGCCATGGCCGAGACCATGGGTCAGTTCCGGGTGGATTACATTTTAAACCTGTTACGGGCCGGTGCTGCCAAACAGCAAACCGAATCTATTACCCTGGCCAACTATTTACAACCCCTGCTCACCCTGGGAGCCTAGTAACAGCAATTTCAAAATCTCCCGTTGTTTTTCTACTTCATCCTGATAGACGTCATTCATAAGGAATCCATCAGTGCTCGCTATTCCACAAACCAGTCTGGCAATGCCCACACCAGCCCGCTCTATGCAACGAACCGGCTCCTCCAACAGTCTCGCTTTAACCCCTTACAATACACCGATTTGGGACGCATACCAAAAGCTCGATCAGCAGTTTGTAGCCCTGGTTACTGAGGCCAGAGAGCATCCGGTTAGCAAACGTGAAATTCAGCCTGCCTGGATTGGGAAACTGCAGGAGGAGGCCCGAAGCCAACCTTGGCAAGAAACCGTGGGCGATTACGTGATGCGGGCTCATACGGATGATATGCAATACCTCCGCCAGCAATACCAAGAACGGGTCTTACTCCTGGAAAAGAAAAATACGGGCTCCTCACCCAAGGTGGCTGACAACAATTACCAGGCCCTAAATACCTCCTTTGCCGATTTGGAAGCCCGTACCAGCGGCATGAATGAACAATCCACCGCCGTATTTGTGGGCAGTGGCCCCCAGCCCAACACCGTATTGTCTTACGCCAAGTTTGCCAACCGGGTAACAGGCATCGACACTGACCGGCTAGCCATCGCCGCAACCCAAGGCATTGCGGCCCAGTCTCAAGGGAAAATTGACTTTCAGCAAATGGCTGGCGAGAACTTCAACTACGGCCCCTACTCCCATGTCGGCATTGCCGTAATGGTGCCCAACAAAGGCCAGGTTCTCAAGCAAATTGCAAAAACCGCCAAACCGGGTTGCACGGTGATTGTTCGCAGTGTGGATGGCCTTAAAAACGCCATGTATGAAGGACTGGATCCTAATAGCCTGGCAGGATTCGAGAAGGTGGCTACCGTTCACGGCAGCGACAAAAATATTACCCATGCCGTCATTCTGCGTAAAAGAAGCCTGAATGCGGTGGGCTGAGTTTTTTCGTCTGTTCAATTAGCCCTCCCTAATCTCGTATTAGTCTATTTTGGCGTTCACAATATTGGCCCATAATCTTTAGCCTGAAGTGTGCCAAACACGCTACAATAGGGGAATGTTAGAGATCGTCAAATCGTTTTTAAGAGGGGCGGAGCCCAGCCAGCACGGTGCTGTGCAGGGGCAGTATTACGAGCGCACCGGCGGCTGTAACCAGTGTGGCAAGTGCTGCTCTCACATTTATCTGGTGTATGGTCAGCAGACCATCAACAGCGTGGCCATGTTTGAGGATATAAAGGCTAAAAACCCCGAATACCAATATTTTAAGCCCCTTTTGGCAGAAAGTGACGAAGAGGGGCTGTTGTTTCAGTGCGTGCACCTGCAAGCGGACAAATCTTGCGGTATTTATGACGCTCGCCCCAATTTTTGCCGCCAATACCCCTCGGAACACGCCATGCTCATGGGCGGAAAATTGGCGGAAGGCTGCGGCTATCAGTTTCGCCTGCTAAAAACGTTTCAGGATGTGTTAAGGCAAATAGACCCATCCAAGGCAGGAGACTTTAAAGCCACTGCCTCCCTTGATACAACCGTACATCAGACAGGCGCGCCAACCCCATGAGCACTTCCCCAACCCGTTCAATTATCTACCAGCCCCAAAGCATTTTAATGCTGCTCAGCCGAGCCTGGAATCTGGTGCGGTTAAACCTGAAAAAAGTACTGCTGGTAATGCTGCCCCTCACGTTACTCAATACCAGTCTGCACTTTCTGATCAGCCTATTATCCAGCAGTTCTTTCCTGACCCAGACCACGCTGCCCCAATTACAAACGCGCCTGCTGATACTAGTGGGCAGTTTTGCCCTGCTCATTCCAACCGCCATTGCTAGCATGATCAGTGTTTGTTTACTCTGTCGATTTTTCTACCTGGCCTTGCTTCAGGAGCACCCTCCTTCCATGAAAGAGTGCCTGTTACACCTGAAAAAGAACTGGCTGCAACTGACTGGCCTGATCCTGCTGCTGGGGTTGGTGCTCTTTGTCATGATCCTCGTTGATATCATTGTGTTTTACGCAGGCTTTCTATTTATCGCCTTAACCGTGGGAGCCCTGATGGGCTCGAACCTGGCCGTCGGGAACCTCTTCACCAAAGTCATGATCGGGGTCTCCATCCTGATGATTGGTTTTCTATCCCTGGGCTTACTCACCTGCCTAATCAGTCTGCAATGGTTTTTATCCAACTTCCCTTTGGTAGCCATTTCCACCGCCACCAGCGAAAAACCGGACTTCTGGAAAACCCTCTCTGGCTCTTTTACCCTGATCTTTAAAAACTTTCCACGATTGATCGGCTTCAGTATTTGCGGCTTCCTGCTGAGTCTTTCCATGCTGTCTGTCCTGCTCAGTCCGGTGATTCTCTGGATGGGCATTGAACAAACCCGCCTGGGCCTTCACCAGACCGTACCCCTTTATCTGCAAACCGCCTGGAATGTTTGGAATAGCCTGGCCAATGGCCTGATGATGCCCTATTACATCAGCGCCCTGATTTTAATGTGGTACGACTGCCAGGTACGCAGCGAGGGACTGGATTTGCAGTTATGGCTCGATCAACTTCAGCCCAAAGCCAACTTACCCAAACCGGATGCCTGAAAATCGGCTCAGAAGATCCAACACCGCACATTTTTAAAACAGGGATACGCACCATGACAACCGACGATATTAGTAATAAAGTCATCAGCATTTTCCAAAAGTACCGCCGGGGCGAACACTTTCACTTTGAGGTGGAAGAGGGCGGTGAAATGGTCATTAGCCCGGATGGTTTTAACTACGTTAGCATCAAGCACGACAGCAACGGCCTGAACGATGAGACCTCTCTGCTGGAAGTGGGAGACGCCAAGCATTACGTGGTTAAAATGATGGAGCTGCACCACGACAGCAATACCGTGCGCCTCAACAACTACTTTGTGCCCGGCAACCGGCTGGAAGAATTTATGCTCAGCCTTAGCCAGCGACCCGGCAAGTTATTGGAAATCAAGCAGTTTATCCCCGATACCACCGCTTAAAGGTATGCAAATACCATCGCCCGACAGATCATTTTTGAGCTAACAAGACTAGCGATAAGCCACCGGGGTCACCACCGGCTGAGCTGCCGGAATGGCTAATGGCCCAGTCGTATTCTGAAATCCCGTAAAGCCAGGCCGAGTGGGATGACTTGCCCAAGATTGCGGTGTGGCGGAGAATCCGAAAGGCGTTGCGGAAGGTGTCATGGATGACGAGGTGGAGGCATTGGGTATCCCGGTTGTGCCGGGTATGCCAGCGACCGGCACCGCGGGCTGCTGGGCCTGCTTTTTAAACCGATAGCTGGTCAACAGTCGATTGAACAAGCCCAAGCCAATACCGGTTACTAAAATCCCACTGAGCAAGGGAAAAGCCACCGTCATGGCCTTGGAAACCATGGGCCGCCTCATATCAGCCAGTACTTTTTGCTGCACCTCAGGGCTCCAGTCCTGTCCCGCCTTCCAATGCTGTTGCACCACGTTTTGAGCAATCTGCTGGGTGCTGAGCAGTTGGCTTTTCTCGTCCAGGGCCCCCCTGAAAAGACCGGGAAAGGTCTTGAACATTAGCTTTTGTACAAATTCCTGACCGTACAAAATATAAGCGAATACCACGGGCAGCCGAATAGCCGTTTCCAGCCGCTCATAACCGTCCCGGGCAGAATCGAGATACGGAATGGAGCAGGTGAGCATAATGGCTCCCAACATGCCTTTTCGGTTACCCAGGCCAAAGGCCACTTTACCGCCCTCTTTATGGGCAAAATCAAAATCGAGATGTTTCACCATTTTCCTGGACAAGGCTTTGGACCAATCGAAGCGATGCCCAAAGCGGGCCAGCAAAAACGAACTGCCCAAGATCCCGCCAAAAGCGGCAGTCGCTTGCACAATGCGTCGCTTGGCCTTACGCACTTTGGGACTGTCATCAATGGCCGATGAGTCATTGGTTGTGCTTGCGAAACTTTGCCCTGAACTTTGCCCTAAATTGATGACATCACTGAACGTATCTTTCTTGAAGACTTTAGCGGTCATCAAATTCTTGCCGTAATTGACCAGAGATTCCCCCCATAAGCCAATTCCGCCAATGGTGGTCAGAATAATCCCGGCCTTGGCAGCCATGGCCCGATGAGCGGCCTCTGAATTGCCTTCGGTTTTGAGTTGATCAAAGGTTTGGGTGAGTAACTGCTTCCGAAAGCCCTCACTTTTCCCAGAGACCTTAAAAAACAAATTAGCCAGCCCCGGCCCGAACAGGGTGGGCAAGGCATACGTCATGGCCGATTCCCCAAACTCCAGCAGGCTGACTTCCGCCCCTTCCGCCTTGCTTCGGGAAATCAGGATTTTAGGCATCCAGGCAGTGCCGGTGTCCTGCAAAAACTTCATAGTGGTACCACCACCCTGGCCTTCCTGAAAAGCCAGGGCTTTGGCCAATTTGCTTTGTTTCAGCACATGGGCGGCATTTGAGGCTATAGAACTAACGGGGGGAACCTTTGTCACACCGAATTACTCTGGTTGGTCAGTGGCATTAAACCGGCTAAAGGGATTTTGTGTCAGTTGTCCCGGCTTCCGTAAACCGGGTTCAATTCGTTACGCGCAAAACACAAAATGGACAAGTGCCACAAACCTTGACAATACGATCAACCATTTCAACGCTTAACGCTTATAGAGAAGAGGGAGGTCAGTAATACAAATCAAAAGGATGAACAGGTGATCAGCAAACGCTAATCAGTTGCAAGCATTATATCTGCCATGCCCAGGACTGGCTAGGATTTATATTCGAAAAAGGGGCCGGGGCCGTTCTCTGGGGAAAACGACTCGCTTGCCCGGAAAAACCATGATTCAACAAGGCACTGTTGGCGGCTCCATTGGCCGTAGCCAAGGCCAGCGGATTGGGCGCAGAGACACCTTTAGGCAGTGACGGGCTGGTACTCCCTAATACTATGGGTTGCTGGGCTTTGTGGAATCGATACTTGGTCCAGAACTGGTTGAGCAGGGTCACGCCCACCCCGGTGCCCAAAATCCCCACCACCATAGGCACCCCGAACAATACATTTTTCCCCAGAATGGCCTTTTTCAGCTCGGCATCGGCGGCAATGCTGGCAGCGGCCTGATCGGCCTTGCCCAGTAAGCCTTCCACTTTATCAACAGCCACCACTTGATGCCCCTGAGTCGCGTTGACCTTGTTGAAAGCCCGGTCCACCACATCCTGAAGTCGCATAACCTGCATTTTCCCGCTGGGCGACACTGGGGCAATCATGGCCCTGTGTAAATCCGGACGAAACTTACGGATGACACTCAACATACCCCGCTCCAAGGCCTGCTGACCAAAAGCCAGATAGCCCATAATCACACCCAGTCGAGACACCGCCTCGACCCGCTCCAGCTTGTCCCGGGCCGCATCGGCGTAAGCGGGAATAGAGGCGGCCATATACCAGCGCAACTGCTTCCCGGAAATAGAAAATCCACCCTTCTTGGCGTCATAGTCCAGATGATCCACCAGGGCGCCGACCGGGTTCTCCGGTACCCAGCGGCCCAGTTTACTGAAATGAGGGCTTTTGAGCAATTTCTGCTTTAAAGAGGCCAAAGGCATTTGGGGCAATCGATGGCCAAACTTGGCCAATGCCACCGAACCCAGCAAGGTGCTACCCATCAGGCCCAAAGTCCCCAGGGTTCGATGCAGCGATTTTTTGACAACCTGGCTCTCTTCGCCCGTTTTCATCTCCCCCTTGGATAAATTCACAATGTCACTGAATTTATCTTTCTTAAAGAAGTGGGCGGTCATTAAGTTTTTACTGTAATTGATCAAATACTCGCAACCCAAGCCCACTGCCACCATGGGGCCCAAAATGGTGGCCGCCTTCACCGCGATCAAATGCGGCAGTTCTTTTTTCAGCCCCTCATGCCCGGCCGTGGTCGCCAACTGCGTTAGTTTGGCCACAGAGTGCCCCAGGTACTCCTTGGATAAATTCTGGTTATAGCTTTTTTCGGCCTGCCGCCGGAAAAACTTATGCATGGCCTGAGCGGCCACCGGCACTGAAAAGTAAACCACCCCGGACTCCAGAAACTCCAGGAAGGTGCTTTCTGAGATTTCAATCAGGCTGCGGGAAACCACGATTTTGGGTAACCAGGCCACCGAAGTATCCCGAATAAAAGACATCCAGGACAAGCCATTTTGCCCCTCGCTCAAGTGCAGCAAATTACCCACCGTTTTCTCCCAGAAAGGCATTTTCTGGAGCACCAACGGCACTTTGGCAATTTGTGTTTCAACTGGAGGCATAAGTAAGCATGTGTTTCTGGAAAGAGGGAGTAAAAAAGGGTCCTAGCAAAAAAACCGACGTGCTTCCTAATGGACTGAAGTCTGCCGGTTTCTCAAAATTTTTAGTCAATGCCCAAACTTACCTTGAGAACGGCGGCCCTTCAATCGCAAGGCACCACCAACAGAATGTATTCAATTGAACGAGAGGGATGAACATAAAAAGCGAATCATTGATTGGGACATGACATCATCTTGGCATCATACATAAAAAATAAACCGGGCGGCTAACAATTTGTGCCATCCCTGCAGCCTGGGAGTAAATGTCCCTCCCAGGCGATGGGCGCTCGGGAGGGACAAAAATGTTGCCACTAAACCAGGGCAGAGGCCTGCAGCGCTTCTGATTGCTGGAGGAGGCACTGCCCATTGGCAAACGTCATGACGGGCCGACCTTTGAGGGTTTGCCCTTTGAAGGGGCTGTTACGAGACTTGCTGCGGAACTGGGCCGGATCAACCGTCCATTCCTGCTCCGGGTCAATCACCGTAATATCAGCCCGCTGCCCGACCGACAACTTACCAGAGTCCTTCAGCTTAAAGACTTCCGCTGGTTTGGAGGACATCAGCTCAATAATGGCGGTGGGGCTGAGCTTGGCCGTATGGAACAACTGGGTTAAGACCACCCCTAAAGCGGTTTCCAAGCCAATAACGCCGTTGGGAGAGCAGTCAAAGGCCATCGATTTCTCATCCGGGGTATGCGGGGCGTGATCAGTGGCAATCATATCAATGGTCCCGTCCATGACCGCCTCAATCAACGCTTGCCGATCCGTTTCTGCCCGCAGAGGGCCGTTCATTTTAAAGTCCGGATCATAGGCCTGACAGCAGGCATCGGTCAGGGCCAGATAATGCGGGGTGGTTTCAGCGGTAATGCGCAGCCCTTCCGCTTTGGCCTTACGAATCAGGGCCACACTTTCTTTGCTGGAAATATGGGCAAAGTGAACCCGTCCGCCGGTAAAGCGGGCCAGTTCAATATCCCGAGCAACCATCACACTCTCAGCGACCGAAGGAATACCCGGCAAGCCCAGCAATGTGGAATAATAGCCTTCGTGCATGACCCCGTTGCCAAACAAGGAGCAATCTTCGGCGTGGCACACAATGGGCACGTCAAACATCTTGGAGTACTCAAGAGCCTTGCGCATCATGTTGGCGCTGGCCACCGGCTTCCCATCATCGGAGAAAGCCACCGCCCCTTGACTAACCAAGGTGCCAATGGAGGTCATTTCCTCCCCTTCCAGCCCACGGGTGACTGCGGCAATGGGGAAAATCTGGATGCCGGTGGGTTTGGCCGCATTCAGGATATATTGCACCATGGGGGTACTGTCGATGACGGGCGAAGTGTTGGGCATCACACAAACCGTGGTAAAGCCACCGGCAATGGCCGCAGCGGCTCCGGTCTCCGTTGTTTCCTTGTCTGGACTACCCGGATCTCGGAAATGGACGTGCACGTCCACCAAGCCGGGGGTCACCCAGTGTTGTGGGGTCAGTTGAACGACTTCATACGCCTGCTCTGGCGCAATATTGGGCGCAATGGCGGCCACCTGAGACCCGTCAATCAGCACATCCATCACGGCATCCAAGCCGGAAGCGGGATCAATGACCCGTCCACCTTTTAATAAGGTCTTCATACGGCCAACACTCCTTTCTGCAAGCTCTGATCACTCTGGCTGCCTTGAAACTGACTACTTTGAAGACGCTCTAGGCCAGAGCGCTCGGTGGGGGTACTCATACACAAGTACAGCAGGGCCATACGAATGGCCACTCCGCTGGTGACCTGATTGGTAATCAGCGACAGTTGCTGGTTATCGGCCACATCACTGGCAATTTCCACACCCCGGTTCATGGGGCCGGGGTGCATAACCAGCACATCCGGCTTGCAAAAACGATCCAGGCGCTCCTGAGTGATGGAGTAGAAACGAATGTACTCCCGCAACGCCGGAATTAAGCCTGCCCGCTGGCGTTCCAGCTGCATACGCAAGCACATCACCACATCGGCGTCATGCAGAGCCGCTTCAATATCGGTATGGGCTTTACAGCCCAAGGCCTCAATATGCATAGGTAAGAGAGTCGATGGGGCCAGCAAGTGCACCTCAGCCCCGAATAATTTCAACAGATGAATATTGCTGCGGGCCACCCGACTGTGCAAAATATCGCCCACAATGACAATTTTTTTACCGCGTAAATCATCCGTGTGATTTTTCAGCAGGCGATTTTTCAAACTGAACAAATCCAGCAAGCCCTGAGTGGGGTGATCATGGTAGCCATCCCCGGCGTTGAGGATGCACATGCGATCCCCGAAGTAGTTTGCCAACTGCTGGCACACCCCGGAACTGGCATGCCGGATGACCACCGCATCGGTGCCCATAGCTGCCAGCGTTTCGGCGGTATCAATCAGGGATTCCCCTTTTTTGACCGAGGAACTGGAGACGGAAAAATTAATGGCATCGGCACTGAGATACTGAGCCGCCAACTCAAAGCTGGTGCGGGTTCGGGTGGAGTTCTCATAGAACATATTCACCACCACTTTGCCCCGCAAGGTGGGAATTTTTTTAACCGGCCGACTCAGGATATGGGAAAAGGACTGCGCTGTGCGGAGTACCTCCTGCACCTCATCGTAGGTGAGCGATGCAGAATCAATCACATGTCGCCGGTTCCAACTCCCACTACCCGGCAATGGGGGATGTGTAGCCATAAAAAAACCTCCTGTTTTTGGGCGAGGAGGGCATGGTGTTATTGAACAGATCCTATAGACTGAATGCTTTTGTTGGTACTCGAACCCCAAGAGGCTCTCGTCCATCATATTCTTTGTCTATATTGCTCTGTTTATAGAACCCTTACTGACCTCGCCGAATCAGTATTAAAGGATACAAATTTATTGTCTCTCAAATACGGGTTTTGAAAAGACGTTCCACTCCCTTTGTTACGACGACTTTGTTGCGACCATTCTTGTGAAATAAAGCAAACCGCCAAAGCCATGCGGCTTTGACGGTTGCGGGGTGGGTATTAGTAGAGGGGGGTTAGAAGACCCCGTTATAGGTGCGATCCAGCTGGAAATCGCCTCTATCCGATCCGTTAAATTTCCCATCGTCATTCACATCGGATTCAGCCGCTTTGGCCTGACCGATGCTTTTACCGGCAAAAAGTCCACCAAAGGCACCGCCGACTGCACCTAAAAGCCCACCAAAGAGTGCACCTTTGCCGCCGCTTTTGCCAAATAACTTATGACCAATGCCAGCACCTAGGATACCGCCAGCACCAGCACCGGCACCAGCACCGATCCAGGAGCCCTGAACACCCTCTTGGTGGGTGTGTAATTTTCCGCTGGTTTTTTCAAATGGCGTTGTGGGCGTGCTTTCCACCGCACCGGTTCTGCCAGGTGTTAAACCACCGGGAGTCGGAACATAGGAAGGCGCGTAGCCAAAACCATAACCGCCGCCATAACCGGCGTAAGGATATGTCATAATCGTTGTCCCCTATTGCCTGTTTTATCCTGTGATTAAACGTTCTGAAGAAAACTGCCTAATCCCCTGTACAAGCATGAAAACAAACTTAAGGATTTTTTTGCTACAGGCGTCAATTTTTAGGTGAGGCTGCCTTCACAACACGTTTGTAACTGTCTGAGTAGAGCGAGTTAAAAAACATGGGCTTGGCAGGCTTGCCAGAAGCAGTTCTACAACTTGTCTGAGCACCACGCAGTTTTAGAAACGTGTTGTGAAGGCAGCCTCACTATTTTTTGAACTACGTCTGGAATCAGGCGATTTCAGCCAACGGGTCAACCGCACCCCCGGCACTTTCACCTCGGAACCAGCCTGATACCCCAAGTCCGTCAACAACTGGGACAAGCGGTTCCGGGTACTGGGCGCGGTATGAGAAAAGGCCAACCACACCCCGGCGGATGCCGGAAGCTGACCCAGCACTGTGGTCAGGCGCTTCACCATCTCCGAACCGGGACTTAATGTGCTGGCGGAGGGCACATCAATCCCCCATAGACGCGTTTCAGACTTCAGATAAAACGCCAGCCCCACGGCCATGGCCCCGGTTTTACTCACCAGAACCAAATCCTGAGCCTGCCCCTCCCGGTTAATTTGCCGGGCGACCTGTTTAAACTCATCGGACGAAGTATGATCCCGGTACAAATAATGCCAGGTATCCCCCAGCATCAGGGTCAACAAAGCCCCCGTCACCATTAGCGGAATCCAGCGGGTGCGACTTCCGGAAAAAGCCCTGAACACCGCGCACAAGGCGTAAGCCATTAATAAGTACACAGCCGGACTGGCCAGTAATAAATAACGACGAATGGTTGCCGTGTGAGAATCTTTCAACAAATCCAGGCCAATTTGGCCGCCCACCAACACCAACAACCACAGCAAAATCAACATCAACACGGGGGAAAGCACCGTGGCTTTCCGCTCACCAGTGACCGCTTCCGACAGCTTTTGCTGCGCCCTATGCCTGCCAAAACCAGCCCCCCAGGCCAGAAATATCAACAAGGGCACCAATTTACCAGCCTTGTTCTCCGGCAAGAAAAACTCACAAAAAATGCGCCACAGTTTTTCGGGTAATTGAACTGGATTCCACAACCCGGCCGTGTAATGACCGGCCAGTTTCAAAAACACCAGTTGCTCCCGAAACACAGGCAGCCAAGGCAAAAGCAACAACAGGACAAGGCCGCCGCAAGCCACTGTGCCGAGCCAAATCCGCTTTTGCCACCCACCGAACACCAGCAACAACCACACAATCAATGCGCAAAACAGCCCAAAAAAGTACTGGGTGTAAAGTCCCGTAGCCAGTAACAACGCCAGCAACACCCAACGCCAAACGCTTTGCCCCTGACGTTGTACTAAAGACACCGCCAGCCAGCAGGCCGACAAGGCCAAAACAATAAGCAGAGTATACTGGCGGGCATCTTGGGCATGATCCACCTGATAAGCAGACAAAGCCATCATGGCCGATGCCAGCAAAGCAAACCCTTCCCGCCGGGCTCCCTGAAAGACTAAAGGATCCCAATCAGCCAGTTTAAGGGCCAGGCCAAACATCATCCCTACTGATAGCAGGCCAAACAAAGCCGCAGGAATTCGAAGTGTACCGGGATCCAGCCCAACCTGATGAATCCAGCCGTTCATCAGCATAAAAAACAGGGGCGGATGTACGTTGGCTTTGAGCACCTGAGCCGTTTGCCCCCAGTTACCAGCCCCATGAGACTGGGTGGCCTTGGCCAGATAAACGGAGGCCGGAACAGGGCTGGGCGGATCAAAGCGTTCCCCCCGCAAGGCAAATGCTTCTGGATCAATGGAATTACCCATGCTGGTGGCGATGGTGGCAATTTCATCACTCCACAGGCTTTTTTCACCCAACTGGTAAAAACGGGCACTGGCCCCCAGCAAAAGAATGATGACCAAGCCCACCCACGCCCAAGAGGTCATCCGTTTCATTGGCCCCCGGGCTCCCTGACATCTACTTGGGCGACTGGCGGCCCCTGAACAACCCCCTTTTGCTGCCACTTTCCTAAGTAAACCACGGGTAATCCGGTCATTAAGACAAAATTAAGCAAATGCGCCTGACCGACAAAGGTAATTGAAAGCATCTGGGCGCAGGAAACCCATAGCAGCATGCGTTGCAGCCAATCCGCCGGGGACAGATATAACACCAGCGGGAAAAACATGCCCAAATACCAGGGGTAAAACTTCAAACTCACCAGACAAATCAACACCGCCATGGCCAGCAAAGCATCCCGAATCCACAAAGCGGGCGCGTAATCAGCCTGCCGAAAGCGCCGCCAGCACAACCCGCCCAGAAACAGCGCATAAGCCCCCAGCAACAGATTCTTCAGGATGGCCCGAATGGTCTCCCGATGCGCATGCAGACCGGGCAACAGGGTTTTGTCCAGGTTTTTAAAAATGGCATACACAAAGGAATGCAGCGAACCGTGGCTGACAAATGCGTTTCGGTTAATTTCCGTGAGATGGAACTGCTGCCAATCCGCCAAATAAGGCAAGCCAGTCACCCCAAACAGAACAGCGGCCAAAAACAAGCCCCCGATTAAAGTGCCCCAGGCCCGATTTTTGAACAAAAACAATAAGGCCAACGGCAAAATCACCACGGCCCCATACTTAATCAGGGTAGCGGCCATCAGGGCGGGCAAAATCCATAGCCACTGCCCGGCAATGGCAAAGAAGGCGGCCAGCGTGACGAAAAACCCCATCACACTATCGTTATGCCCATTGCTAATGGCCTGAATCAAAACCAGCGGATTCCACAAATAGAGATACAGGGCTTGGGGTGTCACCAGTGCCGTCGGCTGAGTGGAAGAGCTGGTGCGATTCAGTCGATTGACCCCGGCCACAATCAACAGCCCGGTCAACCCGTAGAGCACTACGTTAAAGGCTTTAAACAGGCACACTGTCAGCAGTTTATGGCCTGCCCCCAGTGCGCACAAGGCCTTGGCCATCAACAAATACAAAAAACCGTAGGGGCTAGGATTATTCACCCAGTGATCAGTAATCATGGGGTCCTGCCCCCAGTGGGGAATGTGATCCACCGTGTAGACGTATGGATTAAGCCCGTAATGCCATTGCTGCCATCCCCGGTTGATGTAGCCAAACAGATCGGTGGAATGAAAAGGCGGAATGGCCCAGGCCAGCAGCGCCAGGAGCAGTCCTGTCAGCCACAAGGTTTTGAGGGAAATCGACTGCCGTTGCAGGGCCAGAAAGCCTTGCCAGTAAGTTAAAATGAGCACCACCGTCAGGGGCCAAACAAAGACCTCTCGGGCCCAACGTGGCCCCGATAAAAACGGCACATTATAAAATACCGCCGTAAGCCCCAAGGCCAAGGCCATGACCAGCACCCATGTTTTAAACGGGTACTTTTCAAAACGTTGAAAAAAACTGGCTTGGCTCAAAACGTGTCCTTTGGGGAATGGCGGAACTGCCGGGGTGGGCTGGCAGCAGAGAAAACCGGCAAGAAAAAAGGCTGTTCCCGCCTGTGTCTCATTGTGCCGGTTGAAGCCCTTGGAATCAAGTAAAAAAGCGGGATGAGATAATTTTGGGGCTCAACCCATCGGCGTGTTAAAATCAAACTATTCTGGCGCTTGTCCTTAAAGACGGTCCGAAAAGGGTTCGCTAGGCGTAAATACCTGTTCGCAACAACGCCGAGCCTGACCCAACTCCAATGCACCCTGTCGGAGAGTCTCGTCAGGTCAAGCCCCAAAGGTTAGAGAGCGTTAGACGTTATTGACCAGCAAGCCCCAAATGCTTCTTTTTTGGAGGCAATAGGCTGTCTTCAGTTCAACCCAACAGGGGGGCTGAATCCACTCATTCCAAGCGTGTGTTAATAAAGAAATCCGGGAGAGTAAGGCATGAACCTGAGCGTTATTAAGGGATCCCTCAAAAAAACCGGCGTCTGGGCCAGTTGTCTCGGCCTCTTGTTAAGTAGCAGTATCCCCGTTCAGGCTGACACCGTGGATTTTCTCAGAACCATACCCCTAACCGTGGACGGTTACGCCTCAGCCAAAGCCTTCCCGGAGACATTCACCACTCCCGATCAAGTCATTCAGGCCCTGAACAGCACCCCGGTTCTGTTGGTACACATGGAGGCCATTCGTCGGGCCTACCACGATTTAGACGCTGGCAGCCAGGACAAATTGCTGGAAGCCATTCATAAGCGCCGTATGACCAACGAGAAAGATTTGATGCTGGGATTTGACCACGGCTACGCCCAGTTGGTTTTCAAGCAAAACAAAACCGGATTGTTCTTTCTGCGCAAGGCCAACGACTTTTTCCAGGACCAGTTCTCCGCCCTGGCCTATGGCATGGCCGAAGTGGAAGCGGACTTGACCCTGGAGGCATCCACCCCGGAAGTTACCACTACCCGCAAGCTGGATGCCATGTTCAAACTGGGCGATGCCGTGCAACGCGACGCCCAAAAGCACCAACCCGGCTTTTGGCCCAGCTACATCCAGGTCATCCAAAAAATGAAAGGCATGCCCGCCTACAAAAGCTTCAGCAATCGGGATTTCAGCTTGGTTTATGTGCCTTACGGCAACGCCGTGGTGCCTTTGGGTGGTGTGCAAAACAGCAGCCAATCCCTAACCACCAATAACCCGGAAAGCGGCCTCACCAGTGCTTCCTTTGGCAGCGTATGCAGCCCGGAACCCGGCCCCATGGATACCGATTACAACGCTGTGCGGGGTGTCAGTATTGCCCAGCAAGCCACCAACTTTAACGGCAACCCTGCACTCATTCAGTTTTTTCAAACCCAGGAAAGCCAATTCCAAGAAAAACAAACTCAGGGCAGTAAGCAATATCTGGTCCGGGTGACCGGCAGTGACGGCAAGCCTTTGGCGGCGTTTAAAACCAATGTCGCGCCCAACCGCATTGTGGAAGATTTGGATAAAGACGGCGTGTTTGAAATTGTGGTGCGTCAGTACCGGGAAAACCCCTTACAGCCAATCATTGTGTATCGGGCCACCCCCTGCGGACTGGAAGCGGATCAAAAAATCCTCAACAATTTCCTGTAAACTCAGCACGAACGAACTACCGGATGGGACAAGCCTGATTAAGCCAGGCCGATTGCATGGCATGACAATCCGTTTGCAGAAAATCGTAAATGACCTGTATGGCGGTGTCCATGTCCTGACTGACCGGAAAAATACGGTGCCCGCATCGTTCCAGCACCGTGGTTTTAACGGGGGCCGATTGTCCAATGACTTGGGCCAGTTTTTCCATTTCCCCGTAGGGAATGGTCAAATCATAGACGGAGTGGGCCAAACTGACCGGCACCTGAATATTGCCCACCTGCTCCTTCATCAGTGAAAACATAATCTGGGTTTGTTGCAGCAATTTGGGAACATTCCAGGGCTTCACATCAGGCCGATTGAACGCAATCTTGTCCCGAGGGGCCAGATAAAGACTGCGCACCAGCTGAGGAACGGTCATTTGGGTCAGCCCCCGGATGTGATTGTAAAAATAGGCATGCTCGTAAGGGGCGGAAAAAACCACAATCCCCTTCAACTTGGGCGGTTGCACCGAGGCGGTCAGTAAGGTGCAAATCCCACCCAGCGAATGCCCGACAATATAAACCTCATCCACCGATTTGGCAAACTGCTCATACTCAGCGGCGCAGTGATCCAGAATCTCAAAAGCGGACGTCTCAAAAAAACGCTTCTCAGGCCGCTCGCCGTGTCCGGGCAAGGTAATCAGTTGGGTTTTATAACCGCCTTGACCCAGGGATTCCTCGACCGGTCGCATCTCAAGGGGAGAGCCGGTCAGCCCATGAATGAGAAGCACGCCTTTTTGAGCACCATCCATAAGAATTCCGTCATCCTTGTGCCACGCCGTAAAACTGATAGACGACCCATCCTGAAGGACTGTTCCCAGTCCCCAGAATTTTAAATCGTGCACAGGCAAATGTTTGAAAAGATGGCCTAGCGGATATTAACTTTCCGCCGAGGAGGGCGAAGAAGTGCCCCCTGTTTGTCCAGCGACCGGGTTGGGATTACCGGAACGACGGGGACGGCGTTTCTGTCCGTTCGGATTATGGCCATTGGGCTTTTGCCCGCCACGCCCGTGTGAAAAACCAGAATTGCCCTGCCCCTGATAGCGGCCAAAGCCTTTGGGTGGGGCGTCTTCAAACTCCAATTCACAACTGGGATGCTTTTGCAGTCCCATCTTCACCCGGCGCTCCAGTTGCTCCAAAGCACGTTTTTCAAAGGGATTGAAAAAGGTCATGGCCACACCGGTTTCCCCCTTGCGGGCGGTTCGTCCAATCCGGTGAATATAAGATTCCGGATCATGCGGCGGTGAATAATTGATAACATGAGTCAAGTTATCCACATCAATGCCCCGGGCCATAATATCGGTGGAGACCAGCAATTTCAGCTTGCCGGAGCGGAAAGCGTCCATCACCTGATCCCGATCGCCCTGGGCCATAGCCCCATGCAAGCAATCGATAGGGTAATAATCCCGCATTTTACGGGTCAGCAACACCACATCCCGCTTGGTCTGGCAGAACACAATCCCGTACATATCGGGGTGCTCTTTGACGATTTGGCGCAGCAGACGGTGCTTTTCCTCGTCTTTCACCACATAGTACATTTGCTGAATGTTTTCCGCCGTCTTGGTTTGCGGCTGAATACGCACTTCTTCCGGATGGTACATGTACTGATCGGCGATTTTGCGAATCTCTGGGGACACAGTGGCCGAAAACAGCCAGGTTTCCCGCCCACCGGGCAAATGCTTAAAGATGGACTCAATATCGGGTCGAAAGCCCATATCCAGCATCTCATCGGCTTCATCCAATATCACCATGCGGGTTTGAGACAAATCCATGGTGACCTGACCAATGTGATCCAGCACCCGGCCGGGGGTTCCTACGATAATCTGGGCCTTGCGCTCACGCAGGGCTTCTTTTTGCACAAACACGTTTTCTCCACCAAAAATGGGGAGGGCCTGAATGCCTTTTTCAGCGCCAATGCGGTTCAGCTCTTCGGCAATTTGCTGCACCAATTCGCGGGTCGGCCCCAAAATCAAGGCATCAATGGTGCCACTGCCCGCTTGCAAACGGCTAATGAGTGGAATGCCAAAAGCGGCGGTTTTACCGGTTCCGGTAGGTGCTTGGCCTAAAAAGTCTTGCCCGGTCAATAGTTTGGGGATGGCCATTTCCTGAATGGGGGTCATCTCATGATAACCCATCTGATCCAGGGATTTTAAAACAGCGGCATCAAGGGGGAGGGTTTGAAATTGAGTCATAAATTTAATTGTACACCTGTTGGTTTGGATTGAGCAGGGGGAAGTACTTAACGAATACTATCCTGCCGCATCAGCTCTGTAAAATAATCTCGAACGGTTCCCAGCGGACGAAAATCCGGCAATTTGGATCGGATGACCCCATCAGGACAGGGGGTTTCAGTGACCACGGGCGTCTCACTGGTCTTGGTTTCAATGCTTTTTGGATCACTCATGCCTGGGGAAACTCCGTGGTCTGGGGCAAGGCCTCATGGAAACTGTCGACGCCAAGCGAGGCTTCTGGTTCCGCCTCAGCCTCGGCTTTTACGGCCAAGTTTTCAGGGGAAGAACTAAGTGAATCAACACTGGGAAACGGTAATAATTGCCCCGCTTCTGTGGTCGGCTCAACCGGCAATGCCTCGCTCACAACAGCCACCACCGGCTCCTCAATCAGCTCGATTTCTTTAATCGGCTCCCGATCAATCAGCTTCAGGGCCTCTTTGGCAGTCAGGCGAATGTTCAGAGGCAAGGTATCGATGCGGCTGATTTGCCGCAGGATATCGGCGGTGCGGCGCAGCAAGCGCACAATATCACCTTCTCCGATGTTGGTAATGCCCACCAGGCGTTCCCAAGACCAGCCAATGGCCCAGGCTTCCACCAGCCCACTGGCCACCGGATTCAGAATCAGGCCCACAGCCACCTTGTGTTTGCGTTGCAAACGGTCCACCCGCTGCAAGAGCATATCCACCTTGTTTAAGGCCTCTACCACCGCGTTAGACAAGTGGAATTTAACGTATAAATTCTCCCGGTTGCTGTCATTCAGCAAAGCGGACACCAAAGCGGCCAGCTGCGGGGCAGTCAAATCATCAATCACCCCAACGGCCAGCAAAATTTCCGCCATGGCATACTCGTTCTCAGAGCGAATCTGGGCAGTGAGCTCACCCCGGCGGGTCGGCTTATCCTGCTCATTCAAATATTCTGTTTCCCGCAGCAAAGCGTAAATATTCATAAACCGTCGCCAATGGGTATCGTTCTCTTCCGCCAGCAAGCGATTCACGGATTTTAACTTGCGCTGCTCACGCTGAATACGCTCTTCCACCCGCTCGTGCTTGCGCAACACATCGCAGCGGTTGCAAGGACTACTGTTAATGGTGGCCCGCAGGTTATTCAGCTTGCCTTGCTCGTGATTCAGTTGCTTGTGCACTTCCGGCGAGTTGCCATGCTGTTTGAGCTGCTTCTGCAAAATACGCACAAAGCGAGCGGTTTCATGCACCAGCTCCTTGGCCCGTAAATACCCGTGGAAATCCTTGTCAGTGACCTCAACCGGGCATTTGAAATCCAACAATTGCTGCAATTCGGCCTCGTGGTGGGCTTTAGACTCTTCCAGGGGGCGCAAGCGCCGGGCCGCTGTGAACTGACCGAAGCTCTGACGAATCAGGAATTCCGCCTGCTGCAAGCTGTGCTTTTGCAACAGGTTCAGGACCATCCCGTAGGTGGGGGTAAACTGGCTATTCAAGGGTTCCGGCGGACTGCTGGCCAGGGTGGCCGCTTCCATGGCCCCTTCATATTGGGAGCTGACAATCAGCACATAGCCCACTTCATCCATACCCCGACGCCCTGCCCGACCGGACATTTGCAAGAATTCGCTGGCCGTCAGCAAGCGGTGACCATCATTGGTACGCTTAGAAATTTTGGTAATCACCGTGGAACGGGCTGGCATGTTAATCCCCGCAGCCAGAGTCTCTGTGGCAAAAACCGCTTTAATCAAACCTTGCTGAAACAGCGTTTCCACGAGGTGCTTCATGGCAGGCAGCAAGCCGGCGTGATGGCAGGCAAAGCCGTTGCGAATATACTTAATCTGGGGACTGCTCTCCAGAAAAGGATTCTGGGCCACAAACTCATCCACTTTGCGCTCTAATTGCTTCCGCTCGGCGGGAGACAACAGCTTGAGGGGGAAGGTGAACTCCAAATGCTTGTCGCAATCCTTACGGCTGAAGGTAAAGAAGATGGCTGGCAGCATGTCCTTTTCGGCCATCAGATTAATCAGCTCGTTAGGCCGGAAAAAACGGTTGGTCTTGGCGAACCGCTGGCCCTTCATGTCCAGCTTTAGCTTGCGATTGAGCTTTTTCTGCCCGTCAGCGCCAATGGGTTCAAACAAGGGCAGCAGGCGATCCCGATCGTAAAAGGAAAAGCGCAGCGGCACCGGGCGAAAATCGCTCCAGATCAACCGGGTATCGTGGTGCACCTCATTGATCCAGTCGGTCAACTCAGCGGCATTGGCCACAGTGGCGGACAAGGCGATGATTTGAATATTGTCCGGACAGTAAATAATGCACTCTTCCCACACCGTGCCCCGCTCGGAATCGTTCATATAGTGGCATTCATCCAGTACCACATAGCCCAGATAGCTCAGCACACTGCTATCCCCCTCAATGCCGTAGAGCATGTTACGGAAGATTTCCGTGGTCATCACAATAATGCGGGCATCCCGGTTAAAGGAAGAATCCCCGGTCAGCAAGCCCACATTGGCTTCGCCGTATTGCTTTTTCAAATCAAAATACTTCTGGTTGCTCAAAGCCTTCAGCGGTGTGGTGTAGAAAATCTTTTTCCCTTCAGCCAAGGCCCGCATGGCGGCGAATTCGGCAATAATGGTTTTCCCACTGCCGGTCGGGGCGCACACCACCACGCTGTGCCCCTCGGAAATATTGCGAATGGCCTCCTGTTGGAAATCATCCAGCGGAAAGTCCAGTTGAGCTTGAAAATCTTCCAGTTGAAATCCGGTCATTAGTGGCCCACCTGCGATAGAGAACCCGCCGCCTGACTGGCCAACTGATTCAAGACCCCACTCAGTAAGGTAGTAAAGCGCTGGCGGGCTTGCTCAGCGGTCTCCATCACTTCCTGATGGCTCAATTTCTGATCCGACAACCCACAAGCGGCATTGGTAATGCAGGAAACCCCCAATACGGGTACCCCCATATGATTGGCCGCAATGACCTCTGGCACGGTGGACATACCCACGGCATCCGCCCCCAAGGTTCGTAACATGCGCACCTCAGCGGGGGTTTCGTAGGTAGGGCCACTTAATCCGGCGTAAACCCCACGGGCCAAATCAATATGGGCATCCTCGGCGACTTGTTGGGCCAAGGCTCGAAGAGTTTTACTGTAAGCCTCGCTCATATCAGGGAAACGCGGGCCCAGAACATCATGATTCTCTCCCCGCAGCGGATTGTCGCCCATTAAATTCAAGTGATCTTCAATCATCATGAGAGTCCCCGGCTGAAAAGCCGCATTGATCCCGCCAGCGGCGTTGGTGACAATGAGGAACTCAATGCCCAGTTGCCGCAACACCCGCACCGGAAAGACCACCGTTTCCATGGAGTGCCCTTCGTAATAGTGAAAACGCCCCTGCATGCAGGCAATGGTAAAACCCGGCGCGACGTCGCCAACAACCAGCCGACCGGCATGGCCCTGTACCCAGGACTTTTGAAAGTGGGGAATGTTTTTGTAATCGATGGCAACCGAATTCTTCAAGGTATCCGCAAACGCACCCAGGCCAGAGCCCAAAATGACCAGACCCTTCAGTGACTGACCGGACAAGTGATTTTGAATATAGGCGACTGCTTCGGCCAATTGTTCCTGAAAAGACATGTTAAAAATCCTGTTTGGCTTTTGGGCTATAATTTTGGAAAAGGCGCTTGTAAACGCCGCTTTACCTTAAATTTGTCTTGTCCACATTCAGCCGACCACATTCAGTCAATCTAGGCAGGCACTGTCAATGAACATTATTGAAATTATAGATAAAAAACGCCGGGGGTTAACCCATTCCCACGAAGAGATTGCCACGCTGGTGCGCATGATGGAATCGGGAAAAGCCCATGACTACCAGATTTCAGCCTGGTTGATGGCCGTCTGCATTCAGGGACTCAATATGGATGAAACCACTTGGCTGACGCAAGCCTTTGTCGATTCTGGCAAAAAGATTGATCTGTCTGAAGCCGGAGGCGTGGTGGTGGACAAGCACAGCACCGGCGGAGTGGGCGATAAAACAACCTTGGCCATCATCCCCATGCTTGCCAGCGCCGGTGTCAAAGTCGCCAAGCTCTCCGGCCGGGGACTGGGCTTTACCGGTGGCACCATTGACAAGCTAGAAGCCATTCCGGGCTTTAAAACCTCCCTCAGTGGCATTGAATTCGTGGAACAAATCCAGAAACTGGGCATGGCCATTTCCTCGCAAACCGCCGATCTGGCCCCTGCCGATGGCAAAATGTACGCCTTGCGGGATGTCACGGCCACCGTGGCCAGTATTCCCCTGATTGCCGCCTCGGTCATCTCCAAGAAAATTGCCGCCGGGGCCGATGTGATTGTGCTGGATATTAAATATGGGTCCGGGGCCTTTATGGGCACCCTGGAAGAAGCAAAGGACTTGGCCTTCACCTGCCGGGAAGTGGGAAAACGACTTGGGAAAAGTATTTCTACCGTCATTTCCGCCATGAACCAGCCTTTGGGCTATGCCATCGGCCACAGCCTGGAAGTGATCGAGATTATCAACCTACTTAAAGGCCAAGGCCCGCAGGATCTGGAAGATCTCTGTGTGCGACTGGGCGGCGTGGCCCTAATCGGTGCCGGGCAGTTTGACAGCTTGGAGTATGCCGAAAATACCCTTCGAGCGGAACTGCATGACGGAACCGCATTGGCTAAATTTAAAGCCCTGATTAAAGCCCAGCGCGGCGATGTGGCTATTGTGGACGACTTTAGCCAATTGCCTCAGCCGGATCGGGTACTGATGGTGCCCTCTCCCCAATCGGGGTACATAGCCGAGATTGACGCACTGGAAGTGGCTAAGTCCGCCAAGCTGGTGGGTGCCGGCCGCCTGACCAAAGATTGCCCCATCAACCTGGGCGTCGGCGTGGTGCTGCGCAAAAAGGTGGGCGATGCCGTGAAGGAAGGCGAGACGCTGGTGGAACTGCACGCTGGGGATAAAGACCACTGGGAAGCCCTTGAGGTGTTGAAAAAAGCCTTCCACTTCTCTTCAGAACCCCTTACCCCACCGCCTTTGATAGAAGAAGTACTGATTGGTGAAGTTTGGCAAAAGCCCAGCGTTAGCGTTTAGGCGATGCCCTGTTTACTCTGAAGCCGTCAGCAGCACACCAGCACCTTAACGGCCCCGCGTGAATTTTGATTGGGCAGACTTTTTCAGAACAGCTTTTTTTGAACCGGCTCAGCCTCAAACAGGTCACCCACCGGGCAATCCAGAATATCGCACAGCCGATCCATGTTGTCGTAGCTGGGCTGAGTTCGCCCACTGGCCCATGAGTACACTGTTTGCTGAGGTAAGCCCAACTCTTTGGCCAGCCTGTATAGGCTCCAGTCTTTTTTTTCTTTGGCCAGTTCCTTGATTTTTACTTTCATCGCCAGAAACACTCTTCCGTTATGGCATGCAGTTCAAACAGTTCAAACAGGAGGAAAGCAACGCCTTGTTTGCGTAAAACGGGTCTAGAGTTCTGCACTTGCAAGACCAACTTTAGCCAACAATCCGATTACTTAACAAAATTATACACAATAATCTGTTGAGTAGTCATGCCCCAATAGCGGACATTTGCAAAATTAACGTCCACAGCAAGCAGATAGCGGCTATAATAGCGAAAACCACGCAACACCTTGGGGGAACACCAGTTGGAACTTCTGATTTTAAGCAGCCTGCTGATACTAGTCCTTTTGGCGGGAGGCTTGTTACTGGTTGATTATTTGGAGCGGGTAGGAGCTGACATGCAAGAACGTAGAGCCATTGTCTTTGAAATTTATCGCTATTCCATTTGCTTTTTCATGGTGGCCGCCTTTGGGCTTAGCGCCTTTCAACTGGGCTTGGGGCTGATTCTGGATGGCAGTAACCCGCAAGCCTTGACCGGCCCAGGGTTGGGGGTCATCCTCAGCGGCGTGATTTTTCTGGTGCACTGGTTTATCAAAAACCCGGCAGCGGAAACCAAAGCACCCAGCAGCGCTGAATAACAGACTCAGGAAAAAACGCCCTACAGAACGCTCCCCGTGGGCGGGTTTGCGCTGGAACCACTGCTCTGCTTATCCCAATCCAGACAGTCGATGACTTCACCGAACCGGTTGATGGCTTTCACCCAAATATGCCGGGGCGTCACTTCCACAAACAGGAAATGGTGCGTCTTCAGGCGCACTTCTGAATTGGCCTGAGTCTGCTTGAAGTTGTACAAGTAGCTGCCCCCACCACCAGAGACAATGTAACGCACGCCCTGCATCGGGGAAAAGCGCTCATAGTCATGATCATGGCCTGCCAGATACAAGTCCACCTTATACTTGACCAACAAAGGCTCCAGAATGGCCCGAGTCCCTTCAGTGTTACCGTTACGACCGGATGAATACAGGGGATGATGGCCCACCACAATCTTCCAGGGCGCCTTGCTTTCGGCCAAAGCCTTGGCAATCCAGGCCCTCTGCTCCGGATTCCGCACAAAATAGGTGGTGTTCAAAATAAAAAAGTCTACCGGCCCCTCAGAGACTTTGTAGTAATCCTTGGGCATCTTGAAGTAAGCCATCTCATCTTCTTTATGGCCTTTGCGATCATCATGATCGCCAATAGCGGCTAAAAAGCGCATTTTTTTGGCAATCAACCCGGAATACGGATCTTCAAAATGCGACCGGGCCAGTTTATTAATATCCCCGTTGGGGTAAATATTATCTCCCAGCAAAAGAGCCAGCCCATAAGGCTTGCGCTGGCTCAGCTTTACCATTTCATCGGCCAGTCGGGCCTGAAAAGGGGTCCCTTGTCCAAAATCCCCAAAGGCGATAAAGCGCAAAGGATGCTCCTGCGCTGACGCCTCCGAACATAACAATGGCGTTTTGGGATGGTAGAAATCAAAATCCTCAAACCAGAACGCCCAGCCTAGCACGCCCAGTATCAGGGCCATACTGAGCGCAGCCGCTCCCCATATCCGCTTCTTCAGGGAGGACCGGTTCTTTAAGGTGACGTCATAGGAGGTCATGGCTCAATCCATCATTTCTATCAGAGTATATTCAATTAAGCACGCTTAGCGCGCAGATGACTTTCGGGCGGCAGAAGACTGTTCGCGGGCAGCGTGTTTGTGCCACTGAACTTGATCAATCACCTCACCGGTCTTGGAAATCACTCTCAGGGTGAGTTGATTGGCGCAGGCGTCAAAATCCATAAAATGATGGGCCTTCACCCGCACCAAAGAGCCCGGCAATGGCTTTTCAAAGTTTCGCAAATAAGCGCCACCACCGCCAGAAACCAGGTGCTGTACGCCTTGAACCGGCTGAAAACGTTCGTACTCATGATCGTGGCCCGCCAGATACAAATCGGCCTTACCCTTGACCAAAATAGGCTCCAAGGTCTTACGTAACCCGGCATTCAAGCCATGCTCCCCGGAGGAATAAATGGGATGATGGCCCATGACCACTTTCCAGGGAGCCTTGGAAGCCTGTAAGGCATTACTTAGCCAACGCTGCTGCACGTCATCTTTCTCGAAGCGGTTGCTATCAATCACAAAAAAGTCAACAACCGGCTTATGAACCTGGTAATAATAGCCGGGCATTTTGAAAAACCGCTTCTGATCGTCCTGATGACCGGCCAATACATCATGATTGCCCAAGGCCACAATGAACTGAACCGACTCATCAATCAATGAGGCGTATAGGTCTGTGAAATAAGCTTTTCCGTGCTTCTTAATGTTGCCATCCGGGTAAATATTGTCACCCAGCAACAATACCGCCTGATAGGGCGATTCTTTGTAACGCTTTATCAACTGCGAGGCCACGTCCTTCTGAAAAGGAGTGCCAGCCCCCCAGTCGCCCATCGCCACAAATCGGTAGGAGGCCCCAAAAGTATGCTTAGGCCCGGTAGGCGGTGAAGGGCCTTCCTGAGAAAGCTTCGGTGGTAGACTCGCGCTAGCCTGACTAACAGACCAGCCCCAAAAGCCCAAAAACAAGGATAGCAAAGCTACCAGCAAAACCGATCGATTCATGCCACTCATTGCCTCATTATTAAAAGTGGTATCCCACATACCTTACCCCAAACTAGTACCACTCCGCAAAAACAAGGCAAATTTACACAAATCTTGTCAGTACCATATGCTTTTGTTAGAGTAACAGTCCTCAATGTAGGCTTGGCCCATAGAGTCCCCTCTATCCGTATTCAGTGTCCACGGAAGCCTTGTCTAACCCGCAGTTTTCTAACTAACCCGAGAAAAATGCGCTTTACTTCTTGCAAGCAATTGCAGCAATAGCCCTTTACATAGGAATTGAAAAGGTAATGACAAACGAAATGTCTCAAGATAACGAATTGCAACAGGAGCAAAGCCAGGTGGCTCAGGATGCTGTAACCGAATCTGCTCAACCTCAGGCCCCCGCAGCACAGCCCCCACGTGGCGGTGATCGCGGTCCCAGAAGAGGCGGCAATCAAGGCCGTGGCCCAGGTGGCGGTCCCGGTCGTCCAGGCGATCGTCGTAACGCAGGCCCCTCCCAGGCTGAAGATGATGAGCGCAACGAGTGGAAAGAAAAAGTCATTCAAATCCGCCGGGTAACCAAGGTTGTCAAAGGCGGTAAGAAAATGTCTTTCCGGGCTGTTGTGGTAGTCGGTAACGGTAAAGGCCAAGTCGGTATCGGTATCGGTAAATCCAACGAAGTAATTGGCGCCATTCAAAAGGGTGTTGCCGCAGCCAAGAAGTCTTTGATCAATGTGCCTCTGCACAACACCACCATTCCTCACCCGGTCAAGAGCAAAGCTGGCGGTAGTGTGGTCGTGCTCCGTCCCGCCTCCAAAGGTACCGGGGTTATTGCCGGTGGTGCTGCCCGTGCGCTGCTTGAACTGGCAGGTATCGAAAACATCCTGTCCAAGTCCTTGGGCTCTAACTCTCCTTTGAACGTGGCTCGCGCCACTCTTAAAGGGTTGGCTGAATTGCGCACCTTCGAGCAAATCGCTCGCAGCCGTGGCAAAACCGTCAAAGAAATTCTGCTTTAATTGCCACTAACGTTGGAGAAAGTTTCAAATGTCTGCTAATAACGAACAACAAAAAAGCGATCGTCAGGTCAAAGTAACCCTGACCCGCAGTTTATTGGGGCGCCCTGAAAAGCACCGCCGCGTGGCAAGAGCTTTGGGCTTAAACAAAACCAATCACACAGTGGTGCATTACGACACGGATATCATCCGTGGCATGATCACCAAAATTTCTCACCTGCTCACCGTGGAGACCGCATAATCATGGCTAAGAAATCAACTGAAGCAGCTACCACCTCTGAGACCGAAAGCTCTGCGTTTCTGTCTTTAAGTGACTTGAAACCAGCCAAAGGCTCTGTCAAAGCCAAATTACGGGTTGGTCGGGGTCGCGCCAGCGGTGCCGGTAAAACCGCCAACCGTGGTCACAACGGTGAAGGCCAGCGTTCCGGTCGTTCCAGAAAACGTGGTTTCGAAGGTGGCCAGATGCCTGGTTACCGTCGTATGCCCAAGATCAATGGCTTCCAACTGGTGAACCCTCGCCAGTGGCTGGAATTGAACGTGGAAGATCTGGAACAAATCCTGTTACCGGAAGAAAACGAATTGACCTACGACTTGCTGCTGACCGGCGGCCTGATGAAAATCAAGCACGACGGCATCCGCATTCTGGGTAAAGGCGAAGTCAAGCGCAAAATCACCGTGGAAGCTCACTATGTGACCCCTTCCGCTCGTGAAAAAATCGAAGCGGCTGGTGGCACCATCCGTTTGATGGGCGCTGAAGTCGAAAGCAAATAATTCGTTTCACAATACCGTGTATTTTTAAGAGGATTCTTCGGTGGCTAAGCCCAAAGCAGGCGCAATCCCGGGAGTCGGCGATATCCAGGCAATCTGGGAAGCGTCCGGCCTAAAAAGTAAATTGCTATTTACCATCACTATGCTCGCGGTCTTCAGACTGGGTGTTCAAGTACCCGTCTGGGGCGTGCACGCGGAACGGCTTCAAGGGGCACTGGGCAGTCAAATGCTCGGCTTCCTGGATATGTTCTCCGGTGGCGCACTGACCAGTGTATCGGTGTTGGCCCTTGGGATTGGCCCGTATATTACCTCTTCCATCATTATGCAACTTCTATCTGTGGTCATCCCACGGCTGGAAGAATTGCAGAAGGAAGAGGGAGAGGCTGGCCGCCGAAAAATCTCTCAATACACCCGTTATCTGACCGTGGTTTTGGCCATGTTTCAGGCTGGTTTGATTCTCCGCCTTATTGGCAGCGCGGGCGCCATCGACCCGAGCATTACGCCTTGGGTGTTTTACGTTCAGGCTATTTTGACCTTAACCGCCGGATCGGTTTTTGCGCTTTGGGTTTCCGAGATCATTACCGAGCGTGGCATTGGCAACGGTGGCTCGCTGTTAATTTTCTCAGGGATTTTGTCCCGAGTGCCGTTTTATTGGACTCAGACCGAGCAGTTGGTTTCCAATGACGCACAAAAGGCTTTCTTCCTAGTCATTTTGCTGGCCATTTATCTGGTCACCATCGGCTTAATCATTGTGTTACAGGAAGCTACCCGCAAAATCTTTATTGTCAGCGCCAAGCGCCAAGTGGGCAATCGCATTTACGGCGGACAAAACACGCACATTCCGTTTAAAATCAACCCGGCTGGCGTTATGCCCATCATTTTCGCCTTTGCCGTTCTCGCTTTCCCCAGCACTATTTTTGCATTTCTGCAGCAACAAAACCCCACCGGGCTGATGCGCAATGTGCTCGACTTCTACACCATGTACCTGGCTGCAGGCAAACCAGCTTACATTGTGGCGGAATTCTTGCTGATTGTATTCTTTACTTTCTTTTATTCTTCAATCATCCCCAGCATGCAGCCCAAGGAAATTGCGGACAATCTCAAGAAATATGGAAGCTCCGTTCCAGGCGTAAAACCGGGTCGACCAACCTCTGAAAAGCTTGGCGAAATCCTGAGCCGAACCACTTTTATTGGTGCGTTTGCTCTGGCCGCAGTTACTTTAATTGCCAGCTCCGCCACCAGCATCACCGGAATCACAACCCTCCAAGGCTTAGGTGCCACCTCACTCATCATCATGGTTGGTGTCGCCCTCGATACGGTCAACCAAATCAGAGTTCACCTGTTGGCCCGCCAATACGAAGGTTTCTTAAAGTAAACGCATCTCCGCAAAGGATGACTTATGAGCAATCACAGCCCAGCTTTGAAGGACAAACTGTTATTTCCGTTTGTGGCCCCTCCCAATGGAGGCAAAGGCACTCAAACCCAAATCCTGTCTGAGCGCTACCATCTGCCGACATTTGACATGGGCTCCACCTTCCGAGCCATTTTGAAAGAGGGCAAAGACCCCGAACTCAAGGCAGAGCTTGAATCCTACATGAACAATGGTAAGCTGGTACCCATTAATACCGTTGTAAAGGTGTTTCAAAAAGGCTTTGAAGCACTGGCGGAAAATCACCCGGAAGCCAAAGGCTTCATCCTGGACGGTTTTCCCCGTAACAACGAACAGGCAGATGCCCTGCTGACTTTGTGCCAAACATGGGGAGCCACCCTGAGCAAGGCCATTTACCTGAACGTCAGTCTGGATGTGGTTCGCACCAGAGCCACAGGCCGCCGTTTTTGCTCAGAAAATGCCCGCCACGTCTACAACGTCAATGACGAGCGGCTTGCTCCCAAGCGCCAAAAGTTGAACGAATCCGGTCAGCCAGTGACCGACGCGCAAGGCAGAATCCTCTGGCTCTGTGACATCGATCAGGCCGAACTCATTATCCGCGCGGATGATGAACCGCAGACTGTGGATAAACGCCTGCTAGAGTACGAAAAAGAAACCAATCCGCTCATCGCTTTATTAAAAGAAAAAGCACTGTTGGCCGAAATTAATGGCGAACAGGCGCCCGAAAAAGTAACGCAAGCCATTGAGCAACTCATTCAACCGCTGCTAGGCTTAACCGCCGCTTCCCAAGGAAACTAGACATGCCGGAACGTATTGATCGCAAATCCAGACACGAAATCAGCCTGATTCGGGCAGCCGCTAAAATCAACGCGGAAGCTCATCTTGCTGTACAGGCGGCCATCAAGCCAGGCATTTCCACGCTGGAACTGGACAAAATCGCAGAAAGTTATATCCGCAAAGCGGGTGGCGTACCTGCCTTCAAGGGGCTTTATGGCTTTCCGGCCACCTTGTGTATGTCCGTCAATGAAGAAGTGGTGCATGGCATCCCCAAGGCCGATAAAATTCTCCAAGACGGTGATGTCGTCAGTGTCGATTGCGGCACCATTTACAAGGGCTTATATTCCGACTCGGCCGTCACTTGGCCCGTTGGCACGGTAAAACCAGAAGTTTTAAAGTTACTTGCGGCCACCGAAGAGGCTTTGATGGCGGGCATCAGCAAAATGCTGCCCGGCAACCCGCTGGATGAGATTTCAGGCGCCATTGAAGACGTTTGTCTAAAATATGGCTATGGATTAGTGCGTAACTACGGCGGCCACGGCGTGGGCAAAAAACCGCACGAGGCACCATTTATTCACAATTTCAGGACCGGCGAAGCAGGCCCCACCCTAGAAGAGGGCAATGTTCTGGCCATTGAACCCATGTTCAATCTGGGCGGTGATGACGTCTATACGGCTGAAGACGAGTGGACTGTCCTAACAAAAGATCACTTGCCCTCAGCGCATTTTGAGCATACAGTAGTGGTTGTCAAAGGAGAGCCTGAGATTCTCACCCTCCTGAAGTGATTTCCAGCACACCCAGTCGCATTATTAGGAACCAATAAAAATACTTATGGCCAAAGATGTCATTGAAATGGAAGGCACCGTCCATGAATCTCTACCCAACGCTATGTTTCGGGTAGAATTGGAAAACGGTTTGGTGATCCTGGCCCATATTTCTGGTAAAATTCGCAAAAATTTCATTCGTATTCTGCCTGGCGATAAAGTCAAAATTGAATTGTCGCCTTACGACCTCACCCGTGGCAGAATCACCTATCGTCTCAAGTAAAGTCCATCCCCCATAAAATCGAAGGTTAGACCATGAAAGTCCGTACATCTGTAAAAAAAATGTGTGAGCATTGCAAGGTAATCCGTCGCAAGAAGCGGGTTGCTATCATCTGCCTGAACCCTAAGCACAAGCAACGTCAAGGGTAAAAGGCTTTGTAAAACGCTGTGGGACTCTGGCAAAAGAGTCTCTTTGCTGTTGAAGATTCAGCAGTCTGGGTTTTACATAAGTTTATAAACTGCACCTGATAAAAGTCACCCTCTTGATTATGCGTTGTTTTTAAACTAACTTTGTTTGTCTTGAGTGTGCAATTGCACAACACCTTGTGCTACCTCCCTCTTTCTATTCATCAGTTCTGAAGACCAGTTAAACAGGAGTCCTAATGGCAAGAATCGTTGGAGTCGATCTCCCTAGAAACAAAAAAATGTTATACGCTCTGCCTTACATTTACGGCATTGGCTTGTCCTTGGCCCGTAAAATTCTGCAGATCACCAAAATTGATCCGGACAAGCGGACTGACGATCTGACTGAGTCTGAAATTAACGCCCTCCGGGACGAAATCGAAAAGAATTACCAGGTTGAAGGTGACTTGCGTCGTTCCGAGTCCTTGAATATCAAGCGTTTGATTGAAATCAACTGCTACCGTGGTCAGCGTCACAAACGTGGATTGCCGACTCGCGGTCAGCGTACCAAAACAAACGCACGGACTCGTCGCGGTAAACGTTCTGCCCCGATGAAGAAGAAAGCTTAATCTTCACAGGTTAAGTGCTTGAGCCATCAGGACTTCTGCTTTTAGCTCAGCAAATACAACCGGTCTTCAACTGAAGGTAAACTTCACTTTAACAAGCTTTATTATGGAGATATAAAGTCGATATGGCTGACAAGTCTGCAAAACCAAAACGCAAAGAGAAGAAAAATATTCTTCAAGGCGTTGTTCATATTCAGTCCACTTTTAACAACACGATTGTTTCGGCAACCGATCCGCAAGGCAATGTCATTGCTTGGGGCAGTTCAGGTTCTGAAGGATTCAAGGGTGCTCGTAAAGGGACCCCGTTTGCTGCTCAATCCGCTGCTGAGTCCGTGGCTAAAAAAGCTATCGACAATGGTATGCGTTCCGCAGAGGTTTATGTCAGCGGTCCTGGCGCCGGTCGGGAAACGGCCATTCGTGCGCTGCAAGTGGCTGGCTTGGAAATCAGCTTGATCAAGGATGTGACGCCCATTCCTCACAATGGCTGCCGTCCACCCAAGCGTCGTAGAGTTTAATTACTAAAGCCTAATAGGAGTTTTTGCCTTGGCACGTTATCGCGATTCAATTTTCAAACAAAGCCGCAGAGCCGGCACCATTTTGGACATCAGCCCCAAAGCGGCCAAAATGAAAAACAGCAACCCGCCAGGTCAGCACGGCGCAGCGCGCAAAAAGCTGTCCGAATATGCCTTGCAGCTTGCTGAAAAACAAAAAGTTCGTCGTATCTACGGCTTGGTTGAAAAGCAGTTCCGTCGCACTTATGAGAAAGCTGTACGCCGTCAAGGTGTAACCGGTACCATTCTGCTTCAGTTCTTAGAGAGTCGCGTCGATAATATTCTGTATCGTTCCGGCTTGGCCACCACTCGCCCTCAAGCGCGTCAGCTGATTAGCCACGGCCATATCGAAATTAACGGTCACAAAGTAGACATCGCTTCCTACAAAATGAAGCCCGGTGACTTGCTGGCCATCCGCGAAAAAAGTAAGACCTTGGCCAAAAACCTGCAGGCAGCCAACCCGCACCACTCTCCCATGGTTCCACACTGGTTAGAAGTAGATGAAACCAACATGGTGGTTAAATTCAAGAGTACTCCTGAGCGCGAAGATCTGGATCAAACCATCAACGAAGCGCTCATCATTGAATACTACTCTCGTTAACCCCAGTCGCATTGATCTACTTCGTAAAGTATTAATTTTGGAGCAACAAATCACATGGATCAGCAACTGAATATCAAGTGTGTGAACACTACTACTGATTCCGATGGTTCCATTTACGGTAAGTTTGTGATCGAGCCTCTGGAAAGAGGGTATGGTACGACTTTGGGCAACTCCCTGAGACGCGTACTACTCTCCAGTCTGAAGGGCTGCGCTATCACTTCTGTGCGTATCGAAGGTGTTACCCACGAATTCACAACAATTCCCGGCGTGGTTGAAGATGTCTTGGATGTCATGCTGAACCTCAAGGGTGTGGTACTCAAGAGCAACAGTGACGAGCCGCTTTATATTCGCCTGGACGTTGATAAAGCTGGTCCTGTGGTGGCCGGTGACCTGGAAGTCCCTGCGGATGTCAAAATCGTTAATCCCGACTGGCACATCTGCACACTGAGCGAAGGCGCCAGCGTTCACGCTGTGATGACCGCCGAAGTGGGCAAAGGTTACATCCCTGCCGATACCAACACCGCCAACAAGGCTGTGGATACCCTGACTCTGGATGCCGTTTACATGCCCATTCGTCGGGTGGCTTACACGGTTGAGGACACTCGGGTTGGTCAGCGTACCGATTACGACAAACTGATTCTGGAAATCTGGTCCAACGGCAGCATTGATGTCAGTTCTGCACTCAGTCAGTCTGCCAACATGTTGATTGAGCACCTGGTTCCCATTGCTTCCTTGAGCGGCATTCCTACTTTGGTAACGCAGGCTCAACCGGAAAGCGAGAGCAAAGAAGAAGTTCAAACACCCAATATCACTATTGAGGACTTAGAACTTTCCGTTCGTGCTTTCAACTGCTTAAAGCGTGCCAATATCAACAGCATCGCCGAGTTGTTAACCAAGTCTGAAAATGACTTGTTAAACATCAAGAACTTCGGTAAGAAGTCTTCCGATGAGGTTATTGAGCGGCTTCAGGCCTTCAGTTTATTCTTGCGCCCAGATCCGGAAGGCACTGTCCTGCCGGTTGACGTTGAATAGCAACCAGTATCAAAAATCACAACTAAAAGGAATACATTCATCATGAGACACCGCTGTAAAGTTGACCATCTGGGCAGGCCCGCCGACCAACGCAAGGCGTTGATCCGCACTTTGGCTACCAGCTTGTTTACGCATGATGAGATCACCACCACCTTGGTGCGGGCAAAGGCTTTGAAAAAGCACGCTGATCGCATCGTTACTTTGGCTAAGCGTGGTGATGTCCATGCCATCCGTCAGGTCAAAAACCTGATTTACCATAGCCGCACCGGTGAAATACTGACCGATGAAAAAAATCGGGAAGTACCTGAAACCGTTCTGCGTCGTATTTTCAGCAAAGTCGGCCCTCGCTTTGAAAACCGCAAAGGTGGCTACACCCGCGTGATTCAAATGCCTCCCCGCCGCGGCGATGCAGCCCCGATGGCTTTGATTCAACTGACTTACGAGTTGGCCGAATAAATTCCGATTTAGCGGCGAACTGTGAAAAGAAGCAGGCTGAAAATAAGTAAGCATGATTAACGCCATTTCACAATTGAATACATTTCAACCAGAAGAGCATGATTCAATAACCAGAGTCGCTCTTCTGGTTGAGTATTGTGGCAAAGACTTCCATGGCAGCCAATTCCAGCCCAACCTACCCACAGTTCAGGCTGAAATTCAGTTAGCTTTGTCAAAACTGGGCTTAACCACCTCGGCGGTTAGTTTTGCCGGACGAACTGATGCTGGGGTCAACGCGCACGGTCAGGTGGCTCATTTTGATCTCCCAGAGGGTGCTTTAAAAAATATCCCCAACTTGGCAGCGGCTTTAAACGCTCGCCTTCCCAACACAGTTTCCATTCGGGATTTTCACCTTAACGCCCACCCAAACTTCCACAGTCGCCGAGAGGCCCAGTGTAAATGGTATCGCTACCGCATATACAATAGTCGCCAGCGCTCTGCTTTAATGGGGGCCGATTGCGCTCATGCCTCCCAACTTTTGAATGCTGAAGCGATGAATCAGGCGGCTCAGAATCTGCTTGGCTCACATTTTTTCACAAGTTTTAAAGATTCCAGTTCCCCGGAAACCAACGATTTATGCACGATTTGGCATATTCAGGTTCAGAAAGATGGCGAATTTATTAATTTTGACGTTGCCGCCAACCGTTTTCTTTATAAAATGGTTAGGAATATCGCTGGTCAGCTTCTGCTTATTGGGAACCCTGAAAATTCCCTGTCACCAGAAAGTATTTTACAAGTGCTGGCTGGGCGCGACCGAACCAAGGCAGCTTCACCTGCTCGCCCTGAAGGTTTAAGCCTAATGGCAATTGTTTACCCCTCCCCGTTCAACTACTTCGAGTCGGATACCCGTGTCCGACAGCTAACACAACTACTCAAATCAACCCAAATGGAGTCTCCACACAATGAAAACCTATTCCGCAAAGCCTCTTGAGCTTGAGCGTACCTGGTGGGTAATCGACGCCGAAGGTTTAACCTTGGGTCGTTTGGCTTCCCAAATCGCAAACCTGCTGCGTGGTAAGCACAAACCACAATTCACCCCCAACATTGATACCGGTGATTTCGTGATCGTGCTCAACGCTGAAAAAGTGAAGGTTTCCGGCAGCAAGTTCACCACCAAGCTGTACCGTCGTCACTCCCACTATCCCGGTGGATTGAAGACCGTTAAATTCTGCGATATGCAAGCAAACCGCCCGCACAAAATTATTGAGATCGCTGTAAAAGGCATGCTGCCCCACAATACCCTGGGTCGTCAGCAGTTCCAAAAAATGTTTGTGTACGCTGGTGCCGAGCACCCGCATGCCGCTCAAAAACCCGTTTCTTACCAGTTCGCAAAGGAGGGCGCTAACTAATGGCAGCCGCATATCCTAAAGTAGGCACCCGTGGCACCGGCCGTCGGAAGGAAGCAATTGTTCGCGTCCGTCTGATTCCCGGTAATGGCCAGGTCATCATCAACGGTAAATCCATGGAGCAATACCTGGGCAACCGTAAAGCCTTACACATTCCTGTAAAGCAACCGTTGGTAGCCGCTGGCGTTGAAGATCGCTACAACGTGCTGGTAAACGCTACTGGTGGCGGCATTGTGGGTCAGTCCATCGCCATCCGTATGGGTGTGGCCCGTGCATTGAAAGCCATCAACAAGGAACACGAAGTCGTAATGCGGAAAGAGGGCTTCCTCACCCGTGACGCTCGCGTGAAAGAACGTAAGAAGTACGGCTTGAAAAAAGCCCGGAAAGCTTCTCAGTTCTCCAAGCGTTAATTCGTTTTCTGGACTCAATTCAAAAAAGCCTCTGGTTTCGTACCAGGGGCTTTTTTATAGAATGAGTCTCTCTTCACAAGACGTTTCTAAAACTGCGTGCAGCTCAGACAAATTCTAGAAATGCTTCATGCAAGCTTGCTAGCCCCTGTTTTTAACTCGCTGTACTCAAACAGTTACAAACGTCTTGTGAAGAAAGACTCACCTTTTTATAAGGCATGCAGGTTCTTTATTGATGATGAAAGGGATTGGGCATCCCAAAAATCATGGCCCGCATATCTTCTTCCAGCTCGGCAGCCAATTGGCGAACATAGCCCTTCTTGTCCTGCTCATAGGCAGGGAAGCAGGCTTGCAGATTCCGCACTTCGCCCACTTTCAAGACGGCCACCCGAGGATGCCGCAGGCGAACTTCCCCGTAGATTTCCCGCTCCAGGCGGCAAACCATTTCAATAAAGCGCTCTGGAGAACGACTTTCACGCAGATAAGCCTCATCATAGGTCAGGAAGTACACCACCCGATCCAAATCGGTATAAAACTCACTGAGGGCCACCCGCAAATGCTCCACCATCCGGCGCTGATACTCTGTCAAATCGGTGGGATCTTCATAGCTGTGAATCAGGTGATCCATGGTGTTGCGAATTTCCCGCAGTCGATTCAGGGTCGTGGCATCGGGAGCGGGCGTAATATCCAGGAACAACTCCATTTTTTGCAACATGCGGCCACGAATCATCTCCACACGCTCCGTAAAGCTGGCGCCCGGACGCGGCGTCACGTGGTGCAATTCTTCCTGCACTTTCAAGACCACTTCACCAACGGCCCCAATCCGCTCATACCAATCCTGGCGGGCGTTACGTTTTAAACCAACGGCCACCTCCAACCGCTGCAAGGCCTGCTCTACGGTGGGTTCAAACCCAGGGGCGAAAAAGTACTTGATGCCCACCGGGGCAATATAAATGGGAGGAGCCGCTGCCGCAGTGAGCTCCGAACCGGAACGAGCCTGTTTAATGGCCTCTTTCACCAAGCCTTCCTGGGCCCAGAAGGCCAACTGGATGACCCCGGACTCAAAAGGAATCAAGGTTTCATTTCCACGGGAGATTTCCCCCTCAATAAAAATGACCAACCGGTGCAGACCTTCCATCAGGATCTTTTTAGAGGTCATAAACGATTCCCGGTCCGCGGCGCCCCGAATGACCGAGTAAGCACCGACCCGGCGAAGTAACCACCCTCGAAAGCCATGTTCCCAGTCAAACACCTCACGAGCCGCCACGAAGTGAAACACCTCATTCAGGCGTCTGGCAATATCAAACAGCACCAGTGGCTCTTCTCCGGTGGGATGGTTGGGCAAAAGCAGCATGCGCTGGTTCTGATACTCTTTCAGCTTGGCCAAATCCTGCTGGGAAACATGGATAGAGAGCTTGCCGGACAGGTGCCGAAACAAAAAGGGCAGCATCAGGCGAACACCAGCCACCACCAAAGGATTGATAATCGGCGACATAAACGTTCTGCTGGTCATACCCGCTCCCGCTCCTAAAAAATCAAGTCAATCAATTGTCTTTCAGAAAAATGGACAAGACAGAACAACGCCCAGCCTCGGTCTCATGAAAAAATCCTTCGCAACCAATTAAAGCGACAAAATAAGCTGCGCCAGCCACCACAAAATGGCTCCACCCGCAAACAGGGCGAATGAAATCAGCGGGAACATAATAATCATGGCTTTTTCCGGGTTAGCGCATAAGAAGGAGGGCTTGGCTTTATCGCTCATGGCGTGATAATTTACCTTTCTCTAGGAACAACGGGGATGAAATCTATTATAAATAAACCACCCTGACTTGGCTGTATTATAACAAGGGCAAAGGCCCCGAGCCATTCCCCGCCCAAAACTTCCACCATTGGCTTTACGGGCTCATCTTCTCAGTCTATGCTCTATGAGTGATTCCCAAATAGTTGCAATCCAGCCAGAGAGTATTCCGATGATTGCAACCCGCCCGGAAAACAGGCCATGCCCAACCGCAATCCATCCCCCCGCCAATACTTCAGTGCCCAGTGGGTCCTCCCTGTGGACAGACCTCCCATTGAATGGGGCTTTTTGGCCGTAGAGGACAACCGCATCCACTCGGTGGGACCGTATGCCAATTGCCCGCCGAGCGCTCACTGCTCAGCACCGATTCCCGGCAGCATCATTACGCCGGGCTTGATCAACACCCATATTCATCTGGAACAAAGTTTTTCCCAGCCCATCCCCAAGACGCTCCAGCAATCCTTTATCGACTGGTTATTGGCGGTCATTGACAGCAACCGGGGCCAGGCTTCATCCTCCGAGAAATTAACCCGCAGTCGATTGGGGGTGCAGGAATGCTTGCAAAGCGGCGTGACCTGCGTGAACGATATCACCTCTGGCCCAGAAAGCATTCAGGCCATTCAGGAAGCCGGGTTACGGGCCATGGTGGCCCTGGAAGTCTTTCATCCGGGGTATGAGCCGATTCAGATTCAGCATTGGCTGGAGGCCTACCAGAAATTACAAAAGACCAGCGCACTTACGCCTTTAATCACGCTTGGCCTCTCGCCGCACTCGCTTTACAACGTATCCATTCCAGCGTGGCAAGCACTAAAACAGGCCTTGCAGCCCGCCTTCCTCCACACCCATCTGGCAGAATTTGAGGCTGAGCTGGACTATCTGGCTCAAAAGCCCAGCGCCATTGACCAATTACACCAGCAGGTACTGGGACAATCCTTCACCGTGCAAAAGCCCCTGCTTTCGCCCGTGCAAGGCTTGCTGGAAGATCAATTGCTGACCCAGCCCACCATTTTAGCCCACGCCATCCATACCAGTACGGCCGATCGTGAAGCCTTGAGAGGGTATCCAGTAGGCATTGCCCATTGTCCCCGCAGCAATCTGGCCCTGCATGGGCAAACCCTGCGCTGGGCCGACTGGGAAAACGCTAATATTGCGGTAGGGTTGGGCACCGATGGCCGTCTGAGCACACCCAATCTGGATTTGCGGGAAGAGGCCCGATTGGCCCAAAGGCTACACGGCTGGACCAGTGCGTACGCCCTGCAAGCCCTCACCCTGGATGGGGCCAAGGTGCTGGGGCAAACCCATCAACTGGGCTCTCTCGCGCCGGGGAAGCAAGCCGACTGGGTCCGCTGGCAGATAAAACCAAGCACCGAGCAGGACTGCCCGGAAAACCAAGTATTAGATCCCGCTACCACGGTACAGGCGGTCATGATCGAGGGGCAATGGCGCTACCAGAGGGAACACTGATGCAACAAGCCGATGCATTGAAGTCATTGAAGCAGCTCCAATGGACCAGCATTGGGCTTTACAGCCTACTACTCATCCCAAGCCTGCTGTTATGGCTGCATTACGGGCAAACCGATGCCAGCTTGTCCACGCATATCGGTGGTACTTGGCAGGGTACGGTATGGCAGTTTCCAGGTCTCAATGCGCTGCCCAGCCGGGTGCTGCTGGATGCCCTGGAAGCGGTGGTGATTGCCGCCCTGGCATGGCTGTTTTACCAAGGCTACTGCCTGTTAGCCCACCAGGAACCCAACCAACATGCAGCGGCGCAAAACGCCTTGCCCCGTGCCATCGTGATGTGGACCGCCCTGTGCGGGGCCGTCCTGATTTTCACCACCCCCTTTCATAGCAGTGATATTTTTGGCTACCTCAACCGGGGCTTTCAGCAAAGTGTTTTTCAGACCAACCCGTATCTCACCACCATTTCCCAGATTCCCCAGTGGCAAAACAGTCCCTTGCTGCATGCCCACTGGATTGATAACCCGTGCCCCTATGGATTTTTCTTTGCCCGGCTGACGGATTGGATGACCCGCTGGAGTGGTCCCAGCTTCACCGGCGCTTACCTGCTGTTCAAGGGGCTAAACTGGCTGCTGTTGGTGGCCTCCACCTGGATTTTGGCCAAAATGAGCCGGTTGCTGGGGCATAGCAAACCATGGCTGACCGCCTACTGTTGGGGAGCCAATCCCTTGGTGCTGCTGCATGCCATGGGTAATGGACATAACGACATTATCATGGCCTTTCTGCTGCTGCTGGCGCTGTGGGGATTGCTCAGCCAGCGGTTCCAGTGGACTTGCCTGCCGCTTTTAACCTTGTCCATCCTCACCAAGTACGCCTCCCTCTTGGCGGCCCCCTTTATCCTATTCTATTTATGGCGAAAAAAAGCGAGGGCTTCACTCCTGCTGGGCCTGGGGCTCTCGGCACTCATGCTTTTGTGGCTGGGGGCCGCCTATGTTGATCCCACCCACCCTTGGCCCTGGAATGCCCTGCTGGACAATGCCGGAAAACCTCAGCACTCCCTGATCAGCCTTTTGGCCGAAACCCTTTACTACCCGCTCAAGTGGCTGCACGCCCCAGCGAAAGTCATTCAGGCTCAATTTCTGTCCCTCATCAAGCCCCTGTTTTGGGCAACCTTTGCTGGCTTTTACGCTTGGCGACTGTGGACAACCCTGAAAATAAGAGAACTCACCGCTCAGGCCCTGCTTGAAGAGATTGCCGGGGTGAGTGTGGTCATGATCGCCTTTGTCAGCGCCAAGTTTCACCCCTGGTACCCGGTAATGTTTTTGCCCTTGAGCCTCCTACTCCCGGAGTCCAGCCGCATACGCCAGTTCAGCCTGATTTTTGCCCTGTTTCAACTGGCAGGCTTCACCATTCTGCAAAATTTGCCCGTCCTCAGCGAAATTCTGCTCACCCTGGTTCCCGTGTGGCTGACCCTGCAAGGCAGCACCTTGTTTAAACGCAGCCAAGCCAGCTGACGCCATTCCTTTCAGGATTTAAGCGCCTGAATAGAATGCACGTTTGAACAGCAAAGCCGCACGCCGATTTAAAACCCTATTCTTGGAGCACAACACTCACCGCAAGTTAAACGGGTTTGGCTTCCAGTACCGGGCGCAATGTACCCGCGGAAATAGAAGCTTCCTGAATGGATTTCAGCTTCCAGACCGCCTCATCCCCATCCTGGTAAGCGATGGAAATCTTCACGGTCAACTTGCCTTCTTGCAGGGCGTGAACGTTCAGCTTACCATCCGGCTTCAACTCGACCGTTAGACGGTTCACTGGACGCCAGGTTTTTAAAATCTTGGAAGGCAGCGGTTTATCGGGGGTGGCAATGCGCTCGGTGGCAGTAGCAATAACAGTATTGCCAGAGAGAAATTCGGCCTTCACCGCCAGAAAGTTCAAATCCCGGGTGGAATCGTTGGATAGATTCACCGTAATAGTGGGATCAAACTCCCCGGTGGCATCATCCAGATCGTTATTGATTTTGACACTGGAAATGGTCACCGGATACAACATATCCAGAGCCACTTTGGCGTCCTTGCTGATTTTATCGGCCTCGTCAAAGTAGGTCTTGGCCTCATCCGACTTTTTGGCCTTTTCCAGTTGCTGGCCTTTTTCAAGCAGGGCGTTAATCAAGCGCAGACCCACCACATCCGGGCTCACATCAAAAGCCTTGCGGAACCAGGTAATGGAGTCATCCAGGCGGTTCATGCGGTTATACGTCTCGGCGATTTGAATCAGCGTATCGGGCAAATACTTATAGCGCAGGGAAACTTTGAGTTGCTGAATGGCCGTATCGTATTCCCGCATGGTAATCAGGCGTTCGGTATAAGCGTCGATGCATTCCACCATGCGCTGTTCAATGATTTGTTGAGCCTGATAATCGCTGACATAGTACAACGCAGACTGGTATTTCTGGACAATCTGGGCATAATCCCTGACTTCAGAATCATACAAGGTATTGCCCCAGTGCTCATAGAGCTCAAAGAGGGCTTGCTTCAAGTCGACATCCTTGCGGCTTTTGCGCCAGGCTTTAATCAAAATATTCTCGGCCCGCAAAAAGTCACTCTGAGCCATGGCCACTTTACTCATGGCAATCTCAGGCGCGGCATCCTTGTCCCGACGCTTCAGAGAGGCAGCGATTTCAAACTCCTGCTCGGCCTTACGACGCTCATCCAGCTGTAAGAAAGCCTGTCCTAGCAGCAAGTGCCCTTCGTAACTATCCCGGTGATGAGACACCAGGGTTTGGAATGTTTTGGCAGCCCAGGCCACTTTACCTTCCATCAACTGGGTTTTGCCCCGGTTGATCAAATCCTCTTCATCCGTAAATCGGAACAGTAAAAATCCGGAAAACACAAAGCCAGCCAGGGCAATGGCGCTAATCACCGTGGTCAGGTACTGAACACTGGGATTTAAATAAAAATTGCCCAGAAAAATCTGGCGGGGCCGACGCCGACGGCTGTATTTGCTCATAGCCTCTCTTAAATGGACGGTTCGCGTGATTGCGCCTGATAACGTGCAATCAATCGCTGAATGGGTCTTGTTATTTTATTTTACCAGACCACGAGCCTCTTGCCACAACCGACCCCAAAAGGAAGTTTTGGAAAGTTCAGCCGCCTTTTTCTCAGCCACCGTCAAGGTATGTTCATACCGGTTGATCAACTGCCCCAGCTCCGTACTGGAAATCACCTTGTCCGACAAGCGCTGTCGATAAAGCCCCTCCAGCTCCACTAGCTCCCGCCCGGCCCGCTCCACCGACAAATACGCCCGACCATGAAAAATAGCCAGCAAGCCGTGCCATATCTTGTCCCCCAGGCCGCCCACCTGACCCTGCATTTGACCGACCGCTTGGGCCACGGCAAAAAACCAGTTGCCCATGGGCAGCGCTTCCGCCAACTGCCAACTGACTCGCCGCTCCTGATTTTCCAGCACCCGCAAGCGGTGTTGCACCGCCCGGATACGATCCTGCATATCGGAGGAAGGTTCTGTAAGCCGCTGATACTTGTTCAGCAAGCCCCGCATTTCAAAAATTTCCCCATCCAGACGTTTTTTCATCACTCTTAAACGAAAAATCAGGGTGGGCAAATACTGCTCCAGCCCAGCCGGTAAATCCACGTCCAGACTATTCAAAAACTGCCCCTCCGTGGCATATTCTGGCCGAACCACCGATGGGGCCTGACGCAAATTAAACCCGCCTTTCAGCCGAGCCGCCCCGGGCCCCGAAGGGACTGCCGCTTCCTCGCTCTCCGGATTCAAATGTCGGGCCAAATAATCACTCAATGATCCCACCGGGGATCCGACCGGGTGAGCTTCCTGCTTGAAAAGCGGTGCGGATTTGGGAGAATGGTTATTAACATCAGGCAACTGAACCGGATCACTTTCTGAAGCGGCCCGGTTTTGACCGGGTGTTGCGGCATCATTTTGAAAAAAAGCCATTCGTTGCCATCCTAAATTTCAACCACTACCACCCTTATCGACCTGTTTTACCAAAACTTGAATGCCCAGGCCCCAGACGGGCCCAAAATAGAGAGCCACCCTTTCTTTCGTGTCTGAATTCACCGAGCCAGCAGTACTGATCAGGATACGCCGTTTATGAATGAAATCCAGATTCGACGGGCCAACGAGCACAACCTGTCCGATGTCAGCCTGAGTATCCCCCGCGACAAGCTGGTGGTATTTACGGGGGTGTCCGGCTCTGGCAAGTCCTCCCTGGCGTTCGACACCATTTTTTCGGAAGGCCAGCGTCGCTACGTGGAAAGCCTTAGCTCCTATGCCCGACAGTTCATTGGACAATTCGAAAAGCCCGATGTGGAAAGCATTGAAGGGCTGTCCCCAGCCATCGCCATCGATCAGAAATCCACCACCAAAAGCCCCCGCTCTACGGTGGGCACAGTCACGGAGATTTATGATTACCTGCGCCTGATTTACGCCAAAGTAGGCACGCCCCATGATCCGAAAAGCGGGCAAGCCCTGACCAGTCACACCCTGCAAAGCATCTTCAGCACCGTGCGAGCCTTCCCCGAGGGTAGCAAGCTGCAAATTCTCTCTCCGGTAGTGCGGGGCCGCAAAGGGGAATACAACGCCCAGTTCCGCCAATGGCGTAAAGAAGGGTATGTGCGGGTGCGCATCGATCAGGAAATGCATCTGCTGGAAGAACTGCCTGAAGATTACCGACTGGAGCGCAACAAACGTCATGATGTTGAGCTGGTCATTGATCGGCTAGTACTAAAATCCGATGACGCCAGCGGCCAGCGGCTCATGGAAGGCTTACAAGCGGCCCTCAAGAAATCGGACGGCTTTGTGCTGGTGCAACGCATGAACGAAGATGGGGACAGCAAGGACTACGCCTTTTCCCTGCACCTGTCCAGCAGCGCGGATGAGGATGAAGAGACCGCCCAAACCCTGGAAGAGATGTCCCCCAGGCTGTTCAGCTTTAACTCCCCCTACGGGGCTTGCCCACAGTGCCAAGGGCTGGCCGTGCAGTTTGAAATCGCCGAGGATCTGCTGGTTCCAGAGCCAGATAAAACTCTGGAAGAAGGGGCCATTGCCCCGTTTGAGAAATTTACCGGACGTTACTATCCTACCTTTATCAAGAAACTGGGCAAAAAACACGGATTTTCCACCACCACCCCCTTTGCCAAACTAAAGCCAGAGGAAAAAAACTTCCTGCTCTATGGAGAGTTTCGCAAACAGGCCCAAAGTGATGCCTTGATTCAGGAAGGCTACGGCTTCGCCAGTGAATCCGAGGAGGAAGAGTCCGACTGGTTTGACTTTGTGGGCGGCTTCGACGGGGTCATGAACATCATGAAGCGCCGCCTGCAACACGGCAGCGAAAGCACCAAGGCCTACATTCGCACCTTTATGCGAGAACGAGAATGCGAGGCCTGCCACGGAGCCCGCCTGAAGCCCTTCAGTCTCGCAGTCACCCTGGGACAGGGCAAGCAGGCCAAAAACATTCATCAGCTGTGTGAACTGTCCATTCGAGAGGCCCTGCTGTTCATTCAAAGTGTGCCAGAGACCCTCAGCGAGTTTCAGTTGACCATTGCCCGCCAACCCCTGCACGAAGTGGAGGAGCGCTTGCGCTTTCTGCTGGAAGTGGGACTGGAATACCTGACGTTGGCCCGTCCAGCGGCCACCCTCAGCGGCGGAGAAGCCCAGCGCATCCGGCTGGCATCCCAACTGGGGGCCACCATGTCCGGTATTCTCTACATTCTGGACGAGCCCAGCATTGGCCTGCACCAGCACAACAACAACCAGCTCATTCAAACCCTGCAAAAACTGCGGGATCAAGGCAACTCCCTGATTGTGGTAGAGCATGACGAGGACACCATCCGGGCAGCCGACTGGGTGGTGGATATTGGCCCACAGGCGGGAGTCCATGGGGGACATATCGTGGCCGCGGGCTCTCCCAAAGTCATTATGAAAAGTGCCGACTCCCTGACCGGGCAATATTTGTCCGGCAAGCGCAGTATTCAAATCCCGGAGACTTTACGGACGGGCAATGGCAAGGCCCTGACTGTTCACAAGGCCAGCTTTCACAACCTACAAAACATTACGGTCAACTTTCCGCTGGAAAAACTCATTTGCGTGACCGGCCTGAGCGGTTCCGGGAAGTCTACATTAGTGTTTGACTTACTATACAAGGCGGTGCGCTACCACTTTGGGGAAAACCTGGTCAAACCGGGCGGTTACCAAAAAATCAGCGGCCTTGAGCATATCGACAAGCTGATTGATATTGATCAGTCCCCCATCGGACGATCCTCTCGCAGCAACCCGGCCACCTACACCGGCATTTTCGATCCCATTCGCAACGTGTTCGCCAACAGTGAGGCGGCCAAAGTGCGGGGCTACAAACCCGGACGCTTTAGCTTCAACGTGTCCGGCGGACGGTGTGAGGCCTGCAAGGGGGACGGGGTCATCGTCAAGGAGATGAACTTCCTGCCCGATGTGCATATTACCTGCGAAGTATGCCATGGCCAGCGCTACAACCCGGAAACACTGGAAGTGACCTACCACGGCAAAAACATCGCCGAAGTATTGGATATGACCGTGGCTGAGGCCTATGAGTTTTTCCACACCCTGCCCCGCATCCAGAAAATGCTGGGCGTGCTGAACGATGTGGGCCTGCATTACATCAAGCTGGGACAACCGGCCCCCACCTTATCCGGCGGAGAAGCCCAACGGGTCAAGCTGGCCACCGAATTCTGCCGCCGCAGCACCGGGAAAACCCTGTATTTACTGGATGAACCTTCCACCGGCCTGCACTGGGCCGATATGGAGAACCTGCTACACATCCTGAACCGGCTGGTGGATCAGGGCAACACCGTGGTGGTCATTGAGCATAACCTGGACTTCATCAAAGTGGCCGATCATGTCATTGATATGGGCCCGGAAGGCGGTAACCGGGGCGGATTTGTGGTAGCAGAGGGCACACCGCAAGACATCGCCCGATGCGAAGATTCCTACACCGGGCGATTCTTGAAGCGCTATTTTGACGTTTAAGCAATCCGCACTGGAAAACGACTCAACTTACTTAGCCGCTTTCTCCGCTGTGGTGGATAGCAGACGATCATCCAGCTCGCTGTCTTTCACCAGCAGATTCAACTTCTCTTCCAGTTCCTTTTGAACCGCTTCAAAATTGGTATCGGCAACAGTCGAGGACTGCGTGGGGGAGAGAGCCAGCAGCAACACCGCCCGTTGATTGCTAACCGGAATCAGCCCGGCCGTCACCGGGATGTATGTGATCTGTTCATTTTTTTTGGTTTCCATAACCGCATAAACAACCGGGTAACGCTTTTGAGCGCTCAAAGTCACAAAATGGGGCTTCTGGAATTCCAGCCCCTGAAATTTGCCAGTACTGCTCTGCGATGCTTGACTGTTCTTGAGAAAGTCCTTGCCCAAGCCGTTGAAAAACTCCTGCAGAGCCTTGTCATCCGACTGTTGCAAAAGCGACAACTCATGCCCCAACCCGTCTGTATCCAGGGCAAAAATCATAGCGCTCTGATCGGTGGACATCATCATGACCATGCTGCCATTGACCGGCTTGTTCAAAGGCATGCCAAAGGCCAAATAGCCTTCTGAGTTATAGCTTTCCCCAAACAGTTTTTTCACCGACTCGCTGCTGCCCTTTTGCAGGCTGTTCCAACCCGTGGAAATGGCTATTCCCACCACAACAGCAAGAACAATCAAGATTCCCAAGCAGCCGCCGCAACCAATTATTAATAACTTCGTTTGATTTCTGCTACCAGAATGTGTCGTTAATTCTTCCACTCTCTCCACCATTTATTGTTGCCTCTCACTCTCTTTTTATTGAAGTTTTTTGTTTGTCTTCTTTAGACGAGAATACAAAAAACTGTTTATTACATTCTTCCTTTCTAGCGGAAGTGCTTCAAAAACCTTAATGCCTGCTGGAGTGTTCAAAGGAACAGTGTCTTTAGAATGGCAAACTGGACATTCATAAACCTGAGATGTAAGCATCCATACTAAATAAATAATACCGGGTATCAACAAAAAGAAAGAGAGTACTAAAAAAATTAAACAGCTACCCTCATAACCACGACTGATTCTTGCAACCTCTCCACATTTTAAGCAAGATCGCAAATTGCAAGAATGTCTCAATAATTCTTCTTGAGGGTACTCAATTTTAGAATCCATAAATGTATAGCCCTTAACCTCTAAATATCAGTAGGGTGTATCTTGCAAGGTGATGTGGGGATTTTTCTCCACCATGTAGTTCAAGGCCCACTCTCCCTTGATGAGAGCCACCGGACGACCATCGGCATCCTCGGCCTTGCGGGCGTTGACAATCCACTCTACTTTTTCTAAATCAGCAGGCTCGCCCACCAGCCAGCGGGCGTGGGTAAATTCCAGCAGATTCTCAATATCGGTGTCCACGTTGTACTCGCTTTGCAGGCGATACTGCACCACCTCAAACTGTAAACGGCCCACGGCGGCCAAAATGGGGTTCCGCTGACCGGAATCCTGCAGATACATGACCTGAATGGCCCCTTCTTGCCGCAATTGATCGATGCCCTTTTGGAATTGCTTGTACTTGGAGGGGTTGGGGTTGCGCAGCAGGGCAAAACACTCCGGGGAAAAGGTGGGAATGGGCTCAAACTCCAAGGCTGGGCCCACACATAGGGTATCCCCAATAGCGAACTGGTCGTTACTGCTCAAGCCCACAATATCACCGGCATAGGCCTCGTTAATGGTCTCTCGATCTTGGCCGAATAAGCGGTGCGAGTGAGACAGGCGGATCATCTTACCGGAACGGGGGTGCTTCACCTGCATATCGCGGGCGAACTGGCCGGAGCAAATGCGCATAAAGGCAATGCGATCCCGGTGTTGGGGGTCCATATTGGCCTGGATTTTGAAAATAAACCCCGAGAAATTCTCCGCCGCCGGATCGACAGAGCCCGCCGTGGTCTTACGGGCGCTGGGCATGGGCGCCAAGCGCAAGAACTGGGATAAAAACAGCTCAATACCAAAGTTATTGGCGGCGCTGCCAAAGAACACCGGAGTCATTTCCCCGCTTAAATACAACTCGGTGGAAAATTCCTCCCCGGCCATATCCAGAATTTCAATCTCTTCCACCAATTGGGCGTACACATCATCGGGAATGCCCGCTTTGACGGTGGGGTCATGCACATCGGCCACCGAAACCGGGGCTTTGTACTTGCCGTGACTGGTGCGTTCAAAGGTATGCACCTGCTTTTCCCGCCGATCATAAACCCCTTTAAAAGTCTCGCCCATGCCAATGGGCCAGTTGAAGGCGCAGGTCCGAATGTCAAACAGCTTTTCCACTTCATCCAGCAGCTCCAGCGGCTCCCGGCCGGGGCGATCCAGCTTGTTAATGAAGGTCACCACCGGAATGCCCCGCTTTTTACAAACCTGATACAGCTTGCGAGTCTGGGTTTCCACCCCTTTGGCATTATCCAGCAACATAATCACGCTATCGGCGGCCATTAAGGTGCGGTAGGTATCCTCACTAAAGTCCTGGTGACCCGGGGTATCCAGCAAGTTAATGTGAAAGCCGTCGTACTCAAAGTTCAAGACTGTGGAACTAATGGAAATCCCCCGCTGACGCTCCAGAGCCATCCAGTCGGAAGTGGCCTGACGCTGCTGCTTTTTAGCGGCCACTGACCCGGCCAGATTCACCGCCCCCCCGTATAGCAACAGCTTTTCGGTCAGGGTGGTTTTCCCGGCATCCGGGTGAGAAATGATGGCGAAGGTACGACGTTTTTGAACTTGCTGAGTAAAAGTCATAAAGGCTGGGGTCAACTCTGATTGAGGCATTGTGACATGAGAAAGGAGTGACGTGAAAAAGGGGCGGTTTTCACCGCGTAAAAATGGTAACACGAATGCCCGTAGACCGCTAAACACAGACCCATCCAAGCTTCTGCCTGAGGGCGCCCACAGAAGCAGAGGCCGTTACAGAACTTTACATTTCTAAAGATTCAGCACCCTGTGCCGAATAAACCTGTACAACCGATGCACTTGTAAAAAGAAGGATTTCTCCATTGGGTTTAGGCGCTAGTCAAGGTCGATTTTTAGCCCTGACCGCTCGCAAGAGCGATCTGGAGCTGACTGGTCAGCAAATTAACCAGTCACGCATGCAACTGGCTAATATCACCAACCAGCTCATCACGGCCACAACACCGTTGGAACCGGATGACGATACAGCCATCCAAATCAATCTGCGTATCAACGCCTTACAGACCCTGGATAAATCGCTGGAATTGCAATTAAGACGGGTCGACACCCAGCAGCAGGCCGTGCAAACCGAAATTGACGCCGTGCAAAAGGTCATCGACAAAAACATCGATCTGTCCTTCAAAACCTTCGGCTAAACATACTCTGGCCTACGGGGCAGGCGCGGCCAAACGGGGCAAATCTCTGGCTGCTGAGCCACCCGCCGGAACCGATTGCACAGCGGCCGATAGCCTTTCACCCATAACCTGCACCCACACCGACCAGTGCGAGCCAAAGCGAGCCTCCCGGTAGCCCTCCTCCTCCACCAGCACCAACTGGGCCTTGTGCAATTGAAAGTAAGCCGGTGCATTCAGCCAGTCGGTCTGCACCTCGGAGTGCCCACAGCGCACACAACAGCGTTGCACCGGGGAAATCTGCCCAAACCACAACCGGCTGTCCACACGCCCATGGCACTGGGCACACCGTAAAACCGCCCACTGGAAGATCAGCCCCCGTCCACAGTCGGGGCAGTAGCATTTCCCCTCATGGATGCGGGTTCGCCAGTGCCTGCAAGAAAAAAGGCCCACCACAAAGCTCAAAAACCCTGTAAAAACAAGCATTTAAAGCCTTTCCCAATATGCTATTCTGATATTAAAATCATATTGAGTTTTTTCAAAAAATCAGATGTGCTTCGATGGTATAAGAAAACAACGAGTGATTCTGTACCTTTTCTCTATTGGTTAGACCATAAAGTATCGTTAAATTAGCTCCTTCGGATGGGCTTGGGTGGGTGACGCATGTTCATCGATACGTTCATTGATAAAGTGAAGTTGGCATTGGCCAGTTCAACCTGTGTTTACTGCGAGCAAAAACTCCAGGATGGCATTAAATTTTGCAGTCGATGCCACGAAAAATTAGGGCTGCGTCAGCCAAAGGCCATTTTAAGCAGTCCCAGCTGCTCCATTCACGCGGCCACCAATTTCAATCCCAATATCAAACGCATCCTGTACGGGCATAAGTTTTACAACCGGGTGGAACACATCCCGGTGCTGTCTGGGCTACTAACCCAATACTGGGAAAGCCTGCCCCCCAGCAGCGGATTTAAAGTGGTTCACCCGGAAAACGTGCTGGTCATTCCCATTCCCCCACACCATGGGGAACTCAGTCGCATTGAGCTGTTTGCCAGCCAAATGGCCCGCCACTTTGGCTACGATTACCGCCCGGATTTACTCAGCTGGATGCGGGAAATCAAGCCCCAGCACCGCATTCATGATAAAAAAACCCGCTTGCAAAATATTTCCCAGAGCCTGTACCTGAAAAGCGGCGTTATCTCTGGCTACGAGAAAGTAATTGTGGTGGATGACATTACCACCACCGGGGCCACCTTTATGGAAGCCGCCCGTGCATTTCGCAGCGAAGCGGCCAGCCCGGAAGAGACCGGCAACAAGCTGGTGTGTCTGGCCGTCACCCGGGTTCCTCTGGGCGCCCAAATCCGGGCAGCCGAAGTGGAATAGGGACTGGAAAATTAAGCGTTCAGCCCCTGCCAATCGGCTTTGGATAGCGTGGTTGAATGGCCGTCTTTGCCCATCAGCGTGCCCATATCCTTAAAGCTGAGGGTGCTGGCGTTTCCATCCTGCCCGGCCAGACGTTCATAATTTTTGAGCATATTATCGCCCATCTGGTACAACTTACCGGTAGCGCTCGATTGGCCCAACCCCAGATCCTGCAGCTTTTGCAACCCCTGGGTCAACTCATCGCGGGTAATGGCCCCGTTTTTATCGGCGTCAAAGTACTGTAGGGAATTCAAGACCTGAGGCCCACTTTGACTGCCCACGGCATTGGCCAATTCACTGACGGCTTGGCCTACCTGCTGGCCTAATTTTTCAGACAGCCCCAACTTCTGGGCGACTTGGGCAAAGCCTTTCCCCTGAGTCAGCTTGGCTGCGCTCAAGGCACCTTTCAACACAGCCCCCATGCCGTTACCGCCCTGAATCAGTTCCATCCCTATAGACGCAGCAGTTCCAAAATTCATGCATACACCCCATCTGGCTCTCTCTAATCGGTCGTTTTCTCACTGTAACCGCATGAAGATCGCACTTCCTCCATCAGCTGACGGATTCACCGGAAGTGCTTCAAATAACCGACCGACAACACCAAAGGGTCTGAGAGACTATCCGAAAAGTTTTCAGAGCGATATGGCTTCAAGGCCGAAGTAGCGCAAGCAAGGCGCTTATACTGATAAGTAACGAAGCTGAGCAGCGCACGAACGCAGTAGACGCCCGGAATGGAGGCTTTTCAGATAGTCTCTTAACCCAAGACCGGAAACATCTCCAGCAAGCGGGCAATGATAGCCCCCACACCAAAGGCGATGATCCAGGAACCGGCCAAAACAGTCAGGCCTTCTTTAATGCCCCGCTCTTTCCAAATCACGGTGGCCGAAGCAAAGCAGGGTACAAACAAGGTAATCACCATCAGACAAGTCAATAACTGGGCCTCGGTAATGCGATCGGCCATTAAATAGAGGCCAGCAGCGCCAAAGTCCCGGCGCACCAGGCCCATAATAAACACCTGAGCGGTTTCATAGGGCAGGTGCAAGATCGCTTTAATCACCGGCCCCAAAGTCAGCTCAATGAGCTGGAGCATGTGAGTCGCCTGCAACACCGCCACCAACAAGGAGCCCAACACAAACAAGGGCGCGGCTTCCTTGATAAAGACCATGGTGCGTACCCAGGTTTTACGGGCAATATTTTTAAAATTCGGGATGCGCATGGGCGGTAAATCGAGAATCAGACTGGTGGAACGCCCCGGCAACACCTTGTTCAGAACCGTTCCCAATCCAATCAGCACGGCAAATAAAACGGCAATGTAGACACCCCATGCTTTTAAACCACCGGCCTTGGCCATCAGGGCGATTAACACCCCCAACTGAGCCGAACAGGGAATGGTAATGGCCAAAATGGTGGACGCAATGGTGCGCTCCCGATTGGAGGTTAGCACTCGGGTGGACACAGTGGCCATGGTCACGCAGCCCAGCCCCAGAATGAGGGGAATGACCGCCCGCCCGTTCAGGCCGATTTTATTCAGCAAGCCATCGGAAATAACGGCCACCCGCGGCAAATAGCCGCAGTCTTCCAAAAGGGAAATATAAATGTAGAAGCCCAACACCAGCGGAAATAGCACCCCGAAAATATAGCGGATGCTCATGGTCAGCACCCCGAACTCGCCGCCAAAGACGGTGTACAGAAAACTGCCTTCCGGGAATACACGGGCAATCAGGCCTTGCAGCACGGGCACCAGCCCCGGCCAAATCCCGGCGTCTTCACCCAACATAAACTTGCCTTCGGTCAAGGTAACCAAATCTCCGGCCACCCAAATACCAATGACCTGATACAATGCGTACAGCACAATCAACATGGCGGCAAAAGCCAACCACGGGTTCAGCAAAGCCTGTCCCACACGCTGAGAAAGCAATTGACGCACCGAGCCAGGCTGAGTGCTATCGGTCACCACTTGAGCAGCCAGAGCGTTCACATATTGACGACGTAGGCCATAAATTTTCATGCGATGGGCCAGATTGGCCTCAAGGCTCTTAATTTCATGCGGTTCCGGGGCACCGGGGGTGGCAAGACCCAAGCGGGCGGTGGTCACGGCTTGGCGTACCGCGGATAAACCTTCCTGTTGCACTGCTACCGTAGGCAGCACCGGGACACCCAGCAGTTTTTCCAGGCGGGCCAAGTCCACGGTGAGATTCCGGGAAGCCGCCTCATCCATCTGGTTCACGGCCACAATCATAGGCTTGCCGTAATCAATGATTTGCTGGGTTAAAAATAAATCTCGTTCCAAACTAATGGCACTGACCACGTTAATAATGATATCAGCGCCCAAAATGGCGTCCTCAGCCACCCGCTCCTCTTCACTCATGGCGGAAAGGCCATACACACCGGGCGTATCCATAAGCCGGGTGCTGTCATCCATCTGCCCCTTGGGCACATCAATGGTGGTACCGGGGAAATTAGACACATTCACGTATAAGCCGGTAAAGGCATTAAAAAACAGGGATTTTCCCACATTGGGGTTACCGGCCAGCACCACGGTTTTAACGGTGTCTTCAGTGGCTATCGCATTTCCCAACACAAGACCATTGGGCTCTGGAAGGGCGGCCATATTCATCGGATGCTTCCCTCCTGCCGCTGCACTTCAATCCCCCGACACAGTTCACGCCCCAGGGCAATTTCCATGCCCCCCCGTCGAATGACTACCGGGCCGCCCGGCACTTTGGAGGCCAACTGAATGGTCTCCCCTTCGGCAATGCCCAGCCGCATGGCAACAGTGGCGGTTTCATCATCCAAAATGGCTTTAATATAGAGCGTTTCACCCACGGTGGCTTTTTCAAGGGTATAAGAAGATGCCATACAATTTGGGGCCTTCATTAATAGGGACTGAGGTGAAAAATAAACGGCTTGTTCGGGTGAGGAGATGTATTGAGAAATATTATCAAAAGCAGACACAAGCTGAAAGCCGTTGAACAAAGTTTCTCTACTGGACACCTGCCCCGATCGAATCCGCTATATCAATAAAAACAACGGCGCTCGATTCGATTCCCCTCATTCCCCACCTGTTTTCTCTCTGCCTTTCTCCACTTTTAGTTCGGATCCGGCTTCAGAAATGGATTCCAAGAAAAAGCAGAGATGGATTCGACGGCCCAAAGTAACAAAAATTTACATTTGATTTGTGACAGTAATGTGGCGATGGTGTTCAAAAGACCCTAAGTTTTCAGGAACAGCCTTTTGTCCCCCCTTTGGAGTTCCACACCTCTTTGGTTAGCACTAAAAAATCAGGCAAAATCATCAACGGCCAGCCTTGGGTTCTTTACAGTTGGCCTGCATGCGGTAAATTGATGATTATTCAATCACTTTAGGTTCTATTTTGGGATTAGGAGCGCGGTCAGGGGGTCTGGCCGGGTTGCTCTGTTCATCACAATCGTCAACGCACATTGTTAGAAGGGAGTCTTATGCAAGTCATTAGCTTTGGTGGTAAAACACCCTCCGTAAAACAACAAACCCACAGCGCTCAGCAAGCCATGGCCAGCAAACCGCAGGCAAGCATCAAGCAGCCCCTCAAGGCGGATCAATTCCAGAAGGCCAAACCGCCCACTAAAAAGTAAAAACGGGGCTATTCATCCAGATTTCTCTATCACCAAGGCAAGCCACACACGCTGGGGCTTGCCTTTTTTCACCGCAAAACCAGTGCGCACTCAAGCCCTATCCCTGTGAACATCACAGCTAAGAAAAAACACTTGGCAAACGCGCTGGACCCATGTACCCTATAGGCCTCGCTTTAAATCCAGTGTAGTTGAATCCAATTTCAAATTAGATATAAAAATAATGAGACATGCCTAAACTTGTCAGAGGGGGTATTCATGATCCAATCCGTATTGGGGGTGCTGAAACGCCTACCCAACACCCGATCCTACGCAACGGCCGTGGGCACTCTAAAAGCCAAAACGCCTTCGCTAAATCAGGCACATCTCAAGGCCACAGACGCCCCGGACTGCTTCCAGCGCATCGCCAGCCCACCCAAAACGCCGCCGAATCTTGAACTGGACAAACCCACCGGCGATCCCTCTCTGGACAAGGAATTGCGCCCCCGAATCGCGGCGCTGTTTGGCCCTTCTCGACGGGTGCCTTTAAAGCCCACCCAAGCTTAAAGCCCAAGTAAACGGGGGCGGTTGTGACCCGCCCCCGAAAAACATTGTAAATAAACGAATGACTTAACTACTCAAGCTGGAAAGCTGCTCTTCCAAGGCTTTCACCTGCTTGTTGACTTCCTGTAAACGGGCTTTGTTCTTCTCCACCACAGCCAGGGGAGCCCGCTCCAGAAACTCAAAATTCATCATCATCTTATCCAGCTGATCTTTTTCCTTGATCAAGGCGTCCATCTTCTTGCGCACCCGATCCAGCTCCTGCCCAAGGTCAATCAGGCCTTCCAGCGAAACCACAATGCGACTGTGGCCCACCACGTTGACGGCCACATGCTCTTGCCGGGCATCCACCACCTCGCGCACTTCAAACTGCTCCAGTCGAATAAAGTGGTTCAGAATGGCCAGACCGCTTTCGATGGCTTCTTTTTCCATGGGCTCGGTAGTCACCACATGGGCTTTGACCGCCTGCTGATGAGGCACCGTGTACTGCTGACGAATGTTCCGCAAGGAGCGCACCACTTCCAGCAGGTAATCAATGCGCTGACTGATGCCTTCATCGATCAGGGACTCATCCGCCTGCGGATAAGGGGCAATGGATACCGACAATTCCTTGCGGTGGGGCAGTTTCTGGAAAATTTCCTCGGTGATATAAGGCATAATGGGGTGCATCAGGCGCAAAATGCCACTCAGCACATGCAACAGAATACGCTGGGTGTTGGCCCGTAGGGCGGGATCTTGCATCTGCTTTTTGGCGTACTCCACGTACCAGTCGCAAAAGCCGTTCCAGATGAACTCATACAGCGTATCGGCCAGCTCCCCGAACTTGAACTCGCCTAATAAGCGGTTGGCCTCCCGCACGGCGGTGTTGTAGCGACTGAGCACCCAACGATCCATCAAGGACAGGGCGCTCAAATCAATGGGTTGATCGTCTACACCCTGGGCTTCTTCAGCGGAGGCTTCCAAGCCGGCGCTGTTAAAAACAGGTGCTATGTTCATCAACACAAAGCGCGAAGCATTCCACAGCTTGTTGCCAAACAGCTTGCCCTGCTCCAGCTTGTCTTTATTCAGCTTGATGTCCTGCCCACCGTAAGTAATGAGTGAAGTCAGACCAAAGCGGAAGCCATCGCACCCGATTTCATCAATCACTTCCACCGGGTCCACGGTATTGCCCTTGGACTTGCTCATTTTCTGGCCTTTTTCATCCCGAATCAGACCGTGAATGTAAACGGTATGGAACGGCGACTGATCGGTCAGCTCCAACCCAAACATGGTCATACGGGCCACCCAGAAGAAGATGATGTCAAAACCGGTCACCAACACATCGGTGGGGTAAAAGTTTTTATAGTCTTCTGCCTGGGTATTGGGCCAACCCATGGTGGAAAATGGCCACAACCCGGAGGAGAACCAGGTATCCAGCACATCGGTGTCCTGCTCAATCTCCGCAGAACCACAGGCGCTACACTGGGCCGGGGTTTCCAGAGCCACCGTGACGCCCCGGCACTGGGCACAATGCCAAGCGGGAATTTGATGCCCCCACCACAGTTGGCGGGAAATACACCAATCCTGAATATCGGTCAGCCAGCGCAGGTAGTCTTTTGTCCAGCGCTCCGGGATAAAACGAATCTCGCCCGCTTCCAATGATTGCAGACAACGCGCCGCCAAGGGCTGGGTTTTCACAAACCACTGCTTGGACAACAGGGGTTCAATAGTGGTGCTGCAGCGTTGGCAATGCCCAACCCGGTGGCTATGCTCTTTTTTAGCTATTAAAAAGCCTTGTTGCTCCAGCAGGGCTTCGCTACGCTTGCGGGCATCAAAGCGATCCAGACCCCGAATGTCCTCGTGCATAAAGTCTTCCGCCTTCATACGACCCCGCTCGTCAATGACCCACAGGGGATCCAGACCATGTTGCTGGGCGATTTTAAAGTCATTGGGGTCATGGGCCGGGGTAATCTTTAGGGCCCCGGTGCCAAAACTGACATCCACGTACTCATCGGCAATAATGGGAATTTCCCGATTGGTTAAAGGCAGTTTCACTTTTTGGCCAATGTATTGGCTGTAGCGGGGATCTTTCGGGTTCACAGCCACGGCCATGTCTCCATACATGGTTTCCGGGCGGGTGGTGGCCACTACCAAATGCGGATGCCCCGCCTCACTCACCGGACGTCCATCGGCCAGCGGGTAGGCGATTTCCCACAGAAAGCTCTCTTCATCCACGTAATCGGTCTCAATATCGGAAATGGCCGACACGCAGCGCGGACACCAGTTCACAATATAAGTCCCCTGATAGATCAGGCCCTTTTCATACAAATGCACAAAGGCATGGCGGACGGCCTGGGTCAGTCCTTCATCCAGGGTAAAGCGCTGCCGTTCCCAGTCGGGGGAAACACCCAACCGTTTGAACTGGTTGGCAATATCGGATTTACGGGCATTGGCCCATTCCCACACATGATCCACAAAGGCTTCCCGGCCCATTTCTTCCTTGGTTTGCCCACCCTGCTCCCGCATATTGCGCTCCACCACGTTCTGGGTGGCAATACCGGCGTGATCCATGCCCGGCATCCACAGCGTATTGTGATTCAGCATGCGGTGCCAGCGAATCAGAATGTCCTGAATAGTGGAATCCAGCGCATGCCCCATGTGCAGCACCCCGGTCACGTTGGGCGGCGGAATCACCAGACTGAACTTGCCCTGAGGGTGCGCGTTGGCCTCCGGCTTGAACAGTTGGTGAGACTCCCAAAACTGGTAGGTCCGGGATTCAACGTCTTTGGGCTCAAAAGCCTTGGGTAAGGATGGAGAAGTCATGAAGGAGGATTCCTGCTTTTTTTGAGTCAGTTGCTTCTTTATATAGAGAACCGCATTCCTGAAAAGAGAACTGAAATCAGGCTGGCTCTTGTAAAAAAGTATGGCAACTGCTTAAGGACTGCTAAAGGGTGGAAACAAGTTATAGTACAATATCAAAATCGGCTGCCGAGAGCCAAGCGTTCCGTTACTGTCAGCAATAATACAGGCATCCCGGCCCCGGTAGTTCGCCATTTCGCAGCGCGTTTCATTAGAGAGTCGACTTGCCCCTATTCGGCCTTGCATAGCAATTTTATATAGAAATGCCTCTTTAATCATTAGAAACGCACTTGCGCTGTATCAAAAGGACAGAATTTTTTATGATGGTGCCCAAAGATTTTGGCCAAGATTTCGGAGACAATCAGGATATGCCTTCTGACACCCAGGAAAAAACACCGGGCGTATACGTTCGGGCTGATAATGAACTGCCTCAGGAACTGGACATGCTGTGGTCCAACGCTCGCCCTTTTCACAAGGAAGAGCGCAACCCACTCGTTGCCTTTCTGGCTGGCTTGGTGGTGGGCGGCATCCTGACCAGCGCCGTTTTCCTGCTTCTGGTCATGCGTCCTCAGGTCCAAACCGGGGTCACCGACTTACTGGCCCCCGCCAATGAGGAACTGCTGCAAGGCAAATCAGAAAATACAGCCGAAACCAGCGCCAACGGCTCCGCAACCAAGTCGGGTGTCGTGACCGAAACGACCGTGACCGGCAAAAATACCACTTACACCGTGGTTAGTGGCGATACGTTGGGTAAAATCGCTGAAAAAGTGTATGGTTCCAGCTCTCCAGAGTATTTGGATAAAATCCAGCGGGCCAACAATATGAGTAGCCCGGACAAACTGCAACTGGATCAAAAGCTGGTCATCCCGCCCAAGGGTTATTAAGGCACAGCACTCAACACAAAAATCCCCAGTCGCTTCGTCGTCACTGGGGATTTTTGTATTTCACGTCCCCCAATAACGCGCCACTCGCTAAAAAAAACTGCATAATAAACATCTCAGAATCGGAACAAGGGCAATTCTGAAAGCATATATTTTTTTATTACTAAAGAGAGAGACTGGTTACCATTTGAACCTAAATGGTATACGGAATCAAATTCGCAGAAGCGATTTGAATTTCTTTTTAGTGAGGAGAGAAAGACAATGAACAATAATATGTACCCTGTCTCCAGTTCTGGCGGACAGACCTACAAACGCCTGTATACCGGCACGCAGGGGGATAATCCATTTTTTCCGGCTGAACAAACGCCCACAGCCGACACAGAATCCATTGATGTGGCGGATCTGAACCAGGCGCTCATTTTATCCGATGACAATCAGGACGGTATTGTCAGCAGGCAGGAATTGGCGAAAGCCACACTCCAAATTCTCACGGCCCCTAATATCTCCCAAACCGAAAACAAGATTTCCGGGGTGTTTAGCACCATGGTGTTGGGTGGCAAGGATGGCCAGGGACTCTTCCCCGATATGAACGGAGATGGCGGGATTACCGCAGACGAGCTGGCATTGCTGGCCAACGGAGATGGCCTGAGTGACGCCATCTCATTTGAAGATTTCCGCTACACCTTTGAGGACAATTTCAACCCAGACGGCACCACTTTCCAGCTAAGCGACCTGGAAGCTATCGCAGCGGGACAAGAACCGACAGATACTCAAAGCCCACCGACCAGTACAGCCACGGTAAATCCGGATCAGTCTCAAACAGTGGTCACCAAGGTCATCAGCGCCTTTACCGATTTACTACAGGCCCTTATAAACCCTCCCCAGAGCGGACAGTCTGGCTCCGGGCTGACCAACGCCTTTGTCAATTTTTTCACTGCCCTTACCGAGGCCCTCACCCAGCCAAGTGCCCAAAGCGCTTAGCCCTGTGGGCACTGAAACGTCTGTTATCCAAGACAGCGCCTTCCTCGGCTCAGCCGGAGCGCTTCAAATCAAAACGGAAGCACAGCTTCCTCAAAACCGGGCGGCTCCAACTGCACCGTGATATGGCATAAGTCAAAGGCTTCCCGAAGCTCATGCTCCAGCGCCTTGGCCGTTTCATCGTGAAAGTAGGCCTCATCTACCTGTACGTGGGCCAGCAAGGCCTCTTTCCCCGTGGTAATGGTCCACACGTGCAAATCATGCACATCCTGCACCCCCGGATGCCGCAGGATGAAATCCTGAATATGGGGAACACTCAACCGAGGGGGAGAGGCTTCCATGAGTATGTTCAAGGCCTCACCCAGCACCCGCCCAGCGTTGATAAACACCATCACCCCAATGGCAATCCCAATCAGGGCGTCTGCCCAGGTCCAGCCAAACCATAAAATGGTGCCAGCGGCCAGCATTTCCCCGAAGGAATTGGCGATATCGGTCATCACGTGGAGTAAAGCGCCTTTTACGTTCAAATTAAACGTTCTGGAGGGATACAAAATGATTGCGGATGCCACATTGATCAACAGACCGATTCCGGCGACGCCCACCATAATGTGCCCATGTACATGACCGTGGCCGGGCTCCAGCAGGCGCTGCAAGGCCTCCCAGAAAATGAACGTGGAGGCCACCATCAGGCCCACCGAGTTAATCAATGCCGCCAGAATCTCCAAACGATAGAACCCAAAGGTTTTTTGAGGAGAGGAGGACAAATTGGCAAACCAGGAGGCCGCTAAAGCCAAAGCAATGGCACCAATGTCGGCCAATTTATGCCCCGCATCAGCCCAAAGGGCTAAACTACCCGAGTAAAATCCGCCAAAGGCCTGCAAAAAAAGGTAAAAAACCGATAAAAACATCACTGCCTGAAGCTTTTTAACGTGTTGAGCAGATAACCCCTCTGCCACTCCCATATGATGATGATGGTGACGTATATGTTGTCTACCGTGGTGGCAATCTTTAGACATTTTATTCAAATCCTAATTAAAATTTTAAAAATAATGTTAAATAATCGACCAAAAAATAAGCATTTTCATTCATTTTCTTTACAGTTGCTTTTTGTATATCCATAAAATATTTAATTGATGCAGTCCCCGATATGACACCATACTCAATCATATATATTTTTGAGACCAGGAAATTTAATTTTGCCTCAGAAAATATAAACAAAATGTAAAGACAGTGTTCCCACGGGTTGCGGTACAGGTTTTAATCGGTGTAAGTTTTGGATCGCTCAAGAGGAACCCAAACTATCCAAATTGCTAATAGCATTAATTAGCGTTTGAGTCTAACGCCAATTTCCTCTTACCCCCCGTTGATGTAGTAACAGGAGCGAGCACATAGATGATGAATAAAAAACTGGCGGCACTGCTGGCATCAGCAGTAATGCTAGGACAGGCCGGACTGATGAGCGGCGTATTCGCTCAAACCGATGCCTCAAACACCACCTCCAACTCGCAAGAAACCCTTCAGTTGGCATCCGTTATCGGTCATCCCGATTTCAACGTGAATGCCGATCAGTCACCTCAAGACCAACCCTCAGACACTGCTGATATTTACACCATTGGCAACGGCCCAGGCACGCTGCCCACGGTCATCCAGGTATTGCCTCAGGATGATGACACAACCAGCCTGTTTGTGAACGGTACCGAGATTCTGCGCTTCCAGGGCGAAGCTGCCGGAATGGACTCTCACAGCCGGGTTAAAACCATTGCCAGCAGACTAAATCAGCTCCTGGATAACAATCGGCAGACAGCCAACAGCATCCGTCCGGCCCTGGTTAACAACTTGCCCGTCATTCAGGCTGGCAATCAAACCTTGGTCACCGTGGATGCTCAGTCAGCTAAAACCGTCCAGGAAAACCCGCTAAAACTGGCCCTGCTTTACAGCAACCGCATTCGTCAGGCTCTGGGGCAGTCCGCACTGGATGCCAAGATTCTGGAAAATCTGGCGGAAAACACCCCAAACTACAAAAGCACCGGAAAAGTACAAACAGGGATGGCTTCCTGGTACGGCCCCTACTTCCACGGACGTCGCTCTGCGGATGGTAGCCGGTTCAACCAGTTCGCCATGACTGCCGCCCACAGAACCTTGCCTTTTGGCACCATCGTGCGCGTCATCAACCAGCGCACCCATAAAAGCTGCTACGTAAAAATCACCGATCGCGGTCCTTTTGCCCACGGACGCATCATCGATTTATCCCGTGGCGCCGCCAAGAAAATTGATATGCTGGGCTCCGGTGTCGCCCGTGTCTCCGTTGAGGTCGTGCAGAAGCGCGGTTAAACAGCGGATCGCACCGAAAGCAATTCCATCACTTGAATAAAAGCCCTTGGTTCACCGAGGGCTTTTATTATGTAAAGGATTTTGAGTCGGGTATAATAAGGGCAATCGTTTAACAGGTATCTCAAAGTCATGTCTTCCCCCATCCGAGTTCGTATTGCCCCCAGCCCTACCGGCTTTTTACACGTGGGAACTGCTCGCACCGCCCTTTTTAACTTTTTATACGCCAAAGGGCACGGCGGTCAATTCATTTTGCGGATTGAAGACACTGACAGAGAGCGCTCTCAGGATATTTACACCCAAAATATTTACGACAGCCTGAAGGCCTTGGGCCTGCAATGGGATGAAGGGCCGGATATCGGCGGACCCTACGCCCCGTATGCCCAATCCGAACGCACTGCCACTTACCAGGAATGGGCCGAAAAACTTTTGGCCAATGGGCAAGCCTACCACTGCTACCTGACCCAAGCTGAACTAGACGCGGAAAAAGCGGCTGCCCAAGCGGAAAAACGTGCCTACATATACAGTGGCGCCTGCCGAGATCCCAAAGTACGCGAAGAACTGGCTGCCAAGCCCGACGAACAAGGCAATCCCCGCAAGCCCTCCATTCGCTTCCGCATTCCCGATGAACGTGGCACCCTGACCTTCCAGGACGCCGTGCGGGGGGAAGTTTCCTTTGACACCAAATTATTGGGCGATTTCGTCATTATGAAGTCCGATGGGACCCCCAGCTACAACTTCGCAGTGGTGGTGGATGACATACTGATGCAAATTTCGCACGTCATCCGGGGCGAGGACCACATTTCCAATACCCCGCGGCAAATCATGATTTATGAAGCCTTTAACGTAGTGCCACCGCAGTTCGCCCACGTGGGCATGATCTTGGCCCCCGATCGCACCAAGCTGTCCAAGCGCCACGGCGCCGTGGCCGTGTCCGACTACATCAAGGACGGCTATTTGCCGGAAGCGTTTTGCAACTTCCTGACCCTGCTGGGTTGGTCTCCTCCGGACGGCGAAGAGATTGGCACTATGGAGCACTTTGCCCAACAGTTTGAACTGGAGCGCATTACGCACAGCCCGGCGATTTTTGAAAAAGACAAACTCAACTTTATCAACGGCAAGCTCATTCGCACCCTGCCGTTGCCGGAATTACTGACCGTGGCTCGGCCCTACTTACACCAGTTTGACCTGAGGCAGTACAGCGATGAAACGCTCTACTGCCTGCTGGATGCCGTCCGTGAACCCATTACGGTCCTCAGCGAGCTGCCGGAAGCCGTTAACTACTTCTTTGGCCGCACCGTCATCCTGGATGCCCAACTGGTCGGGGAAGTGCTCACCGGGCCGGAACCTGCCCATATTCTGGAGCATTTCAAAACCGATTTTCTGGCCACAGCCAACTTTGAGTCCCCGGAAGCCTTGGCAGAGGCTATCAAAAGCTTTACCAACAGCATGAAGCCCATCAAAACCAAAACCGTCATGTGGGCCATCCGGGCCGCTGTGACCGGCCGTACCCACGGGGCAGACTTATCGAAAACCCTGTACATCCTTGGCAAAGAGGTGGTTACTCACCGTCTGGAAACCGCTCTGACCCTGACCACCGGCAGTCCAGCCTAGTCACTCTGTCCCTTTGCTAATTATTTGCGGGATTATTCTTGGTGCGTGGGCACGGTCATGTGGCTTTGGCTTTTGCGCGTATTCAGCATCATTTGGAAAAAAATGCCAAATACCATGAACCCCATCAGCATTGCCGTGATCAAAATCCAGAATTTGCGTCCCACAGCCAGCCCAGCCTTTCACCGTTCATAAACGTTTCTGTCTGAGCCCAAGGCTCAGGTGCTTTTTTGATTATAACAGCGTCTGCCCCAAGCAAACCAGCACAAAGGCACCGTCCATAAAGCCGAATTAGCCTGAACTATTTAGCCTTTCAGCAGGCTCAAGCCCCACTGCAATACGGAATCAAAGACACCCTGCCCATCCCCATTCCAGTTGCCCCCTTGGGAAGAGGCCGTGGGCCACAGGTTACGCTCTGGATGGGGCATCATGCCCACCACATTGCCTTTTTCGTTACAGACCCCCGCAATCCGGTTCACCGAGCCGTTCACATCGCTGGTGTAGCGCAATACCACTTGCTGATTCTCTTCCAGACGCTGTAACAGGTCCGCATCAGCCACAAAATTGCCATCGGCATGGGCAATGGGCAACCTTAAACGCTGTCCCGCCTGATACTGGCTGGTAAAGGGGGTGCGGGTGCTTTCCACCAGCACTTCCACTTGTTCACACTGAAACTTCAGTGATTGATTGCGCATTAAAGCGCCGGGCAGCAGGTGGGCTTCCGTAAGAACCTGAAAGCCGTTGCACACGCCCAGCACCGGGCCACCTTTGTCCGCAAAGGCTTTCACACTTTCCATGACCGGAGAGTAGCGAGCCAAGGCCCCGGAGCGCAGATAATCGCCATAACTAAAGCCACCGGGCAACAGCACGACATCAACGCCACTGAGGTCAGTGGCATCGTGCCACAAAAACGTCACATCCTGCTTTAAATAAAGCCGCACGGCATCGGCCATATCCTTTTCACAGTTGGAGCCGGGAAATACAACAACGCCAAATTTCATCAGAACATCTCAATTCTTGAAAATCAATTCGTAATCTTCGATCACCGGGTTACTCAGAACGGTCTCCGCCAACTGCTTCAGCGTCTGCTCGGCGGCCACCAGGCTGGATGCTTCAATTTTCAGGGTAAAGCGCTTTCCAGCGGAAAGTGTCTGCAAACTACTGTAACCACGGGCTTGCAGGGCTTCCAGTATGGCTTTGCTCTCCGGATTCAAGATATTCTTGCGGCTGTGGACGTAGACTTCCGCCGTATAAATCTTGGACACTGTCTTCAGCGTCTGCGAGGCAGCTTCCAGACGGGTCAGCAAACCTTGATAGGTTTCCCGTAAGTCAGCCAAATCCAGCCGGAACACGTCTTTATCCAGCACGGCCCCCGTCTGCACATCCCGCAGGCGGAAATTATCGGGGCTGAGCTCATCGCCCAGCACCACCTGACCCTCTTTGGTCAGGCCAAACTCCAGTTTGAAATCGGCGCAACGAATGCCGCAAGCCTCAAAGTAGGGCACAAAAACTTCGTTGATTTGCAGGGCCAACCGTTTGATGGTTTGCAGCACGCCTTCGGTGGGCACCAAATTGAATTCCAGGATTAAATCTTCCGTAATTTGGGGATCATCAGACGTTTTATGAAAGAATTCCACCAGAGGCTTGTGAAAGGGCGTTCCTTCCTCCAGGGCAAAGCGCTTGACGATGCTGCCGTAGGCATAATTACGAACCACCACCTCCAGCGGAATCATGGTCAGACGGCTGTAAATCAGCTCGCTGGGATGACTGCCCTTTTGCACAAAGCAGGTGGGAATGCCGTGAGACTGCAACAATTGAAATAGCAAAACGGAAATACTGGCGTTGAGCGCTCCTTTGCCTGGAATTTCCTGATATTTTTTACCGTTAAACGCAGTGGCCGCATCCTTGAAGGTCACTGACAACATTTCCGGCTGCTGCGTAGCCTGCAGTACCTTGGTTTTACCCTCGGCCAGAATATCGGTTGCGACGCTCATGAGGCCCCCTTGTCAGCTGCTGATGTTTCAAAAAACAGAGCGTCAAAGCATTTTGCACCGAGGCTTACCAGACAGAAGCACTTCATCAATGCCAAACGCTTCAAAAACCCTTGTCTGCCTTTACTCTACAAACAAAGCAGGCCCCTGTAAACAGGTTCCTTGGCCCTGGCATCATGCGCCCAACGCATTAACGGCCGGGACTACTACCCCCGACCGTTAAAAGCCAATGACCGTAAACGCTATCGACCCGCTTTGTTCGCTTGCGCTTTGGCCACAATAATCTGCATTAGCATGCTGACAATCTGGGCCAACATATCAGCGGGACCACCAGCACCACCACCGGCACCCGGCTGCTGTCCTTGCTGTTGCCCAGCCGCCAGAGACTGTGCCCAGTCGACCACACTACCGCCATAGGGTCCCGCGGTGGCCATTGCCACCTGGCTATTAATGCCATACATAAACTGATCCATGCCTGAAGGCTGCTGGGGCATCATTGGCATCCCGGGCATACCACCCATGGCAGCCATGCCGCCGCCCATGCCGGGCATACCGCCCATAGCACCCATGCCACCCATACCAGGCATGCCGCCCGTGCCGGGCATACCACCCATAAAATATTGGTTAATCGTAACCACTTGTGGAACTGCACCCATAACGTTCAACCTCTCCTCTAAACCAGTCCAAAAACGCCATGTACACAGCCTCATAAAGAGATGTCTGTGTGAACATCTTTAAACCGCCTACGACCTCTCTAGTTAATAAAATAAAAACAATCAATCGGAGAGAATTGCCTTTATCGAAAATTTGGCGTGCACCAGCCTACCTCAGAATTGTGTCTGAAAAGCCTACTGAGGCCATTAAAAACAGCAAAAAACAGAGCCTTCTGCCAAATCACAAAAGACTCTGTTTCACATTAAAAAGCTGGATGTTTCTGTTGTTTCAAAAAAACTATTGTGGCCCAGACTGCATGGTGCCCGGCACTTCCAGCCCTTCGCCGCCCAACAGCTCCAACGGTTTTCCATCCACCTGAACCGTGATTTCATGCTGGGTATCAATGGCTTTTACAGTGCGCTTCAGCTCTTCCAGGCGCTGGGTAACACTGGTGGAGCCGCCCCCGGTGGCAAACTGGCTGGACAAATTAATGGTGAGCACCTTGGGATCCTGAGTGACCGCCAAGAGTTGGGTGCCTTTGGGAATTTCCGTATAGAACCCCTGCGTCTTCTCCTCGGCAGTGGGGCCCTTTAGCAGTTCGGTCAGGGCAAATTTAAGAGGCTCGGTTTTGGCCGTTTCCGGAATTTTTCGAATGACCGCCTCTACAATACTTTGATTGCCCTGATATTTACTGAAAAATACGGCCACTTCATCGGCGGCAATGGGCGCTTGCTGACCCGGCGGCAAAACCGGCTTGGGTCCAAACCAGTTGCATCCGCTTAGAGAAACAGCCCCCATTACCAGCAAAGACAGGAGCCCCAAGGTGAACCACTGACGGAACCACAAGGCACTTTTCGAGGCTGAAACGGCAGGCATACACATTCCCTTCAATTCACAACGCACTGGTTGAGACAAACTGCAACACTGACCCTTATTTTAACAAGATTTCCGCTGCTTGTCTGGACAAGGGAAGACTTTGTGGGCAACTCCTTGCGAAAAAGCATCTGATGAAACCGGGCTTTGTGCTAATGTTTCCAATGAAAATCAGCCTTAAATTTTGATATTACTGAATTTGATTCCCTTATATTTGAGACTTTATATTTGTATTCACTTTACGGTTTGCCATTTCAGTCCCATTCATTACTGACGCCGAGTTTGAATTGCCCCCCCCCACACACACCCGTCCCCCGAAGCTGATTTGCTGTTTGAAGGAGTACGATTTCCATGCCTAAGTTTAATGATTTACGCGGCTATATTGAATTACTCAAAAAATCAGATGAGTTGGTCGAAATTTCCGCCCCGGTATGCACCCATCTGGAAATCACCGAGATCACCGATCGGGTCAGCAAAGCGCCGGGAAATCAGAACAAAGCCCTGTTGTTTACCAATGTCCACGGCCCCAACGGCGAAAAATTCGACATGCCGGTACTCATCAACGCCATGGGTTCCCACAACCGCATGATGCTAGCCCTGGGTGTGGAGCGTTATGAGGAAATCCAGAAGCGCATCGAGTTCTTTATCAAGCCGGATATTCCCAACAACTTATGGGAAAAAATCCAGATGCTGCCCAAACTGGCAGAACTCAACAAGTTTCTACCCCGCGATCACAAAGGGCCGGCCCCTTGCCAGGAAGTGGTCATTACCGATCCCACTCAACCCATGCTGGATGCCGTGCCGGTCATCACCTGCTGGCCGGATGATGGCGGCCCCTTTATGACCTATCCCTGTATTTTCCTGAAAGATCCGGCCACCGGCGAGCGCAACGTGGGCATGTACCGCATGCAGAAATACGACAACACCACCACCGGCATGCACTGGCACAAACACCACGATGGCAACCGCATTTATGAAAACGCCCGCCGCATGGGCAAAGACCGGGTGGAAGTGGCTGCCGCTTTTGGGTGCTCCCCGCATATTATCTACAGCGCTACGGCCCCCCTGCCGCCGGGCATAGATGAAATGATTCTGGCCGGATTTTTACACAGTGATCCGGTCAAAATGGTGAAGTGCAAAACCATTGATAACGAAGTTCCCGCCACCGCCGAACTGGTTGTAGAAGGCTATGTACTGCTGGATGAGCTGCGTTGGGAAGGCCCTTTTGGGGATCACACCGGTTACTATTCCCTGGCCGATGATTTCCCGGTGCTGCATGTCACCGCCATTACCCACCGTAAAAACCCCATTTACCAAACCACCATTGTGGGCAAACCCCCTCAAGAGGACTGCTATCTGGGCAAGGCCACCGAGCGGATTTTCCTGCCCTTGCTCAAGCTGTTTATCTCCGAAATTGTGGATATGAACCTGCCCTGGGAAGGGGTATTCCATAACTGCGTAATCTTGAGCATTGATAAACGCTACCCCGGCCACGCCAAAAAGGTCATGAGCAGCGTGTGGGGCTTTGGACAAATGATGTTCAGCAAGTACGTTATTGTGGTGGATAAGCACGTGAATGTGCATGACCTGAGCCAGGTGGCCTGGCACGTGTTTAACAACACCGATCCCAAGCGGGATATGATGTTTGCAGACGGCCCCATGGACATTCTGGATCACGCCACCCCGCTGTGGGCTTACGGCAGCAAGGTGGGCATTGACGCCACCAAGAAATGGCCTACAGAAGGCTTTGACCGGGATTGGCCGGATGAAATTGAAATGGACAGCGAGACCAAAACCAAAGTGGATGCCCGCTGGCAAGAATACTTCGGGAAATCGCCCGTTGCGGCCCGCTAGAAAATTCCGATAATCCAAAAACCGGGCAATTTTGCCACAAAACGAATCTTTAATTGCTTAAGCCTCATTTTAAAGCAATTGGAGATTCGTTTTTTATGCTTCAGATTCTAATTTTATTTGCGGTCATTTTTATCATTGGGTTCATTTGTTATAGCAGCGATCCCATGTTCAGCTAGAGCTGTTTATTTCGGGTTCAATAAGACTTTCGCCCCACCATGGTATCAAAACCCCACCCCTGAGGCTAAATGGCTGATTAATTAAAGTTTATGGCCAGCTGGACGATAAATGAATCAGACTCGAATGTTCAGGAGCTAAAGACTTGTTTTGCTATTTTCTAAAAATCCCAAAGCACCCAGCAGGTTTTACCTTGGCCGAGTTGCTCATCAGCTTGGCTATTTTGGGCGTCATCGCCACCTTTACAATTCCTAAAATCCTGAGCACTCAGCAAAATGGACAATATAACGCTGAAGCAAAAGAAGTCGCCGCCATGATCAGTGGTGCCTACCAGCAAGCTCAATTAGCAGGTAGTGTGGACGCAAACACCAAGTCAGGCGATTTAACCCCCTATATGAATTATTTAAAATATGACACCAGTGGAATATTGATTGATTCCCATCCAGGAGGGGATTCAAGAACCTGCGATGCGGTTAACCCTTGTATTTGGCTCCACGGCGGTGGCGTTATATGGCTCCAGAACTTGTCATCTTTTGGTGGAGTAACCAATAATCATATGATTGAATTCACCTTTGACCCAGACGGAGCTTATAGTGGCTCTTCGGCGGACAGCCCTGGCAAAGCTGTTCAATTCTCTCTATATTACAACGGTTTTTTGACCACCCGTGGCAAGGTAAAACCCTCCAGTTGTGACTCCTTATACTCATCATGCACCATAAACCCCAACCCAGCATATGATCCCTCCTGGTTTAGCTGGCAGTAGGATCGCAATGCTCAAAATACCAAGCAAACCTAGAGTTGTTTCAAATCTCTGCCGATATACAAGACTAGTGAATATTCTAAAAAAAAGGCAAAAAATGAGACCGAAAGACAAGCAGAAAGAAAGCCTCAAGAAACCCAAGCCACGCGCCTTCTACGTGCAAGGCTTTACCCTGGCTGAGTTGCTGATTAGTTTGGCCATTTTGGGCGTCATCGCCACCTTTACCATTCCCAAAATCCTAGTGGCGCAACAAAACAGCCAATACAACGCCATGGCCAAAGAAGCAGCCGCAATGATCAGCGAGGCGTACCAAAAAGCCACACAAGAGGGCATTATCACAGCCTCAAGCAAACCTTCCGATTTAATGCCATACATGAATTATGTCAGCATAGACTCTTCTGGCAACCTAATCGATCTGCACCCCAACTGGGGCGGCGGTCCACCCACTGCGGATGTCGCCTGCAATGGCTCCTGGCCCTGTATTAAGCTGCACAATGGCAGCACGCTGATGTTTGTGGACACCTGGACGTTTGGTGGAACCTCTACTATGCACTCCATTGGATTCTTATATGATCCTGATTCAAAGTCTGCGGGCAGTAGCTCTCAAACCGCCCCCGGGAAATCGGTCTTTTTCACCCTTTACTACAATGGACAAATTACCACTGCCGGACTGCGCAAAGCGGGCACCTGTAATAGCGGAGGCTGCGGCAACGGTCCTGGCCCCAACGATCCCTCCTGGTTTAGCTGGTAGTAAGGTCGCCATACTCAAAATCTCAAGGCAAGCCTAAAGTTTTTCCTGTCTCCGTCAATATATAAAACAAGCGAATGTTCTAAAAAAAAGGCAAAAAATGAGACCGAAAGACAAGCAGAAAGAAAGGCTCAAGAAAGCCAAGCCATGCGCCTTCAACGGGCAAGGCTTTACCTTGGCTGAACTGCTCATTTCCTTGGCCATTCTGGGCGTCATCGCCACCTTTACCATCCCCAAAATCCTGAGCAGCCAGCAAAACTCCAAGTTTAACGCCATCGCCAAAGAAACCATCGCCAGCATTTCGGCCGCTTATCAGCAAGCCCAGCTGGACGGGGTGGTCAACGCCAATACCAAACCTGCTGATTTAACCCCTTACCTCAACTACCTTCGATACGACACCACCTCTCAAATAGATGATACCAATGGCCTAAGCTTTATGACCTGTAGCCCATCAGCACCTTGCTTGAGAATGCATTCGGGAGCTCTTCTGATGCTAGATACGGCTTATTTCAACGGTACCAGCAACCTGAATATGATTGCGTTTCGCATTGATCCGGATGGGGTCTATTCCGGTACCACCAACGGGCCGGGTAAACTGCTATCTGTCGACCTCTATTACAACGGGGTAATCACTTCCAGCCAAAATAGAAAAGTTGGGGCGGTTGCAAGCTTCGGTGGCGTGCCAGCCTGCCCCGGATGTGACCCAACCTGGTTTAGCTGGTAGTAAAGCCGCAATACTCGAAATTTCAAGATAAACCTAAAGTTCTTCAAGTCTCCGTCGATATATAAAACAAGCGAATGTTCTAAAAAAGGCAAAGCATGAGACCGAAAGACAAGCAGAAAGAAAGCCTCAAGAAACCCAAGCCACGTGCCTTCAGCTGGCAAGGCTTTACCCTGGCTGAACTGCTCATTTCCCTGGCCATTCTGGGCGTCATCGCCACCTTTACCATCCCCAAAGTGCTTAGCTCGCAACAAAACAGTTCCAACAACGCCAAAGCCAAGGAAGTAGCCGCCATGATCAGTGGTGCCTACCAGCAAGCTCAATTAGCAGGTAGTGTGAACGCAAACACCAAGCCCTCCGATTTAACCCCCTACATGAGTTATGTCGCTTACGATACCGGCGGGGCCTTTATTGATGCTCACCCAGGCGTAACCTCTAGAACTTGTGACTCTACCACCCCTTGCATACGACTCCACAACGGAGGTGTTTTGTGGTTTTTAGACAGTGCCTATTTTAGTGCTGCAAACTCGAACTATACCATTGAATTTGGCTTCGACCCAGACGGAACATACAGTGGCTCTAGCGCGGATAGCCCAGGAAAGACAGTTCAGTTTGCGCTTTACTACAATGGGTTCATCACTTCTCGCGGAAAAGTTAAGCCAGGCACCTGCAGCTCCTATGGCTGCGGTAATAATCCCGGCGCTTTTGACCCCTCCTGGTTTAGCTGGTAGTAAGCGCTCCCCAGGCATTCAGGCTTAACGCTTGCGGTAAGGGACGCCTTAAACCCATAATAGAAGGGCTTCCTCCTTACAGCCACCAGAAACCACCGACAGGCCCTCCTCATGAAACTGCTTTTTTGCGTCAATCGGGATATTTACGGCAATATCGCCCTCAACCATCTCTTTCCCGCCCTCAACCCAGATGATGAACTCAAGGTCTTCTTCTCAGAGTCCGTGGCCGGGAGCCGGGCCACCGGGGCTGCCCTCACTTACCTGCGCTTTTACGAGCAGGATCTGCTGAATGAGTTCCTGTTTCCACAACAAGAGGCCCGGTCCGCCACCGGCGCAGGCACTTTAAAAACCTTTGGCCAACTCAGCCAATGCTATCAAGTCCCCATGAGGCTGATCAGTAGCATCAACACCCCGGACATCTTGGCGGAAATTGAACAATTCGCCCCCGATGTGATTGTATCCATTCGTTTTGGGCACATTTTTAAAGAAGCGGTGCTGAAGCTCCCTCGACTGGGTATTTTAAACCTGCACTCAGGATTACTCCCCCAGTATCGGGGTATTCTGGCCACCTTTTGGAGCCTGTTGCACCAGCGCAAGGAGTATGGCTTTACTTTGCATACCATCGAGGACGGCACCATTGACACCGGGGCCATCGTGGATCGGCAAACCTTCCCCGTAAAAGCCAGGCAATCCCTGTTTGAGCACACCGTGGCCCTGTATCCGCCCGCAGCAGCCAGCATTTTGCGAGCCATTGCCACCTACCGGGCCGGCCAAATCCCCACCGCCCTGCCGCAAGTTGAAGCCGAAAGCAACTATTACAGCCTACCCACCCCCGAGGACTTTGAGCAACTCATCGCCCAGGGCTTTCCCATCCTGAACCGGGACGCCTATTACCAATGTCTGGCCCAGTACCAATCTCAAGCCAACCCGGTTTTGCTCTAGATAATTAGGCTAATTATTATAAAGAAGGTGAGCCTCCCTTCCCAACACCTTTATAAAATTGCGCACATTCGACACAGGCTTGCCTTCAGTCCCCCACAGCCCCTATGATAACCAGTATGTTTGAAGTGCTATCCTTTACCAGCAGCGACGGTTCTCCGCTCAAATACGGGCGCCTGAGCCACAGTGAGCCTCCCACCAGTGGGCAGGCCCTATTATTTATTCCGGGACTGGGTGGCTCTGTGAAAGGGGCCTTGCACTTTCTGGAGCGCTTGCTACCCACCTATAACCCCATTTACGCCCCGGACTTGCGAGGGTTTGGCCTCAACCCGGTGGATACCCCGCTACCCAAAGCCGACATCATCTGGCAGGATCTGGAAGCGTTTCATCAAGAAGTGCTTCAGCCTCAAACATCAGACAAACTGGCTTTATGCGGGCTTAGCTTAGGGGGCGTTTTGTCCACGCTGCTAGCTACCCGACACCCAGAGCGCTTTTCCAGCGTGACATTGCTGGCCCCGGCCTATAAACCGCACCAGCATTCCTTTAGTCCCGCCTATATCCTGCGGAATGTAGTCAGCCACCTGCTATTAGGGGCCAAAGCCCGCACCCATCTGCCCTACGGCCTGGACGCCATCACCCGGAATTCAAGCATTCTTAACGATCCGCAATTCAAGGGCGCCCTGAAAATGCCCTTAACCCCTGGCTTTTTACTGGGCGTGCGGGACTGGTGCAACCAAGCCATTCAGGAAATAAACACCCTCAATATTCCAGCATTAATGGTCATTCCCGGCCAAGACATCGTGTGCGATCCAGAAGCCATGCGCAAAGCCTATGAGCGTATTCCCACCACCACCCAGAAACAACTGCTGCATTACCCCGAGTTTTACCACGACGTTTTGTTTGAAGCTGATTTCGCCCGCCTCGCTCAGGAGATTCTGGGCTGGCTGGACTCACTGGGGTCCGCATCCTGATCCGGATCATCATAGGGCTGAATAAATTCGATCGATTCCAGATTCACCTGAATAAAAGGATAAATCTTGGGGTCTTGCAGTCCATTCATGCGATTGATGATTTTCACATTGGTCATGGCGATAAACTTGCGATCGCTGTTGAGCATGTTGGACAGTCGGCGTCCTTCCTTCCCCAAACGCGGGAAGTGCATGTTACCTTCCAGGTTAAAGTACCGCGTCACCACCATGGCCCGAAGCTTCTCTGAGGTACTCCGCATGGAGTCCGCTACGATTTGATCCACGCCAATGCTCCAATATTACTCAAGCTGCCTTGTTCTTGATCCTACCCTGATGAGTGATCCCTGTCCTCCTCTAAAAGCAGGGGCTTGGGCCCTGTTCAGCATTAACGGGTACCTTGCTGTTCTCTGGTTGGCACTCTTTCTATTACTTTGGCGGCGAGATTTTTTACTTTATCAAATGGCCCAGTTTGTCATAAAGTAAAAACCGAGTGAATGGTTTCAACACCCGGCGTTTGACGCCCATTGTATTCAGGGACTTTTTTCAAGTGGCCATGTAATTTATAAAAAAACACATAAGCAGGAAGGGATTCAGACTATGACTTTCAGTCTTTCTACCGCGATTCATTCGCCATCTAAGATGCATCATTCATCCAATACCCCTCATGGCCAGAAAACACAAAGGCCCGCCGCTGCCCACCGCTTGAACGTCACTGCGGGACAACTAGAGCCCATTCGAGTCCCCATTCCCGTTAACGGCCCCCGCAGAGTCCCCATTGCCGCCCTGCCCGGCCAGCTGCCCGCCCCTCAAACCGAGATTCAACAACCCAAGGAAACCGAAACCAGTATTGCCTTAAAAGACATGTCGGCGCTGGGACAGGCGGTGTTTAAAAGCAACGCGGCTCGGGTCGTCTCCTTGTTAGGCAAACTTTCCAAGGAAGAGATTAACCAACCCGACGCCAACGGCTTTCCGCCATTGGCGGTGGCCGTCCGCTACGGCAACGACTTCATCGTCAAGCACTTACTGGGTAGTTCAAAAACGGACACCAACAAACCCAATCAAGATAAACGCACCCCACTCATCCTGGCCGCTCGCTATGGCCGCCTGCCCATTCTCCAGCAGTTGCTGAACACCGCCAAGGTGGATCTGAACGTGCGAGATAAAGATGGCATGACCGCCCTGGACTGGTGCATGCGCCAGCACAATCAAGAGGGCATCAAACTACTGAAAGCCGCCGGAGCGGAAAGCGCTGTTTACGATCGAAAAAAGTCCTAGCAGAAAGCCAAAACCCTATCGGGCTTGCCCGTAAAGGGCCTGCGACACGGTGAATACCCGAATGCTGGCCTCCCGGCCCCGCACGGAGACTTCCCCCAAGGGTAGGCAGGCCTCCGGCCCCAAAATGCCGGACAGTTCCTGCGCATCCATGGCCACGGTGGATTCGCTCATGAGTAAGCGGGTTTGCAGCTGCTTGGCCTGCTCCTGCAAGCGCACACAAATATTCACCGTGTCGCCCACCCCGGTGTATTCCAGTTTGTCCGAGGGCCCCAAAAAGCCCACAAAGGCAGTCCCGCTGTTCAGGGTAATGCCAATATCCGTATCAAAGCCCAAACTGTCTTGCCAGTGCCGGGCCAGTCTCTCGGTCTCCCGAAGGGCCTTTATGGCCGCCTGCAAGGCCAGCACCCGATGATTGGCATTGGGCAAGGGTGCCCCGAAAATAATCAGGATGCCATCCCCCATAAATTTGTCGATGGTGCCCTGATGACTGAACACAATATCCACCACCAACCCATAAAACTGGTTGAGCAGGGCCGTCACTTCATGAGGGGGCAAGCGCTCCGCCAGGGTGGTGAAGTTGCGGATGTCCACAAACATGGAGGTAATTTCCAGCTTCTCCCCACCGGGCTTTAACACGTGGGCTTGCCGACGAATCTCCCGCAACACTTCCGGATCCACCAGCTGGGTCAGACTTTTTTCCATGGCTGCCAACTGTTTTTCCTTAAACAAACTGCGGTAGGTGCTGCCGGTCAGGAAAGCCCCCATCATAAACAACTCCGGCGTCACCACATCCAGCCACAAGGACTGATGGGCAAACAACCAAAAGGCCAGCCAACAGTAAAGCACCATCCCCCCCGTGGTGTAGAGCAGCGTTTTCCCCAAACTGCTCATGCCCAAGCGCAGCCCAAAAACGGTGAGCACCAACAACAGCAACACCAGCCCATTCAGCAAGGGACTCAATCGACGAATGGCTTGCCCGGTGAGTAAATTATCGATGGCCGTGGCATGGATATCAGGCCCCAAGTGCCGGTAGCCCATGGGGGTTCGATGAAAGTCCCGAAATACTGTGGAAGAAGAACCAATTAAGGCCACCCGTCCCGTCAGGGAGGATTTCAGGGCGGCATCCGCCTCAAACAATCGCCACACCGGAATGGCCGCATGACTGCGGGCGTACTCCCCGGAATCCGGGTTAAGAATACGGTACCAACGAAGCGGAAACGACAAATCACCCGCCAAAGGCAGGCCGGGTTGGGTCACATCAGGATTCTCCGAGCCAAAGCGCAACTGGGGAGCCCCTTGATCCGAGGGGCTAATCTCAAGCGTCCACTGCTGTTTGGGGTGTTGTCGGATCCAAAACTGATAGGCCGCTTCCGTAGACAAGGCCGGGAAAACACCCTGCTGCTGGAAACCGGGCGCGTTCGACTGGGATTGCATCATTTCAAAGGGCTTCACCCGCCGAATAACCCCATCCGCATCCTCCCGAATGCTCACCACCCCCAAATTCAGTCGATAGTAAAGCGGTTGGCTGGTGTTGAGGGCATGCGTCCCCCGAGAGCGCTCCGGCAGGGCCAGGCCGGTAACTAGGGTGGGAAAGCGCCCCAATACCTCAAACAGGCTGTCATCCCCGGGCTGGGACAGGTTGGCAAAATGCCCGTCAAACACCATGACGGCGGGCGATTGGGCCTGAACCCGCTGAAAGATCTTTAAATACGTCTGCCGGGACCAGGGCATCGACCCAAAACGGCTGGCCAGACGCGCAATGGAATCATCGTCAATCAAAACCAGAGTCACCGGGCTATGGGCGGCCGCCGGTGCCGACCAGCGACACCACAGGTCATAAACGGACTGTTCCTGTCGCTGCCCCCAAAACCACAACCCCAGCAGAGCAGCCACACAGAGTAACGCCGGTAAAAGCCGGTTGTAGATCCATAACAAACATTGTCGAAACCAATGGGCTGGCACCCCGGCGTACTCCCTGTCTCCCATACAGCCATCATCCGACTTTCGCCTTGCCATTAAAACCTTGGCAAACCCTGAATATTTCAGCAGTCCGAATGGCTCTGCACTCCCTTTATCATAGCCTTTTTCCCTGTTAAGAAATGCTGTTTTTACTTCACACAGTAAAAACAGCCACAAACATGGCCCAGAACGCCAAGCCAGCATTCCAGAAGCTGAGCCCCCAGAGTTCAAACGTAAAGATTTAGACCCTCAAATTGCGAATACCAGGCTCAGCCATTATGATCATCCCTGTTATTGTAGCCTTTCAGCCCAAGCCAAGCTGAACAATGACAGTACACAAGGCAAGCAATATTTTTGTAAATATATATAAACAAATAAAGAACATGCTGACATCAAAACCAGATTCATGGGTTTTATGCACATACAGAGAGAAAACATTCTATTGAGAGCTATACAGAGAGAGTATCCCAAAGGAGAAATAGAGAATGGATATTAATCGTTTTCAAGCAAAACTCAGCAGTTTTGCCAACGCAGGCCTCTTCAAAGACAAAGGTGGCGAAGCCGAGCGTATTAAAGAAGAACATGGTCTGGCCGCCCAAAGTGGTCCGTTGGCCGATACCGTTGAAATCAATTTCGCTCGCCTGGCAGAAGTAGAACAAGCACCCGGTGGACAATCCCCCATTGCTGGATTGGTTGACAAAATTAGCCAAATGAGCCTGCCGGAGGCCAAAGCCCAGTTTAAGAATCCTGAAATCTTTGCCCAACTGGTCGAAGCCGGTATTCTGGAATAAGCAACAAGCCTGGCAACGCCATTAACTGACAAATGGGAAGGATCCCGCTTGCTCAGCACAACTGCGATGCCAGACAACGGGTAACGGCTTCTACTAATCAGGGTTGGTTAAAACGGCTGGTGTCTCTTAGGTCCATGCAAGAAACGATGTGGGTTTAATCAATAGTCAAGACTAGGCAACGCTCGTTCAAGTCTTAAGCAAGGTTCACCCTGTGCAGAGACTGAATTTTAGGGCGAGCTATCGGGTAAAAAGATGTGCCAAGGACTCAAAACCTCCTGAATCACGCACGCTTCAGCCATTCCAGGGCCCGTGGCCATTGCTTGACAAAGGAGCGATAATAAAGATATTGGTGTCACGCAAGACTCCGCATTGAGAGTCTTGCGCACAGACACCCCTCATTGCCGTGCAGGTCTTTATGTCACAGTCCCCCACGCCCTCCTTCGACTTTAAGACCGCCTTGGGGCGGCTACCGGATCAGCCCGGCGTGTATCGCATGTTCGGGTCCAACGGGACGCTGCTTTATGTGGGCAAGGCCAAAAACCTGAAGAATCGGGTTAAAAGCTATTTCCAGAACCCGGCTGGTCTGGCCCCCAAGGTCGCTGTGCTCATGCAGCAAGTAGCCCGTTTCGATTATATTTTGACCGATACGGAAATTGAGGCGCTCATTTTAGAGTACAACCTCATCAAACAACATCGTCCCAAGTACAACATTTTGCTGCGGGACGATAAAAAATTCCCCTGGATAGGGCTCAGCGCAGAACCGTATCCACGCCTGTTTGTCAGTCGGGACCCCAGTGGGCGCGGCAAGTTTTTTGGCCCTTACGTCCACAGCAGCAGCATGTACAAGACTTTACAGGTCATCCGCAAGCATTTCCCCCTCAGGCAACGTCGTAAACCACTATTTAAAAACCGACCTTGCATGAATTACTCCATCGGCACTTGCTCCGGGCCTTGCCAGGAGTTAGTAACCACCCAGGAGTACGCCGAAGTGGTGAAGCAAGTGGAATTGTTCCTGAAGGGTAAGGCCGATGACCTGATGGAACGGCTGGAACTGGAAATGCAGCGGGCCAGCGAGGCGTTAAACTTTGAGCTGGCTGCCAAGTTGCGGGATCGCTATCTGGCGGTGCAAGAAGTAGTGGCCCAGCAAAAAATCTACTACCCGGACACCAAAGTCAGTCAAGACATTGTGGCGATGGCCAGCAACGCCCGCCGATGCGCCATAGTGGTGCTCAACATCCGCCGGGGCAAGCTTATCGGCAGTCGCCCCCACGATATCGCCCTGGCAAATCAAAGCAGCCCCGAGGAAGCCTATAACGCTTTCCTGACCCAGTATTATCAGGATGAAGAGGCTGAAGATCTGCCTGAAGAGATTATCCTGCACGCCTCCATTGAGGATGAGGGTCTGTTTCAGGCATGGCTGAGCGAAAAACGGGGTAAAAAGGTCACCATCACCCAGCCCCAAAAGGGTCTGAAACGGGAATTAATCGAGTTGGCCATCAAAAATGCCTCCGAAACCCTGGAGCAGGCCCAAGGGCAGGAAGAAAAAAGTCATCGCAACGACCCAGCCAGAGCATTGTTGGAACTACAAACCGCCCTGGGCCTGCCAGAGTATCCGGCCCGCATGGAATGTTACGATATTTCCCACTTCCAGGGCTCCCAAACGGTGGCCTCCATGGTAGTTTTTACCCATGGGGTGCCCGATCGCCAGGCCTACCGGCGGTTCAAAATCCAGATTGCCGAAGGGGAGCCCAACGACTTTGCCAGCATGCATGAGGTCATTACCCGACGGTTTCGTCGAGCCGTGGAGCAAGAGGAAGGCTGGGAGGCGCCCGATCTGGTCATTATCGATGGCGGCAAGGGACAACTCTCCTCAGCCCTGGAGGCTTTGGGCACACTGGGCGTTCACGATCAGCCCATGATCTCTTTAGCAAAAAAATTCGAGGAGATTTATCTGCCCGGCGAATCACGCCCCATCCTATTACCGAGAACCTCCGGCGCATTATTTGTATTGCAGCAAATCCGGGATGAGGCCCACCGCTTTGCCATTACCTATCACCGAAACTTGCGTGGAAAACGGGCTACCCACTCCGTTCTGGATGACGTGAAGGGAATCGGCCCCAAACGAAAAGAAGCCCTGATGAAACATTTTGGCAGTGTAGCCAAACTAAAGGCCGCGTCTGTGGAGGACATCGCCCAACTGCCCGGTTTTAATCTCAACGTGGCCCAAACAATCTACAACGCCTTGCAGGACTCCTAACACCCCGAACAGATCGAAGCAGAGTGGAGCGTTACAACAGGCTTTCGGTTAAAGCTTTCACAGCGGCTTGGGTACGGTCTTCCACACCCAGCTTTTGGGTCAGATTACGAATATGCGTCTTTACCGTATAGGGTGAAATTTCAAGCACCACACCAATTTCTTTATTGCTTTTCCCCTGAGTAATCAGCCGCAACACATCAAACTCACGCTCAGTCAAATCAAGACGCTTGGAAGCTCGGCTGGACAAAGCGGGCGTTGTAGTTGGCGCCGTTTCCGAGTCCGATTGACCAAAAAAGCCCAACGCCCTTCGAGCAATAGCAGGATCCAGCCAAACGGCCCCCTGCAAGACACAATCAATGGCCAAGCGCAGCTTATCAACACTAATATTCTTAACACAATAGGCATCAGCACCGGCGCTTAAGGCAGCGCTAACCTTCTCTTCAGAATCATGATAGGTAAATATCAGAACTTTGGTTTGTGGATATTGTTGCTTGATTAAGCGGGTCGCTTCAATACCACTCATGCCAGGCATAGCGATATCAAGTAAAACCAAATCTACAGGCGTACTAGATAGTTGAGCGAGCAAACCATTTGCGTGCGATGCCTCATACACTTTGGAGATTACCTGCATCTTCTCCAGAGCATGTTTTAGACCAATGCGGGTAATTTCATCATCATCAACAATCATGACTTGCACATTAGATGTGACGACAGATTGATCAACCATCAAACAAAACCTCGTTGGAGAATACTAATGATGCAGAAACACTTAAAACAAGCCGGGGAAACTCAAGCTTGTGAAATAAACAGATATTATTGAAGCCAAAACATTCGCAAATAATAGAGTTAGACACTATCTTATACCCTATTCCAATGAATAGCCAGAAAATAAGATAATCACTTGGATTAAAAAAGAAACTCAGCCTTTTGGGCTAATGCCAACAATTAAGCAAAATTCTGACAACCCTCCTTCATGGTTAAACCGTATTTAATTCAATGCAGACTGGCTATAATAAAAAGGCTAAATCTTACCGCTCTTGTGAAAGACCTTCCGAATGATAGACTCAACAAAAGCAGTCAAATGAAAATAAATATCCTGGTAGTCGAAGACAATGAAATCAGTTTTAGACTCGCTGAGTATATCCTGACTCAAAGTGGATATCAGGTCGAGTGGGCCTGTAACGGGAAAGAATGTCTGGAAAAAATAAAATCCACGCAATACGCTGGCATTTTAATGGATGTCCATATGCCAGAACTAGATGGCATAGAAGCTACAAAAATCATTCGGCAAACACACCCTAAAGAATTATTACCCATTATTGGGGTAACCGCCGAAGACACCACGACAGAACTGGATTTCCTCATTCAGTCAGGGATGAATGGACACCTCAGCAAGCCTTACCAAATAGAAACTTTATTGTCGAAAATACAGGCACTCGTTGCAGAGTGTGACTCCCGGCCACAAATTTTGATGAAAATAAATAGCAGCACTAATACCCCAGAAACCACAGAACTCAAATGGTTGAATTTCAAGAAAATCCTGACTCAATCACAAGGAGATATCACGCTCCTAAAAAAAATTACCCCGCTTTACAGCAAAACGACCCAAGATCTTCTATCCAAGATAGAACAGTCCCTGGTCAAAAATAAAAGAACCAAATTAAAACATCAACTCCATCAACTAAAAGGCGTTCTATCAAACTTCACTACAGAAGGCCCCTTTAAGACTGTTGTCTATTTAGAGACGCTGACAAGAAACAACAAAATGAGTGAACTAATTGCTCTCTTACCCATCTTAAAAGAGGAGATAAGCGTACTACAAGCGTATCTGGAAGAACAACTCTCCAAAAGCTGAGCCGTGTTCCGAGGTGTGCGGGAACAGATTTTATAAAAAGGGTAAACAAAAAGCGCCAGTGTGAACACTGACGCTTTTTTTAATAAAACCCTTGGCAGAGCACTA
>LAPX01000004.1 GCA_001858525.1 Vampirovibrio chlorellavorus | reverse complement strand
CCCCTCCCGCCGCCCCTCTCCCCAATGGGCAATCCCGCTGGGCCAAACAGAGGAACTGCCGGTGCCGCCAGCCTGAGCGCCTATAATCAAGCCGGGCTGATTGCCCAAACCGGCCAGGATCAAGCTATACTTCAGCAAGCCCTGACCCTGCTGGGCCAGGTTCGTCACTTGCTGGGCGATGATGAGCACATGAAGCGCATGGGCGTTTACCCGGTCTTTCAAAATGGCCAACAGGCCTTGCAACTTATCCAGCAAAAAGGGATTCGGGTGGAATTTGGAGACATGGGAGACAGCCCAGCCCACGCCCAATGGATATCCGAGCAAAACCGGATCATGATCAACCAGCGCTATCGAGGCGATAGCAGTCCCGCCACCCTGTACGCCATTTCCGAAGCCTTGTACCACGAGGCTGGACACGCCGCCGGCAACGGGGACGATCAGTCCTCCATTCAGGAAGAGCTGAACTGTCTGGCCCTGAATACCTTGGCCCATCGCTTCCACCGGGCCATCAACCCTTATTACGGACAAACGGTCTCTTCCAGCCCCTTGCTTTCAGATGGGGTGGCCCTGTACGCCAAACTGTTTTTTGATCCGGACCCGCAAAAGCAAGCCCTCATGAACCGGGTGGTTCAAAAGTATGGCGACTTGCCTCTGGGCAGTCCGGAACACTCCCCCCCAGAGCCTCAGGGACCCATGGGCTTTCCCGCCTCATTCCCCAGCAGCCCCTTGGCATTCCAGATTAAATGGCGCTACTTGCAGCAACAGCAAGCCCGGGGATTCCAGACTTTACAGCCAGCGTTCTTCCCCGCATCATAGTGGATACCGTCAAACCAGTACGCCTCAGGAGGGAGACTTATGGCTGAAAACTGCCTATTCTGTAATATCGTGGCTGGCGCCATTCCCTGCCAAAAAGCAGGAGAAAATGATCAGGTGCTGGCGTTTCATGATATCCACCCGCAGGCCCCCACCCATGTACTGGTGATTCACAAAACGCATACCGCCAGCCTATCGGAAAGCCACGACAACGCCCTGCTGGGAGATCTCCTGGGTGGCGCTCGCGACATTGCCCAGCAGTTGGGCCTGAGCGATTACCGGCTGGTTGTTAACAATGGCCCCCAAGCCGGACAAACCGTCTTTCACCTGCATGCCCACATCCTGGCTGGACGTCCCCTGCATTGGCCGCCCGGCTGACCGAAGCGGCCATGGGCTTCCCTGATTTTCTCCTGAGCTCAGCCGATTGTAATGACTTTTTTTCTATGCTACCCTCACAAAACATTAAAAATTTAAAGCCTATTTGAAAGCGGGGTGAAATCCGAAATGGCAGAAGTCCAGGTACAACCTGGTGAGAGTATTGAAAGTGCACTAAAACGGTTCAAGAAGAAAATTCAGAAAGCCGGTATCCTGTCTGAAATCAAACGGCGGGAGCACTACTTGAAACCCAGCGTTAAAAAGAAGAGAAAAGCCGAGTCCGCCCGTAAGCGCAAAAGCTAATTTTTTCTCCCTCTAAAACTTTAAAAAGCCTCTCTGACCATTGGTTAGAGGGGCTTTTTTAGAACTGTCATAAAACCCAAGGTCAAATCCAGTGCGCTAAGCCGTCCAGGGCTTAGAACAACAGTTTGAACAGGGTAAAGTGCCCGTTGAACTTCTTGCTCAAGGCTTTCAGGTTGCGGGCCGCTTCACGGGTGTCATTCAAAATAGCATCCACCTGCTTATCCTCATCATCGGTCAAGGCGTCCACATTGCTCAAGACCGTGTTCAACCGGGTCAGGGAGCTATCCAGCTTGGCGGTAATACTGTCCACCCGATTTTGCAAATCAGAATCCTGAGCCGTTTTGCGCAAGGTCATCATCAACTGGCTGGCATTCTTGGAGGTATCCCGCGTGGCGTAAAGGGTTTCCTTCAGCGCCGGATCGTTCAACAACTCCTTCATAGCGTTGGAGGACTCCCGAAGAGAAGCAATGGTAGAGCCCAACTCGTTTTTCAGCTTGGGATCCCCAATAATGTGATTGATATTGGTACTGACATCCGACACATTCTGGGCCAGTTGCTCACTCACACCCACCAGCCGATCCAGATCCACCCGGGTGGTCTGGAACAGGGCGTTGGCCGTGTTCATCACCTCGTGGGCCTGAGCGGTCAATACTTCCGTATTTTTAACGGTGCTGTGCAGGCTTTCAATGGTCTCATCGGACAGCAGCTCGTTAATCTTCTCATTGGTCAGGCGCAAGGCTTCCGCGGAATCCATCTGGATTTCCAGAAAGCGTTTCAGTCGAAGGGGCTCTTCCACCGTAAACTGAAGGTTTTTATCCGGCACCTGGGCCAAATAAGGCTCCTTGGGCAAAATACGCAGATAATACTGCCCGTTTTTATCCAGGGTCAACTCAAACAGGGGATCTTCGGGCATGACAGCCCCCGGCAAAGTGACCCGGTAAAACATGCGATGCCGCACCAGATTGCCATCGCGGGTCTGCTCGATGTTTTCCACCGTGCCCACCTGAATATAGCCTTTTCCATATAAAAACTTGACCGGAATACCCGGCGTAATGGCCTTGGCAGGCTCCTTGAAAGTGGTCAGGGTGACTTCCCGCAACCGTGGCGGGGTAATCTCCAGGAATTGCTCGCCAATCAGGCCCGATTGCTCGATGGACAGCATGGAGCCTTTGGGAATTTGAACGCCCAGGTTTTTATTCAGCCGAAAAGCCACCTGCACGCCATATTCACCATCACGCTTGGCCGCCTTGACCGACTCCACAAAGCCCACCCGAATGCCCATCATCTGGACCGGGGCGCCTTCCTTCATGCCATTGACATCCTGAAACCATTCAGAGCGAAGCTCGCCACTGTCCAAACCCCGTCCGCGCAGCCAAACCAAAGAAATCACCATTAGCGTAATGCTGATTAAGGTTAATAAGCCTACCTTGACTGTGGATGTTCTTTGTCGGTTTGCCGTGTTCATTGCAAGCTGTGTCGCTCTTTCATCAACGTTGAATGGAAATGCGTGGGAAAGCCACACTTCAGCATATTATACTTCAGCCAAGGCAAACCGTCAGAGGCCCCTTGGACAGCAACACCATTATTCATGGTCGGTCATCGGCCCTTCCAGACTGGCCCGGGAGAACTGCCGGGCATAGGGATCCTGAGAGCGGAACAGCTCCTGCGGGGTTCCTTCCCAACAAATTTGTCCCTCATGCAGCAAAATAAGGCGATCGGTGCGATGGATGGTGGAAAACTGGTGGGTCACAACCACACTAGCAGCGTTCAGTTCATCCCGAAGCTTGCGAATATAATCCTCAATCACGGTTGAAGCAATGGGATCCAGTCCCGCCGTGGGCTCATCGTACAAAATAATGCGCGGACTACTGACAATGGCCCGGGCAAAGCTGACCCGTTTCTGCATACCACCGGATAATTCGTTGGGATAGCGGTTTTCAATCCCTTCCAGACCAACCATTTGCAGCTTTTCAGCCACAATGGCCTTAATTTCCTGAGGGGAATATTTTTGACGCCCCCGACTGCTTTGAATGAGGGCCTTTTCATAATCCCGATCGGGGCTCTCCAGCAAAGAGAAAGCCACGTTCTCAAAAACGCTCAGAGAGTCAAACAAGGCTGAATACTGGAACACCAGGCTATAGTTTGGATCAGACAACTCTACCGAACCACTGTCCGGGGTTTCCAAATTGCTGATAATTTTGAGCAGGGTGCTCTTTCCGCAGCCACTAATGCCAATAATGCCCAGGGTTTCATGAGCCTTGACCTCAAAGCTAATATCCTTCAGCACCACTTTACTGCCGTAGGACTTGCTCACGTTACTCACCCGGATCAACACATCACCCGAGGCGTCTGTTAATTTTGGCTTTTGGCTTGCCGCCTCATCCGACATGGTTACTTGGTTCCATAAATTAAAAAGGTCAGGACATAATCAAAAACAGCCATTAATACAAACGACCATACCACAGCTCGGGTCGTGGCCACCCCCACCTCACGGGATCCCCCTTTGGTGTTAATACCAATGGTAGTGGCCATGGAGAAAATAATAAAGCCAAAAATAGACGACTTGAGCACCATGGCGATGATATCTCGCAACTCAATTTGATGCCAGACCGAATCCAGATACTTGCCGTAACTCAAATCGGCAACCAGATTTGCAATCACCATGCCGCCCACAATACCGGCCACCGCCGTGATCACCGTCATCAGCGGCAAGGCCACAATGCCCGCCAGCACCCGAGGCATCACCAGATAGCGGATGGGATTGACATGCAGCACCTTCAGGGCACTGACCTGATTGGTAATTTGCATGGTGCTTAACTCCGCGGCATAAGCGGAACCCGCCATGGCGATGACCGAGAAGGCAGTCATAATGGGTGCCAATTCGCGCACCATGGCCAAGGCAACCAAGGCGCCTACATAGTCCGCCGCCCCTTGGCGAACCATCTCCTGAGCAATTTGCAGAGAAATAACCATCCCTGAGAAAACCACCATCACCAGAGAAATCCCAATGGTATCGATGCCCACAAAGGCCAGCTGCTGAATAAACTGCTTGAACCCAAATCGACCGGTGAAGAACAAACCGGCAATTTCTCGGGCATTAAACACGGCAGTGCCCAGGGTATCCAGAAACACGCTCCATTCTCGACCCATGGCCGTTAAGGCACGGCGGGTAAATGGAAATAATCGAAGTTTTTCTTGCTGAGGTTTGGTCATAATTGTATTTTAACGTGTTTTCCCCGTCTAATCAGCAGAGCGGACAAGCACACCCCGCCGCTCTAGGGTCCTGGCAGTCCAGACAGCAATTTGTCCAGCAACACCAGCACAAACACAGCCATACTGATCCGTCCGTTGATGGTGAAAAAGGCCTCATTGACCTTTTCCAACCGAATCGGATTCCGTTCATCGCCACGGATCAGGCAATGCTCGTAAATCAGCATACCGGCAGTCAAGGCAATAGCCACCCAGAACAGCGGCCCCACGGCATAACCCAGGGCAAAACCAACAAGCAAAGCCACCGTTAAACAGTGAAAGAGCCGACTCAAGCGCAAGGCGCCAGTTAATCCCAAGGCCACCGGAATGCTTTTTAGCCCGGCCTCTTTGTCAAACTCAAAATCCTGACAGGCGTAAATCACATCAAAGCCAGCCACCCAAAAAACCACGGCAAAGCCGAACACCACAGGCTGCCAGGTAATGGCCCCGGTCACCGCCAACCAGCCTCCCACCGCCGAAGAGCCCAAAGCCACCCCCAACACCAAATGGGCCAAGGGGGAGAATAACTTCATATACGAGTAAAGGGTCAAAATGGCAAAAGCCACCGGCAGCAACAAGCGACAAATCACGGGCAATTGCCAGGCGGCCCCAATAAACAACAAAGCGGAGGCCAAAACCAACAGCCACGCTTCCCGTGCTTTGACCCGCCCGGCAGGAATGGAGCGATTCTGGGTGCGAGGGTTCTTGCCATCTATGGGGGCGTCAATCAAACGATTCAGGCCCATGGCATAGGTGCGGCCACCCACCATACACAGCACCACCCACAAAACCGTCCAGGCAGAAGGCCATTGGGAACCGGGTAAAGCCAAGACCATGGCCGACAAGGCAAACGGCAAGGCAAAGATAGTATGCTCAAACTTGACCAGTTCAGCGTATTCCGCCAAACGAGCCCCGAGCGTGAACTTTGAAAGACCGCTTGCCATAACCAGCCCAATTTCCTGATTGCTTGATGTAAAATGCTGTCTGATTGTTATTGACGCATAACTTGGTGTGGTTGAAAAGAAAGTAATGTCTGAAAGAGATAGAGTCTAAAGAGAGTAAAGCCCATGAGCCATCCAAGCAAGCCCTCCCCCTCTGATTCGTCTGACGCCAAAGCATCAAAACAGAATGCAAACCGGTTCAAACATATTGATTGGCAGTTCAACCTGAACAAACTGGGAAAGCTGGTGGCCTTTTCTTTTGGCGTCACCGTGCTCAGCACGCTCATGAGCTGCGTCTGGCAATGGCCCTTGGGGAGTCACCTCATTCCTCCCACAGGCACCGCACCCGTCCTGGCCGCCCCGGACACCGCATCGTTAAACCCCGATGAAAAAATCAACATCAACATTTACCGCACCACCAGCCCGGCCGTGGTCAACATCAGCAGCACCGTTTTATCCATGGATATGTTCTCCAACATCATCCCGGAAAAAGGCTCTGGCTCCGGGATTATCATCACCCCGGACGGCTACATTCTAACCAACGGGCACGTGGTAGAGGATGCCCAACAACTGGAAGTCACCCTGCTGGACGGCAAAATCTTCAAGGCCAAACTGATTGGCGGCGATTTGAGCAAAGATGTGGCCCTGATCAAGATTGATCCGGGCACCTTAAAACTGCCCACCATTCAAATGGGCAATTCCGATCACTTGGAAGTAGGGCAGAATGTTTACGCCATTGGCAACCCCTTTGGCCTGAACAGCACCCTGACCACCGGTGTCATTAGCAGCCTGGGCCGAACCCTCAAGGCCCCCAACGGCCGCCTGATTGAAGGCATCATCCAGACCGATGCCGCCATTAACCCCGGCAATTCCGGTGGCCCTTTACTGAACAGTGCCGGGCAGCTCATCGGCATTAATACGGCCATTTTCAGCCCCTCTGGCAGCAGTGCGGGTATCGGCTTTGCCGTCCCCGCCAACAGTGCCCGACGCATCGCTGAAGACCTGATTACCAAAGGCCGGGTCATTCGTCCCTTTTTGGGTGTTGAGGTCGGCATGGAAATCAACCCCTACATGGCGCAAGCACTACAACTCTCAGTCTCCAAGGGGTTGCTGGTTACCCGCCTGGTGCCCAACGGGCCAGCGGCGCAAGCCGGATTAAAAGGAGCCAATCAGGTGCTGGTCGTGGGGAACCGTCAAATTCCGGTGGGCGGCGATATTATTGTGGCTTACGATGGGAAACCCGCTGAAAGTGCCGATCGCTTCATGAATTATGTGGAATCCAAGCGCCCCGGCGATACGCTGAACCTGAAAATCAATCGCAACGGAACACCTGTCAGTTTAAGCGTCAAACTGACAGAACGCCCCCGCTAACCCTCATTATTAACAAGGAACGCCCATGGCTAAAATTATTGTGGTGGATGACGATTTGGCCATCCAGACCCTCATCAAAGTCAATCTGGAATTGCAAAAGCATCGGGTTTTAACCGCCAACGATGGCGTGGAAGGCTATGCCCTGATTCAGCAGGAATTGCCGGACCTGATTATTCTGGATGTGATGATGCCCAACGCGGACGGCTACACCGTGTGCCAGCGGGTACGCAAAAACCCGGCCACCGAGCACATCCCGGTGCTAATGCTGACCGCCCTGGGCGTGGTGGAAGATAAGGTCAAGGGCTTTGACGTGGGGGCCGATGACTACCTGGTAAAGCCCTTTGAACTGCCCGAATTGCAAGTCCGGGTGCGGGCCTTGTTGCGTCGCAGCGGACAACTACCCAAATCGGCCACCAGTACTGAAATCCTGTCTGTGGGCGAAATCACTTTGATTCCGGAAAATCTGGAGGTCAAAATCCAGAACAGCATTGCCAAACTAACCCCCACCGAATTTGAAATCCTGAACTGTCTGGTGCAAAATCATCATCAGGCCATCTCTCTCAGCAAGCTTTTGCAAGAGGTCTGGGGCTACTCTCCCGATGATGACGTGGAGACCATTCGGGTCCATGTGCGGCACTTGCGCAGCAAGCTGGATAAGGTTTCAAACGGCAAAAGCTATGTAGAAACCATCTACGGGGGAGGCTATCGCCTCATTCCGGAAGGATTGGTCAAAAACAAAAGCAAATAAGCACCTACTCCGTCTAAAAAGCATTGCCCAAGCCGCTTTAAGCAAATTCAACCGAGGTAGAATATTACCCCACCAGCGCTCTCCCCTCTACCGCTCGTAACTTCGATCTTCCTTGGCTTCCGCCGCACAAGTTGACATTGATTTTTGCTTTGGCTACAGTGATCATCCACGAAAGTGCCAGTCCCATGTTTGATTTTGAATCCCTCGATTTAGAGTCAAAAAGAAGTAATGGTCACTCTGGTCAACCTCACGAAGCGCCCCTGCATTTTGCGGCATCGCAAATGCCTTCAAAGGATTTGGCAATCGCTTTCGGATCAAAAGCGTATACCCAGTGCAGACTTAATCATTCAATAAACCATTTCAGGAGGTCATCCCTTGCCAACAATCGCACAGCTCGTTCGGAAAGAACGGACCAAGTTCAAACGCAAAACCAAGTCCCCCGCTTTGGCATCCAACCCCCAAAAGCGTGGCGTTTGCACCCGTGTTTACACCACCACCCCTAAAAAACCGAACTCTGCTTTGCGCAAGGTCGCTCGTGTACGTTTGACCAACGGGTTTGAAGTAACCACTTACATCCCCGGCGTTGGCCACAACCTGCAAGAGCACTCCGTCATCCTCATCCGCGGTGGCCGGGTTAAAGATTTGCCCGGTGTTCGCTACCACACGGTACGTGGCACCCTGGACTTTGCTGGCGTAAAGGATCGCAAACAATCCCGCAGCAAATACGGCGCCAAGAAAAATCAGCCCGCTGCCAAAGGCAAGAAATAGCACTAGCATTCAGAAGTAAGAAGCAAGGAGTTTTCCGTTTATGTCGCGTCGCTCGAAACCGAAAAAACGCATCCCAATGCCCGATTCCATTTACAACGATGTGGAAGTGGCCAAATTTATCAACCGCCTCATGATGAAGGGCAAGAAAAGCGTCGCTGAACGTATTTTCTACGATGCGATCGAGCTGCTGGAAGGCAAGACCGACGATAAAGGGATCGATGTATTCCGTAAGTCCTTGCGTAAAGCCAAGCCTCTGGTTCGGGTAAAAGCCCGCCGGGTGGGTGGTTCCACTTACCAGGTGCCCATCGAAGTTCGTGAAGACGAAGGTTTGGCCATTGGCTCTCGCTGGCTGATTGAATACGCTAGAAAGCGCAAAGGTCGCTCCATGACCGAAAAGCTGGCTGCCGAGCTTCTGGACATTTACCGCGGTACCGGCGCTACCGTAAAAAAGCGGGAAGAAACGCACAAAATGGCTGAAGCCAACAAGGCCTTTGCCCACTACCGCTTCTAAATCCAATGTACCGAGTGGCACTTGTCTCAGACAGGTGTCACTCGGTTTTTCACCGTTTTTATCCTGTTCTCCCTCAATCGATCCAAATCTTTTAACTCCAAAGTTTTTAATGAAAAAGAGGTTTTAAACCGTGGCCAGAAAAATCCAACTCGAAAAAATTCGCAACATCGGGATTGCCGCTCACATTGATGCGGGCAAAACTACTACCACCGAGCGGATTTTGTATTACACCGGTAAGGTTCACAAAATCGGCGAAGTTCACGAAGGAACTGCCGTAACCGACTGGATGGAACAAGAGCGTGAGCGCGGTATTACCATCACCTCCGCCGCCATTACCTCCAGCTGGAAAAACCACCAGATCAACATTATCGACACCCCTGGCCACGTAGACTTCACCATTGAAGTAGAGCGTTCCTTGCGGGTACTGGATGGCGTTGTCGCCGTATTCTGCGCCGTTGGTGGCGTACAGTCCCAGTCCGAAACCGTGTGGCGCCAAGCGGATCGCTACAAGGTTCCCCGTATGGTATTTGTCAACAAAATGGACCGTACCGGCGCCAATTTTGAGCGCGTAGTGGGCCAAATCACCGGCCGTCTGGGTGCCAATGCTCACCCCATTCAGTTGCCCATCGGCGCTGAAGATCAAATGACCGGGATTATCGACCTGGTTGAGATGAAAGCCCACATCTACAAAAACGACCTGGGAACCGACGTTGAAGTCACCGAAATCCCAGCGGATTATGTCGATCAGGCCACTTCCGCCCGTGAATCCATGGTTGAAGCCATTGTGGAACACGATGACACCCTGATGGAAAAATATCTCAGCGGCGAAGAAATTTCCGTTGATGAATTGAAAAAAGCGCTGCGTAAAGCGGTTTGCGATGTAAAAATCGTTCCCGTCGTCTGCGGTACCGCTTTCAAAAACAAGGGTGTACAGTTGCTGCTGGATGCCGTCATTGACTATCTGCCCTCTCCCCTGGAAGTTCCTAGCATTCAAGGCAAAAACCTGGATGGCAGCGACGCTGAGCGGAAGAGCAGCGATGATGAGCCTTTCGCCGCTTTGGCTTTCAAAATCATGACCGACCCTTACGTGGGCCGTTTGACTTTCTGTCGCGTTTACAGCGGTGTGCTGCAATCCGGTAGCTATGTCACCAACGCCACCAAAGGCAAAAAAGAGCGCATCAGCCGTCTGGTTCAGATGGAAGCCGATGATCGTAAAGAGATCGACGAAATCCGCGCTGGCGACATTTGCGCCGTAGTGGGCTTGAAAGACACCACCACCGGCGACACGCTGTGTGCTGAAAACGCACCGGTTATTCTGGAATCGATTCACATCCCCGATCCCGTAATCGAAGTTGCCATTGAACCGAAAACCAAGGCTGACCAGGAAAAACTGGGCAACTCCATGTCCAAGCTGGCCGAAGAAGATCCCACCTTCCGGGTACGTGTTGACCAGGAAACCGGTCAAACCGTTATCGCCGGGATGGGCGAGCTCCACTTGGAAATCATCGTGGACCGTCTGTTGCGTGAATTCAAAGTGGAAGCCAACGTGGGTAAACCCCAGGTGGCCTACCGTGAAACCATTACCAAGACTGTGGAAGTGGAAGGCAAATACGTTCGCCAGTCCGGTGGTCGTGGTCAATACGGTCACGTCTGGATCCGTCTGGAGCCCCAAGAGCGTGGCACCGGCTTCGTGTTCGAAAACAAGATTGTGGGAGGTACCGTCCCCAGAGAATACGTGGGTCCTGCCTCCAAAGGGATCGAAGAAGCCCTGCAAGGCGGCGTAATCGCTGGTTTCGAAGTAATCGACGTCAAAGCCACCCTGTTTGATGGTAGCTACCACGATGTTGACTCCAACGAGATGGCCTTTAAAATCGCTGGCTCCATGGCGGCTAAAGCAGGCGTTCCCAAAGCGGGTCCGCAATTGCTGGAACCTGTGATGAAGGTTGACGTTGAAGTGCCTGAAGACTTCATGGGCGATGTCATTGGTGACTTGTCCAGCCGTCGCGGTCGGATTGAAGGGATGGAGCCGATTCCAGGCACCGGCACCCAAAAAATCCGTTCCATGGTCCCCTTGGCTGAAATGTTCGGTTACGCTACCGACATCCGCAGCAAAACCCAGGGCCGTGGTACCTTCGCTATGGAATTCGCTCACTACGAGCCAATGCCAAACAACATCGCCGAACCCCTGATCGCCAAGTTCAGAGGCCAGGCCACCGCTGCCAACTAGAACGGCAAACGGCTAAATACCTGAAAAGACCGGGAATATTCTTCCCGGTCTTTTTTTAATGCTAATAACGGCACCCAAAGAAAGCAGCCTGTTTACTCACCCAAAAGCAGGGCGCGCGCTCGAACTCAATTTGCCTTGCTTTTCCCGTCCCGGTAGAGTTCCGGCAAAAAATCCTTGATGGTGCGCACTTGAATGGTATCGTCCTCAATGGTCAAAATACGTGTTTCCGCAGAGCCCCGGTTGCGGGCAATCCGCCCCAAGCTGGTAATGGGCGGCAACTGAGAATCATCCCCATAATAGGCCACCGCTTGTATTTTCTCCGGTGAAGCATTTGACGCAGTCTCTGAATTCCCATTTGCAGGTGCCTGCGGGCTGCGAGTTAAACCAGCGGCCACTGTGGCCAAATCCGCCGGAACGTGCCAGCGAGTGGACCAATCCACCCGGGCCCCTGTGATCAACCGCCCTGAGGGATGCAGCAAAATGGCCACACCGGTGGGCGCTTTTGAATCTTTGGCCAAAGCCAGATTGTGGTGGTAAGCTGCCTGCGCCTGAGCCATGAGATCCTGAGCGCCTTCCTTGGAAAGCGGCGGACCTGCCAGACTGACGGGCTGGTTGGTGGCCAGCGCACTATGGGCCACCGGCAATTCAGAAAGAGAACGATCGGTTTTGGAGAATACAGAGCGCCCTTTATAAAGGGGCAACATCTCCCGAACGGTGCGCTGACGAATCAAGGAGTCTCCAGCGGCATTTTTTTCCAGACTAACAACGGACACATCTGGCGGGCAAATGGGACTGGCCAACCACTCCTGGCAATCCGCACAGGGAATGGGGTGATCGTCTTTCAGGTTGGCACTGACCAGGTAAATCGTTTTGACAGGTGGAAGCGAGGACGGTGCCTGCGCCTGCTGTTGGCTTTGTTTTTGAATCCACTGATTTTGAGCGGCCCCAATGGCCAGACGCAAATCACACAGGGTCAACTGTCGACTGGCCTCCACATTGGCACTGATGCCTTCCGTCCCATCAGCCAGTTTTACCAGCGCCGCGTAATGCCGACCGGAATAATTCGGGGCCAACCGGGCCGCAGTCTGGGCGTGACGTTGCAGCCGTTGCAAGCGCTGCTGATGCGACTCTGGAGATTGAGCCTGCGCGGTGGTAGAAAATTCCACGGTATCCACATCCGGGCCACTACTGCCCCGTCCCTGAAACCGCAGGCGCTCAGAAGACGCCTTACGCTGATTTCCAAACGACAGCGGGGATTTGGCCGAATTAAAAGACCCACTAAAAGGCAACAAATTCATGATTGATTTCCAGGTTACAAATTCACAGGGCTATTTCAAAAATGAAGTCACGGTCACAGAGCATTTATAAGAGAACGTTGGCACTGTAGAGGCTGGAATGTTTGATTTAGAATGAGCGTAACACAAGCATGTCGGAGATTTCGATATCAATTGTATCGGCCATGATCCAACTGCCTCTGGTGTGGGTTTGCGTATCACCGTTAATTTTTGGAAGGGAAACCATGAAAAAAGCTGAATTGTTGATGATCCCCGGACCGACCCCGTTACCAGAGCCGGTGCGTGAAGTAATGAGCCGTCCTGCTATTGGGCATCGTAGCGCCGAGTTCAAAGACGTGCTGAAACGTGTTTTCCCCAATTTGCAATGGATTTTCGGATCTAAAAATCAGGTGTTTCTCTATACAGCCAGCGGCACCGGGGCCATGGAAGCCTCCATGTCCAACACCCTCAATCCCGGAGATCGGGTACTGGCCTTGGTCAATGGCGTATTTAGCCATCGCTGGGCGGAAATCGCCAAAACCCTGGGCTTGCAGGTCGAAACATTGGATGTCCCTCCCGGTGAAGCGCATACTCCGGCCATGTTGCAAGAGTATTTAGAAGCCCGCCTCAGCACCAACTACAAAGCCATTTTGCTCAACCACAGCGAAACTTCTACCGGGGTGCTCAGTCCCATTCGGGAACTGACCGCAGTCAGTCGCAAAACTCACCCCGACTCCCTGACCATTGTGGACACCATCACCAGTCTGGGTGCCACCCAGTTTTCCCTGGATGACTGGGATGTGGATATCGCTGTTTCTGGCAGCCAAAAGGGTTTTATGTTGCCACCAGGACTGTCCTTTCTGGCCCTGAGTGATCGGGCCTGGAAAGCGCACCAGCAATGCCATCAGCCCGGCTACTACTTTAACTTCACCCGCTATCAAAAATCACAACTGGAAAACACCACGCCTTACACCCCGGCCACCCCGCAAATTTTGGGACTGGATGTAGCCCTGACCCTGATGCAGGAAGAAGGACTGGAGAATATCATCCAACGGCATGCCCGCCTGAGCCGGATGACACGAGCCGGTGTGGAGGCACTGGGATTGTCCTTGTTTGTGCCTGATCCGGCACTGGCCAGTCCCTCAGTGACCTCCTTTCTGCCACCCGTGGGTGTCACAGTGGATGCCATCCGGGCCGGGCTCAAAAAGCGTTTCGGCATTATTATTGCCGATGGCCAAAAAGAGCTAAAAGGCAAAATCATGCGTATTGGGCACCTCGGCCATGTCTCTGAGCGTGAGGTGTTAGCCACTTTGTCTGGTCTGGAAGCGGTGCTGATGGATCTGGGCTTCTCCGTTTCCCCGGGCGCTGGTGTGGCTGCCGCCCTGCAAGCCGCCGAAGCAACGATTGAACTGAAAAAGGCGGTGACCCATGCCTAAGCCCGTCGTCCTGATTACCGACAATATCAACCCCAAAGCCAAGGATATTCTGGCTGAAAGCTGTGACGTTATTTTTGAGCCCAAACTCAGCCACGAAGAATTACTGGCCAAAATTGCGACCGTGGATGGCCTGATGATTCGCAGCGCCTCCACCGTATCCGCCGATATCCTGGCCAAGGCCCAGCGTCTGCGCATTGTGGGCCGGGCTGGCGTTGGCACGGACAACGTGGATGTGACCACGGCCACCAAGCAAGGGGTCATTGTCATCAACTCCCCGGAAGGCAATACCGTGGCAGCCTCAGAGCACACCATCGGCATGTTGATGGCCCTGGCCCGGCACATCCCTCAAGGCGATGCCTCCCTGAAAAGCGGACAGTGGATTCGCAACAAACTGGTCGGCGTAGAAGTTTATGGCAAAACGCTGGGCGTGGTGGGTCTGGGAAAAATCGGTCGCCGGGTGGCCAAGGCCTGTCTGGCCATGGGCATGAAGATCAATGTTTTCGACCCGTTCCTCTCCAAAGCCATGGCGGAAGAGCTGGGTGTGCAGGTGGTCAGTATTGATGAAATCATCGAGAAATCGGATTTCATTACCATCCATGCCCCCAAGACCAAGGACACCCAAAACATGTTTAACCGGGACACCTTTGCCCGCTGCAAGCCCGGTGTGCGGATCGTCAATTGCGCCCGGGGCGGTATCATCAATGAAGCCGATCTGGCCGAGGCCATCAAGGCGGGTCAGGTGGCTGGGGCCGCTTTGGATGTGTTTGAGCAAGAACCCCCGGATATGAACGGCCCTCTGTTCCAGTTGGGGGAACACGCGCACAAGCTGGTACTCACCCCGCACCTGGGGGCCAGCACCGAGGAAGCCCAGGTCAATGTAGCTTTGGATGTGGCCGAGCAGATTAAGGACTTTTTTGCCCACGGCTTTGCCAAAAGCGCGGTCAACATTCCGTTGCTGCGCCAGGAGTTGCTGGATCCCATCAAGCACTACATGCCCATGGCTGAGGTGCTGGGTAATTTCATTCGGCAGCGGGCCCAAGGTGTAGCACAATCCATTGAAATCACAGCCAAAGGCGATTTAAGCAAGCACGCCATCGAGCCCCTGAGTCTGGCCGTCCTGAAAGGATTACTCTCCAGCGCCAAAGAAGGCGTGAACTATGTAAACGCCCCCAGCATCGCTGAAGAAAGTGGCATTCAGGTCAAAACAGCCACCACCAAAAACGCCGGAAACTATCTGAACCTGCTGGAAGTGAAGATGGTGACCGAAGATCGCACCTACACGGTGGCCGGAACGCTCATTTCCGATGAGATTTTCCGCATTGTGGATATGGATGGTTACCAAATGGCCCTGAAAGCCACCCCCAATGTACTGATCACCCCGCACCATGACCGACCGGGCATGATTGCCCAAGTGGCCACCGTTTTGGGCACTGCCGGAGTCAACATCAGCGCTTTGCAGGTGGCCCGTAGCGGCCCGGAAGCAGGCGGAGAATCCATCATGGTATTCAACCTGGACAACGCCCCATCGGAAGCGCTGCTCAGTCAAATTCGCCAACTGGAAGGCATTTACGGCATCCTGTCCATCAGCCTTTAAACAGGCTGCATGACCGCGGCATCATGAAACTGATATCTCAACACAATAAGATTGGGACAAATTTAGCAATTCTACTTATTAATTTGTTTTTATTACTATATAAACTTCCACTCCCATCCCTATTGTGTCATAAGACGTAATGTCACCTCGATTTCATTGAGGTGACTTCTTTTTTTCTTCAAAAAGCGCACAGGATTGAACAACGACCGACCAATCCGTACTTGTGCCGATTCTGCTGCAAATCCTAAAGATTTATAAACCCAATACGATCGATAAGGCAATTATATCCTTTTTATTGTTTTTATTGAAGTACAGTAGTCCTACTACACTCACACTCCTACCCCCTATGTGACTTCAAGTGTCCAAAATGGCTGACTTTATTTAAGTCAGCTTTTTTTTGCCCACAAACAGGCGATTCCCCATCCCACCACAATCAATACTTTTGATTAATCTTGATTAGCGGCGCTGGGCGCTACCGTGGCCGTAAATTTCATAATCAAAGATGAATTGCACATCAATGTCGTTGCCCCGGTAATTGGGAGGCAACTGCTTGAAGGGGGCTGAAGCCCGCACCGCTGCCAAGGCAGCCTGATCGGCAGCCGGGGAGCCTGAGGACTGTTGCAAACGCAAGCTCAACAAACGGCCATCTCGGGACACTTTAAACAAGGCCACAACCCGTTTACTGCGATCTTCCACCGGAGGAGCCCAGTTGCGACGGATGCGCCGCTGCAGTTCGGCAATATAAGGACCGAAATCTGGTTCAGCCATGGCATCAACGCCATCCCGGCCGCCACCGCCGCCCGGGGAGCCGCTTTGATTATAGGAGCCACGACCACCACTACCGCCGCCACCACCGCCTGGACTTCCAGAACTGCCAGGACTGCCGCTGCCACGAGAAGGACTACCGCCAATGAAGCTGGAGCTGGGACTGCCGCTGGCGCTACCGCCACTGGTACTTCCCGATGCAGAACCACCACCAGTGGTTTTGGCCACAGGGCCGCCACCCATGGTGGCTGAAGGATTCTTGGGCGCAGGGGTTCTAATAGTGGGCGCAATGGGATTGGGCGGCAAACTGGGGGCCGCACTGGCAATTTTGGTAGGCCGGGGCGCTTTAGGCGCTGGCGGCGTTGGAGCCGGGGTAGGACTCGGCGCAGGGGTGGGAGATGGCGACTGCCTGGGTGTAGGCGCAGGCTTTTGAGCAACCTGCTGGGCAGGTTTTGGCTGAGGTCGAGATTGTGAACGCGACGGCGGGGCCGGGTTGGCCTTGGGCTGAGGGGCTACCGAGGGACGCGGCGTCGACTTTTTGGCTTGAGAACCCGCCGCTTGCTGCGAGACCTGAATCGGACGGTTGGCAATGCGCTTGCCGCCCGAGCGACTATTGCGCTCAGCACGACGGTTGGTGGGCTGGCGTGGGGTTTGGGCCGGCTGATTGTCCACCAGAACAAATTCCACATCAGGCTGCTTCATCTGCGCCGAAAACAGCGGGATTTTAAAGCCAAAAAAGGCCATCAACTGAATAAAGGCCACCAACAAAAGCACCAGGGCCACGTGCAGAAATGCAGCCAGTCCCAGCCATCCGAACAGTTTAGAGTCGTACTCCTTACTGGAATAAAGCCCCAGCCCTGTAGAAGGCGGTGCTTGGCTGGTGATGGCAGGTTGTGAATAGGGCGTTCTCACTGATGGCACTTATGTCAATTAACCATACAACTGTAATCTGTCCGTTCCTAGCGACGGCCCATACGCTTGAGTATGAATGACGCCTTTTACGCTAGGGTGTTTCTATTCTAAAATAAATTTTTACAAACCGCTTTCGGAAAAAACAATGACTCCCCCATCCATTGAACCATCCGTACTGGTAACGGCGAACCGTTATTTAACGAATACCAGCGATGGAGAACTCTCTAATCGCGAAAGCCTGATTGAAAACATCCACATCGGCTGGATGGTAGTTAGCCACTACCAACGCGGATTACTGTATTCTACACCGGGAGCTTTGGAAACCGCTACTTTTTTTCGCTCCTCCGCCAAACCCTTTCAGGCTTACCCTTTGGTTGCCGATGAGTTACACCTTAAACTAACCGAAGCGGAGCTGGCCCTGACCTGTGCTTCCCATGTGGGAGCCAGCCAACACGTGGACTTGGCCCGTAGCATTCTGCGCAAAGCCGGACTGGCGGAGCACTGCCTGCAATGTGGCCCGCACAACCCCATTGATGCAGCCATGCGGGATTATCTCAGGCAATCAGAAAAGACGGCCACCGCCATTCACAACAACTGCTCGGGCAAGCATGCCGGTATGCTGTTCTATTGCCAACAGAAAGGGCTGCCCATTGCCAGTTACCTAAACGTCAACCATCCGTTGCAGCAAAACATTCTCAAACACCTCAGGAAGTGGGGGGAGGTTCAAGGCATCCCTACTGCCATTGACGGCTGCGGTGCCCCGGTTTTTTATCTCCCCTTAAAAACCATGGCCCTCCTCTATGCCCATTTAGGCAACAGCGAAGCTTTTGCCCCCCTGAAGGATGCCATGCGTCGCCACCCCGAAATTGTGGGCGGTGAGGGACGGGTGGACACAATCATTATGCAGGCCAGTCAAGGCCAATTAATCGCCAAAGTGGGAGCCGATGGGGTACTCTGTGTCAGTCAGATTGGCACTGGTGAGGGCTTGGCCGTAAAAATCGCCGATGGCAACGAAGCGGTGCGCAACATGGCCGTGGTGGAAATCCTGACCCGGCTGGGTTGGCTGGACTCACAAGCCACTCAGGACAAGCGACTGGCTCTGTTTCAGGATCAACAGCGCTTCAACACGCAAGATAAGCCGGTGGGGCATTACGAAATTAAATACCCGGCCCTGTCAACAACATAAAGCTTGCTCACAGCCGATATCCAAAACGATACAACGGCAAAAAAGGGGGAAAGGCACACTAACCATGATGGACTGGGAAACCTTACTGGAAATGCGATGGCCCAAAAACGCATGCGATCAATCGGGGGAATGTTGCCGAGGGGCCGCCCAAAGCACTCCGTGGAAAAATCTCTTGGTACAAGCGGCTCAAGGGGACCCTACCGCCCGAGCCTTTCTGAATCAGTATCAACCCTACCCCTCCCTTGAAGCGGCAATCGCTGAAGCCCCAGACGCAGTGTCCGCCTCTCAGGCAATCGCCGATCAACGGGGCGAGCAGGAAGAATCCCTCATCTTTTATCGCTGCATTTATCTGCAAGGCAAAAACAAATGCCAAATCTATGAGGATCGCCCTGCCTTGTGCCGAGAATTTCCTGAATCCCCCTTTGGGGCCATTCCAAAATGCTGTGGATACTACCCAGTCAAACAGGACTGCCAGCACAAAATCCAAACCCTCCGGGACGAACTGGCCGAATTGAAAAGACTGCAATCTATGCTTGAATAAAATCTATGATTGAATAAAAGGGTCTGAAAGCAGCAAAAATGACTCATCAGGAGAAAGCCCATGCCTAAAATTTTTGCAGACGTGACCATCGTCCCCATAGGCACAGCCAATACCAGCATCAGCAGCTATGTGGCCGCCAGCGAACGACTCATTAAAGAATTCCCGGATGTTGAGTTCAAAATCAACCCCATGTCCACCACCTTGGCCGGAGAAATTGACCGGGTCCTGGAACTCATTCGCAGAATGCACGAGGCCCAGTTCAACCAAGGGGCCTACCGGGTGTCCACCAGCATCCGCATTGATGATCGCCGGGATCATGCCAACACCATGGAGAATAAAATCAACAGCGTGGCTCAAAAGGCGGGACTCCCAGTTACGACATAATTTGACATTGCAATAAAAAGACGAATATTGACAGCACTGTTTGAGGCCCTATGATATTTGGACTGCCATATCCCCGCTTTATCCAGTTTCGGATAAAAATGGGCCGGTGTAGCTCAATGGCAGAGCAACGGTTTTGTAAACCGTAGGTTGCGGGTTCGAGTCCCATCACCGGCTAATGACAGTATCCCCACACCTGGGTAGGTGCCCGAGTGGTTAAAGGGGGCGGGCTGTAAACCCGTTGCGCAAGCTACGTTGGTTCAAATCCAACCCTACCCATACCAAAACCGTCTCACTGAGACGGTTTTGTTTTTTGTACACCCTGGCCCAAAACACCCCACACAGGCCCACTTTCAAAAAACATTAAAAAAATTCAGGAAATAGATCAGAATAACCACTAGACAGACCAATTCCCTTTGTGATTTTCTATAATTCCTAGATTTCACCCCTCCCGTATTCTGATAGCCTCAATAAGCAACTCAAAATACAAAAAAACACATGCCCATGTGGCGCAGGGGTAGCGCATCCCCTTGGTAAGGGGAAGGTCACGAGTTCGAATCTCGTCATGGGCTATTTTTTTTTCTTTTTTTGTGGTTATCTAGCTCCACGTGTCCTTATTCAGCATAACTTGGCACCGCTCAATAGAAAGAATCAGGCGCGTAACTCGGAGATTCCCACCACAGGGCATTATCCAGGTAGGTACAGGTTATCCAAACTTGTTTGAAATAATCAGCACGTAAAGGAGACAACAAAAACATGGCTCGCGAGAAGTTCAACCGGACTAAGCCGCACGTCAACATCGGTACCATTGGTCACGTTGACCACGGTAAAACCACGTTGACTGCAGCCATCACCACTGTGTTGGCAAAAGAAGGCAAAGCTCAGGCTAAAAAATTCGATGAGATCGATGCAGCGCCTGAAGAAAAAGCCCGTGGTATTACCATTTCCACAGCACACGTTGAGTACGAAACCGACAACCGTCACTACGCACACGTGGACTGCCCAGGTCACGCCGACTACGTAAAAAACATGATTACCGGTGCCGCTCAAATGGATGGCGGTATTTTGGTAATTGCAGCCACCGATGGCCCAATGCCCCAAACCCGTGAGCACATCTTGTTGGCTCGCCAGGTAGGCGTTCCTCAGTTGGTTGTTTTCCTGAACAAATGCGACATGGTTGACGATCCTGAATTGCTCGACCTGGTTGAAATGGAAGCCCGTGAACTGTTGAGCAAATACGAGTTCGACGGTGACAATATTTCCATCATCCGCGGTTCCGCTTTGAAAGCCCTGGAAGGCGATGAGAACTGGGTTAAATCCATTCAGGAATTGATGGACGCTGTAGACGCTACCATCCCTACACCTGAGCGTCCCATCGATCAGCCTTTCTTGATGCCCATTGAAGATGTATTCACCATCACCGGTCGTGGCACCGTTGTAACCGGTCGTATCGAGCGTGGTAAAGTCAACGTTGGCGATGAAGTTGAAATCATTGGCTTGGGCGACACCCGCAAGACCACCGTTACCGGGATCGAAATGTTCCGCAAATTGCTGGATGAAGGTCTGGCCGGTGACAACGTGGGCGCTCTGCTCCGCGGTATCGATAAGACTGCCGTTGAGCGCGGTATGGTTCTGGCGAAACCTGGTTCCATCAAGCCTCACACCAAGTTCAAAGCCAACGTATACGTACTGAGCAAAGATGAAGGTGGTCGTCACACACCATTCTTCAGCAACTACCGTCCTCAGTTCTATGTACGTACCACCGATGTAACCGGTACCATCAAATTGCCAGACGGCGTTGAAATGGTTATGCCTGGTGACAACATCGTTATGGAAGTAGAACTGATCGCTCCGATCGCTATCGAGCAAGGGATGCGTTTCTCCATCCGTGAAGGTGGACGCACCGTTGGCGCTGGCGTCGTAGACACCATCATCAGCTAATTAATGAATTTGACGAAAGAGTAGGAAGAAGGAACATGGCTACAACGGCAAAAAAGAAAGCTCCCAAACAAAACCGGGTACGCATTCGTCTCAAGTCTTATGACAGTCGTTTGATTGATTCATCGGCCCAAAAGATCATTGAGGTTGCTAAGGGTGCCCAAGGGAAAGTTGTTGGCCCGATTCCCCTTCCTACTCATCGTCAGATTTTCTGTGTACTGCGCTCCCCGCACGTTAACAAAAAATCCAGAGAACACTTTGAAATCCGCACTCACAAGCGTTTGATTGACATCATTGATCCAGGTCAAGAGTTCGCCAGTCTGCTCAGCCGGTTAGATTTACCGGCCGGGGTTGATATCGAAGTACGCTTGTAATACATTTAATTCTCCTCCTCAGGTTAGACACCCCATTCAGTCCTCCAGTGGATAAAGACAACTGAATAAGTTGAGACTCATACCACTTACTAGATAAGGAAAGGTAAACAAGGTGAGTTTTCCAAGACACCTCATTGGAAGAAAACGTGGCATGACCCAGGTCTTCATCGAAGACGGGTCCGCTGTCCCCGTAACGGTTGTAGAGCTTTTGCCGTTAACGGTCACCCAGGTTAAAACCAAGCAGGATGCTGGTTATTCCGCAATCCAAGTTGGTTTTGTCCCGGCGAAGGGCAAGCATTTAACGAAAGCTCAACAGCAGCACTTGCTGAAAAACAATTTACCGTTACTGCGCAAGCTGAAGGAATTCCGCATGACCGCAGAACAGGTAGAAGGTTTCAAGGTTGGTGATACCATTCAGCCCGCCGGCGATGGTTCCTTCTTGAACGAAGGTGTGATGGTTCACGTAACTGGTAAATCCATTGGTAAAGGCTTCCAGGGCAACACCAAGCGCTGGAACCACGGCCGTGGACCAATGAGTCACGGTTCCAAATCCCACAGATTGCCAGGTTCTATCGGTGCTGGTACGACTCCAGGCCGTGTATTCAAAGGCTTGAAAATGGCCGGCAACATGGGTAACGAGCAGGTCACTGTCCGTAACCTGAAAGTGGTTCGCGTTATTCCGGAAAAAAATGTGGTTCTGATCAAAGGCGCTGTTCCCGGTGTGGAAGGTGGCTTTTTGACTATTCAGGCCAAGCCGGAACGCTGGAACGAGCTGAGAAAGTAAGGAGCAGGACATCATGGCTGAAGATAAAATCATTCTTAAAAAATTCTCCAAGGAAGGCAACGAAGCCGGCCAGGTGGAAGTCTCCTCCGATGTGTTTGGCATTGAGCCCAATGTACACGTACTGCACCTCGCTGTGCGTCGTGAGTTGGCCAATGGACGCGCCGGTACGGCTTGCAGCAAAACCCGCGCAGAAGTGCGTGGCGGTGGTAAAAAACCCTGGAAGCAAAAAGGTACTGGCCGCGCTCGTGCCGGTAGTATTCGCTCTCCGCTGTGGGTCGGTGGTGGTGTTACGTTCGGTCCCAAACCGCGTGACTACTCTTTCAATTTGCCCCGCAAAGTTCGCGCTCTGGCAATGCGATCTTCCTTATCTGCCGCACAAGGCAAATTTAAGGTGCTCGAGGACTTTTCTTTCTTGACAACCCCCAAGACCAAAGATGTGGCTAATCTGTTGTCCGCTTTGGGCCTGACGGAAAAGAAAGTATTGATTTTGGCAGATTACAAAACTACCGAAAACCAGTTTATCTACCTGGCTGCGCGTAATCTTCCCGGCGTAAAGCTGTGCCTCCCGCACAACCTGAGCGCCAAGGATCTACTGGATGCTGATGCTGTCATTGCCAGCAACAACGCGATTCAGGAAATCAATGAAAGGTATGCATCTTATGTCTAAGACAGCCCAGCGTTCTGAACTATACAATTTGTTAAAACGTCCTATTGTTACAGAGAAAACCACTGCGCTGGCTGAATTAAGCCAATATGTTTTCGAAGTGGCACGGGATGCCAACAAAATTGAACTGACCCAAGCTTTCGAATTGGCTTTCCCGGGTCGCAAGGTCCGTGCAGTACGTTTAATTACCGTCCCTGCCCGTACCAAACGTTACGGTAAAAGAATTGGTCAAACCCAGGAAAAACGGAAAGCCGTATTTTCTATCACCGGTGAGCCAATTGAACTCTTCACAGGAGTATAAGTGTAATGGCCGTTAAGCAATATAAACCAACTTCCGCCGGTGTTCGTGGCATGTCCAAGCTGGAAACAGCTGATATCACCACACATGAGCCGCACAAGCCCCTGTTACGTAAGCTAAAAAAGCATGCAGGCCGTAACAACTATGGTCGTATCACAACCCGTCACCAAGGTGGTGGTAACAAAAAACACTACCGTTTAATCGATTTCCGTCGGGACAAACGTGATATTCCAGGGACTGTTAGCACCGTAGAGTACGATCCAAACCGCAACGTGCGTATTTCTTTGATTACGTACGCCGATGGTGAAAAACGCTACATCTTAAAGCCTGAAGGTTTAAAAGTTGGCGACACCGTTATGGCGGGCATCAACTCTGAAATCAAGCCTGGTAATGCCTTACCTTTGAGAAACATTCCTTTGGGTTCGGTTGTACACAACATTGAAATGACGCCAGGTCGCGGTGGACAAATGGTTCGCTCCGCTGGTGGTTCTGCTCAGCTGGTCGCCAAAGAAGGTGATTTCGCTACGTTGCGTCTGCCAAGCTCTGAAATGCGGATGGTTCGCATCGATTGCTATGCCACCATTGGTAGTCTCAGCAACGCTGAATACAAAAACTTGAGCCTGGGTAAAGCTGGTCGCAAGCGCCACTTGGGGATTCGTCCCACAGTGCGTGGTTCTGTAATGAACCCTGTGGATCACCCGCACGGTGGTGGTGAAGGACGTGCACCTATCGGTCGTCCAACCCCTGTAACCCCTTGGGGTAAACCCACCTTGGGTTACAAGACCCGCAGCCGCCGCAAGGCTTCTAACAAATACATCGTCAGACGACGCACGAAATAGGAGTTATACGCAGTTATGCCTCGCTCTTTAAAAAAAGGTCCCTTCGTGGATGACCACTTGGAAAAGAAAGTGGACGCCCTCAACAAGACCGGTGACAAGAAAGTCATTAAAACCTGGTCTCGGCGCTCTATGATTGTTCCGGATATGATTGGCCACACCATTGCCGTTCATAACGGCGCCAAACATGTGCCTGTCTACGTCACAGAGCAAATGATCGGTCACAAGTTGGGCGAGTTCGCCCCCACCCGCTTCTTTCGCGGCCACGCCGGCAGCGACAAGAAAGCTGGCAAGAGATAGGACGAACAATCATGGCAACCAATCCACTAGAAGCTCAAGCAAAACAAAAATACATTATTATGTCCCCTCGCAAACTGCGTCGTGTGGTTGATACCATCCGTGGCAAGCGAGTTCCTGAAGCATACAATATGCTCCGTTTAATGCCTTACGAAGCAGCACGGGTTGTTTTAAAGAAACTGATTGAAGCAACCAGTAACGCTCAAGTGAAATTCGGCGTTGAAGATCCTGCACAGTTGGTTATCAGCCGTGCATTCGCCGATGAAGGTCCTTCTTATCGTCGCTTTAAGCCTCGGGCTCAAGGGCGTATCTACAAGCGGGAGAAGCCCACTTCACACCTGACCGTCGCAGTGCAAGTTAAAGAAGCCAAATAGAAGGAAGATACCGTGGGACAGAAGGTTCACCCGAAAAGCGTCAGACTCGGCATCATCCAGCCTCATGAAGTGACCTGGATTGCTGGCAACAAAAAAATGTACGCCATCAACGTTGCCGAAGATGAAAAAATTCGCAAATTCGTCAAGAAAAAACTGAAGGCTGCTTCCATCAGCCGCGTCGAGATCGACCGCAAGGCTCAGCGCTTGATTATCCGAATCATTACTGGCCGTCCTGGTATGGTGGTTGGTCGTGGCGGACAAGGCTTGGACACCCTGCGCAAGGAACTGCAGGCATTGACCAGCCGTAAGGATATCCAGATTGATGTTCTGGAAGTCAATCGGATCGAAGCCGATGCTATGTTAGTTGCTGAATCCATTGCTCAACAGCTGGAAAAACGGATTGCTTACCGTCGGGCTATGAAGCAAGCCATTCAGCGCTCCATGCGTGCAGGCATCAAAGGGATCAAGATTATGATCGCTGGACGCTTGGGCGGTGCTGAAATTGCTCGTACCGAGTGGACCAAAGAAGGTCGCATTCCGCTGCATACTTTCCGCGCTGATATTGATTACGGTGTTGCCGAAGCGCTCACTATGTTCGGTATCATTGGTGTGAAGGTCTGGATTTTCAAAGGCGAAGTAATGCCTGGTGAAACAGCCATTTCCAACGTGAAACAGAAATCTGCCCGCCCCGAAGAAGGCCAGCAACAGCAACGCTCCGATCAGGGCTTGCAAGGCGCTGGACGTCGTGGCGCCCCTGGAGGCCGCGGCGGTGAAGCAAATCGTGGAAACCGTGGTGGTGGTGCAGGCCGTGGTCGTGGGCCTCGTAAAGACAACCCGGTTGTATCCCCTTCGGTCGACACAACCCCATCTGAGGAGTAAATATCCATGTTAATGCCTAAGCGAACCAAATATCGCAAACAGATGCGGGGTACCATGAAAGGTACTGAAACAAGAGGCACCAGCTTCGAGTTTGGTAGTTTTGCCCTGCAAACCCTTGATCCAGGCTGGTTAACCAGTCGTCAGATCGAAGCCGCACGTCGTGCGATGACCCGGAGTATCAAACGGGGCGGTAAAATCTGGATCCGTATTTTCCCGGATAAGCCAATCACCAAAAAACCAGCTGAAACCCGGATGGGTTCCGGTAAAGGTAACCAGGAGTACTGGGTTGCCGTGGTGAAACCTGGCAAGCTGCTGTTTGAAATGGAAGGTGTAAACCGCGAATTGGCTACCAAGGCTTTGGCTTTGGCCGCTCAAAAATTACCGGTTCGGACCAAAATTCTATGCAAAGAAGATATCCTGGGAGGTTCTACTCATGAAAATAACTGAAATGCGCGAGCTGACTCAGGACGAACTGAACACGCAAATTGAAAATGCTCGTAAGGCTCTGTTTGGAGCGCGGTTCAAGCACTCCATGAATCAACTGGAGAGCACTTCTGAACTGCGTCAGCTGCGGCACCAGATTGCCCAACTGCAAACGGTCTTGACTCAAAAAGCACAGCAAGTCTGAACCCAATCCAAATAAGGACACAAATCTAGCCATGCCCAAGAAGGAAAAAGTCGGAACAGTTGTTTCCAACAAGATGGATAAGACCATCGTGGTTGCTATTGCCGAAAAACACCCCCACCCCAAGTACGGAAAAATCCAAAACAGAACAGTAAAGTTCAAGGCTCACGATGAAAAGAACGAATGTCACGAAGGTGATTTGGTACGTATCGTCGAAAGCAGTCCTTACAGCAAAGACAAAACTTGGTGTCTAGCCGCTGTTCTGGAACGGACCCAGGAGGTATAGAGCGCCATGATTCAACAAGAAAGCAGATTACAAGTTGCTGACAACTCAGGTGCACTGGAACTCTTGTGCATCCGGGTTCTGGGCGGTAAAACCTACGCTGGTATCGGCGATGTTATCATTGCCGTTGTCAAAAAGGCCCAGCCCAACGGTACCGTGAAGAAGTCTGACATTGTTCGCGCTGTTGTAGTGCGTACCAAGGCCCGCCGCAAGCGCGCTGACGGTTCCACCATCGGCTTTGATGAGAATGCCGCAGTCATTGTAAACAAAGAAGGCAATCCGCGCGGAACTCGTGTTTTTGGACCTGTAGCACGTGAGCTGCGTGACAAAAACTACATGAAAATTGTATCCCTCGCCCCGGAAGTTCTGTAGGAGAAAAGTAATGTTACAAGCCAAGTCATCCAAAAAACGCATTGCGCTTCCCCTCCACTACAGCGTGAAAAAGGGTGATACCGTGATGGTTATTGCCGGAAAAGACAAGGGTAAAACCGGTACCATCAAGCGCGTTTTCCGTAGCAAGGGAAAAGTGCTGGTTGAAGGTGTCAATATCATTAAAAAAGCAGTCAAGCCAAACCCGATGCTCGGCCAGCGTGGCGGCATTCTGGAAATGGAAGCACCGCTTTATGTGTCGAAGGTGATGTTGTACGATACCAAGAACAACCAACCCAGCCGCATTAAAGTGGAAATGGTGGACGGCAAACGTGTCCGTGTCGCCAAAAAAACCGGCGAACAGTTTGACGCATAACCAGTTAGGAATTTTAGCAATGACATTAAAAGAGCGTTACGAAAAAGAAATCGTCCCAACTTTGCAAAAAGATTTGGAATTGAGTAACAAATACCAGGTTCCTCAAATTTTAAAGATTGTGGTCAACGTTGGTTTGGGCGATGGCGCCCAGAATGCCAAGTTGTTCGACAATGGCGTTGAAGAGCTGCAGATGATCACGGGTCAAAAGCCTTTGATTACACGGGCCAAGCAATCCATCGCCGGTTTTAAGATTCGTCAGGGTATGCCCATTGGCGCCAAAGTGACTTTGCGCGGCGATCGGATGTACGATTTCCTGGCCAAATTAACGGGTATCGTGTTGCCTCGGATTCGTGATTTCCGTGGTTTGAATCCCAATGGTTTTGACGGTTTGGGTAACTACAACCTGGGCTTGAAAGATCAGTTGGTTTTCCCCGAGATCAACTATGACAAGGTTCAGCGTATGCGTGGTTTAAACATCACCATCGTGACTTCCGCCCGGACGGATATGGAATCCCGTGCTCTACTGGAGCAATTTGGTTTCCCTTTCCAGAAAAAGTCCAAGTCGGATGCCCCTAAGGCACAAGCATCTTAATCGCGAAAGCATTCAAAGGGAACAGGAGATTCCATTTTGGCTAAAACATCCATGATCGTAAAAGAGGAAAAACGCATTGTAAAAGTGGCCAAAGGCAAAATGCCCAAGGTAAAACTCCACAATCGTTGCAGCCTGTGCGGCCGTCCTCGTAGTTACTACCGCTTATTTGGAACTTGCAGATTGTGTCTGCGGAAACTGGCCAGTGAAGGTAAACTGCCTGGCGTCACCAAATCCAGCTGGTAACTAACCATAGAAGTAAGAACAAGGGTAAACTAACCATGTACAATGATCCGATCGCTGATATGCTGACCCGCATTCGGAACGCTTCGAATGTCGGCCATCCAATGGTGGAAGTACCCGCCTCTAAATTGAAGACGGAACTTGCAAAAGTACTTCAAAAGGAAGGCTATATCAGAAGTTATGAAATTCGTGAAGCGGATAACTTCAAAACGCTTCGTGTGCTGCTCAAATATGACAGCGAAGGGTATCCTCTCATTCGCAAGCTGGTGCGGGTAAGCCGTCCGGGTTTGCGTAAGTACTATAAGGTCGATAACCTGCCCCGTATTTTGGGTGGTGGCGGTACTGCCATCGTTAGTACGCCAAAGGGTCTGCTTTCCGATCGGGAAGCCCGTAAGGCGCACGTTGGCGGTGAAGTACTCTGCTACGTGTATTAACCCCCGGCCACACTGAAGCAGAAAAAGATTAAAGAAGGTTATACACCATGTCACGAATTGGTAAATCTCCCATCCGTATTCCGGATAAAGTGGAAGTCAAACTTGAAAATACCAGTGAAGGAATCAAGGCGATTGTTAAAGGGCCTTTGGGCACTTTAACCCGCGTTTTCCGCCCCGAAGTGATCATTACCCAAGAGGGTGGTGAGCTGATCGTTGCTCGTCGCGATGAAAGCCGGATGGCTCGCGGTTTGCACGGTCTGAGCCGTACCTTGTTGAACAACATGGTTCTGGGTGTCAGCACCGGATTCTCCCGCAAATTGGAAATCATCGGGGTTGGTTACCGGGCCCAGGTACAAGGTAGCAAGCTTACTTTGGCTTTGGGTTACAGTCACCCGGTGGAAATTGACGCTCCTGAAGGCATCACTTTCAAGGTTGAAGCCAACACCAAGCTGGAAGTCAGCGGTCCCGATAAAGAACTGGTCGGCCAGTATTCTGCTTTGATTCGCAGCAAGCGTCCGCCAGAGCCTTACAAAGGCAAGGGTGTGAAGTACGCTGAAGAGCGTATCCGCCGTAAAGCCGGTAAAGCAGGCAAGAAGTAAGCAATAAGCAGCAGGTACTAGGATTATGCTCAGTAAACCCAATCGCAAGGAAACTACCCGCAAACGGCACTATCGGCTTCGTCGTCGCCTGACCGGCAGCACCGAGCGCCCCAGATTAGCCGTATACCGCAGCGGTAAGCACATTTACGCTCAAATCATTGATGATATCAAAGCCATCACTGTGGCTTCGGCTAGCACTTTGGACAAAGACCTCCGCAGCGCTTCCGGTGCCAATGTGGAAGCTGCCCGCAAGGTCGGCCAAATGGTGGCCAGCCGCGCACAGGCTGCTGGCATCACCAGTGTGGTTTTTGACCGTGGTGGTAACCTCTACCACGGACGAATCGCCGCTTTGGCTGAAGCTGCCCGTGAAGCTGGTTTGGAATTCTAATCCAAAACACACACTCACTTTAAAAAAGACTCGATCGCCATATCGAGTCTTTTTTATTGCTCATCTTTATTGCGCATCAATTTTTGTTCATTATTGTCTTCCAATAAAAAAGACCTGACTGAATGGCAGGCCTTTTTTAGAATTTGCTGTTTTAGAACCTGGCATTAAATCCCGGCACGGGTTCTCAGGACCGGAATATTAGCAACCAGGGCAATGGTATTGGATTCGCTTTCCAGATTAACTTCCAGAGCCTCTTTGTCAATTTCCACATATTTGGAGATGACTTCCACCATATCGTCCCGCATTTGGCCCAACACGATTGGTGAAAGCTGTGTGCGATCGTGCATCAGTACCAAGCGCAGGCGATTTTTAGCATCCCCACGCGCAGAATTCATGTCAGCCATCATATCCTGCTCAATGGTTCTTTTAGGCGGGTCCACCCAGTCTACAAATTTTCGTAGCCAACCCATCGTTGAATCTCCTATTGTTGCATCAAAACTTTCGTAAACGTTGGCTTAGGCGCTTTTGGTAAAGAAACCTTTGAGCTTATCCAGCCAAGAAGTCGGAACATCCAGGTTCAGGAAGGGCACATCCTCTCCAGCAACCCGACGGGCAATATTGCGGTATGCCTGACCGGCCAGGGAGTTTTCGGTGTTCACAATGGGCTCACCTTTATTGGTGCTGATAATGATTTCCTGATCTTCGGGAATAACGCCCAGCAACTTGATGGACAAGATTTCCAGAACATCGTCCACATCCATCATGTCATTGTTTTTGATCATGCCAGGACGCACCCGGTTGATGACCAGCTTGTAGTTGGTGATCTCTTCTTTGGATTCCAGCAAGCCGATGATACGATCCGCGTCGCGGACAGAGGACATTTCCGGGGTGCAGACCACAATGGCCTCAGTGGCGCCAGCCGTGGCGTTCAGGAAGCCTTGCTCAATACCGGCGGGGCTATCCACCAGAATAAAGTCAAACTCTTCACCCAGCTGCTCGGTGACCGATCTCATTTGCTCTTCGTTCAAGGCCGATTTATCACGGGTTTGAGCGGCAGGCAACAAACTGAGGTTGGGCATACGCTTGTCTTTAACCAGGGCCTGACTGAGCTTGCAGCGCTCTTCCACCACGTCCACAATGTTGTAGACAATACGGTTTTCAAGACCCATCAGAAGATCCAGGTTGCGCAGACCGATATCGGTATCCACCAGGACCACTTTGTACCCCATTCGGGCCAAACCGGCACCAATATTGGCAGTGGTGGTGGTTTTACCCACACCGCCCTTACCGGAAGTCACGACGACGACCCGTCCTTTTTCTTTTTTTGATTTTGTCATGGGGAGTGCTACCTCACTTTGATTGTTTTCAGTGCTAATGCTTGGGGAAAATTGGGGTATAAGGCTGCAAAAGGCCTAGCCTTTGGGCAACATGGTTTTAAAGATTTTGATTTCGCCGTCGGCCACCCGGGCCACTTCCGGGGATAAGGCATAATGATCAGCGCCATCCTTGTGGTAGTAGATGCGATCGGGGCGACGGGCAATATAATCGGCAATGCGCAATTGTAGCGCTTCGATCTTCATCGCCCGGATTTCAGACTTATAGTTGCCTTGGGCACCCGCGTGGGCAATGCCTCTCAGCTCTCCCCAGACCACAATATCGCCACCGGCAGTAATTTCACTACCTGCATGGACGTCACCCACGATGACAATGTTTCCGTTGAAGCGAACTGTTTTACCGGAACGCAAGGTTTGCCGCAGATATAGGGTATTCACGGCAGAGTCGGGATAAGCGACCACCTGAACCTGGCCCGATTCCAGTGCTTCAAACACGCCTTCGGTCAAAGCAACCTGCTCCGTTTCCAGAACCACTTCCAGCTGTTCCAACGGTTGTTCTTCCACAGGCTGGGTGTCCAGAATCGCTTCCGGCAGTTCCGGCGGCTCCAAGGATTGAGGCGCCACCACGTCAAAGGCTTCTACAGATGCGGTGGATTCCTCTGGCGGATTAAAATTGGGCAACTGCACCTCACCCACCGATGTGGGCTTGGATTTCAAGGGCAACTGGGCACCCACATTGGTCTTTTTTAACGGCAAAGGCTGGCGCATGGGCGTCCAGCCAGTGGTCAATTTTTCTTTAACGAACAACCCTTCATCCAAGGCCGCCTGCTGGGTTTGGGGCAAAGTGGCATAGACGATACCCACCCCCGCTTCAGCCCGTTGAATTTGCTGTTTAATCTTGGTCAAAACACCACGAGTCAATAGTAGATCCCCGGCGTTGATGTCCACCATAACGCCAGCCGGGGCGTTGGCCAGACGGCCTACAAACTCATCGGCGGCCTGACAAGCCTGTGCCGAATTGCCTGCCCAGGAGATATCCAAAAGCAAAGCTGCCTCACGATTTTGATGACTATCCTGCAGTTCTACCATAGTTCTACCCTGGGGCCTCTCTTCACTAAGCCAAGTCATACATGAAACTCGCTCAGGCAACTCTCTGACAAAATCTCAAAAAAGAACTGACTGAGGCTTACGCAAAGAGAATGCAGCAGCTAGGCCGTTCCATTTAAGGATTTGGGAGTATCATAGCAAGGCACAAAGCGAGACAGCCACAACTGTTACGCTTTTTGAATGTAAACTCTTATGAAGGCAACCTGCTGCAAGCAAAGCCAGCCGCTAGGGATACAGGCCCCGCAGCATTTTGGCAGAAGCCACCCGACCCACGCCAATCATCATGGCCGCGGTTCGATTGTCCACTTTTTTATTGGTGGAAACCTGATAAACCTCTTCAAAGGCTCGGCCCATAAGGTAGCCCAGCTTTTCATTCACCTGCTCTTCACTCCAGAAGAGGTGCTGAATATCCTGCACCCACTCAAAGTAAGACACCACCACGCCCCCGGCGTTGGCCAGAATCCCGGGAATGATGAAAATCCCTTTGCTTTGCAGGATATAATCCGCCTCAGGCGTGACCGGGCCATTGGCACCTTCGGCCAGGATTTTGCACTTGATGCGATCGGCGTTATGCTCAGTAATCACGTTGGCCAAGGCCGCAGGCACCAGAATATCCACTTCCAGTTCCAGAATATCCTTGTTTTCAATGGTTTCAAGGTCATCAAAACCGACCACCGTACCCCGCTCGGCCACGTAAGAGAGCAAACGCGGAATATCCAAGCCCTTGGCGCTGTACACGCCACCCTGCACATCGGACACCGCAACCACTTTAATGCCTTGCTGGTGCAGATACTTGGCCGTAATGCTGCCCACGTTGCCAAAACCCTGAACGGCAGCCGTGGGTTCATCTTTGCCCAATTGCAGCTTCTCCAGAGCCATTTTCACGGTATGAGCCACACCCCGACCGGTGGCTTCCTTGCGGCCCAGTGAACCACCCACGGAAACAGGCTTACCAGTAACCACACCGGGCACGGCATAGCCGATAAAGTTACTGTAGGTGTCCATAATCCAGGCCATGGTGTTTTCATTGGTGTACATGTCCGGCGCGGGGATGTCTTTTTCCGGCCCAATCATGGATAAAATCTCGGTGGTGTAACGACGAGCCAGTCGCTCCATCTCGTTCACACTCATTTCTTCCGGGAAGCAGCACACGCCACCTTTGGCGCCACCGTAGGGCAAGTTCAACAGGGCGCATTTCCAGGTCATCCACATGGCCAAAGCGGCCACCTCTCCCAGGTTTACCTCATGGTGAAAGCGGATACCACCCTTGGTTGGCCCCAGGGTCTGATCGTGCTGAACCCGATAGCCACTGAAAACCTTGGTTTGGCCATTGTCCAGCTTGATAGGAACCGAAACAATCAACGCTTTGCGAGGATAACGAAGCCGCTCATGCACTCCGGCATCCAGATTCATCAATTGAGCCACATGATCCAATTGCTTCTGAGCGTTCAAAAATGTTTCGTTATAAAATTCCTGCATAGTTCCCTCTCAAACGCGGACGACGTCTCTCATAATCGATTATCACCGATAATCCTTATTTTTGGCATTATGAAGCGGATGAACTGTTTTTGCAATTTGGAAATCTTGCCTATGCGACTGGATAAATACCTCAAAGTCTCTCGTCTGGTAAAGCGCCGCACCGTGGCCGCCGAATTGTGCCAGGGCGGACACGTCAAAATCAACGGACAAACCGCCAAGCCCGCGGCCGAAGTAAAGCCCGGCCAAACCCTGGAACTCCGGTTCGGCAACCGTTTGCTAACCGTCAAAATAGCGCAGACGCCCGAAAAAGCGGTGCCCGCCCAACTGGCTGACACTTTATACGAAATCGTGCAGGAAATTCATCTGCAAACAGCCCCCCGGGAAAACCCGCTATAGGCAAGAACGTTCTCAGGCATTGGTTTTCAAAATGTCTTCCGGCTATAATGCTTTCAAAATGCCATTTGTTTATTGGAGAAACACCCCATGGTTTCCTTTATCGAGCACGTAGAAGCCCGTGAAATTTTAGACTCTCGCGGCAATCCCACCGTGGAAGTAGAAGTCACCCTGTCCGGGGACGCCATTGGCCGGGCTGCCGTTCCCTCCGGGGCCAGCACTGGCTCTCGGGAAGCCCTGGAATTGCGGGACGGGGACAAAACCCGCTACGCAGGCAAAGGGGTGTTACAAGCGGTTGAGAACGTAAACGAAACCATTAACCGGGAACTGGTGGATCGCAACGCCTTCCATCAATCCGAAATTGACCAGCTTTTAATTGACCTGGATGGCACCCCCAACAAAAGCAAACTGGGCGCCAACGCCATGCTGGGTGTGAGTATGGCCGTGGCCCGTGCTGCCGCCGAAACCGTGAAACAACCTTTATACCGCTACTTGGGCGGGGTGAATGCCACCATTTTGCCAGTGCCCATGATGAACATCATCAACGGCGGGGCCCATGCCGATAACACCATTGATATTCAGGAATTCATGATCGTGCCCGTGGGCGCTTACTCTTTCTCTGAAGCCTTGCGCTGGGGTGCCGAGATTTTCCACACCTTGCGGAAAGTGTTGGCTGAACGCAATTTAGCCACTGGCGTTGGGGATGAAGGTGGCTTTGCCCCCAACCTGAAAAGTGCCGCCGAAGCCCTGGAGCTGATCATCCACGCCATTGAGCGGGCTGGCTACAACACCAAGGATCAAGTCAAACTGGCTCTTGACGTAGCCGCTTCCGAGTTTTACAAGAACGGCCACTACGATATGACCGGCGAAGGCAAAAAACTGAACCGGGAAGAAATGGTGGCGTATCTGGCCGATTTGGTTGAACAGTATCCCATCATCTCCGTGGAAGACGGTATGGCCGAAGGCGACTGGGACGGCTGGAAACTGCTGACCGAGGCAGTGGGCCACAAAGTGCAACTGGTCGGCGACGATCTGTTCGTCACCAACCCGGCCATTCTGCGGGAAGGCATTGAAAAAGGCGTGGCCAACAGTATTCTCATCAAACTGAACCAAATTGGCACCCTCAGTGAAACCTTGTCCGCCATCAGCATGGCCCAGCAAGCGGGTTACACCACGGTCATCAGCCACCGTTCCGGGGAAACCGAAGACAGCTTTATTGCCGATCTGGCCGTGGCTGTCAACGCCGGACAAATAAAAACCGGCTCCCTGTGCCGCTCCGAGCGCATTGCCAAGTACAACCAACTGTTGCGCATTGAGCAAGAGTTAGGCCCGGTGGCCCAGTACGCAGGCCCCAACGCCTTTAAATGCCTGCGCCACACCAGCAATCCAGTAGCCGTTGCCAAATAAGCAAGATCGCTACTTTTATTGAAAGCCCTGATGGCCGAATCGCTTCACTGTGGTTCGGCCATTGTTTTGGCTTCCCGTTTCAAGGGCAGACTCGTGCAGAAAGACTACTTGAAAAAAAAGCAAAGGAGTATAATAGAGGAGTCTAGAGAGGAGCGGGAGACTATGAAACTAATCGTCAACGGTCGTAATATCGAACTGACTGATGCGATCAAAGCGTATGTCGCCGAAAAAATTGGACGGCTGGAGCATCATTACGATTTCATTCAGGAAATTCACGTGTTTTTAAGCGTGGAAAAGAACCCCCGTATCAACGAAAGTCAGCTGGCGGAGGCCACCGTGGTGGTAAATCGGGCGGTTTTACGGGTAGAAGTCTCCTCCATTGATTTATATAGCAGCATCGACAAGCTGGTGGACAAGGTAGAGCGTGTCCTCAGCCGTCATAAAACCAAACTGCTGGGACGGGCCAAGTCCGCCAAGGGCGAATCCATCCGCAAGGCTGGCACCGAAGAAGAGGCCGAGAGCTTGTTGGGGCCGGATGAGGATGATTTGCTGCAAGGCGTCTTCCTGACTTATGAGGATCACGAGGAAGCCGAGGTCACCACTGAGGGTTACCGCAATTAAATTCGGCCAACTTCCTTAAAACCCTATTTAAGGCTACTATTAAAGCACTCATCTTTTTAACAAGGTGAGTGCTTTTTTACGGCATTCTTTTTTACGGCACTGCACGGTGGTGGTCAAACCAAACGTGGTATTGCCAATCTATTCAGGGTTTGTTTTTAAGGAGTGAGCGCGTGGTCAATCCAGTATCCAGTGAGCCTAACAGTGATGATAAATTATGGGCCGGGTTAAGTTATGTAGGGCTGGTGTGCTGCATGATTCCAACTATTGTCATTTTCCTGCTGAAGCGGGGCGAATCCGACTATATTAAATTCCACAGCTTACAAGGCATGGGCTTTTGGGTGGTGTATTTAATTGTCCAAATCATTCTATCCATGAGTTCAGGGATCCCCGGCATCGGAATTGTGACCGGCATTGTCAGTATCCTCCTGGGCCTGGCCGCATTAGGGTTCTGGGTCTATTTGATGATTATGGCTTTCACCGGCAAAGACTTCAGAATCCCAGTGCTGGGTGACTTCATTGAAAGCAACCTGATGAATTAAGCAAAGTAACAGATTGCCGGAGAAGTTTTCAAGTTGAGGCGGCTACCAGGAAAGAGCGGCGCAGGCAAGGAGCGTACTTGAGTACTTAACGCAGCTGAGCAGCACAGAGACGCCGTAAACAACCAAATTGGAGACTACTCAGGCAGTCTTTAAAGCCGGTTTTGGCGTTTAAGCTCCAAATAACGGGCAATTAAAGTCTCATCCAACGTTTCCGGCGAGGCATCGACCACAATGGCCTGATTGCCCTTACATAGAAGCCGCTGGGTTTCCCGACGCAATTCCAGTAAATCCAGAGCCACCCCTTTTTGATACACCGCATAAGGGGACTGCGGCAGCATGTCGGCGGTACTGGCAATCTGCGAATCGGCCAATGTGACCACCATGAGCACATGGTTGCGAGAAAAGCTTTTTAAGCTGGCCACCAGACTCCGGGAGGCAATGGGGTCGATCAAATCGGTCAGCACCACCACCAAAGAACGCCGCTTGAGCCCTCGGGCGAATTGCAGCATAACGGTTTCGTAATCCGGCTCCACCGGCTGGACTTGCACCTGTCCCAAGGCATCCAGCAGGCGACTGAGGTGATGCCGCCCGGTGCCCATGGGAACGTTGGCCAAAACCCGATTGGCAAAAAGTCCTGCTCCCACGGCATCCCCGCGATCAATAGCCACCCCCATAAAGGCCAAGGCGGTGTTCAAGGCCCAATCGAATTTCTGCAGGTGTTTCACCGGAACATTCATGGCCCGACCGGCATCCACTAACACCAGAATGGGCTGCTCCACTTCGTGGGCAAAGGTACGTACCACCGGCATATCCAGCTTGGCAGTAGCCTGCCAGGCCAGTTTACGAACATCATCGCCCGCAAAATAATGCCGAAGCCCACTGAACTGAGTCCCCTCCAAACCCAGAGAGCGCTTTTGCAACTCCCCGGCGTTTTGGGCCTTGGAAGCCTTCAGGCGCATCTGCCGAATTCGGCGCAAATCAGGCACCACCTGAACCGTCTCCGGCCGTCCGCCACTCAAGGTCAGCCACAGCAAGCCCAGTCGACTTTTATAGCGACCATGAATGCCCTGAAAGCGATACAAGCCCCGACGAGTCGGCAACACCTCGTAGCTGACGGACTCGTGACTATAGGGCAACACGACCGCTGGCAAATCCAGGGAAGCGCCCGTTTGGCCGTGCAGCAGCCCTTCGGGCACACTGTCCCTAAGGGTCAGGGTTACCGGCTGATGGCTATTATTCACCACGCTCAACTGAATCAGATTCTTCTGCCCAATGGAAAACTTCTGCCCCATGGAGCGGCTCAGGCTGAGGTATCGACTGGGCACGCTCAGCAGAAAACCGTCCACCATCAGTAAAACCATCAGCAACGGCGTGTAGAAAGCGGCCACCCAGGTCAGCCAAGGCCACCACACACTGAGGGCCAATAGGGGAACCGGCACTAAAATCAGCCCCAAGGCCAGGCCAGCGGGTTGAGCCCGTCGTACCAACCCCAGCAACAAAGCGGTTCCGGCCACAAACGCCAGCTGCAAGGTGCTGTCTTTCAACTGATCCAGCAAGGCCAGTTCACTTGCGCCCAAAATCGTTCCCTCTATTGATACGGCCTACAACACTCAAACCAGTCATTCCAAAGGCAAACCACGCGCTCGACAGTATTTAGCCGGAACGGTAGCGACCCTGCCGGTAGCGGGCGGGTTTAATCCAGCGCTTCAGGGGGTCTACGTACAGGCGACGTTCATCATCCCGATAGAGCTGGAAATGCTGCCCTTCTTGGGCCTTATAGACCATCCAGGCCGTGTAGGCGCCAATCATGGCATCCAGCACCGAACTGGGCATCAGGTTGGCGGGCACATCCTGAATATGCAACTGCTGCTTGAGTGCCGCTTGTAAGGTGCGGCATCCCTGAGAACTACGATGGCGGAAGGGCATGTTCAAATCGTAACGCAGCTTGGCATGGGCCGTAAAAAAGTTCAGCATCAAAATGCCGCGCTCGTCCACCGCTTCATAAAACTCCTTGGCCCGCTGGGCAAAGCGCTCGGTGGGCACGACCTCCTGGGTGGCGTTGGGAATGGAGGAACGCAGGTGCAAGGGGTGCATTTTAATTTGCTGCTGCCGCCATTTGCTGGGAATACTCAGGCTTTTGGGAATATCCAGCACCACTACCAGATTTTCCGGCGGGGCCAAATTGTCCAGAAACAGCAAAATGTCATCATTATCGCTGAGCTTGTCCATACGCATAATGCGCCGTTCCCGGTCTAAAACAGCGATGCCGGTTTCCAGACTGTCGATGGGGGCCATATCAATGCCCACAAACAGCCATTTATTCCCCAGGCTGGCCCGTTGGACCGAGCCGGTCAACTCAGGCAGATCCTTGATCGTGATTTCGTGTTTCAGGTAGATTGATGATGCGGACATGGCATTATCATACCCCAGACCGGGCTCAATCTGTACGTCCCCTATTACAACACCATTACACGGAACCACACGGAGACCCTTTATTTTGCAAAAGGCCGGAATTGTCGGACTTCCCAACGTCGGAAAATCCACCCTGTTTAACGCCCTTACTTCCTCTTATCAGGCAGAAAGCGCCAACTACCCTTTTTGTACCATTGAGCCCAACGTGGGCATCGTAAAGGTACCCGATCCCCGCCTGTGGGTGCTGAAAGATCTGGCCAAAACGCAAACGGTCATCCCCGCCGTGTTTGAATTTGTGGACATTGCAGGGCTGGTGCGAGGCGCCAGCAAAGGCGAAGGCCTGGGCAACCAGTTTTTGGCCAACATTCGGGAAGTGGATGCCATTGTGCACGTGGTGCGCTGCTTTGAAGACACCGATGTGGTTCACGTGGAAGGCAGCGTAGACCCGCTGCGGGATCTGGAAACCATCCATATTGAGCTGTGTCTGGCCGACTCTGGCTCCATGGGCAAGCAAATGGAGCGGTTGAGAAAGCAGGTCAAGCACAAGGACAAAGAGTCTGAAGAGAAGCTGGCCCTGTTTGAGAAGATCAAGCCCATCATTGACGGGGCAGGCGTGGTCGATGCCAAGGCACTGAGCGCCGAAGAGCAGATTTTGCTGAAACAATCGCAATTGCTGAGCATCAAGCCAGTCATTTACGCCGGCAATGTGGCCGAAGGTGACTTGGCCAACCCCTTGGGCAATCCGCACTTTAAAAAGCTGTTTGACCGGGCCGCTGAAGAAGGGCGCATTGCCGTACCTATTTCGGCCCAAATTGAAGCCGAACTGACCCAATTAGATGAAGCGGAGAAGTCCGGCTATCTGGAAAGCCTGGGCGTGCAGTCTTCCGGTATTGACGGGTTGATTCAGGCCGCTTTTAAGACCCTCAGCCTGGAAACCTACTTTACGGCTGGCGAAAAAGAAGTACGAGCATGGCCTTACGATAAGGGCATGACCGCTCCCCAGTGCGCCGGGGTCATCCATACCGATTTTGAAAAGGGCTTTATTCGGGCTGAAGTCACCGCATACAACGATTATGTGACCGTCGGTGGCGAGAAAAATGCCAAGGAAAAAGGCTTGATGCGCCTGGAAGGCAAAGAATACATCATGAAAGACGGCGATGTGGTTCACTTCCGTTTTAATGTGTAATCCAAACTGACGGCTCAAGCAGTGAATGAGCACTATTAATTTTCTATCTTGAGGAACGTTTAACCGAGATAATAGCTTTAAAAGCTGCTGTATTTTTGCGCCCTTCTAAAGGGGAATCAATCATGTCAACGCTGCCACCTTGGTATCAGCCTGCCTATACTGGTCCACAACCCACTTATCCTTTGCCGACACCAGCGCAAAAGCCGGCTTCGGCTGCCTCAAAGCCTGTTCACCCTGTTTTTAATAAAGACCCGCTTCAACCCATTCCCCTGAAAGAAGCATCCATCTTGACGATTGCCGGAGGGGCTTTGTTTGGCGTACATAAATCCCATCTTGCTATAACCGCTGGCAAAAACGCCATGAGCCATCCGAAAGCACTTTTGCTGAGCCCAGTTTCAGCATTTGCAGGAATACTTTTTATTTCGATGCCTATCTTACAATGCGTTGTACTCTGGAATTTTTTGCTTGAACGGAAAAGACGCAAAGCATTAGGCCTTCCCACCCCATGGCCAAAGCTTTCTGACGTAAAAGAAAGCTACCGGGCATCCTGGGAAGGCATCAAAAGCCTCGTTTCATCCAGTGCGACTTCGCAGTAGGATATTCACACTTTCCCCCTGAACAGTAAGGAACGCCATGTCAGCCACCAGCAACCAGACCATGCAAGCCATCCAAAAAGCCACCCCAGAAAAGGGCTTTAAAGTCGCCACCGTGGATAAACCCCAACCCGGCCCCAAAGAGGTGTTGATCAAGGTTAGCCTGGCCTCGGTGTGTGGCACCGATTTCCACATTACGGAGTGGGATGAGTGGAGCGCCAACCGCATTAAAACCCCGTTGGTCTATGGGCACGAGTTCTGCGGCATTATTGAAAGCGTGGGCGACAAAGTCCACGGACTGAAGCCGGGCGATTACGTCTCCGCGGAAATGCACCTGCCTTGCGGTCACTGCTTGCAATGCCAGCAAGGGCACAAGCACATTTGCGAGAATGTGAAAATTTTCGGCATCGATTTGCCGGGCTGTTTTGCCGAGTACATCGCCATTCCGGCCAAGCAAGTGGTCAAACTGCCCAGCTCCATCAAGCCGGAATACGGCGCTTTACTGGATTCTCTGGGGAATTCCGTGCACGCCGTGTCCAAGGCCGATGTGTCCGGGAAAACCGTGCATGTAGTGGGCTGTGGGCCGCTGGGCCTGTTTGCCATTGTGGTGGCCAAAGCCATGGGCGCCCTCAAGGTCTTTGCCTCCGATGTGTCCCCCTTCCGTCTGGAACTGGCCGAAAAGGCCGGAGCCGATGCCGTGTTGGCCGCTGATAAGGTGAATGTTGCTGAAGAACTCAAGCAAAAAACCGGTGGCAGCGGGGTGGACGTGGTCTTGGAAATGTCCGGCAGCCCCATCGCCATTAACGGGGCGCTGGAAAGCCTGCGCTTGGGTGGCACCGTGGTGCTGATGGGCATTCCCAAAGGCAAAGTGGAGCTGGATATCAGCAAGGACATTATTTTTAAGGAAGCCAAAGTGGTGGGGGTCAATGGCCGCCAGATTTTCCAAACCTGGTTGCTCATGCTGGACCTGATGGAAGCGGGCAAGCTGGATCTGGACTTCATCATCACCCACCAACTGCCCATGAGCGAGTTTGGCCAAGCCATGGAACTGATTCGCCAGGGCGTCAGCGGTAAAATTCTGCTGAAACCTTGATACATTAAAAAGGTAAAATTGTTTATGTATTCTAGGTTTTCTGAAAGACTTGGCTACAAGCCTAAAAAAGAATTCCTCCAAAAAGACTCCATAGATTTGCCTTTGAGAAATGCGCTATGGAATGTTTTTTATGAACAAATTCTATTAAATCTCCCCAAAAAGTTTAAACCTTTGTCCACTGCGGGAAGACGAGGTATCTACCTTTTAGATGGCTGGGGAGCTGAGTTTGTCAAAAAGTTAGAGATGGAGTTTTTCCATAGTCGAGTTAATGAAATTTCATATATATCGAACGAAAATTTTAAAAAATTAGAACGTTTCTTTGTCGAAAGCATCTGGTATGAGGTTTATGATGTCTTGGAATTTACACTAAATGAAAGCAGTGTAGTACATAAACTTCTTTATACAGTTGATTTGGTACAAAGCTTTAACAAAGCACTAGAAAATCACTTATCCGCATATCGTGTGCTGGGCAATAAATTTGTACCTATTGTAGATGACTCTGAAACTGAGGCAATTGATGAAGCTGTCGCATTGAAAGATTATCCTGCCCAGCATTTGAGTATGGCTTTAGAAAAGTTGGCAGATCGGCAAAATCCTGATTATAGAAATAGTATCAAAGAATCTATTAGTGCAGTTGAGTCAATTTGCAGAGAAATAACCAACGAATCCACCCTTGATAGAGCACTAAAAAAAATCCAAACCAAAATAGATATGAATGATCAATTCAAACAAGGATTAGAAAAGTTATATCACTACACCAATGCGGAAAGTGGTGTGCGCCATGCTCTGTTGGAAGATTCGAAAGCTTCCTTTGATGAAGCAAAATTTATGTTAGTGACTTGCTCTGCATTCGTAAACTACTTACGAGCCAAGTTGCCCAAGATAGAAGAATAGCATTTGGAGCGCCTAGAAAATGACAACCAGCACCGAAAAAAAATCGCACCGTCTGGATTTTTTGAAAGAAGAGATCCAGCGCCTGAAAGACGAGCATTTATACCAAGCCCTGCAACCGTTTGAAGGGCCGCAGGATGCCGAAATTTCCATGAACGGGCGGCAGATCCTCAATTTCTCCTCCAACAACTATCTGGGCCTGGCCAATCACCCCAAGCTGATTGAGGCGGCCATCCAAGCCACCCGGGAACTGGGCGTAGGCGCCGGAGCTGTGCGCACCATCATCGGCACCATGGGCATTCATGAGCAATTGGAAGAGAAGCTGGCCCGCTTCAAGCACTGCGAAGCAACGTTAGTGCTGCAATCCGGATTTACCGCCAATATGGCCGCCATTCCCCCCATTATGGGCGAAGGTGATGTCATTATTAGCGACGCATTGAACCATGCCAGCATCATCGACGCCGTACGCCTCAGCCGAGGGGCCAGCAAGGATATTTTTGCCCACAGCGATATGAATGCGCTAGAAAGCGTGCTTAAAAAGCACAAAACCGCCCGTCGCAAACTGATTGTGACCGATGGCGTGTTTTCCATGGATGGCGATATCGCCAAATTGCCAGAAATCGTGGCCTTGGCCGAGCAGTATAACGCCATTGTCATGGTGGATGATGCTCACGGTAGCGGCGTTTTGGGCAGCCATGGCCGAGGCACCGTAGATCACTTTGGCCTGCACGATCAGGTGGACATCGTGGTGGGCACCATGTCCAAGGCACTGGGCTCTATGGGTGGCTATGTGGCCAGTACTCAGGCCATGCGAGAAATTATGGTCAATAAAGCCCGTCCGCTGCTGTTCAGCACCCCGCATCCGCCATCGGTAGTAGCAGCTTGTTTGGCGGCCATTGAACTTTTAGAGGCCGATGACGCCCTGATTCAAAAACTGTGGTACAACACCCGCTACTTTAAAGCGGGCATGAAGTCCATTGGGCTGCCCATTGACAGCGAAACCCCGCTTTGCCCCGTGATTGTGGGCACCAGCGAAAAGGCCCAAAAACTGAGCCAGCGCCTGTTGGAAGAAGGCATCTACGGCCGGGCCATTGTGTTCCCCACCGTGGCCGCCGATAAGGCACGGGTGCGCATTATCATCAACGCCTGCCACACTCAGGCCCATCTGGATCGTTGTATTGAGGCCTTTGAAAAAATCGGTAAGGAACTGGACCTGCTGCGTCGCTAATTCTTTAAAATTCCCGGTTCATGCCAACTTTACAATATGTTAAAATTGCTGAACTAAGGCGTGGATAGCCGCTTCATTCAGGGAGCCAGCGGGGAGTTTTCAGCTTGGAAAAATACGAATTGTCTCAAAACGAACCCAAAGCCAGCACCGGCAAACGTTTGGCAGCCCAGTGGAACCAATTTTGCAGTCACCTGTCCCAACGGGTGGATCAGTGCGCCAACGGCATCCTGCACGCCGAAAAAGTACAAATGGGCAAAAAGCCGCACGGCTCCAAACTGGCCAAAACCAAGCTAGCCACCCCGGAAGAAGAGATTCGACGACTGGTCAGCTCCGCCGCCTCATTGGCCGATGTATGGGAGTTCTTCCTCAAACGCCTGAAAAGCGGCACCCCCATCGATTTTCTCTGCTTTTCCACCAAGGATGATCGCGGTGAATTTATTCAGGCCCGCTTTATTCACACCGGAACAGCTTCTCAGCAGACCGAAGCGCCCCGCATTTCCACAGCCGATACCAGCAATCATCTGGTGCAAGCCTACAACCTCAAGGACACCACCTTTTCCCCCTACCTCAAGTCCCTGGGCGCAGATATTTTGGCCCATACCCCATGGTCGGCAGCGGATTCCGACCCGGCCATGAACAGCTTCAACCTGTTCAGCGTACCCTTCATCGCCGGGGGGGAGGCCATTGCCATGCTCACATTGGGCTTTAAGGAAATGGACGCCTTTTCTCAGGCCAAGCTGTCCTATGTGTACACCCTGCGGGACCAAATCGCCCAGCTAATCTGGAATCTCATCCTGCAGGATCGCATGAAAAGCCAGACTCAGGTGGATAACCTGACTGGCCTGATGAACTACAGTTACTTTCAGGGCGTTTTAGAACGAGAAATGGGCAAGGCCGAGACCAATCAGAACTCTGTCTCCGTCATGATTCTGGACATCAACAATATTGAGGATATCAACCAGACCCTGGGCCATCAGGCTGGCGATGACGCCATTTGCCATCTGGCCTCTACGGTACGACGACTCAGTCGGGGGTTAGACACCATTGCCCGCTACGGTGGAGATGAAGTGGTGGTCATTTTGCCAGAAACCGGGCCCAAGGCGGCCAGTGAAATTGCCCAGCGCTTTCTGGAAGGTCTCAAAATCCGCCTGCCAGAGCAGCTACGCCATTTATCCATCAGCATTGGCCATGCCACTTACCCGGATGACACCAAGACTCGGGAAAAACTGCTCAAACTGGCCGAACAGGCCTTGCATCTGGCCAAGTTCAAAGGCAACAAAGCCGGAGAGTCGGCCTGTATTGCCTGTGGCGAGATCGATCAGCTGAACGACAAGACCGTTATTGAGGTCTTTGCCTCTCAGGTGGCCCGTAAGTACGACAATATTCATGTGCCCAGCGTCTATCAGGAACTGGTCAATCACATCGAGAAGAAGACTCCCAGCAAGCCCCAAACCGATGACCTCATGCTGGAAACCATCACCTCACTGGCTGGCGCCCTGGAAGCAAAAGATCGCTACACCCGTGGGCACTCGCAAGCGGTGGCCAACTATGCCGTTGCTTTGGCCCACGCCCTGAAAATGACACCGGCTGAAGTGGAAGAGCTGCGAGCGGCTGCCTTTCTGCACGATATCGGTAAAATTGGCATTCCTGAGGATATTTTATGCAAGGATGGCCCACTGAATGAAAAAGAGTGGGAGATCATGAAGCAGCACCCAGTTATCGGTGCTCAGCAAATTTTGTATCCGGTGGCCTCTCTGCGACCCATTATCCCGGCAGTGGAATGTCACCACGAAAACTGGGACGGCAGCGGTCATCCCCACGGCTACAAGGGCGAAAAAATCCCGGTGGGGGCTCGTATTGTTTCTATTGTGGATGCCTTCCACGCCCTGACCTCCGATCGTCCTTATCGCAAGGCCATGCAAGTGGCCAACGCCCGTAAAATTCTGGAAGCGGGCGCTGGTACCAAATGGGATCCCGGCCTGCTGGAAGCGTTTTTCAACATTTTAACCATCGCCACCCCCAAGGCCCCTGAGGAAACCAGCGCTTCGGTCAGTCCCATTTTGCCGGTGCAACTGAACCTAAAAAGCGCCATCGCAAATTGACTTTGCCCGGGTCTTTTTCATACAATAAAAAGCCTTGCCGTGTACGGAATGTATCTATCCTCATCATCGCATCATCGGCAACCATCAAACAAAGGGAGCGCTTCACCGCATGACCACCATTACCCAGATCGCCTGCGATCTCAACGAAAAAGTAACCAACCGCTACGCGCTGGTGCTAGAAATTGCCGAGCTGGGCAAGCGCCTGCTGGAAGACAATCGGGACAAACTGGGCCACGATCCCTTCTCCAAGGCTTCCACTTCCTCTGAGAAAGTGATTTATCAGGCCTTGATCATGAAGTCCAGCGAGATTGATATCGGCGACGGCTTGATCGGCTAACCCAGCCTTCAAAGTTTCTAAAATAACGGCTTTCGGGCCGTTATTTTGTTATGAGCAGCCGCTGTTATCAAAAAAGGGTGGGCTTCCCTGAAAACCCTTGCGAATATGAGGCTACTCACATTGAAACCCAACTGGTATAATAGACTCAAGAAAAAACGGAATGATTTAATCCAATTAAAGGTTTTTTGAGGCAAGAAAGAGGGATACGCTTTTAAGAAGTCAGCCCGCTTGCGCCTGTCGTGAGATCGGCATTGCAGTGGGTAAATAACCGGGGTAGAAAGACATTTACACGATCCAATTGGGTGAACTCACAGTGAATAGAGGAGAATAAGTGGCTATGAACCGGCCCATGAAAAAGTATGTTGAAAAATTTGAGGCCCTGGATCTCACCGCAGGACTGTACCAAACCCGCTCGCTCAAGCGCCAGCGCTATAAACAAAAAGACTTTATCGAGTATTTGGATGCTTACGACACCCTGAACATTGAATCCGATTTGAGCTGGAATGAATCCGGGCAGCCCGATTGGGAAAACCTGGCCTAAGCGCATTCAGAGCCAAATTCAACGGACAATCGTACAACCTCATTCAAAGGGAGCTTGTGAACAGGCTCCCTTTGGTTTTTGATAGGCATAATGAATCTGTAGAAATAGCATGAAGAAAACAATACGCAGCTTTCTGGATAAAGTCGGGCAGTACAATCGCATTGTGTCCGACTATCTGCGTGCCGTGGAGACTTCCCCCGATCACGCCATGGCCTATGTAAACTGGGGCGTGGATTTGGCGCAAAACGGCCAACTGGAAGAGGCACTGGCCAAATTCAAGCAAGCCAGCGAAATTTCTCCCAATCGCTATGAACCCTACCTGAACTGGGGGGTGGCTCTGGCCAAGATGAACCGGCTGGATGAGGCCATCGAAAAGTTTAAGCAGTGTATTGAAAAAGATCACAAGCAGGTCAACCCCTACATGCTTTGGGGAGCGGCCCTCATGACTCAGGGAAAGATTGAAGAGGCCTGCGCCTTGTACGAAAAGGCCATCGCCCTGGACCCTGGAAATCCGGAACCCCACGTGAACTGGGGCATTGCCTTGGCTCAGCAAGGGACCTACCGGGACGCCATCAAGCATTTCAAACAAGCCTTAGCCATTTACGGCCATCAGCCGCAGGTTTACTTTTTATGGGGCGCCATTTTGGCCGAGCTACAGGACTATCAGGGCGCCATCGAAAAATTCAGAATCACCTTGCGCTTTCTGCCCAAGCATGCCGAAGCCTATTACTTCTGGAGCGTGGCCCTGAACCGACTGGGACGCTATGAAGAGGCCCTCAGTAAGTCCCGCAAGGCCATCGATCTGGGTTGGGAAAAGGCCGAAGCATACCTAAACCAAGGCGATATTCTGGCCAATTTAAAGCGCCTGGATGTGGCCATCCATAATTACAAGCAGGCCACCACCCTCAACCCGGAACTCCCGGAAGCCTATCTAAGCTGGGGGATTGCCCTGTGCCAGCAAGGGCAATATGAGGAAGGTTTTCAGCAATTTGCCCACTGCCAAAGCCTGCAAGCGGATCTGCCGGGGCTGGAAGCCGAATGGGGACAGCAGTTGCTAGAAAATGGTCAGTTTGAAGCGGCCTTGCCGCATTTGAACAACGCTTTTGCACAGGAGCCGGATAACCTGACCCTGATTATGAATCTGGCCCTGGCCCTGATCAAAACCGGCCGCTCCGAAGAGGCCCTGCCGCACCTGAAAGCCATAGAGCAGCGGGATCAATGGAACCCACAGGCCCATTATTTACTAGGCACTTACTACATGGGTCTGGAAGAGTGGCCCAAAGCCAAAGAGCATCTACAAAAGGCCCTGATAGAGAAGCCAGATTTAGATGAGGCTGCCGTCAATTTGGCGCTGGTGCTGTGCGAGCAGAGGGAAACCCTGGAGGCCGTCCGGCAGATGCGCCCAATCATCCGCCGCAAGCCGGATTCCGCCCAAATGAACTTCTTTTATGGACTGGTTTTATACCGCCACGGCGATCTCAAGGATGCCGTGAACAAGTACCGGAAAACCTTGCAACTAGAACCCGACCACCTCAGCGCCAAAATTGCCTTGGCCGAGACCCTGATGCAGTTGGGTGAATTAAGCGAAGCTCAGGACAGCCTCCTTCAGGCGCTGGCACAAGATCCGCACAACGTGCCCAGCTTGTACCTATTGGGGCTGTGTCACATGCGACTGGCCGAAGCGGCCACCACCCCACCAGACAAGCAAATCCACTGGCAAACCGCCCAAACCACATTCCAAAGCCTGCTTGAACTTGTGCCCCAACATCTGGAAGCCGGGGTCAATCTGGCCCTGCTGGCTGGCTTCCTGATCTCTGCGGACGCTTTGAACCGAGCCTTTGAAGAACTGGGCCACACCGCCCCCCCCACAGAAGCCGCCCTGATTTTGTACTACTGGGGTGAGGCCCTGCGGCAAATGGGAGAAACCGAGGCCGCTTCCGAGAAGTTGGCTCAGGCCAAGGCTCTGAACCCGGAGATAGAAACCCTGATGCAAAGTGTTGCCTTATAGTAGGCATGCTTCCATTATAATGACATTCATATCAACTGTTGTTTGGAGAGAGATCCATCATGAACGCTCGTATCAACGCCTTAAAATCCGCTTTAGAAGCCCGCAACGCTGTTAAAGTCATCGCCGGGATTGCCAACCTGGATTTGGACAATGTGCTGCAAGTGGTTCGGTCCGCTGAAGCCGCTGGCGCCGTTGCTGTGGACGTGGCCGCCCACCCTGAAATCGTGAAATCCGCCAAAGAGGCTACCCAAGCTGCTGTGTTCGCCTCCAGCGTAGACCCTGCCGCCTTGGCCGCTGCCGTGGCCGCCGGTGCGGATGTGGCCGAATTGGGCAACTTCGACGCCCTGTACGATCAAGGGCTGTTCCTCAGCGCCGATGAAGTACTGGAACTGGCTCAGCAAACCGTGTCTTTGGTTCAGGGCCAAGCACTGGTGTCCATCACCATCCCGGGTCACCTGACCGTGGAAAGCCAAGTGCGCTTGGCCGCCCAACTGGAAGCGCTCGGTGTGGATATCATCCAGACCGAAGGCGCTAGCCGCGTCCTGGCTGCGGAGCCCACTGTAAAATCTTTGAGCCAGGCAGAAAAAGAAGCCATCACCCTGCGCAACACCCGTGCTTTGGTGAAAGCCACCCGCTTGCCGGTTATGACCGCCAGTGGCATTACCGCTGGTAACGTGGCTGCCGCTTTTGAAGCCGGTGCCGCTGCGGTAGGCGTCGGTAGCTTTGTGAATAAAGCCCAAAACGAAGCGGAAATGGTTGAACGTTGCCAGTCCGTCGTGGCTGCCAGCACCCACAAAATCAGCGTGGCCTGCTAGCCATTCCCCCATTTAGGGAAACTCCGGTTCTCAAAAACTGCCTGCTGGTCGGGCAGTTTTTGCGTATTACAGGCAAGAGACTGACCCGTTTTGTGAATTAGCCAATGGTCTAATAAAGTCCGGCGCTTTGTTAGACCATTGGTGGGCTGTTTTGCTATAATGATCTGGCGAAAGTTAAACAAAACGAACTACTCAATTCTTCAGCTTTACCAACAAACACACCTACTACTACACTATGTCATCTCCTCTAATCTGGTAAGGCTGTTTTTCTTTAGGGGCAATTTCATCCAAAATATTGCCTTTAAATAAAAACAAGACTTTAAAAATAACCTCCTCTCACTGCTATTGAAAATGAGAACAGAGGTATGACATGAGCCACGATCAAGCCCCACTGGAAAAAGCCCACTTGGACCAGGGTAAATTCAAAAGTAATCGTGGCAAACTTTGGCTGCGTGTTATAAAAATCTTATTCCTCAGCGTTTGCATCAATAGCATTCCTTTTGTTATTGCCCTATTGCTCATTCTTAGTGTGTGGCTTTCTTTAATTGGGTTTTTATTGCTCGGAATCCAGCTCTTACTGACTTTAGCAGTTTTTTTATTCTTATTTTTTTCACGTATGGTTAAGCTTTCCAGCTTGGGCATTTACTTCATTGGCACTGTCTTAAATTTCTGCGTCCTGTTATTACTGCCCATAAGTTTGATATCCGGCTTAACACCCTTACATCTTGCCGCATGGCTGGGACAGGACCTGATTGTGAGAGGACTTTTACTAACGGGCTCAAATGTTGACGGCGGAGCCAAATTCACAGACTACACCCCGCTGATCTTGGCCATTCAGGCAAAACACCCCCATACAGTACAGATTCTTCTGGAAGCAGGCGCAGAGAATAATCCGAATATATTAGTAAAAGCCGTGGAGAGTGAAGAGCCCAAAACGGTTCAAATTCTCCTTAAAGCGGGTGCTAATCCCAATGGAATCGACACACACGACCGTACTCCGTTGTGCGCAGCTGCAGAAAATGGGAATGTTGAAATCACAAAAGTATTGTTGCAAGCCGGCGCCACTACTAAAACTACCACCACATCAGCATGTTCACCCTTACAGAAATCCGTTCAGTACAATAACCCCGAAGTCACCAACCTGTTAATCCAAGCTGGGGCCGCGGCAGAACTGAACCAGAGCCACGCGTTTTGCAGTGCAGCGGAAAAAGGGAACATTGTCTTGATACGAAAATTCTTGCAACTGGGCGCCAATCTCCAACAAGAGTGTTTGGATGGAGGAACCCCCTTGGGAGTAGCGGCAAGGAATAACCAAATAGAGGCAGTGAAACTATTTTTAAGTGCTGGTGCCGATCCTAATAATGGAAATGTAGGCTCACTCTCTCAAGCAACAATAATGGGGCACACAGCGATAGCCCAACTCCTGATTCAACATGGCGCTCAGGTGAACCCCAAATTCGTCGACTATTACCCTACACCACTAACCGCAGCGGTTGAAGGACAGCACACTGACACAGTAAAGCTTTTACTAGCAAGCGGAGCTGATGTGAATCAGATCGATGGCAATGGCATCAGTCCACTTGCAATGGCCGCAGGCCGCAACAATACGGAAGTGATAAAACTACTACTAAAAGCAGGCAGTAAACTAGAGCCAAACCCATTGAATAGAGCCGCTGCATTCAGCACCCCCGAGGTGGTAAAACTGTTAATTGAGGCTGGATGCGATGTGAATAAAGCCGGAATTCCAAACTACATCCAAAACGACATCCAACCTTTACCTTTAATGGCAGCTCTGCAGAATTATGAAAACGGGACGACCATACTAAAACTTCTGATTGCCAAAGGTGCCAAGCTGAATGTTAAAAATGATTTGGGTGAGCCCATCATGATTACCGCTATCAAGAGCTATAACGAAAGCAGCCGCATCCGTGTGTTGATTGAAGCCGGTGCCGATCTCAACCAACCGGGCAGTGATGGCAAAACGCCGCTGCAACTTGCAAAAGAATCCGGCTACACGGAGATTGTGCAGCTTTTGGAACAGGCCGGGGCCAAATAATAAAGCTTCACTTTTAGCACGTCATAAGGGTTTGCAAGACCACTTCTATAAACCTTAGCTGGACTTGTATTGCAGGGCGCTTGTCCTAAAATAAATCGAATGATTACCACAGAAGCCAGCACCCGGTTTACCGAACTGCTCACTACCAGCGGACTAAAACATGCGGCCATCATTATGGATGGCAACCGTCGCTGGGCCAAACAGCGACACTTACCCACCCTCGTGGGCCACAAAAAAGGCGTGGACGCTTTGAGAACGCTGGTTCGCTTTGGCTCAGACCACGGGCTAAAAGCGCTAACCGTGTACGCCTTTTCCACAGAAAACTGGCGCCGCAGCACCGAGGAAGTGGGCTATTTACTGCGCTTGTTTGTGGAAGCCCTCTCCAAAGAGCTGGCCGAACTGCACCGTAACAATGTGCAAATTCGCTTTATCGGCGATATTTCCGCCTTTCCCAAGGATCTATACAACCTCATCCAGGCTGCTCATGCCCAAACGGCCGAAAATACCGGCCTGAAATTCCAGATTGCGGCCAATTACGGCGGACGCCATGAACTCACCCAGGCCATGCAACAACTGGCTGAGGACATTCAGGATGGCAAGCTCTCTCCAGCAGACATTACCGAAACCCACATAGATGCCAAACTCTACACCCACGGATTACCCGATCTGGACTTGCTCATCCGCACCGGCGGAGATTCCCGCATCAGCAACTACCTGCTATGGCAAAGCGCCTATGCCGAGTTCTATGTCACCGACCTGCTATGGCCAGACTTTAGCCCGCAAGCATTTGAGCGCGCCGTGGAAGTTTTCGCCCAGCGGGAACGACGCTACGGTCAGTAGCCGTCCCTGCCCCTTACCAGCTGCAAGCGCTCTGATAAAGGGTGTATCAGCCGTCTTTACTTGGGCAGAATAAACTGCTGACTGAAGGAAGAGGTCATGCTTTACCCAGTGTGCTTCACGCTTCTTCACACTTTGTAAATCTCTTGGATATATTTGTTTTTATTATATCAATAGGATATAGGCATTAACGATACAATATGGGAGATTTATTGATGGCTGGTATTCATGTATTAGGGCAACAAACAGGTTTGGCCCAAACTCAATTTGCGACTCAAGCGCTGGGCAACAATGCAGGCCTGGGTCAAATTGAACAGGCTTTGACCCATTCGTTAATTCAGGGCTTTCCTTCATTGGATCAGGCTGCATTTGGTTTATTTCCAGGTGGTCCAACAGGTGGTTTTCCTATTGGAACTGGCAATGCTGGCATAAGCTCCATTAGCTTGGCTTTAATGAGCATATTTACCTTCATGTTTCAGTTACTGTTGAGTCCTAAAGCCAGTCCAAAGCCCATTGACCTGAACAACCACGCTGAAACCAGTCAAAATCTGGAAAAGCTGGTTAGTCATGATCCCGTTGTTTCCAACCTGGTGGCGAATTTGGTGAATGTGGAACCTGAGTCGCCACAAGCGAGCCAACAGACGCAGCAACTGGTTGAAACCATGCAGCAAAGTGGCTACTCTGCAGGCGATATTGAAAAAACCAACATTCTCATAGCCGCCTTACAGCTTAATAAGATTCAAGCCACTTTGCAGGCGATCCGGGTTAATCTATTGCCGGGCTCTTCAGAAGATCAACAGATTCAGGAGCGTCTGAGCGTCGTGCAGCAGATCAACGCGACCTTGAGTCAACAATTGTCTCAACTGAGTTGAATGGGAGGTCTTACAGGACTTCTACAATCAGCTCCACTTCCACAGAAGCGTTTTTAGGCAAGCTGGCCACCCCCACCGCAGAACGCACATGCTTTCCGGCCTCTCCAAAATACTGCACCAGCAAGTCAGAAGCGGCATTCATCACCTGGGGTTGCTCGTAGAAGTTGGGCGCGCTGCTCACAAAGCCGGTCACTTTCACAATCCGCTTGACCCGATCTAGACTTCCCAAGGTGTGCTGAACAAGGCTCAAGGCATTCAAAATACACAACCGGGCTGCTTCCTGACCTTCGGCAATACCCAAATCCCAACTGCCCACAGCGCCAGTCACCGCTACCTGCCCCGCTTTCATGGGCAACACACCGGACGTGTGCACTAAATTGCCCACCTGCACCGTGGCCACATAGCTCCCAATGGGCAAGGGGGGCGGGGGCAACAGATCAACCAATTGAGACAACTGGGTAGATGGAGAAGCACATTCCTGGGTCATGGTAAAAGCCTTCCTGCTTGAAAATAAGCAATTCTAAGAGCCATGTGGCTAGATCAAATTCATCCGGGGATGCCGGGGTAACCCCAACGCTCGCTGAAAGGGATTCTCAGCAGCGCTATTCAGCACAAGAGTATAGGCCAAAAGCACCTGAATGTCCTCATGACACTGCTGAAAGAAGGCATCCGTGCGGGCAGTCTGCAAGCCAGCCATTTCCAGGGCCCATATCTCGAAAAACGGATCACCCACCTCCCAAAAGAAGTCTGAACTGCCCGACCCATTATTACTTGCTTGCATTTGCGCCACCAAAAACACTCACCTCGACACGCTCATCAAAATTGACCAAACCATTCCAGAATAATGCCGAATAAACTCACCCTCCTCAATCGATGCATCACACCGGTCAGCACAGTTACTGTTTTAAAATAAAAACCAACGCGCTGCCATTATTGAGCCCCCATGATTTTTAAACCACCTCACCGAAACACTTTGGCATCCTTTCTCAGTCGAATTGAAGACTCCCGGTTATACAACAGCCATTGGGCAGATGTTGATCCCTGCGGAATCTTTACAAGACCCATATGGCTACTCGGCCAGTAAATCCTCAAAGGTGCATTCCAGCAATCGACAAAGCCGAACCAGCGTCAAAAAGCGAGGATAAGCCCGCCCCTGATTCCAGTACATGACCGTCTGATGGTCTAGATCAAGCTTATCGGCCACTTTTCGCATGTTCCAGCCTTTTTTACGATAAGCCACTTCCGAAATCAGCAATCGCATCCCGTACAACCCTCACACTCCTGAAAACCGAATATAAACCCTTCAGAGACCCTTCATTTTGGATTAGAATAAGCAAAGCTTCGCCGGACTTAAGTGGCCGCCTTGCTTCTGGTCTCATACTGTCGGTACAACTGAACTAATAATATCACTTTTGAAAGATGAACGATCATAAATGAAATTTACGATTTTTTTAACCGCTTTTCGCTCTACTTGGGCTGCTCGGGTCAGGACCCTGCCTTAACATGAAACCGTCAGAGAAGAGATTAGGTCTGGCTATCCAGCTACTGCTAATGAGAAACGGCTTACAAATAGAGGAATTGGCCCAACAAATGGGCATCACGGGCGATGCGCTTTCAAATCTCATTCATGGACGCCGCCGCTTCAAGGATGACACCCTGGTCAAGCTGGCCAACACCTCCACCCTGCAGGAAGAGGGCCTCACACTCAGCCAACTCAGGGCCTTACGGGCAGTGGATGAATATAGGTTTGAAGAGCTGATACTGGCCTTGGTGGAGTACATTCGCCAAGGTGAAATTGAACGGCTCCCTAAAGATTTTTTTCAGAACCTTCAGGCCAGCATGGAGCGGGACGGTGTTCCCCCAAGCCTTGCAAGTAAGCGGCATGCGCTGTTTTCACTAATTCAAGAAGACCCTTTATAAACTCCTGAGTATCCATCGCCAAGTTACCTCCTCCGCATTGTACTTTTTAGGCTGGGACGCTTGAACGACCGTTGCTTGCACGTATTTCCCCAAATCGATTTCCCAATATCCGTTTCATCTTTCAACACACTGCTTTCTCAGCGGCTATCCCAGCACTCACCTCTATCTTTATACCGAAAACAAAAGCTTAACAAAGCAGGTAAATATTCGGTTTTTACACAAAACCGAAGTTTTAAATGACATATCTTCGTTTTTACGGAGTGGAATCTTTTGGTCGCTTTGATTTTATTTCCCAATGTGTAGGGCCGGTTCATTATCCAAAAACGACCGAAAGAGGCCACTCCCGTTTTTATAGAGGACAAGTGTGATTTACATGCAGAATTTGAACATGGCCCAAAAAACAGACACGGAATAAAGGGTCATGGCCACGCCCCGGACCGGGCTTCCTTCCGGAATCACCACCAGCAACAGAATGCCAGCAATAAAAAAGAGGGTGAACATAATCATCAGCCGCTCTTGCGAGAATTTTTTACGGGGAGCGGCAGACTTTGGCTTTTCCAGCTTCGGCGATTGTGAGGTCATAACGAGGTCGATCCTGATTCGGGTTGAGGAACGCCCCTAGTGTAGCACAAGCCCATTAAACCCCAACGCCAGCCGCCACGTTTCCCAAAATTTGTCGACGCAACCGCAACATGTCCTTGCCGTATAGTTTTTCCAATTCCGGCTGCAAATTGCTTTCAATATCCAAGAGGAAAATATCGTGCACAATCAGCTCTTTGATCACCAGCACAATCCCCGGATTCCGAGTCACCACAGCCTGAGGGGGACGATCCGTTTGGGAAACCGTACCAACCAGACCTTCTTTGTCATCCACGGAAAGAATCATCCAGCGCCCACCGAGCGATTGTTCAATACTGCAGGCCAGTCCGTGCTGATAAACGTCTAAGCCTTCCAGCTCACAATAATCGTAGCCAACCAGGCGCACATCCACGCCCCGATCTTTGGCCGCCAACAGGGCCGAATGCAAGACTGAGGCGTCATCTTTCCAGAATTCCATAAATATAGAACGCTTGGCGCTGTTAATCATATCCAGGGCGTACTTGAAAATGGACTCCTGCCCGCGCATGTTGATCACCGGCTCCACGGTTTCATCGGCAATACTGGGCAAGGCCTGCCGTAGGAAATCAATAGACCCCTGAAACGACTTTTCCCAGCGGTCCAGCAACTCATCCGGGCGAATGGGCATATAGGTCACTGGCTTGCCACCAATGGCCACCACGGCGTTGGCCGATTCCAACGCCTTTAGAGTATCGTACGCCCTGGCCTGGGGAACACCGGACTCTTTGCTCACCTCGTATCCTGTGGCGGGATGCTGTTTCAGCAGTGCCAGATAGACTTTTGCTTCGTAGGTATTGAAACCCAGCTCTTTTAGTTTGTCTATCAGGTTATCTGACACCATTAAAACCCTCGAAAGCCCAAATATCGCCAAGAAACCACGATTGGCGTACTGATTTTTAACACTACTGATTGTAGCATGTGGCTTTATGACCCTTTAGTCACGTTGGTTATATAAGGATATAACGGAAGAAACAATTGATGAAGCTCATGTTTCTATCTCGTCACAATCGAATGGACGAACGCCGTGGCGCATGATCATGGGGGCTGCTTGCCAGCTTTGCTTTTGTGTTATATTAATGGCCCCCTACACTCTGGAAAGGAATTGGAGACACACCCCATGCAGGTAATTTTAACCAAAGATGTGGATACGCTGGGTAGCAACGGCGATATCATCGAGGTTTCCGACGGTTATTACCGCAACTACCTCGGCCCACGTAATATGGCCGTCATCGCCACCAAAGGATCCCTGGCTGACTTACAGCGCCGCATCGATCGCATTCGTGCCAAAGCTGAGAAAAAACATCAGGAAGACTTGGCCAAAGCCGAAAAAGTGAACGCCCTGCAACTGATTACCCTGGAAGCCAACGCTGGCGACACCGGTAAACTGTACGGCACCATCACCACTAAAGAACTATCCAAAGTTCTGCAAGAAAAAACCGGCTACGAAATCGAACGCCGTAACGTCAACGTGGATCACCCCATCAATAAAGTGGGCGAATACACGGTTTACGTGAAATTCTCCGCCAAAGTTTCCGCTCAAGTGAAACTGGCTGTGAAAGCCATCAAAGCCAAGCACGAAGAATTCGTACTGGAAGACGCTTTCGCGGGCGAAGAAAACTAAAACTTGCCATCGGCAACCCAAAAATCAGGCAGCTTGTCTGCCTGATTTTTTATATGGTAGGGATCCCATCCTTTTATCCATAAGCTTGCCAGTTTTGCCCTCAATGCCCTGGTTCCCTGACGGAGACCCTGGGATTATCCTTTACATAAAAGCGCCAGGGATAATCCGCCGCTTTGGTAATGCCAATACGGGTGGTCTGAACCACTTGGGCATCAGGGTATTCCTGCCCCGCACTGAGGCAAAGACCATGCTCCCATTGGGTTAAAGGGATTCCATTCACCGCTTGCCGATTAATCCCCAATGCTTTGGTCAAACGCCCCGGCCCGTGGGTCTTGAGAGAATGGTCATCAACCGGCTCCAAGGCCCGGAATAACACGGCGCCTGCGGTACCATGGGGTTCGGTCACCACGTTCAAACAGTGATACATGCCATAAATCAGGTACACATAGGCAGTACCGGGATGACTGTATAACGTTTCCGCCCGGCCCTTTGTGCGATTGTAGGCATGGCAGGCCGGATCGTTTTGGGTGTAGGCTTCTGTCTCCACAATATGGAAGGCGCGCCATGCCCCAGCGAGGGGATGAAACTGCCACAACTGGCAGCCCAACAACGCACGAGCCACAGTCACTGTCCCCCGTTCAAAAAACGCGTCAGGCAGAATGAGGCAATCGGGGGGCTGGGTAGGTTTTAATTCATCCAACAAGGCGGTGCCACCGTTTCTTAATATATGTTATATTAACCAATATGCCCCCTACGAAGACAGCGTGGAGAATCCAGGGTTGACAGAAAAATTAATCATTCACGGCGGTAAAGCCCTTCGCGGTGAAGTTGAAATCTCGGGCGCCAAAAACTCCGTTCTCAAACTGATGGCAGCCACGTTGTTGACTGGAGACAGCATCGAACTGCGAAATGTTCCCCACCTCAGTGATGTGGGCGTCATGACTCAGGTACTCAAGCATCTGGGTTGCGATGTGGACCAGCAGGACGATGATCGCCTGTACATTCAGGCCAAAAATATTACCAGCTGCGAAGCCCCTTATGATCTGGTACGCAAGATGCGGGCCAGCTTCGATGTGCTCGGCAGCTTGCTCGGCCGCTTTGGGGAGGCCCGTGTGGCCCTGCCCGGTGGTTGTTCCATTGGCAAGCGCAGCGTCGATTTGCACGTGAAGGGCCTGATGGCCTTGGGTGCCGAAGTCGAAATCAACCACGGCTACGTGGAAGCCAAGGCCAGTCGACTGGTTGGCGCGGAAATTTTGCTGGACACCCCCAGCGTGGGCGCCACTGAAAATATCATGCTGGCTGCCACCATGGCGGAAGGCTCTACTATTTTGTCTAACGCCGCTCAGGAACCTGAAATTGTAGACCTGGCCAACTTCCTGAACGCCATGGGTGCCGATATCAGCGGCGCAGGAACCAACGAAATCGTGATCAACGGGGTGAAACCCGGTACATTGCACGGCACCACCTACAGCGTAATGCCTGACCGCATTGAAGCGGCCACTTACCTGATGGCTGGCGTGGGTACCCTGGGAGATGTGACGGTCAACAACGTGTTGCCGGTGCATTTAAGCTCCTTAACCCACAAACTGATTGAAATGGGCGCGGATATCGAAATGCCCACTCCCAACAGCATCCGCATTCGCAGCGAACGCCGTCTGCAAGCCCAAAATATTGTGACGCAGCCTTATCCGGGCTTCCCCACCGACCTGCAAGCGCCGTTTATGACGCTGCTAAGCACGGCTGATGGGGTCAGCATCGTCAAAGAAACCATTTATGAAAATCGTTTTAAACAAGTGGGTGAACTCAAGCGCATGGGCGCCGATATTTCCGTAGAGCGTGATGTGGCCGTAATTACGGGTGTTCCACATCTTAGCGGTGCGGAAGTCAACGCGCACGATCTGCGTGCCGGTGCCGCCATGGTGATTGCCGGTGTGATGGCCGAAGGCGCTACGCAAGTCTTTGATCTCCACCATTTGGATCGGGGATACGAAGATGTGGTGGCTAAAATGCAGACCTTGGGAGCCACCATTGAGCGTGTCCCGGACAATTCCGAACGTCCGGTCAGCGAAGAGACTTCTGCTTAAAGCATAAAACACACCTATCTTGGCAGGATAGAGAGAGTAATCGGTATTCTTCCATGAGCGAAACATTCAATCCCTCGGGTAACCCCCGTCGCTGGTACGATCAGGACCCCCTGCTCGGCGAGGTGCTGGAGTTGCTGCGGGCTTATCCTGCGGATGTGCGGGAGCAGGCTGAAACCTTTTTAGGCAAAGTCGAAGAGCAAATCGGCAAAGAGGCCCTGGAGAAGTTCTATCAACTGGCCAAGCCCGAGAAAATGGGCAATCGCTGGTATGATCAGGACCCCATTGTCTCTAAAGCGGTGGAACTACTGCGCGTGGTCCCCCCGGCCATTCAGCGTCAAGCGGCCAATCGCTTTTTGGAAGCCATGAAAAAACAGGGCATTTCCCCTGGCCTGCTGAAAACGGACACCCCTGCCACCTAAAATCACTCGGGTATAATGGCTTGGCAGTGGTTGTTGGAGATGGTGCGCCCTGAACGGTTCAAAGCATGGACGATTTAAAAAGCGATTCAAAGCCCTTATTGTCAGAGGCGATTGACCTGTTCAATCGGCAGGCGTTTTTTGAATGCCACGAGGTGCTGGAAGATCTGTGGCGCCCGCTACCGCCGGGCCCGGAAAAGACCTACTTGCAAGGCTTGCTCCAAGTGGGGGTGGGGTTTTACCATTGGCAGCGTGGCAATGCCGTAGGGGCCCGTAATAAATTGCAATCGGGGCTGGAAAAACTGGAAGCCGTGGCTCAGCAAGTGCAATACCAACCGCCGTACTCCATGACGCAAATCATTCCGTCCTCTCGGGTGCTTTTGAACAGGCTGCTTGAACAAGAGAGCGGCAGCCTGCCTCCCTATCCAGAATCAGAAATTCCTAAATTAGACTGATTCTTAACTAGAAACTTCTCCCATTTAAGAATTGATTAGCATTCAAAAATTGGACCAACCCACTAAAAAAATACCCTGACATCTCTTGTAACAAGCGGCATCAGGGTATTTTTAAAGTTTATAGGGCTGTTCGCCTATTTCAGGCGGGATTCGACCACTTTCCAGTTGATGTTGCGGAAGAAGGCCTCGATGTATTTGCCGCGCTCGGTGGCTTTGTAGTCGCCCACATAAGCGTGCTCCCATACATCCATCACCAAAATGGGGGTGAAGCCAGCGGGGTGGCCGTTCTCGTGGTCGGTAATCCAGAAGTTTTGCAGGCGGCCAGTGATGGGATCCTGGTACAACACCGCCCAGCCGATGCCACGCATGGCGCCAGTGGCTTTGAAATCGGCAACCCAGGCATCCACGCTGCCAAAGTACTCTTTCAAGGCTTCAGCCAGCTTGCCACTGGTGGGGGCAGCGCCACCGTTGCCAACCATGTTTTCAAAATAGTATTCGTGCAAGCGAATGCCGTCGTATTCAAAGGCCAAGCGACGACGAATTTCGTTGTACTCCGGGGTGCCTACTTTTCCGGCTTCCCGCAGCTCAGACAGTTTGTCGTTGAGAGTGTTGGTGTTGGTCACATAGCCTTTGTACAGGGCGTAGTGGGTTTCCAGCTGCTCAGCGGAAATACCATCTAATTGCAAATTGTAAGCAATCGCCTCATAGGGCTTTACTTGGGTGGCGGGCATAATGGGCCTCCTCTTTCATTTCAGTTGAGATTATACAGAAATCAAACCCGAACAATTGGGGTCACTATATCATAAATAGGCAGGCTTGTCCCTGCGCCCAATCAGGCTTTAAACCCTGACACGCTCCCGGAAACAGGCGCTAACTTTGATTATGCGGTTGGCTGACCTTGCCGATACAGAAACAGGGTGTTGGCCATGAGCGTGACAATGGTCATGGGGCCCACGCCGCCGGGCACCGGGGTAATGAAACCGGCCTTTTGGCTGGCGCTGGTAAAGTCCACATCGCCCACCAGCTTGCCATCCAGGCGATTAATGCCCACATCAATGATGGCAGCCCCCGGCTTCACGAAATCGGCGGTCACCAGATTGGGCACACCCACTGCCGCCACCAGAATATCGGCCTCCCGGCAGACCGCGGCTAAATCGGCGGTTTTACTGTGGCAATAGGTCACTGTGGCATTCTCTTGCAGCAATAGCATGCCCATGGGCTTGCCCACAATATTAGAGCGCCCCAGCACCACGGCATTTTGACCCGCCAGTGGCACGTTATAGGCTTTTAACAGAGTCATGACCCCAGCCGGGGTGCAGGGCTTACAGGCAGACGGATCGCCCGTCATCAACAGGCCCATATTCAGGGGATGCAGGCCATCCACGTCCTTTTTGGGGTCAATGGCCCGAATCACAGACAAGGTATCGATGTGTTTGGGCAGGGGCAGTTGCACCAAAATACCGTGCACACTGGCATCCTGATTCAAGCGGGCAATCACGGCCAGCAGTTCCGCTTGCGTTGTATCGGCGGGGTAGGTCAACAACTCGGACAACATGCCGATTTTTTGGGCCGTTTTGGCCTTTTTGCCTACATAAACCTGACTGGCCGGGTCATCGCCCACCAGAACCACCACCAGTTTGGGCAATGGCGCCCCTTGCGCTTTGATTTGGGCCAATTCCAGGGATAAGGAATCCAGCAAATTCTGGGAAGTCAGCTTCCCATCCAGAATACATGCGGTGGCAGGCGAGGTCATTGGATACGCTCCTTGGGGTTTGGGCAAACTGGCCTTATTGTCTCCTGAAGCCAGGCCTGAGGCAAGGCATGCCCCTCAAACGCCGAATGGCTCAAAAAGCGAAAAGGACGATCCTGTGACCATCCTTTCCAAACTTAATGACCAATGCGCGGCTTTGTTATACCAGTAAAGGGGTACGAATGGATTCCGTGACGGGCTCCTCTTCAAACACTTCCTTTTCGGTGCCGAAAACGCCCATTTTCTCATCATCAAAAACGCCTTCCCAACGGGCCACCACCGCGGAAGCCACACAGTTGCCCACCAGGTTAATGGAGGTGCGACCCATATCCAGGAAATGATCGATTCCCAAGATGACAGCCACTCCTTCCATGGGCAGGTGAAACGCACTGAGCGTGGCGGCCAGAACCACTAGCGACGCTTTGGGTACTGCGGCCACCCCTTTGGTGGTCAGAATCAGGGTCAGCAACATGACCAACTGATCTTGCAAGCTCATCTCCACATGGGCCATTTGCGCCACGAACAAGGCGGCCAGGGCCACATATAAGGTGCTGCCATCCAGATTGAAGCTGTAGCCGGTAGGCATTACAAAGCTGACCACATTTTTAGGAACCCCAAAGCGTTCCATCACTTCCATGGCCTTGGGCAGGGCGGATTCGCTGCTGGCCGTGGAGAAGGCCAGCAAGAAAGGCTCTTTAATGGCTTTCATCAGGCGCAAAAAGGGAATGCGGGCAATCGAGCAGGCGGTACACAGCACCAGCAGGACAAAAACAGCCAACGCAAAATACAAAGAGCCGACCAATTTGACATATACCTTCAAAATATCGAGTCCGTTGGCCCCAACCGTGGCCGCAATGGCTGCCATGACCCCCATGGGGGCGAAAGCCATCACTTTGTTCACGAACTCAAACATAATTTCAGACAGAGACTGCAGTACCGTTAAAATCGGTCTGGCTTTTTCTCCGGCTGACAGGATGGCCAGGGCAAAAAACACGGAAAACACCACCAACTGCAAAATATCGCCTTTGGCCATGGCATCGATAACGCTGGTAGGAACCATATTGACCAGGGTATCCCACAAAGTGTGGTGCTGAACGGTTTCGATATTGCCGGTAATGGCGCCAAGCTGAGCCACGCCTTTGGCGCTCAGGGTGCTCATATCAATACCATCGCCCGGACGGAACAGGTTGGCCACCACCATCCCGATAATCAGGGCGGGAATGGTCGCCAATTCAAAGTAAATCAGGGTTTTGGCGCCCAAACGTCCCAGATTTTTATGACTGCCGGTGCCCGCAATACCAATGACCAACGTGGCAAAAATGAGGGGGGCAATCAGCATTTTGATCATGCGTAAAAAGATGTCGGACAGGGGCTTGATTTGAACGCCCACTTCCGGCCAGAAGTGACCCAGGGCAATACCCAGCACCATACCTGCAATCACCTGAACAACCAATGAGGGCTTAGTCAGCCTCGCCATAGAGATTCCCACTAATTTGCCCCCTTACTGTCTAAAAAAGTCCACTGTTTGCAAGAAAGCGCCATTACCAGTCCTTATTCATAACGTTCATTTGTAACGTTCCGCTCGATTTTATTAACGCCGCACAAAAAGAAATCGTGCTACCAACCCCAGAAAAAACGTGTCCAAAAACTGAACAGCAAGAGTATACCGAAAACATTGTGGAGGCTTGGTCTTTTTATGCTAAGCATAAAGGTATGTTAAGCAATTTATACCCCCAAAAGGCAGACAGAACAAAGATCTTCAAGGGTTCGCCATAAAAACCACCAAAAAAGATTGAAGATATTTTTGGATTTGCCGAATAACCGAATAAGCACATTTGCCATACCGACTGAGAGGAGACCTCCACTCGTGAATCTCTGGCCTTTTTCCAAAAAAACTGACTCAAGCCCCACGATATCAAAGCCGTCTGGAAAAATGGAGCTACCACCCGGCGTAATGCTGGCCAGTCCGGATGAACTGGATCTCTCATCCGAACAACCGGCCCCAGTCGCTGCAACTGCTGCTGAACCTGAGTCGGCAACGCCATCCGAAGCATCCGCCCCAGAAACTCACACCCTGGAAGATCTGGCGTTACTCCCCGTAACAGAAGCCACCTCAACCGCCGATGAACCCAAAGACCTCTCCGACTTTTTTGAAAAGCATCAGCTGGAAATGATTTCAACGGGTTCACAGCCCGACGCAAGCCATCAGGACAGTCTGCCTGAAATCAATAACGCCGATACGCCTGAAACTCCAGGGATGGCGCTTGAGAGTGGGGTAGAAGCACCCAGCGTTTCACTAGAAACGGAACAGTCCAACTTAGGGCCAGAAATGCCACCAGTGGAGGCAACTGCCGCCAGCGACCCCTTCCTTCTTTTTCCCGACTTGCCGAATGCCAACACGAATACCCTTATGGATTCCCTGAGTCCGGATTTCAACTTTGCTCCGGCCACAAACAGTGACCCTCTGGCGGCGGAAAATCCGTTTCAGCCTACCATTGAGGAAACGGCCAGTCTGGAGTGGACTTATCCCGCACCCGAAAGTTCGACTACGGAAACGCCCTTGGCAACAAGCCCTAGCGAAGAGCTATTCGGCTTTGAAAGCAGCTTACAAGACCCAGCACCTCAAACCATGATGGGTGAAGTCTCTGCTGTCCCTGAGCAGACTCAAGCATCTTTTGCACCCAATCCGGAAGGCAGTGCCAATAACCCGAACCAGAGCCCAGATAATTTTTATCTCTTCCCCACTGAAAATGCCGACCCAGCCTCCCAGATGGACAACAGCCACTTGTTTGGGGGCTTCTTGAACCCCCTGGAACCTTCCATGACGCCTTCCAGGGAAACTGCCAGCGACTTGAGTCCGACGGAACCATGGATGCCAGAAGGGATGCCGGAAGCCCAGACTGAATCGCCCGCCCTGACGGAGCAGTTCAGCGCGGGTTCCCCCCCCCAGCCTGAACATTCGGAAACGGTGCTGAATGACTTTGCCATGAGCTCCCCGATGACCTCAGCGGATCTGGACGCTCTTGAAGCCATGACCGCAAACTTCGAGATGCAGGTCAACAACCCCACCAATGCTTTCGCCGAGCCTGTGACCGACATCTTAAATGATGAGACCTTTGATCTGGATAGCATTCTACTGGGCGCTGCTGAACCAATCGAGCCCCCTTCGCAGCCCACGCCCTCGGCCAATACGAATCAGATCGATACCGCCATTGATAAAGCCGAGTCTACCGATACGGATATTCTGGATCACTATTTTGGGGATGAGGCCCAAGGCCTGAAGGGAAATGACAATTTGGAGTCCTACGACTTTGGTCATTACGAAGATCCCGATGCCCCGGCACAGGCCTTTGTTCTGGATGAAGAACCCGCTTCTTCCATCCTCAATAACCTGTCTTACGATCAGTACTACTCCGCCCCGGATAATGAGCTGAGCTTCAGCGCCAAGCTGTCATCCGCAGATGAGGAGAGCAGTCTTGAAGAGCAGATCCCGGAAGCAGTTCCAGAAAGTGGCTACACCTCCTTCTTGTTCGGGTCTGAAAACGCCGATGCAACAGCCGAGTCCCAAGGCTGGCCCCAGTTCGATTCTGAACCCGAGGCGCCACAAGCCATGGCCGATCCCGAACCGGCTAAAACACCGGCGCCAAAAGAACCTACGCAAGAATTACAGGAGTCAGCCCCTCCGTTGATATCAGCTCCAGAAATTGCCGAGTTGCAGCCTGAGCAGCCAAAGCCTCTGCCTGAAAAAATGGCGGAACCAGCGGTCTCACCGGCCTCAAAAGTTGATGCGGAGCCGGTATTCCCTCACAGCGAATCCATTTTAGACGCAATGAATACGTTTAGCCAAGACGTCCTGCTGCATAGCAACCGGTTTCTGGGCCGTAGTATCGATCGCCTGGTGGATGCCTATTTTGCCCAGGAAGATCAAAATAGCGGTTGAAACTGCGTTCGCGAATGGAATTTAGGGACTATGTTCCGTATAATGTGCTTGTTGTAGCAGATTAATGGAAAGACGCCTTATGACCCCCACTGGCAGCTTAAGCGAACTTGAAAAGCAAAAAATGTACTCCGAAGCCCCGGAGATTGATACCTTTGACAATCCTCGCCCCAACCGGGATTACGTCAACTCCATCAAAGTGGCCGAATTCACCTCGGTTTGCCCCAAAACCGGCCTGCCGGACTTTGGCACCATCAGTATTGACTACGTGGCCGATCAAAAATGCCTGGAGCTGAAATCCCTGAAGTATTACTTCCTCAGCTACCGGAACCGGGGCATTTTTTATGAAGCGGTGACCAACCAGATTCTGGATGACCTGGTTGCCACCTGTCAGCCCCGCTTTATGGAAGTGACTGGCGAATTTAGCGCTCGTGGCGCTATTTCCAGCACCATTGTGGCCACTTACCGCAAAGAAGGATTTGAATTCAAGCCATGAGAAACCGACGTGTCGCCGGGCTAACCGTGTTCACAGGGGCGGCTCTATTACTGGCCGTTACCCTGCTATGGCAAGGTTCCTCCTCCAACGATGCCCGACAACACCTGGATAACCTGTTGGGTCAGGCCAATGCCAACGGCCCGGAGGCTGAAGCTGCCCCAGAGGCTGAAGCTACCCCAGAGGCCGCTGCTCCCTCCTTGCCCGATCCCCTCAAGTTCCCGGATCTGGAAAATTCTATCTTCGGCATGCCTGTTTCCACCACGGACATTATGGTGGAAGAAACGTCCAGTGCGTATGTGCTTCGGGTCCCCCTGGCCAAGCCAGAAGACTCTTCTGCCATCAAGGTGGAGGTTTCCCCGCATCGCATTGACGTATCCGGGCAAACGGGCAGCCAAAGCGATGGACAAACGGTTTCCGCCAGCTTTATGCAGACCTTCAGCACCGCTCATGAACTGGTGCCGGGACAACTGCATCGACAAACCGAGCAAAATGACAAGCAGACCGAGTTAGTCATTACCATTCCCAAAAAAGCGGGCGGAGAAGCCAAATCACCCTCCGACGAAGACGGCTTGGGGGAAGAAGAAAGCGATCCCTTGTCCCCCGATGAGAATCAGGCACCGACTTTGCAACCACCGCCAATGCCCACCAACGATAGCCCGCTGGATACCTTTAGCAACCGAATGATCTAGGAAGCGCTCTGAAAAGCGGCTACTTCGGGCTCAGGCAATTCGCAGGGTCAGGCATTTGGCGGAACCACCTGCCTTCAGAAATTCACTGAGATCCACTTCGATGACCTGAAAGCCCCGCTGCTTCAGGTCATCCACCAGTTTGCCGGACCCCTGATTCAGAATGACCGTATCCCCAATGTTCACCGAATTGCAGGCAAAACGGGCCGCCTCTTCCGCAGACACGGGTATCAGTTTTTTCTCTGGCACGTTGGCCTCAATCACAGCCAGACCATATTCATCAAAGGCATCGGGGGAATAAATCAGGTGGCCATCCTGCAAGGGGCACAGGCACACGTCAATATGATAATAGCGATCGTTAATCAGCTCCATGGACAGCACCGGCAAATCGGTGGCGGCAGTCAGCAAACTATGAGAAGCAATATCGGTGCGGGTTTTATAACCGGCAAAGACTCGATCCTGCCAAATCAGGGCATCGCCCGCCCCTTCAAAAAAGACGTGATCTGGCATTAGCACCGGCAAAAAGCCGTGCTCCTCGAACCACTGGGCGCAAATGGGCTCCTCAGCCCGACGCTCCGGATGTTTGTAGTGGGCGATAATGGCCATATCGTTGTAAACAAAGGCGGCGTTGGCCGTAAATACCAAATCGGGGACGCCTGGCTCGGGAGTGAGCAATTCCACATTGGCCCCGGCCTTTTTGAGGATGGTTTTATACAAGGTTTCCCACTGCCGCTGGGCCAGAGCCTCATTGCAAGGCGGGGCTTCCTGCATCCATGGGTTAATGGCGTAGGATACGGTGAAGTAAGTGGGCGGGCACATCAGGATGGTTGGCTTGCCCGATTTGGAAAAGGGCGTACGTCCCACCGGGTGAGGATTAAACCAGTCACTACTCAATGGCTGAGACGATGATGGGCTCATAACATGCCCCTACCAGTCCAAACCGTGAGCGCCGCGAACCACAGTGTCTCCTTTGCGAACCTGGGTGACCGGGGTCATTTTGGCCTGCCCGTTTTGAATCAGTAAACACCAGTCGCTGCCGTTTTCCACAGTGGCCCACTGTCCATTGTGTCTGATTTTTCGGGGCAAACGCACCCGGTACGCTTCCTCAGAAAGCACACCATCTTCGGTACAGAGGAGGGTCTCGGCATCGCCGACTTCCGGCACGGCCCCATACGGGGTCACCGCTTCCAGAAGTCGCTCCAAAGTGGCCGAATCGGGGGCCAATAAGGTGAGATTGATGGAGGAAATGTCTTTTTTGAGGCTGCCCACGTGGATATCGTTGATGCGGTAATCGCCGCCCAACTGCTGAACCCGGTCAATGACCTTGGACAGGGTCAGGGAATCAATGACGTGCCCCTTTAACTCAACGGTGCGAGCCAAACCGGCCTGTTCGACCAAACCGCCCATTTTTCACAGCTCCTTCCACTCAAGGTTTACCAAGTTATCAATACTGTATCTGAAATCTATCGGCCTGACCACACCCACCCAACCCTAAAGGCTGTTTGCGGACATGATTGGGGCCGGGCAACCCTGCGCTCTGAAATTATTATTCTCAATCATCCAAAAGATTGACCTCCATCCATAGGAAAAACCGACCAAAGGATCAAGTTTTGTGAGGAGTCTGAAGAGGAAAAATACAAGAACAGGTGGAAGCTACAACCGACCCTCCTTCAGACAACCGATGAAAGGCCTTCTGTAAAAGGCTATTCTGAGCGAAGGTGTCCGAACCACCTTCAAGTCGGTTCAAACAGACATCCCCATCAGGGCTTTTCTCACCGCCGTCGTGGTCAACGGCAAATACCCAGGGAACCAGTGAAAGAGCGTAGGAAACCATACCGTGAGCTTGGAAAACCTCCAATCGACCTTGCAGCGCATTGCGGACATTGAAAGCCGTTTAGGCAGCTTACTGCCCAATGCCAAACCCAGCGTGCCAGAAGGGACGCCCAGTTTCGATCAGGCTCTGGGGCAAGCGCTTAATCAAACACTGGACAGCAATGCCGCCGCTCCGGTGCCAGCCGCATTGTCCGGGTTGATTGACGATCAGGCTCAAGCCAATGGGCTGGATGGGGATCTGCTGAAAGCCATCATCAAGAACGAATCCAACTTTAACCCCAAGGCGGTCTCTCCTGTCGGTGCCCAGGGATTGATGCAGCTGATGCCCGGTACGGCAGCCGGACTGGGCGTGACCAATAGTTTTGACCCGGCTCAGAACGTTGCCGGTGGGGCCAAGTACCTGAAAAATCTGCTGAACAAATATCATTCCGTACCCCAGGCGGTGGCCGCTTATAACGCCGGTCCCGGTGCTGTGGATAAGTACAACGGCATTCCACCTTACCGGGAAACCACCCAGTACGTGCAAAAAGTGATGCAATCCTATCAGGCGTATCAAAACGCCCAAGGGGGTTAACCCATGTTGAAAGGTCTATACACCGCTGCCGCCGGGATGCTGGCATCCACCACGGGCACCGATACGCTGGCCAGTAACCTGTCTAACGTCAACACGGTGGGCTTTAAAGGAAATAAAGTCAACTACCAAACCTTCCCCGAAATGCTGATCAACCGTATGAGCAGTCAGGGGCAAGAGCGGGTAGGCAGTCTGGTGACTGGTAGCAAAGTACGCGGTAGCTATATCAACTTTGCCCCCGGCGCCCTACAACAAACCGGCAATACCTTTGATCTGGCCATTCAAGGCGATGGCTTTTTTACCGTGAAATCCAAAATCAATGGCAACACCTACTACACCCGCGCCGGCAACTTCACCATGGACCAAAACGGATTTTTAACCACTGTGAACGGTGATTTTGTACAGGGGAAATTGGGCAACATCCAGCTGGCGCTGGACGGTGGCCCCTTTAACATCAACGGACAAGGGAACGTTAGCGGTCGCAATGGCACCATTGATCAACTCCAGGTGGTGCGCTTTGAAGACAATCGTACCCTGGAAAAGGTCAGCGAAAACTTGTATCAAACCACCAGCGCCAGTAAAAAACTGCCCGATCCCAAAGTGGGGGAATCGTTTAACTACAAAGTGAGTGCTGGCATGCTGGAAGAGTCCAATATCAACCCCGTGGCCGAACTGGTCAACAACATTCAGGGCCTGCGCCTTTACGAGGCCCTGCAAAAGAATATCCACGTGCATAACGACACCTTGGGCAAAGCGGTGAACGAAGTCGGTCGTCCCCGCTAAACCCTGAAACAAAATCGTCAGAACTTTCCACCCTAAAAATCTTTTCACCGGAATCCAACCCACAATCGGAGGCCCGCATGCTAAGAGCCCTATACACCGCAGCCACCGGCTCCAACAGCCAACAATTCAATATCGATGTCATCGCCAACAACGTGGCCAACGTGAATACCACTGGCTACAAAAAGGCCCGGGCCGAATTTGAGGACTTGCTCAGCCAGACTTATTCTGCGGCTGGTTCCATTGGCGATCAGGGAACCACTGATCCCGTGGGGATTCAGGTGGGCTTGGGGGTTCAGGTTTCCGCCACGCAACGTATCTTCCTGCCGGGATCGGTTCAGCAAACCGGCAACCCATTGGACCTGGCCCTGCAAGGGGAAGGGTTCTTTCAGGTGCAAACCGACGGCGGCAGTATTGGCTACACCCGCGATGGCAGCTTTAAACGCGATGCCAACGGCACGCTGGTAACTTCCGATGGTTACCCGGTACAGCCCAACATTACCATTCCCAATGATGCCACTGAAATTGTCATTGGCCTGAACGGTACCATCTCTGTGCGCCAAGCTGGTTCGACCACCCTGAACCAAATTGGGCAGTTGCAGCTGGTTCGCTTCTCCAACCCCGCTGGTTTGGAAAGCATCGGGCGTAACCTGTTTCAGGAAACCCCCGCATCCGGGTCCGCCGTGCAAGGCACCGCCGGACAGGGTGATTTCTCCAAAACCATCATCACCCAAGGCTTTCTGGAAGGCTCTAACGTGCAAATCGTGGAAGAGCTGATCAACCTGATTAGCGCTCAGCGGGCTTTTGAAGCCAACTCCAAGGTCATTCAGGCTTCCGATGAACTGCTGAAAACGGCCAATAACACCATTTAACCCTAACCCCCGCCCTAAACCAAGGATAATTCCATGACCCGCATTGCATTAAAATCTGCGCTTTTCTCCCTGGCAGGTGTCCTGCTGGGGCTTTGCGGTGGGTTGTGGCATTCCTCTGAAGCGGTGGTGCTGACCGAAGGGCAAATTAAAGACAAAGTGGTGGCCCACGTTCAGGAAAAAGTGGCTCAGGTGGTGGACCCTGCGGATGCCAAAAACATCAGCGTTTCCATTATCCGGGTTCCGGCAGCCCCCTTTGATTTCCCGGCAGCCAAAACACCGCAGGATATTAAAATCAGCATCACCTCCCGGTTGGGGGAAGTGTACTCCCCCCGGGGCATCGTACAGGTTTCCCTGCAAGATGGCAGTGGTCATCAGCGGGAAATTGGGGTGCCGGTACAAATTATCATTCAGAAGCCGGTTTGGGTGATCAAAAACGTGGTCAACGCCAATGAACCGCTGCGAGCCTCCGATTTTAGCCTGCAAAGCAAGGATGTGAGCAACTGCTACAACTATGCCGTGGGTGCCGATCGCAATCTTGGAACCTATCTGGCACGGGTCAACCTGCGGCCCGGCGATATTCTGGATGCCCGTAAAATCGTCATTCCGCCGGATGTTAGCTACAACAGCCCGGTGCGTATTTTTATGTCCAACGGGGATGGCATGACCGTTACTGTGCCGGGCATTGCCTTGGCCAACGGCAAAATCGGGGAAATCATCCGGGTGCGTCAGGCTGTGTTTCAGCGCAAGTATTACAGCGCCAAAATCGTGGATAAAAACAAGGTACTGGTTGAAATGTAAATCATTCCCCCCGGTCAGTACACTCGTCCAAACACTCAGGGAACGTCAGGGAGAACCAAACAAGATGCAAAGCAACACCCTTCAAAAACGCCAGCCGCTCCAAGCCATTTTGGTTGGCCTGCTCTTGCTGGCTTCACTCAGCCAGACGGCTCCCGCTTCTGCTGAATCCCTGTTTCGGGCCAGCACCACCTATAGCGGCCAAGAGCCGGTGCAGTCCCGCTCCCTGTTCACCCCGCCCATTGCCCGGGCTGTGGGCGATTTGGTGACCATCCAGATCAACGAAACCACCCAAAATCTGGTGCGCAGCGAAATCCGCATGACCAAGGATCAAACCATCACCCAAAACGGCAGTAGTCTGTTTAACACCATGGTGACCTTTATGTTGGGCAAACTGCCCTTCAACACCAGCCGCATTAACAATGCCTTGCAAGCCCCCAACTTCAACGGACTGGATAATTCCAACGAACTGAACAGCCGGGCCGAAATTAACCGCACCACCGGACTGGTAGACACCATTACCTGTCAGGTCGTACAAATACTGCCCAACGGCGATTTGATGGTGCAAGGTCAAAAAACGGTACAGGGCAGCAAAGAGCGCACCGACTTGATTGTGACCGGCATTATCAAGCCCTATTATCTCAACAGAAACAATCAGATTAGCTCCAATATGGTGGCCAACTTCCAGATGATGCAAGGCGGCAAAGGCATTATCAGCCGTCAGCAAAACGACGGTATCGCCAACAAGATTTACCAGTTCTTTAACTAGAAAGGCGAGATGGATATGCGTGGATTGAATTCAACTCAAACCAAAATCATCGCCTGGGGGCTTCTCTTCGGTAGCATCGTAGGACATGCCTTGCTGGGATTCAGCGCTTCGGCGGCCACCCTTCGGGTGAAAGATATTTCTCACGTCAAAGGGGTTCGTAACAACCAATTGGTGGGTTACGGTCTGGTGGTGGGCCTGAGCAAAACCGGGGACAAAAGCCGCTCCACCCAAACCAGCACCGCCAACCTGATTAATAACTTCAACGGCCGTTTGAACAACGACAACGACATCCGCTCCACCAATACCGCTGCGGTCATTATCACCGCCATTGTGCCGCCCTTTGCCAAAGAGGGCGATCCGCTGGATGTGATGGTTTCCTCCATGGCCGATGCCTCCAGCTTGGAAGGCGGCGTTTTGGTGAATACCGAATTGCGCGCTCCCAACGGGGAAGTGGTGGCACTGGCCCAGGGCCCTTTATCCACCGGCGGCACCTCCGTGGATGCCAGCGGTTCTTCCAAGCGGACGGCCATTACCACGTCTGCCCGCATTCCCGGTGGGGCCATTATGGAACGGGAAATTCATACGGATATTGGCGATGAAAATGGCATGGACCTGGTACTGAACCGCACCGACTTTACCCTGGCCAGCCGGGTGGCAGAGTCCATCAGTAAAACCGTGGCCCCGGCACGAGCCATTGATGGTAGCACCGTGCGGGTGCTGTTCCCCGATCAGTTTATTGATAACCGGGTGGCCTTTTTATCCAAGGTGGAAAACGTGACCGTGAACGCCACTGAAGAAGTGGCCAAAGTGGTTATTAACGAACGCACCGGCACCATTGTCATTGGCAACAATGTAAAACTGCTGCCCGCCGCCGTGGCTCACGGGGGTATTACCGTCAGCGTAAGTACCGACAACAGTGTCTCTCAGCCGGATAGCTTTAGCCAAGGCGGACAAACCGTGGGCGTTTCCAACAGTAAAATTTCCATTGATAAAGCCCAGGGCAGTTTGGTCAAGCTGGGGGCTAACGCCACCCTGCAAGATCTGGTGGCCGCCCTGAACGCATTGGGCGTGACGCCCAGTGATCTGATTTCCGTGCTGCAAGCCCTCAAAGCGTCTGGCAGCTTGGAAGCAACGCTTGAGATTATCTAGCCTGAGATCATCTAAAAAAAACAGGGATTAGTAAGATGGATTTAAACTTACCAACCAGCGGCACCCAATGGCAAGGCCAAGCCCAAACGGCCAAGCTACTGGATTTACAGCGCCAATATCAGAATCCTGAAAATCAGGATCAGAAAAAGCTGAAAAAAGCCGCTCAAGAGTTTGAAGCCATCTTCGTGCAGCAAATGCTGGATGCCATGGACAAAACCATTGATCGCAAAGATAGCTTTTTAAATGGCGGCAGCAGCGAAGAGTATTTCCGCAGCATGCTGAACGAGGAAATCTCCAAATCGATGACCAGCAAGCAAGGCGGCAGTGGCTTTGGGCTGGCAGAAAGCATCTATCGGCAAATGTCTCAAAACAGCAAAAAAAGCGAGAGTGGAACGAGCGGGGCAACGGGTGCCCCTCAAACGATGGTTCAGGGAACAAATGGTGAGGTGAAATAGGCATGCGTATTGAATCCGGTGCCCAGTCGTTACAAATGCTCAAAGCCCAACAGGCTTGGGAGGCACGTCGTGCCAGCAAGCCGCAAGCACCTGCCAGTGACTTCCCTGCCACCCGAATTAAAATTGAAACCCCAGAAGCCCCAGCGGCCATGCAAAGCCAGCCCCTCTCTCCGCAATGGCAGCGCAAGGTCAATGACATTCAGAATATTGCGGCCAAAGCAGGTTTTGTGGGCGTGACCGAACAAGACATCCGTCGGGCTTACCAGCAGGGCGAAAGCCTGCTGGCCGACTACCGGGTATAGGAGGAGCGAAAAAGCCATGAGTGCCGACCATCAACCCATACCGCAACACATTCAGGATCTGATCGCCTTATTGCAACAGGAAAGCCAGCAGCTGGAAGCCGCACGCCATCAGCTTCAGTTGAAACAACAGGCCCTGGTCACCGGAAGCATCGATCAACTGCCAACCATTGATCGCGAACTCAGCAGCATTGGCAAGCAATGCGCCACCCTGAGCAAAAAAAGAAATGAACTGTCGCAAAATTCCGGCTGGGGGCAGCAACCCCTCAAGCACATCATTGCCCAACTCCCCGCCCAATATGTGCCGCGCCTAACCCAATTGCGGGAACAGTTAAAGCGATTGGCCCTGGACGTGGAGCAATCAAATCGGGAAAACCGGGACTTGTTGGCCCTGTCCCTCAAGTGGACTCAGGACACCATTGCGGTGGTTCGAAGCGCCCTGAACCCGGATGCGGCCAGTTACAACGCTCACGGCGAAAAGCAGGCCAAGGGCAACCATCACCCCAGTAACGCCACTCAATCAACCATCAGTCACTCCGCTTGATTCAGGGTTTAGTCCATTTTTCATCCAGTTCTGATTTTTAATTCATCCAATTTTCAGGTTCATCCAGTTTTTCAGGTTCATCACGGAATACACCCAGGGAAAATTTCAACCCCAGTGAGAGAGGTTCACTATGATTACACCGGGATTCTTCGGTCTCTATAACGCCCACCGTGGCCTAATCGCAGCTCAAAATGCCCTGAGTACCATTAACCATAACATCTCCAACGCCAACACCCCAGGCTATAGCCGTCAGCGGGTGGATCTAATGGCCTATAACGCCTACTCTATCCCCAACACCTCACAGCTTTCCAATGGGCAAATTGGACAAGGCCCCATTTTGGAACAGGTCACCCGGATGCGGGATCAGTTTCTGGATGCCCAGTTTCGCCTGTCCAACGGGTCTCTGGGACAAAACGAATCCACCCGTGATGCCCTCAAACAGCTGGAAGGAATTCTGAATGAACCCTCCACCAGCGGGGTGAACGATGCCTTGCAAAGCTTCTTTGATTCTGCCCAAGCGTTGAGTATTAACCCGCAAAACGCCGCCGTGCGTTCCACCTTTGTTCAACAGGCCATGGATTTGGTAGATGTTTTCCAACAACAAGCCTTGCAACTGTCCGATCTGCGACAAAACCTGGTGGGCAGTCCATTGGCGCCCAATAGTTTTGAAACCAGCCAGCTGGCCATCACGGTCAATGATATCAACCAGAAACTGGCCAGCATTACTGGCCTGAACCAAAACATTGTCAGCATTAAAGCCTCCGGCGCAGCACCCAACGATCTGCTGGATCAACGGGACAAACTGCTGGATGAACTGTCCAATCTGGTGAACATTGATGTCACCTACTATGACAACGGCCAAATTGATTTAGATATTGCCGGACAATCCATGATCAAGGGTGTCAGCCAGCTGGATAGCCTGCAAGCCCTTGAAAATACCGGTGCCGCTCCCACCCCGGATGATGTTCCGGCCTTGGTCAGTACGGTCAATGGGGGGGTGGTTCTCAATGACAGTAGTGGCGCTGAAATCACCAGCGGAAAAATCAAGGGCATTCTGGATATGGGGGGGAATGATCCCAACCTGAGCAGTGTGCGCAACATGATGGGCAAGCTGGACAACCTGATGGGCACCATTGTGGACCAGTTGAATATTCTGCAAGTGGGGCAGGCCGCCCCACCCCTGCCAGCCGGGCGGGATCAGAGTGGCAACCTGGCCACGGATCCGCTTTTTCTGAATGACGCCACACTCAATCCCGGGCAAACCCTGAACATCTTCCACTGGAAAGTGAATCCCGCCATTCTGGCCGATCCCAAGCTGATTGCCGCGGCCATCGATGACAGTACTGTGGCTGGCGGGTTTGCCGGAGTGGGCGATGGTCGGAACGCTTTAGCCATGGCCAAATTAAAAAACCAGACCTTTGCCTCCCTGGGTACCGGGCTGGTGGATTACTTTAACAGCACCACCGCCAAATTGGGCATCGACTCCCAAAGCTACAAAAATGGCAGCCAAAACCAGAAAAACCTGAATACCTCTGTGGAACAGCAGCGTCAGTCCATCTCTGGGGTGAATATCGATGAGGAAACCATCGATCTCTTACGCTATCAACGCATGCTGGAAGCCACTTCCAAAACCATCAGCATTCTGGATCAGGTAACCCAAACTATTATCGGCATGGTCAATTAACGCCTGCCTGTGAAACTTTGGACAATCGTAAGGATCATCTGCCATGAGTATCAGCCGAGTCACCACCAGCTACATGAGAAATCAGGCCCTTGGTTACCTGAATACCAACATGTCCCTGCTTTCTTCCTTGCAGCAGACCTTATCTTCCGGACAAAACATCAACGCCCCTTCCGATAATCCGGTGGGCTTAACCCGCATTTTGACCCTTTCCAACACCCTAAAAAGTGATGAGCGATACAGCAGCAATGTTCAGGACTCCATTGCCGAGGTCAATACCGCCGATAATGCCATCAGCAGCATGGTGTCTCTCATTCAGCGGGCCCAGGAATTAACCACTCAGGCGGCCAACTTTACCAATAACCAGGATGGGCGAAACGCCATCGGACTGGAAATTGACCAGATCATCAACCAGTTGGTGCAACTGGGCAATACCGATATTGGGGGGAAATACATCTTTGGCGGCTTCAAAACCGATGGGCCACCCTTTAGCCGCACTGGCGATGATGTGACCTATACCGGAAACCCCACTACGGAGTCCTGGGAGCGGGAAGTGGAAATCGCTCGGGGGGTCAAAGTAACCATTAATGTCAATGGCGCAGACATGATGGGCAACAGTACGGTTGCTGTAGGCCCACCGGTTACGGTGGGTGGATCGGGTATTTTTCGCACGCTGGTTCAGCTCAAACAAAACCTGGCTGATTCCAGCAACCCCACTCAATTGGCTGACATCCGCACCCGACTGGACGAATTAACCACAAACATGAACACCGTCCTGAGCAAGCAATCTATTATTGGGGCCACTTCAAACCGCCTCAGCCTGACCCAGGATCGCATTGACGAGCGTAAATCCATTCTGACCCAGGAATTTGCCAGTATTCAGGATATTGATATGCCCAGCCTGATTACCAATATTAACCAGCAACAAAATGTATTTGAGGCTTCCCTGAATATTACAGGGCGGCTGATGCAAAGCAGCCTGCTGAATTATCTACGTTAGATCAAAGAAAACTGTCAAAAACCCTATTGAAAGCTGAACTTTATTTTTTAAAGGCGTCCAGGTGTTGAATCGGGTACAATAATGTCACGTTCGTTAAACCAGACTGAGTAAATCATGCGTAAAAACCTCTTTCCCCTTGCCCTTATTTTAACCCTGGCGCTGTCCGGCAGTATCGCTCCTCAGGCTTTTTCAGCAAAAACTGCGAATCCCTCCACCCCACACTTAGAGGCCAGCAAAGCCGAACTTCAGGATGCCAATGCGGTGCAAGAGGTGTTGCGTGATTTAATGGCCGCATCCAACCGGCACGATTTGGACGGCGTTCTCAAGCATTACTCTCCCAATTTCTCCAGTGGGGACAGTTTGAGCCTTGCTGACATTCGAGGCTTGATTAAAGACACCTGGCAGATGTTCCCCGATATTAAATACAACAGCCAGATTATGGAAATCCGCATTAACGGCAAGTGGGCCACCGTTGAAAGTCTGGATACAGCCACCGCGACAGCCAAAGTGGACCCGGTGGTCAGCGCCAAACCCGGCACCATGAAAAGCCGCTCCAGAGGGATGTTGTATCTGCACCGGGTGGGCAAAGCCTGGGAAATTATTAGCGATGCCACCTTGTTTGAAAAAGCCACCATTACCTACGGGCCGTTTGATGGGGTTAATATCGATGTAGAAACACCCGAGCAGGTCTTTGCCGGAGATTCCTACACCGCCAAAGTTCAGGTGGATGTACCCGCTGGCAATATCGCCTTTGCCACCCTGACGCAAGAGCCTTTGACCTATCCACAACAAAGCAGCAAAGACAAGTTTCGCACCCTGTCCGCTGAAAAAACCGACTTGGAACGCATTTTTAAAGCCAACACGACCAGCAATAACGAGGTGGTCACAGCCACTGTCGGATTCACCGAAATCGGCCAGGATGATCAGGAGCGTCCCACCATCAACCTGAAGGGGATTTTGACGGTGGTGAAGCGGGTCAATGTCATTCCCAAAAGCACGTATAAAGCAGAAAATCCGGAACAGTCAGTAACCCGCAGCACTGCGGACGGCAAAGTCAAGGTGGAATCCACCAATCAAGCTGGCCCAGCCGATGATAGCGACGAAGGCCCGGTGGACATGGAACCGGATAGCCCGCAAGAATAATGCAGCAGCCAATCCCCAATAAGCCCTGACACACGATGATAAAAAGCAACCGTTGGAATTTACTTCTCTGGATCGTTTGTTTTGCGTTGCTGGATCAGGGGAGTAAATGGCTGGCCAAAGCCTACTTATCTCCCGGCGTCTCGCTGCCAATCATTCCCGGCGTTTTTCAGCTGAGTTTGGCCTTTAATACCGGGGCCGCTTTCAGTTTGCTGCGGCATCAACCGCAGTTGCTGAGCATTTTTACCACTTTATTATTTATTGTTTTGCTGACGTATGCCCTGGTTCGCAGTCAGTTTGTCAAAGGCGAACAATTGGCCATGGCCCTGATTTTAGGCGGGGCGCTGGGGAATTTGGTGGATCGGCTGTCCACGGGGCGGGTTACCGATTATTTTGACGTGATTGCCATTCATTATCCTATTTTTAATGTGGCCGACAGTTTTATTTTTGTGGGCGTGGTTTTGATGATTGGCACTGTTTTTAAAAACGCCCCCGTCAAAGTCACCACTGCTGGTGCCAATTCCCATGAACCACCCGCCCAGTCTTAATCAAGCAGGCACGCAACACGGCCTGCTGATTTCCGAGGAAGATCAGGGCGAGCGGTTGGATAAGCTGCTGGCCAGCGAATTGGAAGAATTCTCGCTTTCTCGGGAGCGCTTGCAAACGCTGATTAAAGAAGGCCATGTGCGGGTCAATGATCAACCCGCCCTAAAAGCCTCCCTGCGGTTAAAAGAAGGGGATCGGGTTACCATCCACATCCCAGAAGCCCAGCCCATTGCCTTGCAGCCACAAGCCATTCCGCTGAGTGTGGTGTTTGAGGACGATCAACTACTGGTGATCAACAAGCCCCGTGGCATGCTCACCCACCCTACCGGCCGGGAGCGGGAAGATACGCTGGTCAATGCCTTGCTGGCCCATTGTGGCATTAGTTTGTCCGGCATTAACGGGCAAATCCGACCGGGGATTGTGCATCGGCTGGATCGGGATACCTGTGGCCTACTGATGGTGGCCAAAACGGATGCCGCCCACTTTCATTTATCGGCGCAACTGAAAGACAAAACCGCCCGCCGGGATTACCGGGCCATTGCCCAGGGCAAGTTTACAGAAGACACCGGCACCGTGGATGCCCCCATTGGACGGAATCCCAAGCATCGGGATAAGATGGCCATTTTGGAAGACGGACGAAACGCCGTCACCCACTGGCGGGTGCAGGAACGCCTGAACGATAAGTTCGCCCTGCTGGAACTGAGCTTGGAAACGGGGCGCACCCATCAGATTCGGGTTCATATGAGCCACATTGGGCACCCTTTGTTCGGCGATCCCTTGTATGGCAGTGGCCTGGAGAAAACCCTGAAGCTGAAAACACCGGGCCAAATGCTGCAAGCCTTTCGCCTGAGCTTTATACACCCTTCCGGAGAAAGGCTGACCTTTGAAATTCCCCAAGATGCAGAAATTAGCCGAATGTGGCAATTACTGGCGGATAAGGTCCATGCAGGCGGCTAAAGTGACATTCAAACGCCCCCTCTACAACAAAGGCTTCAATATTGAATTGAAACTAAAATTCGTTTCAGGCAAAATGAGCGAATCCATGCTTTTCTCCTTTAATTTGCTTTTTACATTCAATTTCAACTGCGAAGGCGGTGCGAAATGCTGAAAGTCCAAAAATTGCTTTTAAATCTGGTGGCCCTGCTGCTCTTGGGCTCTGCCCTGATACTGGTGTTTCAGAATATGGATATTCCCGAGCAAAACGTCAGATTTTTAGGGGGTACACTGATTGATCTGCCCTTGGGGGGATTGATCGCGCTGGTGGAGTTGATGGTAGGTGCCTCTATTCTGCTCAAGGCTTGGGAGCGAACGCTGGACTTGGGGAATCAGTATAAAAAAGCCAGCCGGGATCTGGAACGCAAGGATGTTTCTCGCGAAGAGGCTGAAAGCAAGGTCAAAGTTCTGGAAAATAAAGTGGAAACACTGGAAAAAGCACTAAGTGCGGCCATTAAAAGCCAACAATCCAAGTAATATTGACGAGGACAGGGTTCCACCGAATTCATGAAAGCCATTATCGAAGTCACCGGGCAGCCCGGCTCAGGCAAAACCAGTGTAGTCATTAGTCTGGGAGAAGAGTTAACACCCGCATCCGTTCTGTATATAGACGCCTCGCCGGATCAACAACTGACCGAAGCACTGGCCCCCACCCCACCGGAACTGACCTTGGGCCGACTGGTTTCTGAACATTCAGCGGCAGCCCCCAGCCGGGAAGCCGTGGATTGGGTCTTTCAAGACTTAACCGTTTCCGTGGGGGAAGATCAGGAACTGCTCACCGTGGGTGAATTGCCCCTGACACTGGGGGAAGTACAGTTGCAAAAGTTGCAGTACGGCCTGACTCGTCTGATTAAGAATTACGATTACGTCATTCTGGACGGACACCATGCGGTTTTGCACGGGCTATTGCCGGAAGAAACCTTGCAATTGCTGGATATTGTAACGCCCCGAGATTTTTCAGGGTGGCATCTCAGCAATGGACGAGCCTTTGTGCGTACTCCGGCTCTCATTCTGAATCAGTACAACAAAGAAGATCTGCCCGCCTCGCTGGAAGATGCCTTGCAGGGCCAACAGATTCAACTGATTGGCAAGCTGCCCCATTATCCATCCGAAGAAGAACGGGCCCGTCAGTTTTCCACCGCCTTTGGGGATTGCCTGCTGAGGCTGAATATTCCCCTGCACCCGCACGCACACTAAGCGACCCCGGACGGTTTTTATTTCCCCATGAACCTATCCCCCGTTTTTTTACTTGGTTACTTCGTAGTCATTCTGCTGATCGCCCGGTTTTTTTCCCGGCGGGTGGAAACGCTGAAAGACTTCTTTCTGGCCGGACGCCAAATGGGTGCCTTTCCGGTGGCCCTGACCTTGGCAGCATCGTGGTTTGGGGCTTCTTCCACCATGGGCTCCATTAATGCCTTTCACCATCAGGGCTTGAGTGGGGCTTGGCAGCTGGTGCTGCCTTCACTGTTGTCCTTTGTGGTCATTACCCTGTTTATGGCCAAACCCGTGGCCAGACAGTCTTACCTGTCCCAACCGGAAGCGGTGGCCGCATACTACGGCAAACCGGGACGCTTTCTGCTGGCCTGCATTATTTTGGCCGCCACCACCACCCTGATTGGCTCCCAGATGGTGGCCGCCGGACAGTTATTTCACAGCGTGTTCGGGCTGGATTTGGTGTGGGCCACTGTGCTCAGTACGCTGGCTGTAGTCAGTTACGCCATGTGGGGTGGTTATTTTACGGTGGTCATTACCGATATCGCCCAAATGGTGTTTATTATGCTGGGCTTCCTCATTTTGCTGGTATATACGGCCACCACGGCCCTCCCCGATACGGCCGCCTGGCAGCATTTTTTGAGCCATCAGCCGCCCCACTTTTGGGAGTTTACCCACGGCTGGCAGGAAAATAGCTTTTTGGTGATCACCTTTGTGCTGGCCTGGTGCATTGCTCCGGAAATGTGGCAGCGCATGTCTTCCACCAAAAGCCCGGAGCTGGCCTTTAAAGCCGGGTGGCAAGCCCTGTGCCTGATGTTGCTGTTGTTTTCCATCATCGTGATTATCGGCCTGCTGAGTACCCAAATCATCGGTAAAAGCGATGCGGTACTCATTGATCTGGCCTTGAAAATTCCGGTGCCTTTCTTCAGTGCGCTGGTGCTGCTGGGCTTTTTATCGGCAGTCACCTCCACCATGGATTCCTCGCTCAACGTGGGTAGCCTGACCCTCACCCGGGATATTTATCAGGGTTTCCTGCGTTCCAATGCCTCGAATCGGGAGCTGATTCATGTCAGTCGCATCGCCACGGTATTCATGGTGCTTCCGGCCATGGCTCTGGCTTTGGCCTTCAAAGATCTCATCCATATTTTGTGGATTTCCGCCGATATTTACGCCTCTGGCATGTTTTTCCCAGTGGTGGGTATGTTGTACCTGAAGAATCCGCCTAAATGGAGCGGGGTATTGGCCATGGGCTTTGGCATCAGCGCAGTCATCCTCAGCGCCCTGACCCAAAACGGCATCCTGCCCAATGTGCTGGGTCTGCCCGGCTGGCCGTATTCCACCCTGATTGGCATTGGCCTCAGCGGGTTGGGCTTTGCCCTAGGCTATGTGTTGCAGCCCAGTCGCTTCAGCCAGCCAGAAATACCGCCTTCTGAAATGCCAACTGACAAAACTGAAAACTCCCCGGGCACTGCTTTAGCGGATTTGGGCTAGTTCAGCCGCCGCCACTCATAGGCCACTGGTTGGCCACGGGGAGCGGGGTTGGCGATACGCGGGCGCAGTGGTTTGCGTTGGAAAGAATCCGACGGGGGCGGCTCCATTGCTCATGCGCCCCTGCGCAAAGTAGAGCGCCCCAGACGCAGAGGCAGACGAAGAAGGCAAAGCGCCCATCAAGGGTTGAGGGATGGGGTACGGTAGGGTTATTAAACGCTGAGCCACCATCATTTCCGGGTTGGTTTTTTGATTCAGGGCACGGTTCACGCCCCAAAGCGCCCCGGTCAGCAGGGCCAAATACCCAGACAGGGCCGCCGTGGAAACCAGGGCGGTCTTCTTCAAATTCGGCTGACCACCGGGCAGTAAATGCTGATCCACCTTGTTTTGCAGCCAGCGAATGGCCGCATTGTTGGATTTGGCCCCGGCCAATTCAGCAGCCTGTTCCTTCAAGGTGCGTTCCAGCAGATTGCGTCCTTTTTGCAGGCTTTGCGGATTGGGGCAAGCTGCTTCCAGGATCTCTTGCGCCTTTTTATCGGAAATGCTTTGCTCCAGCCCTTTTTCCTGCTTCAGAAATTTACAAATCAGCTCGGTGCTGACGTAAGGGCGCACAAAGGCAAAGCCGATAAAGCTCATGGCCACTCCGCCCACAATCATGGCCACTTGCTTGCTGGATTCATCCAGCGTGCGGCCATTTTTATCGAAGATCCGGTTCAAGGCCCCTTTGGTCAGCTCCCCGCCGCCAAAATAACTAACCAGACCAATGGTGCCGCTGATAAACTGGCGCACCACCTCGTTGACTTGCTGATTATATTTCACCAAGGGCAATTTGCTGGAGCCGCCCATTTTCCAAAAGACCACCAACGGGGTGATCACGTTGGTGACCACAGGGGCCAACCCGTTCAGCCAGTAAACAAAACGGGCCTGAGCCGGTGAAAGCTCGGACTGTTGCGGCAAGTGAGGCAAAACAGGTGATGACATGGCGTTTCCTTCGCTGGCATTATCCAGAGCAGGTTCAAGGGTTTCACCGAACAGACGGTGCTCTCAGCCAGCTTGACGCCAGCACCCCGATATCTTTGACCATGAACTTACTACAAGCCTCTTATGATCTCAAGCCTGCAAAATTCAGCGCATCTGTAATTTTTTGGCCCCAGCGTTCAAGCTGGACTTGTTTTTGATTCCAGAAAGTTTGGAGTATGATAACGGGTGTGACTCATGCCTCATTTGCCATCTCTCACTGAAATCACCCACCTGATCCGATGCCCACAGGCCAACCCGCAATAAGGATATGCCCCGTGACTTCCCCAAACACCACTCCCCGCCTGATCAAAGCTTGCCGTAAAGAAGTGCTGGATCGTCCGCCTGTTTGGCTGATGCGCCAAGCGGGTCGCTACATGCCCGAATATCGGGCCGTGCGGGAAAAACTGAGCTTTCTGGAACTCTGTAAAACGCCGGATGCGGCGGTAGAAGTCACCATGCAGCCCATCAACGCCTTTGGCATGGATGCGGCCATTATTTTCTCCGATATTTTAATTCCCCCGGAAGCCATGGGCATGGAAGTGGTCTTTGGCGATGGTGGCCCCCAGTTCCCCAACCCCTTGCGCAGCGCCGCCGATGTGGATCGCTTGATTATTCCCGATCCGGTTGAAAAAACCGGCTTTGTCATGGAAATCATTCGCCGCATGCGCCAAGAACTGGCCAGTCATCCCGATAAAGCATTAGTGGGCTTTGCCGGTTCCCCTTGGACGCTGGCCACTTACATGATTGAGGGCGGCGGCAGTAAGCACTTTGCCAAAATTAAAGGCATGATGTACGAATCGCCAGATGTTTTGCACCGGTTGCTGGGCAAACTGGCCGAAACGGTCACCTTATACCTGAATGCCCAGATTGAAGCAGGCGCCCAGGCCGTGCAACTGTTTGACACCTGGGGCGGCATTTTGAATGAAGCCGATTACCGCCGCTTTATTTTGCCTTACCATCAGCAAATTATCCGCAACTTAAAACGGGATGAGACGCCGGTCATTTTATACGTCAACAACAGCCGGGGGATTTTGCCCCTGATGGCCGAAGCTGACCCCGATGTGATCAGTATTGACCCGCTTACTTCCATCAGCGCAGCCCGCCAGATTGTGGGTTCCCGGTTTGCCTTGCAAGGCAATTTAGATCCCATCGCCTTGTTCAACAGCCCTGAGGTCTTGACGCCACTGGTGCAATCCTTGATTGCTGAAGGCGGCAATCAGGGCTACATCTTCAACCTGGGTCACGGCATATTGCCGCCTACGCCTGTGGAAAATGTTCGCTTACTGGTGGATTTGGTTAAAGAAAGCGCCTTAACTCCGGCGCACCCTTAAACGCAGGGATATCATCATGCAAAGCCTGGCATCCAAAGCACTGTTGCAAAAATACAATACCTCCGGCCCCCGATACACCAGCTATCCCACCGCGCCCATGTGGCAGGACAGCTACAATGCCGCTGCACACGAAAAAACCATTCGGGACACCAACCAACCGTTGGGCAGCAACCCCCATCCTTTGTCTTTGTACGTGCATTTGCCCTTTTGCGAGAGCCGCTGCCTGTTTTGCGGCTGCAACGTGGTCATTACCCAACAACGCGATCAAGCCGAAAAGTATCTGGGTTATCTGTTCAAGGAAATGGAAACCATTGCCAACTGGATGGATCGCAGCCGCCCGGTGGTGCAATTCCATTGGGGAGGCGGCACACCCACTTATTTATCTGAAGAACAAATGGCCCGCCTGTTCAAATTCCAGACTGAACTGTTCCAACTGGCCCCCGGCGCCGAAGTGGCCATTGAGGTAGACCCTCGAGTCACCACCCCGGCCCAGATCGAGTTACTCAAGGAACTGGGTTTTAACCGCATCAGTCTTGGCGTTCAGGATTTCAATCCACAGGTGCAAGAGGCCATCCACCGCATCCAGCCGCTGGATATGACCGCAGCCACCACCGAACATTGCCGACAACTGGGTTTTGAAGGGCTGAATTTCGATTTAATCTACGGGCTGCCCCATCAATCGGTGGAAAGTTTTGAAAAAACAGTGCGAGACGTGATTCAACTCAGCCCGGATCGCATTGCCCTGTACAGTTACGCCCATGTGCCTTGGCTGAGCCCCCACCAGAACCAGATTCCGGAAGCGGCCCTGCCTGAAAGCGAAACCAAGTTCAATATTCTGCAAACCGCCCAGCAAATGCTGACTGAAGCCGGTTACCTCTATATTGGCATGGATCACTTTGCCAAACCCACCGATGAACTGAGTCTGGCCCTGCAAAGCGGGAATTTGCACCGCAACTTTATGGGCTATACGGTGCAGCACGGTAACCTGCCCAGCGATTTATACGGCTTTGGGGTCAGCGCCATCAGCGGGTTGCAAGGTCAATTCGCCCAGAACTGGCGCAAATTGTCCCAGTATTATGAGGCCATTGAAGCTGGACGCATTGCCACGATGCGCGGCTACGAACTGAGCGCGGAAGATCGCCTAAGGCAAGCCGTTATATTGGCTATTTTATGCCCCGGTAAAATCAGCTACACCGACTTCCAGCAACGCTTTGATGTGGATTTTAAATCCCACTTTGCCGATGCCTTCCCCAAGCTGGAGGACATGGCCGCCGATGGTCTGGTGGAATTGGCCGAAACCGGCTTGATCGTTACCCCCTTGGGTCGCCTGTTCAGCCGCAATATCGCCATGCCCTTTGATGCTTATTTGCCCCAACTGAGTGGGGATAAACCGACTTTTTCCAAAACTGTTTGATGGTTCACGTTTGATTGCCAAGGAGCTTCCACATGAGTTCACCGAAAACCGGCATTCTATTTCTCAATCTGGGCGGCCCGGATAGCCTGGAGAACGTCAAACATTTTTTGTTCAACCTGTTTGCTGACCCCGACATCATTAAGTTGCCCCTGTCCTTTATTTTTCAAAAGCCGCTGGCCTGGCTTATTTCCACCAAGCGTGAAGAGTTGGCCCAGGAAAACTACGAACTCATGGGCGGCAGTTCACCCATTCTCAAATTTACGGAAGCCCAAGGAGAAGCGCTCTCGCAGGCGCTGGCAGAGAAAGGCTACCCGGCCTTACCCGTTTATATCGCCATGCGCTATTGGCACCCTTTCACCGAGGAAGCGGTGGACGCCATGGTGAAAGATGGCATTCAGCGGGTGATTGTAGTGCCTCTGTACCCGCATTTCTCCTACACCACCACCGGCAGTAGCCTGAACGAGTTGAAACGAGTTCTGGATCAAAAAAACGTTCAGTTTGAACTGCGCGTGGTGCCGCCCTATCACGATCACCCGCTGTATCTGGAAGCCATGCGGGAATGCATCGAGGAAGGCCTGAACAGTAACCCGTGGACTTGCCCCAAGGACGAGGTGCAGATTCTATTCAGCGCCCACAGCTTACCGGTGAAGCATGTTAAACGCACCAAAGATCCTTACCCGGAGCAGATTTACGCTTGTGCGGAAACCATTGCCACCCGCTTTTTCCCCAAGAATCCCTGGGAATTGGCCTACCAAAGTCAGGTGGGTAAAATGCCCTGGTTAGGGCCAGCCACAGAAGGTGTTCTGCCGTATTTTGCCGCCAATAACCGGGACAATATTTTGATGGTGGCCCTCAGCTTTGTGTCCGATCACGTGGAAACCTTGGTGGAAATTGATCAGGAGTACATTCCGCTGGCCCACGAACTGGGGATTCAGCATTGCTACCGGGCCCCATCGCTGAATACCAACGCCAGCTTCATTCAGGCCCTGTGCGAATTAACCATTGATCAACTGGAAAATAAATCAGACAATCCTGCTGAATTTTCCTCCTTTCCAGAGCTGATTGAAGCGCAGGCCAGCCGTTAACATGCAAACCGTGGACACCCTGATTATTGGGGCGGGCCTGAGTGGCCTGACGGCGGCGTATCGCTTGCATCAACAAAACCGATCGGTGATGGTGCTGGAAGCGGCCGACCGGGTAGGTGGCTGGATTCAAACCCACCACGAAGGGGGCTACACCTTTGAGGGTGGCCCCAATACTTTCCCCAGCACGGGGCAGGAATTGATGGACTTGTGCCGGGAATTGCAGCTGGAACCCCAAGCCACCCAGGCATCGGCCAGCAAACGCTATTTGTACCTCAATGGTAATTTGACCGCCTTGCCGCAAAAACCATGGCAAGCCCTGACCACCCCGGTGCTGTCTCCTCTGGCCAAACTCCGATTGCTGAAAGAACCGTTTCAACCCAAATGCCAAGCCGATGACATGAGCGTGGCCGGTTTTCTAACGCACCGAGTGGGGCGAGAGGTTGTGGAGAATCTGGTCGATCCCTTTATTAGCGGCATTTACGCTGGCAACGTGAACACCCTCAGTATGCCTGCCGTGTTCCCCAAGCTGTGGCAGTGGGAGCAGGACTATGGCAGTATTTTTCAGGGTTTGCGTCATCGTCCGAAAAAAGATCCCACTCAACCCAAACCCAAAATGCAACTTATGAGCGTAACGGGAGGATTACAAACCCTCACCCACAGCTTGGCCCAAGCATTGCCCGCCCCAGCCATTCGCTTGCAGTGCCCGGTTCAAGCCATCGAAAAAATAGGCGCCGATAAAACAGGTACCACCAGTTATCAAGTGCGGCTGAACGACGGGGAAATCTGGCAGGCTCAGAACGTTATTTTGGCGGTGCCTGCCTTTGTGGCCGCCACATTGCTGGACAATCTAATGCCCGATGCGGCAAGCCTGCTCCGGCACATTCCTTATAGCAGTTTGGCAGTGGCTCATCTGGGCTTTCGGGCGGAGCAAATACCGCATGCTTTGGATGGCTTTGGCTTCCTGATTCCCCGCAAGGAAAACATGCCGCTCCTAGGCGCTATCTGGGCCAGCAGCCTGTTCCCGGAACGAGCCCCCCAAGGCCATGTGCTGCTCAGTAATTTTATTGGGGGCGCCCATTATCCCGAAATTCTGAAGCAAAAAGCGTCCCAAATTCAGCGGCAAGTCACTCGGGATCTGCAAACGGTTTTCCACCTCAACGGCTCGCTGGAGCCTGCCTTTGGCCACGTTCAGCATCACCCAAACGCCATTCCGCAATATAACCTGGGGCATGTGCAACGCATTGCCGGCATTGAAGCCGCTTTGCAAAAGCACAAAGGCCTGCATTTAGCGGGGAATTATCTGCATGGGATTGCCCTGAATGCCTGTGTGCAATCCGGCCAGTCTGCCGCCCAAGCCATCCTCAATCAAAGCTCATAGCGCTATAAGCAGCCGTCACGCAGGCCACTTCTTCCGGGGCGCATTGGTAGAGTTTAAAGACCTGTTCATTCAGTCGGTGCAAAAGTGTTTTGCGCTCCGATGCCGAGACAGGCTGGGCCAAACTTTGGCTGATTTTTGCAAGCGTTTGCATTTGTTCCTGAGTGACTGAAGGCGGCTGGGGAAACACGCACAAGACGTCTTTATCGATTTGCAACCGTTGGCCTTTGCGTTTTTGATGATAAAACCAGAACCAGCCCAACTGGCTGTTCAGCAGGGCCATCCAGACAAGTGCTTGCCCTGTATTGTCTGGCTGCAAAATATAAAACCCCTCAGACACATAAGCAAGTTGCTCCACCACGGCTAAGGCCGGGCGCGGCACTTGTCGGGGACAGAGTACTTTGTTGTCGTTTTCAAACCAATGGGGTTGCCGGGGACGGTGCAATCCATAGGGCTTGAACGCGGAGGTCAACACCGGGGTAAAGCGCTCTAAATGGGCACGAAGATTCGCATACTGCTCAGGATTTTCCACTATTTTTTTGCGGGCTGCGGCATCGGTGTAAATCAGTTGATACGGTGCTTGAGGCGTTTGAAATCCTTGGAAGGGCAAAAAGCCGGTGGGCCCAAAATAAGGCTTCAGCAACGCCCGTTCAGAATCGTTGAAATTGAGTGCTGAAACTTCTGCATCCTTCAGCAAAAAAATGCCCGCATCCGGGGGGAATTGAGCTTGAAATGGTGGGCTTTGTTGTTGCCAATCCGATTTTTTCAAACGCCCCTGTGGCAGCAAAATACCTTGCTGAATGGCGTTTTCAGGAATCAGTGGCGGCAATCCCGACAAACGATCCAATAAATTCATTTCCTTTTTTTTACCCACTAAAAATTTTCCGGAACGAGCATCTCTTAAAATACAGGCCGCCGAAAGCCGAGACTCAGAGAGGCTTTCTACCGTATCCGCTGTTCCCCACTGGATGGATTGCGTGCTGGCCTTCTCGGCGTTCTCAAGATTAGGCAACGCTTTCTGCCAAATGAGCAACGAAGGATGATGACCCGGTGCGTTTTTAAAAATGGGATTGTCCCCAAAGCGCCACAATTGCTGGAACGCTCCCTTTTCCCACAACAGCGTTCGCAGGGGCTGGCTACTGGTTCGCTGCATCCAGTATATGGGCAACACGTAAGCCAGTTGTCCGTTGGGCGAAAGGTGCTGAATGGCCCAGGCGGTAAAGGCATCGCATAAATCCATTTTGGCCTGATAAAAATCGCTGTGTTGAAGCGATTGAAACCGCCCAGCCTGCTTGCGCACTTCCGATACAAACGGTGGATTTCCCACAATAAACTGCCAGGGCGGATCTGGAAATGGCGATGCGTTCAAGGTATCTGCCGCCATCAAATTTTCAGTGCCCGTCAAAGGCGATTCCAGTACGTTTTGACCATCCAGCCGGATGGCCCATTGAAACAATCGACATTCGGTAATGGCCACACTCAGCGGATCGATATCGATGCCATATAACTGATGCCTGACTGCGAAGTGGGCATTGCCCTGAATGGTGATGGTCGAAAACTGCTCTCGAAGCCGTTGATAAAATTCGCTTAGACACTGCAAAGCGGCCACCAAAAATACCCCGGTGCCACAAGCCGGATCAATCACGTGGACAGTGTGTACTTCATCCACTATCGTTTGCGCCGCTTCCACCTGATTCGTCAAAATCGCCGCTTCGATGGCCTGATATTGCCGTTTGAGAAAAACACCCAGGGTTTGCTGCACCAGATAGTGGGCAATGGGTTCTGGGGTATAAAAAACACCTTGCTGCAATGCGCCCTTTTTCTGGCGATTTTGTCGGGCCAATTGCTCCTGAGTCTGCTCATACAAACCCACCCAGGCATCGTTGGTTTGGCTTAATATCGTTTCATGGCCCGGCCATTGCGAGAGCTGTAAACCGGGGGGGATTTGCAAACCCGACGAAGAATTCTCTTCAGAAATCGTTGAAGCCAATTGGCGCAGCAAGCTTTGCCACGCCAGGTCGGAAAGGCTTTCAGGGTGAGTATTTACATCTGATGGCGATGGTGTGGTGAGCATAGCGTTATCTTACGTCATATCCCAACGGAAGAAAATAAAAACCCTTTCGCGGCCATTGCCACAAAAGGGTTGAAAGAAAAGAGCTTGATGAGAACGAAGAGCGAATGTTCGCATCAAAAAAGAGAGAGAGAAAGAGAAAGCTAAAAATTCTGTTTTATGGCCGGGTCCATTCAAACCCGGGAGCCTCGGTTAAAACCAGTGGGCAATATATAAATCACCTCACTGATTTTGAACCGATTCTGATTGCCTAAAGGCCTGTGTGGCCTGTTGGCTAAACGTCCACCCTGTTCAGTCCAGTCGCCTATTGCTTCCATTAAAATCAATTTTATAAATCGATGGCGTTCCCACCAATGCTCATATCGGTTGGAAAATCCATGTGATGAATTTATACCATTTGAGCCTGGCGAACCACTTCCAAAGCCTCAATCGATCTTGGTTCACCGATAAATAAGGCAAATACTGCTTGGGAAACTTCGTCCAATAAAGCATCCATATCGTAGGACACTTTAATTTCGGTCAAACCATCAACGGTAGAAACGAAATTCAATTCACTGTAAGCCAATGCTTTGGCATCTGGAAAATATTGCATATCACTCAGCCTTTCTCAACACACACACACTTGATTCAACACCCAGGTGACAAAAAATTAATCGATTAATTGTGATTAATTAATCTTCAGCCCGCCGATGAACATCTCCACTGATTTCATATTACAACATTAGAAATTAAAAACAATCATTCAAAATAAACCGTCTTACCTTGCGTTGAGTTCAATGTATCCAAGCGATAAAACACGCATATCCTCTGCCCATTGACTGTCTATCCTTATTGGTGAAAAGAGTCTTTCTTTGGATACAAGTTTTTACTTAACATCAATACATAATGCCAAGCACTCTGAGCAAAATAATGGATTCAGCTTAGACTGCAAAGCAAGTGCCGATCAATTGAGAAGCGGATACGAATCCATGACGAGGCCAAGCAAGGGTATGATGCTATCGTTCTATATAAAAGGAGCGCTTCAGGAACAGTTACCGGGTTCGCTAAAAGAAGGCCCTAAGCACAAAAGGTGACTCGGATGAGTCACCTTTTGTTTGATACAAACTGTATTATGGCATTTGGTTTGAAAGTGGTTAATCTTCGTCGTCGCCGCCGCCTTTTTTACCACCTTTTTTGCTGTTGCCGGTGTTGCCAGTATTGCCGGTATTTCCGGTATTACCCGTGTTGCCGGTGTTACCCGTGTTGCCGGTGTTACCCGTAGCGCCAGTAGGTGCACCGGCAGCGGGGAGAGCTCGTGTAGCAGCAGCTCCAGCGGGAGGCGCAGCACCCAAGGCACCGCTAAAGGGACTGGCACCACCCATATACATTTGCAAAATAGCCATCAGCATCTGCAGTAAGGCCATTATCATTGCCATTGGGCCATTGGCCGCAGCACTGGCATCCAGGGCGGATGAAGGCGCACCAGGGGCAGCTCCGGCTCCTGCAGGGGCTCCTGCATCATAGGCAGCACCGCCCGCACCAGGAGCACCAGCACCGCCAGCGCCACCGGTATTGCCTGTGTTACCGGTATTTCCGGTAGCACCCGTACCTTTGCCTTTACCTTTGCCTTGTATATCGGAGTTAAGGTCACCGGCTTTGACGGCATCAATGGCTTTTTGGTATTTACCATCATCGTCAACGGCATCATTACCAGTGCCATCAAACACGTCACTCAGTTGCACTTTACCGGCTTTAATGGCCTTGTAAACGGCACCCAAAGTTTGTACGTCTTTATTACCGACGCCCTCGCCTTTGGCGAATTCTGGTGCTTTTTGTTCCAAAATCTTTTTTAATTTGCCATTGTTGTAGTTGCCACCAGCGTTTTTGTAACGCGAGGCCACCAAACCAAACGTGGCTGCATTTTTAGCATTGGGATCAGCAGAGTTCAAATCCTGATAAACCTGACCAACACCTTGCTGCAGCTTTTGCCCGGCACCAGCGCCCTCAGGACGATATCCCAGGATAAATTCACCAGCGTAAGCTTCTACTACAGAAGCACGGGTTAAACCTGCTTGTCTGGCTTTACCCTGATCGATGTTTCCGCCATTATCGGCCGCATCCGAATAACCTTGTAGCTGTTTCAAACTGGCAATTTGCTGCCGAACGGCCTGAGCCGCAGCGGGAGCTGCACCGGGAACTGCTGCATATGGGGATACACTGTATGGACTAACTGCATAAGGCATTGATTAACTCTCCTAATTTGCGCTCATCTCTTTCAAAAACTGGATCTAAACTAGAAATAAATTAAATTCTGTTATTCGACTCATTCAAACCAAGGGGCTAAGAATTCCTGATACTTTTCAAACTCATCTTATTGACTGTGTTTTTAATTCAAATCTAAAAATCAATTAACTCTCTCATTACGGTCAATGCACTCCGCGCATCGGACAAATGCTGGATGGGATACATTGACACCACGCTTATATCAAAATAAAAACATTCAAATGCCAGGAATTGCCTTTTTTTAATTAATTTCTATAAATTTTAAGCAAAATTTCTACTCAATAAAAAACATCTAAAAAGCAGCCCTAAAATAGGACTGCTTTCTAAATTTAGGCGGTTTTGCGGAACAGAAGAGGCCTAGTAGCCACCACCACCGCCACCACCGGCAGCCGCTGCGGGCGGTTTTGCTGCAGCACCGGTATTTCCGGTATTACCCGTAGCACCAGTAGGCGCACCCGGAGCACCAGGTTTAGCACCATCCAGTGCACCACCAAACGGACTGGCCCCTGCCGCACCACCTGACATCAGGGTCATACAAGCTTGTATTAATTGAACTACTGCAGACATTAACTGAACCATTGAATCGCCGCCACCAGCGGCACCAGGACCCGCCAAAGCGCTTCCCGCACTCAAAGGACTTGCGGCGGGAGCCCCACCCAATAAACTGGCAGAACCTGCTCCACCTAAACCACCGAGTAAACCAGTGGAGCCTACTCCACCCAGTCCGGCCGCATCAGCCGCTAATGGATAAACAGGGGGACGTAATGCAGCATAAGGTGAATAACCGCCAAGACCTGCACCTAAACCTAATGAAGCCATCAATCTTTCTCCTTAATTTGCGCTCTCTCTAAAATTTCAAATCAACTCTCAAGAAATAAAATTAAATACTTTAATAACGACCTGCTAAAAATTTCTTAATTTACGCTTACTTGATAAAATAAAAACAATCAAATGGTTCTAATTGCCTTTTGTTGCCAATTGTTAAAACACTTGCCAAAGCCCTTTTCAACACTATGATGAACCTGAGTAAACTTGCCTGCATGCTTTACGCTTCGCGAATTGTCTCTGTATGAAACGGTTGTTTTCAATGCATTCCCAAGTCAACCCGCCTTGTTTAAAAACAGGATTCGCCCAAGCCTTAACGGATTGGTACAAAGCGGATCATCGAGAGCTACCCTGGCGGGACACCACCGATCCGTATGCCATCTGGCTGTCAGAAATCATGCTGCAACAAACCCAGGTGAAAACCGTACTGGATTACTACCGACGTTTTTTGGCCCAATATCCTACCATTCAGGCCTTGGCCCAAGCCCCGCCAGATGACGTCATGAAACTGTGGGAGGGCCTGGGCTATTACGCCCGCTGTCGCAATCTGCAAAAAGCGGCCCAACAGATTATGGAAAAACACAACGGTATTTTCCCCAACACCTTAGAAGAAGTGGAAGCCTTGCCCGGCATTGGTCGCAGTACCGCGGGCGCCATTTTGACTTTTGCTTACGGGCAAAAACATCCTTTATTAGATGGCAACGTCAAGCGGGTGATCAGCCGCATTTTTGATATTGATCAGGATGTTCAGCAAACCGCCGTCATCAACCAAATGTGGCAGGCCTCGGAGACATTGCTCTCGGAAAGCGAGGAACCCCATTTATACAATCAGGCCATTATGGAATTGGGGGCCACGGTGTGTCTACCGCAAAACCCCCGTTGTTTGCTATGCCCGGTTAAATCCTTTTGTCAGGCCTGCGATGTAGGCACTCAACATGATCGTCCGGTAAAAGCGGCCAAGGCCAAAACGCCGCACCATACCATTGCCGTGGGGGTGATTTGGAAAGACAATCAGGTGTTTATTCAGCAGCGTCCGGAAGGCGGCTTGCTGGGTGGCCTGTGGGAATTTCCTGGTGGCAAGCAGGAGGCTGGAGAGACTCTGACTGATACGGTCTTGCGAGAAATTGAGGAAGAGCTGGGCATTAATGTGCAAGTGGGCGAATTGATTACAACGGTGAAACACGCCTACACCCATTTTAAAATCACCTTGCACGCTTATCATTGCCAATACATCAGTGGCGATTTGCAGCCCAAAGCGGCTCAAGCTTGGCGCTGGGTCACCCCCGATGAATTACCCCAATACGCCTTTCCCAAGGCCAATAAAACGGTACTGGAAAAAATGCTGACCGAATGGCAAACCAATCAGCCCCAGTCTGTTTAAACCCGAAAAGCCTGACGGAATCCCCGTAAAAAGCCAAACAGGCCCAACAGCCGCAAGCCTTGCCCCAGCACATACAAGGTGCTGGAGGTGCCTGAAACAGCCGGATCGTTGGAGGCGGTGCTGAGAACCGTCCACAGCATCCACCATTCTGATTGAATGGGGGCGGCTAGCAAAGCCCCCAAAATAGCCCCGCTGAAAGCCAGCCAAGCCAACCCCCGATGGCGTTTGTAGCCGGCTGCACGATGGGCCAGCGAACCCGCCTGCTTGCCCAAAGCATACGCCACCAATACGGCCAGTATCGGCAGTCCAAAAAACCACAACAACCCCACACTCATTAAAACGGGATGCAACCAGCCATATAGCCAACCGAGACCCACACTGCTGAAGCCCCCGGCCAACCACTGTTTGGCCTTTACTTGCTCAAGGCTATTGGGGCGCTTTCGGGCGCAAGTCGGACATTTAAAGCCCACCTCATACATCACCATGCACCGGGGGCAAATGGGGGTTTCGCACTCGGTACAGCGCAAGCGGGTCAGCGTTTGCGGATGCGCCGTACAGGGCAAATTGCTGGCGTCGGTCAAATCAGACATCGGTTAAAAATCAATGATTGGGAACCCTTCTACTCTAGCGGATTTTGGCAATGGAAGGAAAGCCTGATCGGGGGAATCGACATTTGCATCGGTCCCTTTTAAAGCTACAATAGCAGTATGTTTTTTATATTGCTTTGCTTAGGAATTGCCGCTTTATTAGGCACCGGTCATCCGCCCGATCAGTATGGCTGGATGGTTTTACTGGGTCTAGGCTGGTTTGCCGGATTTCTGGATTGCCGCCTGTTTGCCAAGTCCGATCAGGATCGCAAGCGTGTTTTGCCCCCTGATGTGGATGAACCTTCCAACGATCAAGCCCTGTTCAAATCCTGAGATTTTTCACCATGTCGCAAGCCTTGGTTTACACCCTCCGCAGTATTTTGGGGGCCAGATATGTTCTGGATCAACCCGAAGAATTGATGGCTTACGAGTGTGATGCTTGCACCCTGATTCAAAAAAAACCGGACATAGTGGCCCTCCCTAAAACCCCTGAAGAAGTGGCCCAAGTGGTTCAGGCCTGTATTCAGGCGGGGGTTCCTTATACGGCCAGGGGCGCTGGCACCGGCTTATCCGGGGGAGCCTTGCCCATGCAAGGTGGGGTGCAAATCGGGCTGAACCGCCTGAGCCGCATTGTGGCAATCGATGTGCCCAACCGAACGGCCACTGTGGAAGTGGGGGTGATCAACGCCAGCCTGAACACCGCCTTAAAGCCTTACGGCCTGTTTTACGCTCCCGATCCATCCTCGCAAAGCGCATGTACCTTAGGCGGTAATATCGCCGAAAACGCTGGGGGCATCCACTGTATTAAATACGGGGTCACCACCGATCACGTCCTGGCCCTGCAAATGGTCTTGCCCGACGGATCGCTGACCTGGATTGGCAGCCAGAACCGCCGCAGCCATGGCCCCAATCTGGTGGGCCTAATGGTGGGCTCCGAAGGCACTTTGGGCATCATCACCCAGGCCATTGTAAAAATAACGCCGGTGCCGGAAAAAGTACGGGTCTATCTGGCCGCTTTTGACAGTGTTGCCGATGCCGGGGGCACGGTGGCCAGAATTATCCGCAGCGGCTTGGTGCCTTCAGCGCTGGAGTTTATGGATGCCTTCACGGTCACCGCCGTCAATCAGGCCTTTCAGGTGGGCTTTCCGGAAGACGCGGAAGCGGTGTTGCTGATTGAACTGGATGGTCCCGCCGCCCAGGTGTTGCAGGATGAAAAAAAGTTACTGTCCATTCTGGAAGATCACCGGGTTAGCCAGGTACGCACCGGTGAAACCGAAGCCGAGCGCCTGGCCCTGTGGAAAGCTCGTAAAGCCACAGTGGCCGCTTATGGGCGTTATGCCCCGGCCTTTTATCTGAATGACACAGTCATTCCCCGCAGCCAGTTGGTGAACCTGCTGGAAAAAATTTACGCCGTGGCCGAGCGCTACGAGGTCATTATCTGCAACGTGTTCCATGCGGGCGATGGCAACTTGCACCCGCATGTACTGTTTGATCCGGACATTCCCGATCAGGTGCGCCGGGCCATGCAAGCGGGTGAGGAAATTTTACAGGCTTGTCTGGCGGTGGGCGGCGCTTTAAGCGGTGAGCATGGCATTGGCATTGAAAAATCAGAGTTGATGCCCCTGCAATTTTCCCCGGAATCGCTGGAAAAAATGCGGCAGCTCAAACGCACCGTGGATCCCTTGGGGCTGTGCAACCCGGAGAAAATTTTCCCCATGCGCACGGCCTGCGGCGAAGCCCGCCATGCCATCAGTCCGGCCTTGCTGACCGGGGAGGGTTTATGGATTTAAAGACCTCAGAAACCGTGCAAAGCCTCCAAGCCCTTCAGCAAATGGGCTTGGCCTGCCCTTGGGAATTTGAAGGCCGCAGTGGCTTCAGGCTCACCCCAACGAAGGCCTCTCAGGTGGCCAAGCTCTTGCAGTGGGCTCAGTCTCAGAATAAGCCAGTGGCCATGACTCCAGCGGATGCCACCTTACTGCCCGAGTCCCTGTGGCTGGATTGCGCCGCCCTGAATCAGGTACGTCAGCATTCCGTGGCCGATTTCATCATTCAGGTGGAATGCGGCATGACCTATCGGGAATTGCTGGCCACCGTGGCCCCGCACCGGCAGACCTTGCCGCTCAGCTATCCACCCAGCCTGACCCTTGGACAAATTCTGGCGGAGGAACGCCCAGCTCTACAAACCGGCTTGCGGGGTTATCCACGGGACTATGTCTTAAAGGCGGAACTAGCCACGCCGGATGGGCAAGTGACCATCAGCGGGGCGGACGTGGTTAAAAACGTGACCGGCTACGATTTGGCCAAGCTGCACATTGGCGGCTACCATCAATTCGGGGTGCTGACTTCCGTGACCCTCAAGCTGGCCGCCCTGCCTGAAACACGCCAGCAATGGTGCTTGTCGCCAGATTCTTTGAACAGTGCTTTTACTCTGGTGGAGCAAGTGCTTTCCAGCAGTCTGGCCCTCAGCGTGTGCGAACTGTTTCAGGAGCAGGATCAGGGCCAGTGGCGCTTGCTGATTGAACTGGCCGGAGATGAGGCCATTGTGAAGGCTCAGGCCTCGAGCTTGTCAGGACAGTTTGTCGGTTCTCCCACAGTGCTGGACACCCGCAGCGGAGAGGCCTTGCTGTTTGATCTGCAACAATTCCCAACTCAGCAAACCATTCTGGAAGCGGCCTTTCCCCTGAGCCAATGGCAGGGCTTTGTGAGTCAGGTCAGTAAGCAACCCTCTCTTGGCGCCATGCGGATTCAAGTGCGCCCGCCTGCCGGACTGGTTTACCTGTTTGCCGATCAGCTTCCCTTCGCCGCTTTGCGCTATTTAAAAGAGCAGGCAGAGGCCCATCAGGGCTTTCTGCAAATCAGGCAAATCGCTCCCGGCGATGTGACCAACGCTTCGGAAGCCATGAGGCTTTACGCCGACGCCAACTTGCCGCAGGATGATGCGGTGCGGGACTTGCTCCGGCGTTTAAAAAACAGCTATGATCCCAGTAACATCCTATTTGCGCCCCAGTTACCCTTAACCTGATCTGACTCCCAGCCCAGGTATTGAGAGGCCGTATGAGCCAAACACCCCTGCCACATCTGCAACTGGAACTGGACAAGCTCAAGGCTTGTATCCACTGCGGTATTTGCCTGCCAGCTTGCCCCACCTATCAGGCCACCGGCTCAGAAGCGGAATCGCCTCGTGGGCGTTTGTACCTGATGAAAAAACTGCTGGAAGGCCAACTGGAACCAGAGGCGGTTAAACCCCATCTGGATCAATGTCTGGCCTGCCATGGCTGCGAAACGGTCTGCCCGTCTGCGGTGCAGTACGGCAATATTTTGCTGAGCACCCGGGAGGATTTGGCCCAACGGGATCACAGCCTGAGCCGCCGACTCAAACGGTTTGTGTTCAGCCGGGTGTTGCCCAACCATCGTTTACTGGTCTGGGGTGGGCGGTTCTTGAGACTGTATCAGCGCAGTGGACTGCAAATGCTGGTGCGGGGTTTAGGCCTATTGAAGATAGCGCCAGCCCTGGCCCATCAGGAAAGTTTACTGCCCGAGATTCCAGCCCGCCGAGCCCTCACCCCCGGCATGGGTTTTGGCAATTCCGCCGGGGAAACCGTGGCCTTGCTGACCGGCTGCGTGATGGACATTTTTTACAATCCGGTGCACTGGGATACCATTGAAGCGCTGGCCGCCAATGGTTACTGGGTGGTGATTCCGGAGCAGAGCTGTTGCGGGGCCTTGGCCCACCACGCCGGAGACACTGACATTACCCGCGAGCGGGCCAAAGATCTCATTACCAAAACCCTGAGCATTCATCCCCAATGGATTGTGGTCAACTCGGCGGGCTGCGGATCGACCATGAAGGACTACGGCAAACTGCTGGCCGGTGATTCCAGCATTGCGCCCCAAGCTGCGGAGTTTTCTGAAAAATTGATTGATGTGATGGCTCTGTTGGCCAAAAAGCCGCTGGCTCCCTTCAAGAATTACGGCCTGCATGAAAAAATCACCTATCATGCCGCTTGCCATCTTTATCATGTGCAAAAAGTTAAACAGGAGCCCATGGATCTGCTGGCCCAAGTGCCCGGTGTGGAACTGGTGCCCCTGACCCAGATGGAAGCCTGCTGCGGCAGCGCTGGCATTTTTAATCTGGAGCACCCGGAACTGAGCGGAGAAATTTTGCAGGAGAAGATGGCGCATCTGACCACCGCCTGTCAGGCCAATGGCGCCAGCACCGTGGTCACCGGGAACCCTGGCTGCATGTTGCAATTGCAAAAAGGCATTGAAACGCAGCATTTGCCCATGCAAGTCCGGCACCCTATCTCGGTTTTGGCGGAAGCCTATCGCTCCCCACAACAAAGCAGCACTAGCCCCAAAGGAAAACGCTAATGAGACCCGGCTTGCAGGTGGGGCACCACTTTGAATTTTCTGTTCAGGTGACCGACGCCATGCGCCCACAGTTTGGGGCGCAGGTGATTCATCCGCTTTACGCCACGGCCAGTATGCTGAACCATATGGAATGGGCCGCCCGGCAGCATGTCTTGCCTTATCTGGAACCGGATGAGGAAAGTGTGGGTTATCACATCGATTTAAAGCATCTGGCGGCCACCCCCGTGGGAGCCACGGTTCGTATTGGTTCCACCGTAACCCAGGTGAAGGCCCGCAAAGTCATCAGTCGGGTGGAAGCCTGGTACGGTATTCAAAAAATTGGCGAGGGTACCTTAACCCAAGCCCTGATTTCCAAGCAAAAGCTATACACGGCAACACCGGCGGCTTGCCCCTCTCCAGCGGCCTCTCTGCCAAGCACCACCCAGACCGCTGAAGTCCCTCCCGCGGTATTGCGCGCCAGTGATGGCCAGCATGGACTTGAGTTTGAGGTATTGAAGTGGGAAACCGGACAGTTCCCCTGCTCCCGGTATGATGAATGGCTGGTCTGTCAGGCGGTGACCCACCATAAGGGCGCCTCCAAAGTCTATAAGGGTGCTTTTTTACTGCGACATGAAATTGAGGACTGGCTGAATGCCTGCCAAAAAATAGCCACGGGAGAAATCACCCATTTTCGCTCCGATTTTTTAGAGCCGGTTTTCAGCATTGAGATGACTTTACAGCCTGATAATCTGTGCCAATGCGCACTGAGTTTGAGTGAATTGGGCAGCATGCCTGACAAACGCCTGAATAGCGAGTACCTGACCTTTCATCTGACACAGGCAGACCTCTCTCGCTTTTGTAACGCGCTGATCGATCAACTGGATGGATTTCCCAGTCGACTTTGATCCCGGATCGATCCGCCGGAATCTTTACAGTCCTTCGCAAAGCCCCACAATCGGATCTGACCCCGATATAATGAATTTAGTGGGTTTGACTTAAATGTTTTTAAATGTAAAATATAGGGGTATCTAAATGAACATTTTTTTATGGATAAAAAACACTGATTAGCTGTTGATATTTTGATCCAAGTTATCCAGCACTGAGTAATTCCGACTAAAAGTGTTAAAGAGGTAGGGCTGTAGACCTGAAAAATAGCATGGAAAGGGTCTTTTAGGTTCTAAAAACATAAAAAACAGGTGCTAAAACGGGGCAATTGTAACGGAATAATTCCAATTTTCTCCATCTACGAGTGATCCCGTAGTCTGTTTCAGATATTGATCTACGCAATAGAGAGAGCAAACTTAAAAAGGAAATCCCGATGGATCCTCTAAGTCCGTTATCACAACGAATCCTTCGATTTTCAGGCGTTCAGCCACAAGTGCTCAAGCAATTGGAAGCTGATCGACTCAAAAAAGACTCCACTGTTTTATTTGGTGAAGACCTGGATGTCTTCATCAAGCAAAATCACCAAGCCAACGGTGGCCCGGAAAACAGCGCCCAAGAAAACAGCGCTATTATAGAACTGGTCACCAACAAAAAAGACTCCCGGGCCTTGGCCTATGGCAGTGGTTTCATTCGGAATTTACACCGCATGCTGACCGGCCAGGACATTCCGCCCACGGAAGTCGTCAATCGGATCCGCAAAGAATCTCCCAATGGTGATATTTTTGAAATGACCCGAGGGAGCGATAACTAATTACATGATGAATTATCATGGATGACGTTTTTGGCACCCTGCAATACGTGCGGGTCAACCGGGAACAACGGGTGGGTTTGGTACAACTGCATCGCCCAGAGGCGTTGAATGCCCTGAATGGGGAGTTGATGCGAGAACTGATTCTGGTGCTGGAAACACTGGACGCAGACGCCACCATTGGCTGCGTGGTGGTGAGCGGGGGAGAAAAAGCGTTTGCCGCCGGAGCGGATATTAAGCAAATGGCTCAGGCTTCTGCTGTAGAGATGCTGAGTCAGGATGATTTGGCGGTCTGGGATCGCATCAGACTCATCAAAAAACCGATTATTGCCGCCGTCAATGGCTATGCGCTGGGTGGTGGCTGTGAAGTGGCCATGATGTGTGATTTGATTATTGCCGGTGAAAACGCCAAATTTGGTCAGCCGGAAATCAATATTGGGGTCATTCCGGGGGCCGGTGGCACTCAGCGATTGACCCGAGCGGTGGGCAAAGCCAAGGCCATGGAATTGATTTTAACCGGACGCCCGTTCAAGGCAGCGGAAGCTTTGGATATGGGGCTGATTAACAAAGTGGTGGCAGATGATCAGGTACTGACCGAGGCCAAAGCCATGGCCCACACCATTGCCGAAAAACCGGCCATTGCGGTGCAGTTGGCCAAGAAAACCATCCTGAAAGCTTTTGAAACCACTCTGGAAGAAGGGCTGGATTATGAGCGCAAGTTGTTTTACCTGAGTTTTGCCACAGAGGATCAAAAAGAGGGGATGCAAGCCTTTCAGGACAAGCGTTCGCCGGTTTGGAAGCACAGTTAACAGGCAGGCAAGGGGTCGTCTAGCATTAAAATGGCTGGTGGGGGTTTTATAGTCTGGCAGCGTGTTTATGCCGTTGCCTGATTGATGTTACAGCATTCATTGAGTGGTTCAACCCTTATGGCCATTGCCTCCACAACGTTTACGCCCACGTTTCCCCCTTCATCTCCGACCCAACTTCCGACCCAGACATTGCTTCATCCAGAAGCGGCGGAAGCCTTGCTGAGCGACTTGCGCCAGAATCGTTGGCAGCGCTTGAGTTCTGAATACGATGACCCCATTGGCATGCTGTTTAACAATCAGGCCCGGCAATGGACGTTGGGCTGGAACGAGCATCAGAATGAACTATACCTATTGGTGTGGGAAACAGAATCCTGGCAAGGACAGGCGGTTTGGTCCCTGTACTGTAACGGAGCGCTTTGTTATCAAGAGGCAGACGGTGTAGCCAAACGGCGCAACACCCTGTGTCAGGAGCTACTGGAGAGCCCGGGCCTTCCCTGTATTTCCGCAGCGGAGTTACTCACCCCGCTGGTCGATTTTCGCTACTTCCCCGAGCAACGAGAGGCCGCCGCCCAAAAACTGATTCAGACGCTGTTGGCTCGCCCTGAAATTTTTGAAGCCCTCAAAGCGCCCTTGCTGGAAGCCTTGGCTGCTGAATTAAACAGTCCGGATTGGCCGGTGCTGGATATTTTAAAGTTGCATCGGGTCACTCACAAACTGACCTTGCTTTCTGTGTTTGATGCTGGATTGAAACAGGGGCTGCTCAGTCGACCAATGGATCTGAGGCAGCTCAGCCAAAGCCTGCAAATGCTTGAAATCTCTATGGATACCCTACAAGGCCAGCTATCGTTGCTCTTTCAGCCAGGATTGACCCAAGCCCGCCAAGCACTGTCTCAACTCTGTCGACAGAGACAGTGGCAAGTCGTCACAGAGGCCCTTGATCGGGTTAGCGTTTGAGAGAACTCCCGCTGTTATTTTGGTATGATGAGCTAAATTTTCGGTGACCTGCCGGTTTTGGTTGGGTCACCCTGCGTGCCCTCCTTAACTTTGTGATTGCCTTTCCACTATGAATTCCTATCGTAAACTGGTTATTTTCGTTCTGGCTGCCCTGATTCTGGGGGGAGGCTGGGCTATCTGGAATGCCGATCAGAAACTGAAGCAGGAAGAGTCCCTGCGTCATCAGCAACAGGCCTCTCAAAACAAAGAGGACAGCATGACCGGGGAGAATGTCTCTTTTACAGTGACCGAAGGCCGGGTGAAAAAGTGGAAACTGGAAGCCGCCAAGGCCATTTACAGTGAGAATCGGGCTCAAGCCACTTTAACCGAGGTGAAGGGCGAATTTTATGATGCCCAAGGAAAGCCGGTACTGCGCTTTGCCGCCCCCAAAGGCCTTTATTTGACCAAAAATAATACGGTGACCTTGAGTGGTGGTGTCATTGCCAATTCGGCTCAAAAACAGGAAAACGGGGAAGGCAGTGGGGGAAAAGGTGGCCAAATGAAGGCGCCCACCATGACCTGGAGTGGCAAGTCCGATTGGATTACAGCAAATGGGGGAGCGGAACTGGTATTTCCGGAAGGAAAATCCACTGCCCAAACGTGTCGATTTACGCTGGATTTCTCTAATATTCAATTAGAGGGTGGCGTGAACTCTTCACTCAGCCCGCTTTAAATTCCAACGCCAAATTTGCGACAGTTCGACGGACATTTTCATGACCGCAGCTCCCTGGAACCTGATTTTAATCGTGGCAGGCGGATTCGCCTGTATTTTGGCGTTGGGCGGGGGGGTGGTTTATCTGAAATTGAGCAAACGAAACGCCTCCTGGTACTACAATAAAGGCGTTGATTATTATCAAAACGGTAATTTGCCCAAGGCCATTGAGTCTTTTACCCGGGCTACCACGCTGCAACCGGACTTTGCCGAAGCTCACTACAACCTGGGCCTGATTTATCAGCAACAGGAAGACGCTCCCAATGCCAAGCAGTGCTTCCAAAGCGTACTCGACATAACACCCGATGATTTAGAAGCCCTCTTCAACCTGGCCTTGATCGAATACGACGACGAAGGCTTTACGGTAGCAGAACCCTTACTGCTGAAAGCCCTGGAAATGGCGCCAGAAGACCCGGATTGCTACTATACCCTGGGCCTGGTTTATGAGGCCCAGAAAAAACTGGCCGAAGCCATGGAGGCTTATCAAAAGGCTACGGAATACGATCCGACCAATATCAATGCCTTTCTGTTCCTGGGCAAGTTACAAGATCAAACTGTCCAACTGGCTGAGGCCATTCAAAACTTTAAAAAAGTGCTGGAATTAGACCCCAACAATCTGGAGGCCAACTACGATCTTTCCATCTCTTTGGCCAAAAAAGGGGATTGGGAGGGTACCATTCAGTACAGCCAGAAAGCCATTGAGATCGATCCCAACTATGCCAAAGCCTACAACCAGCTTGGTCTGGCCCACTACTGCAAGGAAGAAATGCCAGAGGCCATCGAGTTCTACCGAAAGGCCATCGAAATCGATCCTGCCTACGGCAATGCCTTCAACAACCTGGGCTACGCCTACCAAAAAACAGGGCGCTATGCCGAGGCCATTGAGATGTTTGAACAGTACCTGAAAATCGGCACCGACGCGGAAGAGGAAATGGAAATTCGAGAGCATATCGATTTGCTCAAGAAAAAAATGCTGGAATAAAACCGCTTCTCTCGGTCGAGTTATCGCTGCCCGAACACTTGCTCCAGTTGCATAGCCACCCCGGAAATCTCTGTGTCCAGAAAGGCCACTTTCTTCAGGGGACCTGCGCCTTGTTTCTCAATCAATTTGGGAGCGCCCGGATTGGCGGTTTTAATCAGTTGCTTGATGTCTTCATAAAGCTGGGTGGCATTATCAGCGTATAAAACCAGCGGGGTTGCCAGAGAGCGCATAAAGACCAGTACGGAAACCTGCATATTCGGCGGTAACGACGATTGGCTGGCTGACATAGTCCTCTCTCACTTTCACTTTTCCCGACTGTATTTATTTATAAAGGCTTATGACAATAAGCGCAACCATTGCCCAGCCCACCCCCTAAAAATGCGCAATAAAAAATGGCATAGGCTGGAATCGAACCAGCGACACCGCGGGTATGAACCGCGTGCTCTAGCCATCTGAGCTACTATGCCATGGGTGAATATTATGGGTTGAATGGAGGGTGCTTGTCAACCAAGGGCGCCGCTATAATAACCATATTGTTAATATGGCCCCATCAGGAAACATGAACAGCCCCAAGGAAGATCCCGAATTCAATCCGGCAAATCGTTGGTATGACAATGATCCGGTGCTTCAAAGAGCATTGGGACAATTGCATCAGGCCACCGATAAACAACAGGCTCAGGTGGCCCTCAATATCATCAAAATCGTGGTGGAACACCAGTTGGAAGACCAAAGCAATGGGGCCATTGAAGACCTGGACAGCGCTTTGCCCTATCGGCGCTCCTGGGATGACCATCGCCAGCATCGGCGCTGGTATGATATGCACGAGACCTTGAGTTCGGCCATTCAGCTATTGGGAGACTGCCCTGAGGATTTGCAGGTCAAAATCATCCCTTCCATCGCCCAGATGATTGAAAAGACCATCCAGTCCTAAGAGTGAAGCAGAGTGAAGCGCAATCAGCAAGCCTCTTCCCTTTATTGTTCGTGCCCGTTATTGCTCGTGAAAAAAACCGCCCCCGCAGACAATCTCCACCACCTTAAGTAAAAAGCGACGGGGGGCATCGGCCTGATGAAAATAAATCTCTTCCCCGGACAAATGCTTCATGCTCATAACCGCCGGTGCCGAGGGGTCGGCAGGCACATATAAAGAAGCAATTTCCTGATGAATGAGCTCCGTAAAAGAGGCCGCATGCAGGTTGCTGCGGGTGTCCAGAAAATCGCCAGTCAGGGCAATAATACGCCCGGTGAATACGGGAGGACGTCCCGGTCGGTTTAAAGCCAACGGCTTGGTATTGCCCCGTGTGGTAAAGCTAATGGCATGCCACAGAATTTGCAGAATGCCCACGGAGCGATCCGGATCCATTTGCGAGCGGATGCGTGGCAGTTGGGCTTCCCCGTTTTCCAGATTTCTGGCTTCAAAGGCCGACTGGAAGCATTCCACAAAGTTTTCCATATCCTGCAACAGGTAATCAAAGACCTGATGCGTGTTTCGCATGGCCGCTTCATGCTCGCTCAACTGCTTTTGCATGTGGGCGGCCAGCATGTCCACTTTTTGCTGAATGGCCTTTACCGCGTTGGGTTCATAAAACACGGTGCCTGGCCATACATCGGCAATCTTGCGGGGCAAAGAGCCACCTTGGAGCGATTGATCTTGTAAATTTGCCATAAAACGCTAACCACGCCTCTATTCTAGGAAGGAAATAACCACGCGTCAGGAACCCCCTTATGAGCGGATACCCACTATTTTAAATGAATCTTGGCACATTGCCGTGTTTCTTTCAAACTTTGGTCGGTATTTTATCGGCAGTGACTTTGCGACGACCAATACTGACATAGTGGTACCCCAGATTCTTCATGCGCTCCGGATTGAACAGGTTGCGGCCATCCACAATCAGACGGCAGTCGCTTTCCTGGCGCAGGCGCAAAAAGTTGATGTAGGCAAACTCATCCCATTCGGTCAAAATGGCAATGGCATCAGCACCTTGGGCCGCCTCGTAAGCGGATTGGCAGTAGGTGACATCGGGGAGCAACTCTCTGGCGGGCTCCATGGCCAGCGGATCGTAGGCCCGGATTTTGGCGCCTCGTTTTTCCAATCCCCGAATGATGGTTAAACTGGGCGTGTCTCGAAGATCATCGGTATCCGGACGGTAGGCAATGCCCCAAATGGCAATGGTTTTACCGGACAGATTTTTACCCAGCGCCTCATCAATCTTCTCAATAAAGCTGATGCGCTGATAGCGGTTGATCACATCCACCTGCTTCAGCAGATCCAAGTTCAAATGGTACTCTTCGGCAATATTAATGAGGGAGTTGAGATCCTTGGGGAAAAAGATACCGCCGTAGCCAATACCAGCGTTCAGATACTCTTGCCCAATACGGCGATCCAGCCCCAGGCCCCGGGCCACGCTGGTGATATCGGCGCCCGTTTTTTCGCAAATTTGAGCAATGGAATTGATGAAGGAGATTTTAGTGGCCAAAAAGGCATTGGTAGCGTGCTTAATCAGCTCGGCACTGTTGGTATCGGTCATCAAAATGGGGGCATTCAGGGGACGATAGATTTCCACAATGATATCGATGGCCCGTTTGCTTTCGGCCCCCACAATAATGCGATCGGGGTGCATAAAGTCATTCACCGCGTGGCCTTCCCGCAGGAACTGAGGAACGGCGGCAATATCAAATTCAATGCCCTCAGGCACTTGCTCTTGCAAGAGAGACTGCAACCACTCGCCGGTTTTAATGGGCAGGGTGCTTTTTTCAATGATCAGGCGATAGCCGTTAATGCCTTCGGCAATGCTTTTGACCGCCGCGGTCAGGGCACTAAAATCCGGCTTTCCAGAGGGCAACAGCGGGGTGCCAATACACAGGAAAATGACTTCGGAATTCCGGACGGCTTGCACAATATCAGTGGTAAATTCCAGACGGCCCTCTTCCCGGTTCCCTCGGATTAAGGGCTCCAAAGCTTCTTCATAGAAGTGGACTTTGCCTTGCTGGAGATCCCGCATGCGACCTTCTTTTAGATCGGCGCAAACCACCTGATGGCCCATTTCAGCCAGACAAGTTCCGGTTACGGTTCCCACATAGCCCGACCCAATCACAGCGATTTTCACTGGCCAACCCTCGCTTTCGTACAAGTATCACGTGAACTCTCTTCCTCTACTTTACCATAAAACTAGACGCTTCAAGGGGTTTGAGCCCAAAAATGGAGGTGTCATCAAGACACCAAGCTCTTTCGGCATATTGGGGTCATCCATTGGGAGGAAATCCCCGCCGGTCACTATCAAGTTTTTACCCAAACCCACCGAAAGCAAAATCAACAAACCTGCCAAACACTGTCGCCAAGGAATGGCGATGGCGGAAACGTTAAGGAGAACGTGCCTTATGTCTTTAGTGCCAAATACCAATATCACCTCGCTGATTGCCCAACGTCGGCTGGGGACCAATTCCAAAAATCTCAAGCAATCTCTAGAGCGCCTCTCCTCAGGCTATCGAATCAACCGGGCCTCCGATGACGCAGCCGGTTTGACCATTTCTCAAAACCTGACCAGTTCCATTCGCCGGATGAATCAGGCCTCTCGAAATACGCAGGATGGCATTAGCGTGCTGCAGACCGCAGAAGGCTCTCTGAGTATTATTGGGGATAACCTGCAACGGGTGCGGGAACTGACGGTTCAAGCGGCCAACGACACCAACGATGCAGTCTCCCGGCAATCCATCAGCAATGAAATCAAGTCACTCTTAAACGACATTGACCGCATCGCGGCGGCCACCAACCTCAATGGCATTAATTTATTGGACGGCACAACCACCAACGCCCAAGTCCAGATTGGCCCAAACTCCAATGCGGGCACCAATACGCTGGATCTTAGCTCTGCCTTAACCGATGCCAGCGCAGACGGGTTAGGCATTGTGGGGTCCGCACCAGCAACTTTTCTAAGCATTGCGGCCATTGACTTAAGCTCTAGCACAGTAGCCACCAGCTTTCTCACCGATGTGGACACCGCATTGCGGTCCGTTAACGTGCAGCGCGCCCGTGTGGGCTCTTTTCAAAATGAGCTGGAAAGCGTGAGCAGCAACCTTGAACAAGGCGTGGAAAACTTTTCAGCCTCCAACTCCCGAATTCGAGATGTAGACATTGCTGCAGAAACCGCCGAAATGACCCAGGCGCAAATCCTGACAGAGGCAGCCACAACTGTTCTGTCTCAGACCAACCAGCTCCCCCGTTTAATTCTCAGCCTGCTGCAACGGCAGTAAACCACCGTTCTAGTTAAAGCAACTTCGTCCTCATCATCCCAAACTCGTTTGGATTATTTTGTGTTGCCCTTTCAACCAAGGAGAACCCTATATGCCCAAAAGCCCGATGACGTTTATTCCCGATAGCGCCATTCAACAAATCAACAGTCTGGGAGGACCAGCCCTGCCAACGGGTGTTTCCAGCCAGACACTGAAAGTGATTATGGAGAATATGGCCGCTTCAGAAGCAGCACTCTCCAGTTGTCGAGTGGCCCTGGCCATGGCCGGTCGACGACGGGCCTGAGTGAGTCTGCCCCAAGCAAATCGGTTGCCGAAGCCCCGCTTATTGAATAGCGGGGCTTTTGCGTTTTTAAGAGCATCAAGATCGAACATCAAGAAATGTAACGGTTTAATCCAAAAGCCTTCAGCAAATCAGCATCACGACCGATAGAAAGTATTGGATAAAAACAAGTTCATCAAACTTCGGATAACACCACAGACAGCCGTGATTCCAAATCAGCGTATTGAAGCGCAAGCACCCTCTGAAGGGTGCTGATGCAAGCGGAGTCATTCGGCCCGGGTTATCCGGCTCAGGGTCATCAGGGATATAGGGAACACCAGATACCTTCTAACATTGAACAATCGTTGTTCACATCATCAAGGCTGGGAATTTGGCCTGTTCTGGTTTTCCCGCCCTGTCTACCCTGGTTTCCAAGGTCAGTTTATCAAACGGTTAGTTCATCAGACGCATCGGGCTATCGCACTCTCAGGAAGTGAGTGCCGGGTTTTAACACAGCCCAGACAATGTAAGGAGACGTGGTATGCAACATCAGCCAAATCCTCAACCCCTTTCAAATCCATCCAGCGCCTTTGCGCCCGCCCTGCATCATGGCGCTTTTAGCAGCTGGAAGCAGCAGTATGGCCTGCCTCACAACGACAGTCAGGTGCAAGTCACCCAAGAGAATCAGCACAGCCACCAGATTTCAGTTCATCTGGCCGATATTGCCGCAAAAGCAATACTGCGAGCCAATCGCTCACCCTACAGTTCCGCCTAAGGTTGTCCAATCAGGACAAACCGGTTACAGGAACAGGACCCAAATGGTGAGCAAGAGGAACAAGCCTTATGACCATTACCTTAAACAGCAATGCCCTAGAGCTGAACATTACCCGATACATGAACCTGACCAACAACCGGCTGAACAAAAGCCTGGAGCGGCTGTCATCCGGCTATAAGCTAAACCGGGCCGCCGATGGGGCTGCCCAAATGATGCTGGCCGAAACCATGAACACCCAGATCCGGGGGTACGATGCGGCCACTACCAACCTGCAACAGGGCTTAAGCATGGTTGAAACCGCCGACAGCGCCTTGCAGCAAATCAACGAGCACTTGCAAAACATCCGGGAAATCGCCGTATCGGCGGCCAATGGCACCAACAGCTCAGCCCAGTACACAGCCTATCAGGCCAGTTTGACAGCGGAGCTGGCCGCCATCACCAGTATTGCCTCCGGCTCCACCTACGGCGATTTTAACCTGCTGGATGGCTCTATCTCCGGTGGAGCGGCCTTTAACATTCAAGCCGGCTCTAATAGCTCAGACACCATTGACATCAAAACCGCCTTTAGCAATAACACCACTGGGGCCAGCGGCCTGAACATCACCCAAACCACCCTGGCCACGGCGGCCAACGCCACCACCTTGCTAGGCCAAGTGGATACGGCCATTAACACCGTGACCAGTAACCTGGCCACTATTGGGGGATTTGAAAACCGGCTGAGTGATCGAATGGATTACCTGAGTATTGCCAAAACCAACGTCTCCGCCTCACTCTCCTCCATTCGGGATACCGATGTGGCCGCCGAGTCCTCCAACCTGGCCCGATTGCAAATCCTGCAACAAGCCGGGGCCTATGCACTGGCTCGGGTCAATACCTTCCCCAGCATTGCCCTGTCGCTATTGTCCGGATAACCGCCACAGAAGCCCCAGTTACCCGCCGCCGTTCGCCCTCATGGGGCTAGCGGCGGCTTACTAGCGGCGGCTTAAATATGGGGATCATCCTGCGCCTCGATTTCTTCCGGCACCACCGGCAAGTTTTGATAGGTCACCAACGTGATCAGGGTGTCGGCGTCGACTGGCTGATCATAGGTTTGGGATAAAAATTGTCGCAACGCTTCTGGCGTTTTTAACGTGGACTTTAAACGCTGAAAATCATCAGCGGTCAGATCGTTCAGGGTACACTGGCGCAAATCGCCCACCACTTTGGCCTTACGGATCTTCTTGTGGTTCACCCGAATGTCCACCACCTCATCCGGCACCCAGTAGCGATTCTCGTAGTACAAGCTGCCCAAACGGCAGGCCAAGCGCAAGGCGTCGCAATCCTCGGCAATCACTTCCTCCCGAAACACCAACGGCCAGTTAATCGCTTTTGCCATACCTGAAAATCCTCACCGCTCCAACCGACTAAATTTGAGTCCATTGCAAGCCATGTAAACCACGCAACGGGTACCTGTTCATAATACTTGAAGAAACTACAGAAAAGTTTAAATGGTAACAATGAGATCGATCCTACTTGATCCCGCTGTCCACTGTCTTTTTTCCGTCCTGCTTGGATCCATTGTAGTATATTTGCCGCTTGAGATCGCCTGAGGAGATCTCTATGCTGAATACACGGTAGTTTTGTGGATGAAGAGACGCTGGGAAACAAACCCAGACGTTTATTGAGTTGTGCTGAGTATGAAAAAAAGTCAAAAAACACGCATTCGATCAATGATTTCCCCCTGGCTGTTTCAGGAAGGTCAGAGTATGAGCCGAAATCAGGCCATTGCCCAGGTGCAAGATCAATTGGCCCTCTCTGAAGTCCATCCCCAAGCCTTGCGCCTGATTGAACTCTTTCACATTGAGCCGGAAGAACTCTCGGAAGCCGGATTGTCATATGAATCGCTCAAAGCCCTGGAACGCCACGCCCTGTTCATCTAGCGATATTGTTATTCTTTCACCCCACCCGATAGCAGCCCTTGCATAAACTGCTTTTGCCCAATCAGGAAAACCCCAATTACCGGCAGAATCGACAAGGTGGCCGCTGCCATCAGCACTGTCCAGTCAGTGGTGTCCCGAAAACTGCCCTTCAGGGTGGCAATGCCCACTGGTAAAGTGCGCATACTTTCGGAATTGGTCACAATCAAGGGCCACATAAAGCTGTTCCAGGTGTTAATGAACACAAAAATGGCCAGAGCGGCCAACGCCGGGGTAGCCAGGGGCAAAGCCACTTTCCAGAAAATCTGCCAGGGGTTGCAGCCATCCATTCGGGCGGCTTCTTCCAGCTCCTTGGGCAGACCATTAAACCACTGTCGCAGCATAAACACCCCAAAGGCCCCGAACAAACCCGGCACAATCAGGGCGGCGTAGCTATCCAGCCAATGAAAGGTCTTCATCAGGAAGAACAGGGGCACAATGTTGACCTGGGGAGGCACCATCATGGTTATCAAAAAAACGAAAAACAGCTTATTCTTATGCGGGAAGTGCAAGCGGGAGAAGGCATAAGCGGCCATGGCCGAAAACAGGACATGCCCCACCGTGGTGACCACACTGACCAATACGCTATTAAAGAAGTACAAGGCCATGGGGGCTTGCTGAAACAGCCGCCCGTAATTCTCCCAATGCCAGTGCTGGGGCCACAACCGGGGGGGCATCTGAAAGACTTCATCCGGCCCTACCAAAGACGTAATGACCATGACCCAAAAGGGCAGCAGCATCAGCACGGCCCCTGCGGCCATCAGCAGCAATATCGCGGCGTTTTTCCAGCGAGCGCTCCCCATCATCATGCGGTTTCATCCTCGTACATGACCCAACGTTTGCGCAACTGCCATTGCAGCAGGGTTAAGACCAGAATGGTCATAAACAGAATGTAGGCAATGGCTGAGGCTGGGCCAATTTTGTAGAATTCGAAAGCGTTTTTGAACATCCAGTACACCAGCAACTCGGTGCTGTGCTCCGGCCCGCCCTGGGTCAGCAGGTACACCGAATCAAAGGCCTGAAAGCCGTTAATCAGGGTCATAATGCCCACGAAAAACAGGGTGGGGGTAATCATGGGCAAGGTCACCCGCCAAAAGGTTTGCCAGCCGGTGGCCCCATCCAGATGAGCCGATTCGTACAAGGACGGGGGAACCGTTTGCAACCCGGCCAGAAAAATGACCATGTTGTAGCCAATGTCTTTCCACACCCGCAAAATCATGACCGCCCACAAAGCCGTTTTGGGGTCATACAGCCAGGGAATGGACTTATCGATCAGGTGAGCCTGCTGCAACAGCCAGTTAAACAGCCCATACGAGGGATCGTAGAGCCAGCCCCACACCAGCGAAACGCTGACCATGGGGGTAATAAAGGGCAGAAAGTAAGCCGCCCGGAAGAAGCTCTGCCCCCGAATGGCCCGGTTGAGCCACACGGCCAGCCACAAGCTTAACACCAACTCCAGAATTCCGGACACCAGCACAAAGATCCAGGTAGTGCCGAATGACCGCCAGAATAAGGGGTCGTTTACCACCGCCGTGTAATTCTGTAAGCCCACAAATTTAGGAACGCCCAGCAGGTTCCAGTAGGAGAAACTCAAGCCCAACGAGGCCAGAATGGGGAGATAGGTAAAAATGAGCAGGCCCAGCAAACAGGGGGCCAAAAACAACCCGGCCCAACGAATATCTTGCTTGGAATACGCCTTCATGGGCTCACCTCCAGTAACGCATCCATTTTAGGCTTGGCCTGATTCATGGCCTCTCCAGCATCTTGCTGCGCGTCCCAGACCGGCTCCAATGCCAAGCCCAGTTCTTCAGCCACTTCATTCCAGCGGGGCGGGGTATGGGTAGGAACACCCTGTGGAATCACATCCAAAAACGCCTGCCCGTGTGCCGGCGCCTGATCCGGCGATAAAAAAGCCGCCGAGGTGGCCACATCCGGGCGGGACGGAACAATCAGGCCGCTTTCGGTCACCGTGCGCACCGACGTTTTGCTGAGGAGAAACCGAATCAATTCAAAGCTTTCCGCAGGGTGCTTGCTTTTGGCGGAAATGGCATAGCCAGACGCATCGATGCCCACCCGGGACTGCCCACTGGGACCGACCGGCAAGGGCACCACGTCCCAGTGAAACTTGGCCTGCTCCCGAAATACAGGGACACTCCACCGCCCACTGACCAGCATGGCCACTTTTTGCTGTAAAAATAACTGGCTCATACTGGCGCCACCACTTTCCACCTTTTTGGGAGCCACATGCCACTTGTTGCGCAAGTCGGCGTAAAAGCGCAGCCCCGCCAGCGCCTTCGGCTGATTCAGGGTAAATTGTCGCAAATCCGGGCTGAATAAGTCCCCACCGGCACTCCACACAAAGGGTAACCAGAACAAGGGCGGGGTGCTGTAAAACGAGATGCCAAACTGATCCGGATCGCCGTCATTGTTCACATCCACGGTCAAGCGGTCGGCCATTTCCCGAAACTGCTCCCAACTCCAACCGGGCTGGGGGGCGCTAAGTCCTGCCTGGGTTAGTAAATCCCGGTTATAGAAGATCACCACATTGGAAATATCGCGCGGTAAGGCCCCCAAAACGGGCTTTCCCGTGGCGGGCTGCCAGGTGAACGCCTTTAAAGCTTGGGGATAAAACTGGGCCTCTGATAACGCCTCCGATGCCCCATCAGACGCGCCGGTGGCTTTGGGAGCCAAATACGGCCGCAAATCCCGAAAAATGCCTTGAGAGGCGTAAATGGGGAAACTAAGACTGTTGGTAAAAATGACATCCGGGGCCATATCCCCTGCCACCAGAATGTGCAGCTTTTGGTAGTAGTTTTCGGGGATGTGCAGCAATTGAACCTGTATTTTGGGATGGCCACGCTCAAAATCCCTCAGCAGAGTCTTCAGCACGGTAACTTCCTGAGCACTCCCCCAGGTGGATAGCTGAATACGGGTTTTGGAAGACTGGGCATCCCCACCGCAATTGACCAAACAGCAGCCCAAAGCCAAGGTCAGCAAAACCCGCAGCGTTTGGCCCGGTATTGCGGACACACAGTCCTTGAATTTTTGTAAACTTTGGCCCATACACGCCCTATCCGGATCAATTCAAGGGAAAGCCCCTTTTTATAAGTATAGTTGTTACTAGCAAAGCCGTTCAAAGGGAATTTTTTAGGACTACCACTATGACCCTCCATCCTCAGCTTTCCCAAGTATTGGAACTGTATGACCCCCAACGGCTCAACGCCATTCTGCTTTGGCTGAATTCGGAATTTAAGGATATGTTAATCAGCTCAGAGAGTGATATCACCACCATTAACCAGAAAAGCGCCATTCCTCCTGAACTGCCGCTGGATGATCTGGTGCAATTCTCCATTTTAAATGAATTTGGTATTGGCTTTGGTGAAAAAGCCGCTTTTCCCTGGTTGACCCAGGAAGTGTGCCAAAAAGTGACTCATTCAGCGCAATAAAATTAGGCAAGGCTGCCTTCACAAGTTATCTTCAGCCAACTTACCAGCAATTCATGGACGCCAGCATTACGGGCGTCATTCATTTGGACAGGTAAATGCTAGGAAGTGACCTCGGTAATGCCTTTGGCTCGTTTGACCCAGCCATTGATTTCCACTTGGCGGCCTCGGGCAATGGCCAGATTCCAGGGCTTCACGTCTTTGGTAATCACTGATCCGGCGGCCACGCTGGCATTTTCTCCCACGCTGACCGGGGCCACCAACACGGAATTACTACCCACCTTGGCCCCATCGGCAATGATGGTGCGCTCTTTAATGTCCCGCACCGGGTCGTAGTTGGCCGTAATGGTGCCTGCCCCGATATTAACGTCGGTTCCCAGCTCCGCATCGCCCAGATACGCCAGATGGGCGGCGTTGGTATGGTGATCAATCCGGGTTTTCTTCACTTCCACAAAGTTGCCGATATTGACGTGGTGACTGATTTCCACCCCATCCCGCAATTGGGCAAAGGGCCCTACGTTGGTAAAGGCCCCAATACGACTGTCCCGCACCACGGATTGCAGGATTTTGACATCATCGGCAATCTCCACCACCCCGCTCATGGTGGTATGGGGTCCAATCATGCAGCGTTTGCCAATAGTAATATCCCCTTGCAAATAGCAGCCGGGTAATACCGTGGAATCGGCCCCAATACGCACTTCCGGGGCAATAAAGGTAGAAGCCGGATGTAAAACTGTGACCCCCTCTGCCATCAGACGGTTCAGGGTGCGCTCATTCAGCACCGCATGGCATTGGGCCAGATCCGTTCGCGCGTTCACCCCCAGCACTTCATCCGGATCATCCAGATGGGACAAGCCCACCCGGTAGCCAGCCTGCACGGCCAAGGCAATCACATCGGTCAGATAAAACTCGCCCTGGGCGTTATCGCTGGACAGTTGTTCCAATAGAGGGGAAATTTTGGCCCAATTCAGGCAATAAACCCCGGTGTTAATGGTTTGAACCTGCTTTTCAGCCTCACTGGCGTCTTTTTGCTCCACCACCCGCAACACGGTGTGCCCCTCGGTAATCACTCGACCGTAGCCAAAGGGATTGTCCATGGTGGCCACCAGCACCGTCAAGTCATTCTGGGTGCCCTGATGGGTTTCCAGCAGTGTGGCCAGGGTCTCCACGGTCAGCAAAGGCACATCCCCGGAGAGAATCAACACATCGCCCGTAAAGTTTTGCCAGTCGGCTAACTTTTGGCGCACCTGTAACAAGGCATGCCCGGTGCCCAATTGGGGCTCCTGCACCACGGTTTGAATGGTGTAATCGGCCTCATAAGCTGCTAAAGCCTGAGTCACCTGCTCCCGGCCATGGCCGATGATCACGCAGGCTTCCGCCGCCTGAAGTCCGCCCAGCGTATCCAGCACCCGCATCAGCAAGGGCTTGCCAAACAGGGGATGCAGGACCTTGGGCAACTCACTCTTCAGGCGAGTCCCTTTGCCTGCTGCCAAGATAACCGCCTTAAATTCACGCTGGGGCATAAGCCGTTTCTCCTGAAGTCAATGACGCAAGCTGTTCAAGGGAGGCTGCCATCTAAAGCATGGAATCGGATAAGAATTCCGCTTCATCCGCGTCTTCCAGATTGCCGATGTTCCCAGGCGCGGTGGCTCGATTGCCTCTCAACCGAGAGGGTCGATAAATGCCCTTGGTGGAGTTTTGAATAAAGTTGACCAGCTCGGTAATGAGCGGATCGGTTTCAATTTCGGCATGCACGACTTCAATGGCCTGTTTGTAATTCATCTGTGAGAAAAAGATGATCTTGAAAGCCCGTTTCAGTCGAGTACGAGAAGCCAAATCAAACCCCCGACGCTTCAAGCCTATTTTATTCAAGCCCCCCACCATGGCCGGGCGTCCATCCAGCATGGCAAACGGCGGCAAGTCTTGGCGGGCGGCACTTAAGCCCCCCATGATGGACAATTTGCCAATTTTCACAAACTGATGCACGGCGCAACTGCCGCCCAGAAAAGCAAAATCGCCCACTTCCACGTGGCCGCCCAGTTGCACGGCGTTGGCCAGAATCACTTCATCACCCAGAATACAGTTGTGGGCCACATGGGCATAAGCCATCAACAGGGCTTTTTCCCCGACAATCGTTTCATTGCCTTCACCGGTGGAACGGTTCACGGTCACACATTCTCGAATGATACTGCCATTGCCAATGCGCACATAGGTCGGCTCCCCTTTGAACTTGAAGTCCTGAGGATCGCCACCCAACACGGCACCAGAAGAGACCTGACAGTCCTCTCCCAGCTTCACGTGGCTCTTCAACACAGCATGGGCATCCAATCGGGTGCGATCACCTACCACGCAATGCGGCCCCACAATGGCATACGGGCCAACCTGAACCTGATCCCCCAGTTGCGCGGTGGGATCAATAATGGCGGTAGGATGAATCAACATACAGTCAGCCTCGATCTTTTTCGAATGTCATCTTTGAATCAGTCCGTGGAATCGGTTAATCGGTTGCCGTGGTCTCCCGATCCACCAGAGAGCAAATAATTTCAGCTTCTACGGCCAATTCCCCATCTACATACGCCTTGCAGGACATTTTGCCAATGGGCAAGCGCAACTTCAGGATTTCGCACTCCATGTCAAACCGATCACCCGGAATGACCATGCGGCGGAAGCGCACATCGTTCATACCGGCAAAAACAGCCAGTTTGCCTTGGGCGCCGGGAACGGTATTCAGCAATAACACGCCCAACTGGGCCAATGCTTCCAGTTGTAAAACACCGGGCATAATGGGGTCGCCGGGGAAATGCCCCTGGAAAAACGGTTCGTTGATGGTTACGTTTTTATAACCCTTAATCCGCTTACCCGGCTCGATTTCAGTAACCCGATCCACCAGAATAAAAGGGTAGCGGTGGGGCAGGACGCTCATAATGTCGCGAATGCGTTGAGGGGAAAGCAACACAGCATCGCTGGCGGGCTTAGCTTGCTCGGTCATTTCAGTGCTTGGTTGAGTATTGTTTGGTTTGTCCATCATCACCGGGGTTCCCACGTCAAAAACAGGCTCCATATCGTCACTTAGGGAGCATTATAACCAAAGCGCCCCCAAATGAAAACGAAACGGTACAATTACTCTACCAAACGCAAGGCCTTTCGCAATTGGCGAGCAAAGGGGACGTGGCTGCTGTGTCCGGCATTCAGGGCAAACACGTGAGCCTTGATGGCCAACGGATTGATTCCCATCAGACTGAGGTCGCCAATGAGATCCAGAGCCTTGTGATAAATGGGCTCGTCTTCATGACGAAGGGTTCGGCTATAGCCACCCTGCTCGAACAGACCCAGAGAGTTTTCCAAACTGGCCCCCAAGGCCAAGCCCCTTGACTGCAAAGCGGGTAGCTCACTAACATAGCCAAACGTGCAAGCGGTGGCAATCAGGGCCGGGTTATCCGTGCCGCTATCCCAGCGCACCCAGCGGCTTTTCAAATCAGGATGATCAAAATCCACACTGTAGCTAATTTTAAAGTGGGTGTCTGGCACGGCATAAATGGCAATCTCGTCGTTATGGCGGTAAAAAACCGCCTGATTCAGGGCAATGGCGGGTTCGGGAGGCCGCAAGTCAAAATGAGCGGCAAAAACCTTCAGCCAATCCTGGGCGCTGCCATCCAGAATGGGCATTTCCGGGGCACCGGAGACCGACACTTTCAAATCAGACAATCCCGCCAAAGCGGCAGCACAGAGAAAATGTTCAACTATTGATAGAACAGGCGACAAAACTGACGATAACGCTTGTCCGTACCGGCTGGCCAGCGTAACTCCCCGATCGGTTTGCACCACCGATTCCAGAAGCGCGGGAACCGCAGCATCCCCATCGAGGTAAAACACAATGCCATGGCCCGGATCGGCCGGTTCAATTTTGACATCCACGGACTTGCCGGTAATAACCCCAATGCCAGAAACGTGAATGGGGGCAGTGATGGCCGAGGACATCGCTAGACCTCGACCTTGGCAGGCTGAGTGGACTCCGGCTGCTGACTTTCCAGCTCATTCAAGCGCTTCTTGAGGCTTTTAACCTCCTGAAACAATTCCCGCAGCTTGCCCATGTACATGAGGGTCTGAAAGGTTTCCCGACGGGGCATCGCAGGAATACCCACCACCACTTCCTTGGGTTCAATATCACGCATCACACCGGACTTGGCCATAATAATGGCGTCATCGCCGACTTTTAAGTGATCGGCCAAACCCGCCTGACCGGCAATAACCACCCGGTTGCCAATTTCGCAACTGCCGGAAATACCCACCTGAGAAACAATGAGGCAGTTCTCACCAACCACGTTGTTGTGGCCAATCATCACCAGGTTATCGATTTTGGTACCCTTCTTAATGACAGTAGCACCCAGATTAGAGCGATCGATGGTGGCACAAGCCCCCACTTCGACATCGTCCTCCAGAATGACGGTGCCAATGGAGTTGATACGAAGGACATCGGTGTTTTGCCCAGACACTTTACCACCGGACTTGGCCGCTTCCACGCTGCCCGGTTCCGGCGTGACATAACTGAAGCCATCGGCCCCAATGCTGGCGTTGTGCTGTAAAATCACCCGCTGGCCCATCATCACCCGCTCACCCACCCGAGCCCCGGAATGCAAAACACATCCCGCACCCAGCCGCGCTTCAGCGCCAATGGTGACATGGGGCATCAACACGCAACCCGCACCCACTTGGGCTTTTTCGCCCACATAAGCAAAAGCGCCCACAGAAGCGGACGGATGCACCTGAGCCGACGCTTCAATAACCGCCGTGGGATGAATGCCTGAATGGGCATGCAAAGGCTTTTCAAAAACAGTCAACAGAGTGGCCAGGGCAAAGCGAGGGCGCTTAACCGTAATATAACCATCAAACAGACCGTCAGGCACTTCAATATCGGCGGCCACCACGGCGGTTTTGACGGGGATGGGACTATGGGGCAATAATTTTAAAGCCCCGGCGTCCAGAATCAGGACCGCTTCATCTGGAGACGTCATCATTTTAGGATGGGCCAAACTGGTGATGGCAATGGCCCCGTTACCTTTTAAGCTGGCCCCAGGAGTGACAGAAGCCAAAGTTTCCAGGGTGACGGGCGGCACCGGTAAATGGCTTGGACGAGTGGTTTCCGACATGAGAGACTCCTTTAAACCCTGTGAACAAGGCAAACCAGACAGCAAAAATTGGGCTTTTTGATTATACTGGGTGCATGCCTGCAACACCAGATCCAGCCCATGCCAAGCCCAGCCCTACCGGGGAATCCCGGCCACGAATCGCCATCATCGGTGGCGGGGCCGCTGGCTTTTTTGCGGCTATTAATACCGCCGAAAAGAATCCCGCGGTGGAGATCACCATTTTTGAAGCCGGACACAAGCCCCTGCAAAAGGTGCGCATTTCGGGCGGAGGACGTTGCAACCTGACCCATCACTGTTTTGACCCCACCCGGCTGGTGGAATTCTATCCCCGTGGGCAACGAGAGCTAAAATCCCTGTTTGCACGCTTTCAGCCCAAAGACACCGTCAAGTGGTTTGAACAACGGGGTTTAAAGATGAAAACCGAGCCGGACGGACGCATGTTCCCCCGATCGGATAGCTCTGGGGAAGTGCTGGAGTTGTTTCATGCCTTGGCCAAACGGCATGGCATTCGTATTCACAACCAAAGCCGGGTGGAAGGAATCCAGAAAACTGATACGGGCTTTGAAATCAGCACCGCCCAGGCCGTCGATCAGTTTGACTTGTGCGTGCTGGCCACTGGCTACAGCCCGATTGGGTGGGAGTTGGCGAAGGGCTTGGGCCATACCATTCTGCCCCCGGTGCCATCCCTGTTTCCATTCACGATTCATAATGCGGTACTGACCGATCTGCAAGGCATTGCCCTGACTCAGGCCAAGGGCAAGCTGGTGGTTAAAGGCACCCATAAAACAGAAACCTTTACTGCGGAAGGCCCGGTACTGATTACCCACACCGGTTTATCCGGCCCGCTGATTTATCGCTTATCGGCCTGGGGGGCCCGTGCCTTGGCTGAGAGCCGGTATCAGGCAACCCTCACTCTGGATTGCCTGCCCACCCAGTCAGAAGACGCTTTGCGGGATACGCTTCAGGCGCGGTTCATGCACACGGACGGCAAGAAAAAACTGGGAAACATCTCATTCCCGGCGCTGCCCAACCGGCTGTGGCAAGCCTTGCTGCTAGAAAGCGGGGCCCATCTGGAAGAAAAAGCGGAACTGATTGGCAAAAAAACGCTGAATCGGCTGGTGGAAAACGTGAAGCGACTGCCCTTGCAGGTCACGGGCAAAAGCCCTTCCAAAGAAGAATTTGTGAGTTGCGGCGGGGTGGCCCTCAAAGAAGTCGATTTCAAAACCCTGCAAAGCAAGCGAGTGCCGGGTTTGTACTTTGGCGGAGAGATTCTGGATATAGACGGTTTGACTGGCGGCTTTAACTTTCAAGCCTGCTGGAGCGCAGGTTGGGTCATTTCTGAAGCGTTGAAAGACATTTAAACTGCACAGTGCTTCTTAAGTGGTTGTTCCCCCAGCCAGCCGCAGTTTTGGCATTTTAGGGTCAGAATTTCCCGATACTCTCGGGATGAGGACGTGCCTTGGGATACACAACCTACCAAAATTTGCCTGGGAGCCAGATCCCAGAATCCACAGTCGGGACAATCGTCGTAATGAACGACCATACAGCCTTCCTTCTATATATATCGTTGGTTGCAAGAGCGGAAAGTATTATGCGCGAAAAATGCTGGCCAAATTACCAGCATCCATATTCCTTGAAACCCAGTTTAAAGTAAGGATGAGTTTGCGGCTATTCCCCATTCAGCTATGGGATGAAGTATTGATTGCAGATATCTACTCTCTTTTATTCGGCGTGGGTGCGGTGATTTTGCCGCTCGGGGGGACAGGGTTGCCATGCGCCCCCCTTTCCCCCATAATACACTGTGACCAAATACACATCGGGATGTAGCGCAGCTTGGTAGCGCACTTCGTTCGGGACGAAGGGGTCGCAGGTTCGAATCCTGTCATCCCGACCATTTTTTATAAAGCCTCCGCTAAGTCGGGGGCTGTGTTTGTTGAGGGGCTGAGTAAAGGTTGATAGGATATAGACAAATGACTTATTAATGTTACCTCACCACCGTTTAAGACTTGAACTCTGTTGAATCCAGAAAATCTTTTATAGGGAGAGACTGTAAATGAAGGTTTTTATTAGTTGGAGTGGTGAACGAAGTGAAGCTTTGGCAAAGGCATTACACAATTGGTTCCCATTAGTTCTACACTATACTGAGCCTTGGCTATCACAATCTGATATTCATGCAGGTGAAAGGTGGGGAATCGAAGTAGCAAAGAATTTAGAAGATTGTAACTTTGGAATTATTTGTATAACAAAAGAGAATTTAAATGCTCCTTGGATACTATTTGAAGCTGGCGCTCTTGCAAAGTCCATGCAAGATGGTCGAGTGATACCACTTTTATTAGATATAGAATTCAAAGAGATCTCGGGGCCTCTTGCGCAATTTCAAGCTAAAAAAGTAGAATGCGCTGGGATGAAAGAGCTTGTTTTAAGCTTGAATAAAGTTGCGGCTACACCAATTCCAGATGAACGATTGGATAAGTTATTTTCTATCTCTTGGAATGAGTTTGAGAACCAGATTAAAACAATTCCAAATAGTTCATCTTCAAAGCATTCTAGACCTCAAGGGGAAATTCTTGAGGAGCTTGTATCAGGTATACGCTCACTAGAAATGCGATTTAGAGACGTAATAGATGATGACTCTTCTTTGAAAAAGCCCAAAAGAACAAAATTTCATCCCATGTTATTGATTGAATTGTCACATCGGTTTTGTGATGGACCAAGTGACCCAATACAGTTTCTTATTGCTGCAAGCCTTTTCCGAGACGACCTGCCGTGGATATATGAATTGGCTTTAGAAGCTTACAAGGCTGCTAAATTAGGAGATGCTGAAGAGTCATTGAGAATTCAGAGTAAGTTTGCAAAATCTATGGAAATACTAATGCATACCCCAATGTTAGAAGAAATGGGCTTTGATAGAAGAATGTATAGAGCTTTACGTGAGTTAATGCCGATGTTAGATCCGCACTTAAAATTTGGAATAAAAACCTCTGCATCTGAGGGCACTAGAAGGAAAATCCATCCCCAAGACGGAGTCAATAATTAAATTTTAAAAAATTGAGAGACATTAAAAAGAACGCCGACACACTGACTGAAGCTTAAAATTGGGATGTTCATGCCCCATCAGCCACTAACTAACAGTTTACCCATAGCCGAATTTTCGGATGAACCAGCGCTTGACCAATTGGGTGAGAATAAAATAACTGACCAGAATGGCCAACAACCATACAAAATAGGCGCCGGGTAAGTTCACAAAGCCAAAAAACGGGGCCAGTGGAGAATGGGGGAGATAAATGCCAATGCCAATCATGGTGGCCGTCAGCACCAAAAGCTGAGGAGCCGCCCAACTTTGCACAAAGGGAATTTTGGCCGTTCTAATGAAATGCACAATCAAAAGCTGTGACAGTAAGCCCTCAATAAACCAGCCCGTATGAAACAAAGCCGCCTGCTCCACCGTGTTGGCCTTGAAAACAAACCACATCACCCCAAACAGGCAGTAGTCAAATAACGAACTCACCGGGCCAAAGGTTAGCATAAAACGCTCAATATTGGGGATTTCCCAACGGTGCGGCGCAACCAGAAATTCTTCATCCACTTTGTCAAAAGGAATGGCCGTCTGGGAAAAATCGTATAACAAATTCTGGGCCAAAATTTGCACCGGGCTCATGGGCAAAAACGGCAACAGAAAACTGGCCCCCAACATACTAAACACATTGCCAAAATTGGAACTGGTGGTCATGCGAATGTACTTGATAATATTGCCAAAGACTTTCCGGCCCTCCACCACCCCGTCCTTTAACACCAGCAAACTTTGTTCCAGCAAAATCATATCCGCCGACTCCTTGGCGATATCCACGGCGTTCTCCACGGATAAGCCCACATCGGCCGCCCGCAACGCCGGAGAATCGTTAATGCCATCTCCCAAAAAACCCACCACATGATTCATTTTCTGAAGGGCCTGAATCACCCGCTCCTTATGCTCCGGGGTCAGCTTGGCAAATATCGTGGTGTTCTCTACCTGTTCCGCCAGTGCTTCATCGCTCAGCAAGGCAATCTCGGGTCCCAGTAAAATGCCTTTGACCGGTAGTTGCACGACCGTGCAAATTTTTTGCGTGATCAACTCGTTATCCCCGGTCAGGATTTTGAGTTCAATGCCCAATTGACTCAAGTCCCGAATGGCTTGGGCGGTGGTCTCCTTGGGCGGGTCCAGAAACGCAATATATCCCAGCAAGGTCATGTCTCGCTCATCCTGAACGGTGTAGGTTGTTTGGCTGGCCTCCACATTTTTATAAGCCACCACAATGATTCGAAACCCTTCTTGGCTCAGCTTTTGAGTGTCTTTTTTCAATTGCTCCCGAAGGGCAGGGGTCATGGCATACTCCCGGCCCTTATCGTGAATATGGGTACAAACGCTCAGGGTCTCCTCAATGGCTCCCTTGCAAATCAAAGTATGCTGACCCTCCTTTGTAAGCACCACTGAAAGGCGACGGCGCTCAAAATCAAAAGGAATTTCATCGACTTTGCTAAAGTCTTTCTCGATCTTTAGACCGTCATCTTCTTTGGCATGGGCCAAAATGGCCTCATCCAATAAATTTTTTAATCCCGATTGAAAATAGCTGTTGAGGTAAGCGTACTTGAGCACCTCCAGGCTTTCCTCGCCATGGAGGTTGAGGTGTCGATACAAAATCACTTTGTTCTGGGTGAGGGTGCCGGTCTTGTCTGTGCACAATACATCAATGGCCCCTAAATTCTGGATGGAAGACAACCGTTTCACAATCACCTTTTTGCCAGACATGGCCAAGGCGCCCCGCGACAGGTTGGTGGTGATGATCATGGGCAGCATTTCCGGGGTTAGACCCACGCCCACGGCCAAGGCAAACAGCAAGGCCGTTAACCAGTCTCCTTTTGTCAGTCCGTTGACCAGCAGAATGATCAGCACCATCGCCGTGATAAAACGAATCAGCAGCCAGCTCAGGTTGTTAATGCCCTGATCAAAGCTACTGGGTGGCTCCTCATCCACAATTCTGGTGGCCAAATTGCCAAAATAAGTTTGATTTCCAGTGTGTAGAACCACCGCCGTCCCCATACCACTAACCACACTGTTGCCCATAAAACACAGATTAGTGAGTTCAATCAGGTTTTTTTGGTTATCCATATCCGGTGCCGCATTTTTTTCAACCGGAAACGATTCCCCACTCAAAGCGGACTGGTTAATGTGCAGATCCCTAGCCTCGATCACCCGTACATCCGCCGGAATGAGGTCACCCGAGGCCAACGTGATGATATCTCCCGGCACCAGATTTTTTAATGAAATCTCTTGCCGTTGTCCGGGTACAGTCTCGCTGGGGCGTCGGCGCACACTGACCCGATTGGTGACCAACTCCTGAAGCTTTTCAGCCGCCCGGCTGGAGCGTGTCTCCTGAATGAAGCGAAGCAGTGCGCTTAACAGCACCATCACCCCAATCATGAGGGCCGAGGGGTGATTCCCGCTGAAATATGAAATGATCCCCAACCCCATGAGCAGGTAATTAAAGGGGCTGTTAAATGTTTTTAATAACCGAAGCCACCAGGAATGATGCTTGCTTTTGGCCACCTCATTCAGCCCAAATTGAGCCAGTCGGACTCCCGCCTCGGCTTCAGTCAAGCCTTCCAGGCTGGTTCGGTGCATTTGCAAGACCGCTTCCACAGAGGTTTGCGCGTAGCCCCGTAAATCTTCCGGATGACCAGCGGGTTGTTTTGATCCAACCGGTTGTTGAGATTGAGTGCCCGTCATCGTGAAAGCATGCCTTATTCACCTTCCTGCCTGCTCTCTAAAATACTCGGAATCAAAGACGATTTGCATCCTGCTACCGGCTCAATTCAAGGCTAATTATTTTATGCCAGCACCCTAGCGTAAAAGGCCTCTTTTCTCCTGCCCCAAATAGTTATCCTTATAGAATGCGTCAGCAGTTAAATGAAGATCGTTGCGCAGACGGTTTTCTACCGATCGCAATAATTGATCATAGGATTCTGGATCGGCAGCGATAGTAGGCTCTGTCTGGCACAGGCCATCCGTCAGTGATTTAGCCATGTCCTGAACCCGGGTATTCACCCGATACGCTCGAACCAGCAAATCGCCTTTTTTGTTGCCGGGTTGCAAGAGCGTTTGCAGGGCTTGCTTAAACTCGGTTTCCAGTTTTTCGGTTGTTTCTGCTGAGTGATCAGAGTGTGTTTTAAATGCGGAGGTAAATAGGTGTTTATCAATACGGTCTTCCAGATCAAAAAGCGCATAGCTTGATGTTGTAAATAAGGGGTCTCTGAAGGCAGCCTGAAAGTCCTGACGGGTCAGGGTGCTGAGTTTCTCTCGCAGGGTTTTGTTTTCTTCGGCATTGGTTTCGGTCCAGAAGTACGGTCGCATAATGGCTGCCATTTTCATGTGATAGTTATAGAGATCAGATCGGGGGATGGTCTGGGTGGATAAGCCTTGCCCATTCTGGCTGTTTGTCTCAGGCAAGGCGTTGCCCCAGGCATTTAGCAGGGTCGGCAGTTTGTACTTGGATTGTTCATCGTAGCCATTGCCAACGGCGTTTTTAGTTCGAACTGGTGGCAGTCCAAACAGTTCGGATATTGAAGGTTGTAACTCCAGAACGAGCTTTGCGTGCTGCTCTATTTGGGTAGCCTTTTGGTAAATTAAAGCTTGTTTTTTCTGTAATTTTTCAATGAGCTCTTTTGGTGTCGGTTTGTCTGACGTCTCATATTTACGGAGTTCATCCTCAAACCCATGAATTAAGTGTAATTCTTTCAATTGGGCCAAAATGGAAAGGGCTTTTTGATGACGACGTTCATCGAGCTTTAAAGCGTCTTCAGCTGCTTGTATGCCCTCAGGCGTTTGAAACATGCTATAAAGGCCCTTGGCTTCTGACAAAACCAGTAGTCGTAATAATTTCTGATGGGCTTCTGGGTTTAAATTGGCCTGACGCCCGTGATCGATAAGAAAAGGGACGCCATTGGACTGTCCATCCTTGGAGCGAATATTCCCAGCGTGAATGTCCAAAGGTTTATAGGGGGATAAAAGCATCAACTTGGCCAGATCCGGCACCATTTTCAGAAGCACTTCATCTTTTTCTGGCTGGCACATGTCGGCAAAGTCTTTTTGACCCACATAGGGCAAGACCATGCCCCGTTCCGTGGCGGCCAAGACGTCGGGCACTTGAAAGCCGGTAAGCCCCAATTTAGACACGGTTTCCCGAATTTTTTGAGTGTTGGCGGCTTCTTGCTTAAAATCAATTTCCCCTTTAAGCAAGGTTACCGACTGTTCCGCGGCCACGGCGGCTTTCTTTTGTTGACTGGGCTCAGCGCTGGTCAGCAATTGTTCCATAAAGTATAAGTAGGGCTTATAGCCTTCCAGGTACTCTTTGGTGATTTTGGGCTTGGCCATTTTTAAAACCAGTGTTTTACCGCTTTTGGTTTTGGCCTCAAAAACTTGGCCAATAGAGCCTGCGTTCAGCACTTTGCCAATCTCTTGAATCGGATCGTTTGGATTTGTGCTGTTAAACTGGCTTTTTAGGGTGTTCAGTTCTTTCTCAAATTCTTTTTGAGGCACCGGGGGAACATTGTTTAATAAAGACATTTCATTTTTGATGGACTTTATTTGTTTGTTTAGACCATATTTGATGAATGGGCTTAAAACTCCCAGAACCAATTTTGCGGATGCAGGAAGACTGGCTGTAAACTCTTTTCTTTTTTGAGGATTACTCAAAATATCAACAAACTCCTGAAGATAAGGAAGCAGAGTTGATGCTTTGCGTTGAGCGATAGTTTGTCTTTTCTTGATGGCTTCAGGCCCCTGATGCACAATAGACATAATTTCAAAGCGGTTTCTGCGGAAAAGGCGATCAAACAGGCCCACTGTCCATAAGTAGTTTCTGAGATCCTTTTTGGCCTGTGCGGGTAAATACTTGCGAGACGTATGCCGAATGGCCTGATTCCACTTATTCAGCCTGCGGAGCTTGCCTATCCCCTCCTTCAGCATTTTGAAGGAATCAGCCAGACTGGGTTTGGAGCCATTTTTGGACGGCTTGTTATCGGCCGTGTTAAACGTTTCTTTCAAATCGGCCAAGGTTACAGCGGGTTTTTCAACCGATTTTGCCCACTCAGGCAAACTGTAGGTGAGGCTATCGGCGGCGGTTTGCCCAAATCGCACCTCGGGAGATCTGTTAGATTGATTAAGAACTGGCAGGCTTTTCCGGGCGATGGTGGATAAATTTAGAGGAATAATTGAGTAGGGATTGCGCTGAATTGTATTTGGCAAGGCTTTTCTCCGCAAGGCAATGGGGTTGGGTGTGAAAGATAAAGGTGACTCAATACGGAAAGGTGCGGTTCAGAAGTTGCGGGGTTTACATTTTTTAACAATATTGATGGCGATATAGAGTAAAAAAAACCGATAGACAGGCCCTTATGACCCTTCCAAGGGTTTCCCAAGCCAGAAAAATGTAAGATAGGACATTTGTCCTGTTCCAAACGGAAGTTGAGATGTTTTATTAGTGCAGATAGTTATATCAGTATTCAAAATTCACGCTCAACCAATCACAACTCTGGGAGATTTAAACCATGCTTGGCATTAACCCGCTTGAATCCTATGTTTACCCCAAACTGCCCGCTCCCATCCGAAACGGTATCGGACAAGCAAAAAGCGTTACTAACACGGAAATTGGTAAAAAATCGCTGGCCTATGCCACCACCATTGCCGCCCAGCAGCTGAGCGGAAAAAAAGATGGCTTCGTCATGAATGGCATTCAGGCGGTGGCCCCCAATGTTTACAATGCCATTCGCCTTGCCAAGGGGAATCTCTTGCATGTGCCGCTGGCACTGGTATTCAAGGATCATTACCTGGCCTACCGGATGTCCAAGGAAAGTGGTAGCGGCGTCAACCTGCTGGAGACGGCGGGTATTTTGACCAATCCCAAGTTGACCTCTTTGGTACAGTTGGGCCTGCTGCTCAACGAAGGCAAACTGAAATTGACGCCAGAAGCGTTAAATCCGCTGAAATAAGCCCTGCTCCGCATCATCAAAGCCCGAGTCGCTCCAAACGAGTCACTCGGGCTTTTTGGTGACTTAGCCCAAGTGCTTGTTCAAAAACGCTTTGAAGCCATTTTTTCTTAGGCACTGGCAAATAGGATGATTAGGCTCCTGGTGCAGAGTGGGGAGCGTGCTGGCCCGTTCATGCGCACTCAATAGCCTAAAGAGGGAATACAGGGCTGGCAAGCTCAATAACTGTTTCAATAAGCCATACTGATCTTGACGCGCTGCTTCCGTTGCGAATGCCAAGAGCTCCAATGGCCCCAGTCCGCTCACGGAATCATCCACGGTCAGCAGCAATTGCGCCAACTTACTATACCCTTGAGATGTCGCATAGGTCAGCGCTGTTTCGCCATATTCATCTTTGAAATGGGCCAATGCACCAGCCGATAATAACAATTGGGCCATGTGGTAGTGCCCTTCCAACGCGGCCACCATTAATGGGGTTCGGTTGTAACTGTCCCCTTGGTTGACCGAAGCGCCTGATTGAATGAGGAAGGCGGCAGCCTTCAGCTTGTTTTGTTCGGCGGCAGCCAGTAAAGGCGTGGTACCATCGACGTCCCATTCCTCATCTACATCGGCCCCTTGCGCCACTAGCGTTTTCAACCGATCGAAATCGCCCTCCTGAATCGCCTGCAGGATTGGCGGCATATCCGGCTGACTGCTCAGAAAAGAATCTGCGCTGTTCATCCGGTCGGGTGTGGTGCCAAACAGTGGCGCCTTCAGGCCATGCCCGATAGGTGCCGCTTGGCTCGGCTTGCCAAGGCCAGCAGAAACAGGAGATGAACAAGGCGTCATTTTCATAAGTGAAGTGTCATCGGCGAATTCACTACTTTCAAGCACATAAATGAATAACACCCTGAAAAATTCCGGATTGCCTGACGGCTTGCGCAAATTAATTTGGAGATGTAATCACTCTTCGGTAAGATCAAGGTCCATCGAATCGGGTTATGATTCTCAACCAATCAGTCAACAACAAGGAGAGAGCCAATGGCGGACTATACATTCGATATTCCCAAGGTCGTGGATACCCTAAACCGCATTGTGGAAATGGAATTGGCCGGTGTGGTGCGTTATACCCACTACTCGTTTATGGTCTTTGGCCCCAACCGTATTCCCATTACCTCCTGGCTTAAAAGTCAGGCCAGCGAATCCTTATTGCACGCCCAGGAAAGCGGCGAGCTGATCACCCATTTGGGAGAACACCCGTCCCTGGGCATTGGCCAACTGCTGGAAACCCACAAGCACGATATCTTCAGCATTCTGGAAGAATCCCTGACCCATGAATCCAGACAAATGCAGCTTTACCAAGAGCTTCTGGATTTGGTGAAGGACAAATCCGTGATGTTTGAAGAGTTCGCCCGCCGTATGGTGGCCGAAGAGGAAAGTCATATTGGAGAAGTGCGTAAAATGATGCGCAAGTAACCAGCGCCTCCCTTTACAACACCCATTCTCAAAGCGTCTGCCCACTATGGGTGGACGTTTTTGATAGGGACTGCCGGGCATTACAAATAATTGCTTGACAAAGCAGCCCCACGAGCGGCTATGATAATATCTCAACGTCAATGATGAATATGCTATTTTCATGCTTTCAATCACAACACAGCCAACCCAATTGCAGCAGTGGTGGTGGAACCAACCGCTTACTGGCCTGTCGGGCTGGATTGATTACCCTTGAAAGCATTGCTCGTAATTGACTCCAGATTTCCAGAAAGCAGGCCCACGGGTCTGTTTTTTCGTTTTTAGCCTTAAATTAAACGCATTGGAGCCGCTGCCATTATGCCCCTGACCATCCAAAGTTACCTCTCGGACACAGAGACACCCGTGTCCCTGTTTCACCGCCTGCAATCCTCCTTTCCCCTGATGTTTCTGCTGGAAAGTACCGACGGGGACCGGCAGGTGGGCCGCTTCTCCATCATCGGGCTGGATGCCGTGCTCAGTTTTCGCTTGAAAAACGGAGCGGCCATTATTCAAAACCATCGGGAAGGCACCGAAAGGCTGGAAACCTGCACCGACCCCATGGGCCGTTTACGATCCCTGCAACAGGAAACCTTGCCGCCGCTGGATGCCCTGCCCCCCGAATACACTGATTTGCCCTTGACCGCCGGGTGGGTGGGTTATTTGGGCTATGGCACCACCCAGTATTTTGAACGGATTCCTCAGGCCGCCGAAGACGTATTGAAGGTGCCCGATGTGTACATGGGGCTTTACGATTCAGTGATTATTTTTGATCACCTATATCGCCGTATTCATCTGGTCTCTCACCGGGAAGCCGCAGAAGCCCATCGGCTGTTCCAAACCGTGCAGCAGGCCCTGAATCAACAGACACAGGAACTCCACTTGCTCACCCTACCCCAAATTTCCGATGAACAGGTTTTTGACACGGTCCATTACGCTACCCCCAAAGCGGATTTTATGAGCGCCATCCATCAGGCCAAGCAGTGGATTGTGGAAGGTCAAATTTTCCAGATCGTACTGGCCCAGCGCTTCTCGTTACCGGTACAGTGCCGCACGCTGGATATTTACCGCACGGTGACCGCCATCAATCCCTCCCCCTACGCGTATTACCTCAAATTTCCAGAGTTCGTCTATCTGGGCTCCTCCCCGGAAACCTTTGTGCGCTGTCGCAACGGACAGGTGACTTTAAAGGCCTTGGCGGGTACCCGCCCCCGGGGCAAGTCGGAAGCGGATGACATCAGTTTGGCTGAAGAGCTTCGGGCCTGCCGCAAGGAAATGGCCGAGCATCGCATGCTGGTGGATCTGGGTCGTAACGATTTAGGTCGTATTTGCCAGCCAGGCAGCATTGAAGTGGGAGAAATCGCCAAAATCCTCCGATACACCCATGTCATGCACCTGGCCACGGAAATTAACGGTAAACTCCGGGAAGGCCTGAGCGGGTATGACGCTTTAAGAAGCTGCTTCCCCCGAGGCACCGTGAGCGGCGCTCCCAAAATTCGGGCCATGCAACTGCTGGCCAAACTGGAACCCGAGCAACGGGGCGTGTACTCGGGTATGGTGGGCTACATTGATGCCAGTGGTAACGCCGATGGCGCCATCGCCATTCGTTCCGCCCTCATTCAGGATAATACCGCCCATATTCAGGCGGGGGCTGGCATTGTGCATCACTCAGTGCCTGAAGCCGAATACGAAGAAACCCGCAACAAGGCCAAAAGTATGATTAAAGCCATTCTGATGGCGGAAAGGATGGACGCCGATGCCCGCAGCACAACCCGTCGTGATTATTGATAATTACGATTCCTTCACCTTCAATTTATACCAGATGCTGCAAGCGGAAACGGAAGCCCCGGTGGAAGTCTACCGAAATGATGGCGTTGATTTCCAAACCTTGCTGGCTAAAAAACCACAGCGAATCATCCTGTCCCCCGGCCCCGGCCACCCCGCAGAGCCCTCGGATTTTGGCATTTGTGCCGAGATTATCCAAAAACAAGCGGAACTGAATTGCCCGGTTCTGGGTGTCTGTCTGGGGCATCAGGGCATGGCCCATTATTTGGGGGGTGGCGTCATAGCCGCACCTGAAATCGTACACGGGGAAAGCCGCCCCATGCGCCAAGTGGTTGCCAGTCCTTTGTTTGGGGGTCTACCCCCCACGTTTGAGGCCATGCGCTATCACTCCCTACTGGTGGATGAAAAGACCTTGCCTTCGGATTTGGAAATTACCGTCCGCGATGCGGAAAGTAACATTCCCATGGCCATGCAGCACCGCACACAGCCCTTGTATGGCATCCAGTTTCACCCGGAATCCATTGGTACCCCGCAGGGAAAACAGATTTTAAGGAATTTTCTAGTCCAATGCTAAGCCGTGATCAACTGCGCCAGCTCATTCATCTGGAATACAACGAAGCGGAAACGCTTGCGTTACTGGGCCAACTGACCCCGGAACGCATTACCCCAGCCCTGTTTTCGGATGCCTTGGCCTGCCTGCAGGAAACCGCCGAACCGTTGGCTTTACCCCCAATGCCGGTCATGGATTGCTGCGGCACCGGTGGCAGTGGCTTGCCCCATTTTAATACCTCCACCACGGTAGCCTTTATTTTAGCAGCAGCCGGGATTCCCGTGGTTAAATTTGGAAATCGGGGCTTTAGCAGTGCCAGTGGCAGTTTTGATCTATTGGCTCAGCTCGGTTTTTCCGAACGGATGGACTTGCATCGCATCCCGGAAGCGCTGGCACAATGCGGTCTGATTTTTCTATTCGCCCCGCAATGTTATCCACAACTGGCAGGGTTTAACCAGTTGCGTCGCACCTTGAAAATACGCACCCTGTTTAATTTTTTGGGCCCCTTGCTCAATCCAGTGAAACCCGCATACCGACTGCTGGGTGTTTCTCACCCCGTCATGCAACAACGGATGGCCGACCATTTGATTAACACTGGCACCTGCGAACGCGGCTGGATCGTGCATGCGGAATCGGGTTTGGATGAAATTGATATCCACGGCAACACTCAGGTGTTACAACTGGAAAACAACCGCTGTGCGGAAATAACCATTTCTCCGTCTGATTTCCTGTCTAAAAATGGACACCGTGAACTGCCACAAAACGGGCATAGTCCTGCTGAGAATTTAAAAATTTTCATGCGGCTGCTTCAAGGGGACGATGATCAATCGCCGTATTATGACATGGTTTGTCTCAACGCTGGTGCAGGCCTGTTGATTGCCCAAAAAGTCGGCACGCTGGAGGAAGCCATTCAGGAAGCCAAACAGATTTTAAAAAGCGGAAACGCATTACACACGCTGGAACAATGCCGGAGGGTCAATGAACAGTTTGCCTGCTGATAACGTCCTAGGCACCATCGTGGCCCACACGCTTGAAGAAGTGGCGGATCGAAAAAAACACCGGCCACTTAACCAATGGGTGAACCAAGTACAGGCCTTTCCCCAGCCGCACGCCCTGGAGCGGTCTATTCAACCCATTCACAACGCCACCCAAAAACCGGCCTGCATTTTGGAAATCAAACCGGCTTCGCCATCCGCCGGTGTTCTTAAAAAAACGCTGGATTTAGAATCCATATTGCCAATTTATGCGCAATACGGCGTGGCCATCTCCGTTTTAACCGATGCCCACTATTTTGGGGGCAGTTTAGAATTGCTGCAATCAGTTAGCAATCAAGTCACCATCCCCACCCTTTGCAAAGATTTTATTGTCGATCCCTATCAAGTCTATGAAGCACGACAAGCAGGAGCTCAGGCGGTTTTACTGATCGTGAAAGCATTGAGCGATGTACAACTCGCTGAACTCAATCAACTGGTTTTAACACTGGGCATGACCCCACTGATTGAAGTGCAGGATGCCGAAGAAGTGCGTCGAGCGCTGAAAATCAATCCTTCTGTTCTGCTTATCAACAACCGCAATCTACAAACTTTAAAAATGGATCTGTCCACCACGGAGCGCTTATCCCCACTGATCCCTGAGGGCATTCTCAAAATTTCAGCCAGCGGCATTCAAGACAGGGCGGATATTTTGAGATTGCAACCCCACTGTGATGGTTTTTTAATCGGTTCTACCCTAATGAGGGAACCGACCCCAGAGGCACTGGCTAAAAAGCTTCAGGAATTATTGGCATGATCTCTCCTCGGATCAAAATTTGCGGGATTACCAACCCGGCTGATGCCATGGCCGCCGTTGAGGCAGGCGTGAATTGGTTGGGCCTGATTTTCGTGCCCCAGACCCCTCGCTTTGTATCAGTGGAATCGGCCAAAGAGATTATGAGGCAGCTTCGGGTCATTCATCCTGAAACGACGGTGGTGGGCGTTTTTCAGAATCAATCGCTCTCTGAAATTGAGCATCACATTCAAGTCCTGAACATCAATCGGGTGCAGCTTCATGGTAATGAAAGCCCCGCATTCTGTGCTCAAATTTCGGTACCTGTGATTAAAACACTGCTACTCAATTCAGAACTGCCAGAACGACCCGAACTGGATTTCTCTGCGCTCCGCCGCCAAGCGGCAGCTTATTTGGAAGTTCCTCAAGTGCAAACCCTACTGCTGGATCTGCCCAAAGGCAGCGCCATTCCAAGCGTTTTGGATGTCGCTTATTCAGAAATATTGGAATCCTTTTTATCCGACTTTCCATGCCTGTTGGCCGGTGGCTTAACCCCAGAGAACATTCAACAAGCCTTGCAAACCTTCCAGCCCGCTGGGGTCGATGTGGCCTCTGGGGTGGAGCAAGGGCCCGGAAAAAAAGACGTCGATAAAATGAAACGCTTTTGTCACATCGTAAAAAATTTTAAACCCCAACCCAATCATGGAGAGAACGCATCATGCAATCCCTAGGCTTTTTTGGCTCCTTCGGGGGCGTTTATGTTCCGGAACTTTTAGTGCCTGCGCTGGAAGAAGTGGAAAGCGCCTTTTTAGAGGCCAGCCAGGACGCTGACTTTTTAAAGGAATATCATCATTTACTGAAACACTACGCCGGGCGCCCCACACCCCTCTATGAAGCAAAAAATCTCTCTAAACTCTATGGCGCCCGCGTTTTTTTAAAGCGGGAAGACCTGCTGCACGGTGGTGCTCACAAAACCAACAATGCCATTGGGCAAGCCTTGTTGGCAAAGCGCATGGGCAAAACCCGGATTATCGCCGAAACCGGTGCGGGCCAACACGGTGTGGCCACCGCCATGGCTGGGGCCCTGCTCGGAATCAAGACCGAAGTATACATGGGCGCCGTGGATATGGAGCGTCAGCAGCCCAACGTATTTCGCATGAAATTATTGGGAGCTACCGTGCATGCGGTGGAAGTGGGTTCCAAAACCCTGAAAGACGCCATTAATGAAGCCATGCGGGATTGGGTCAGCAACTTGCAGGATACTTATTACCTGCTGGGCACCGCCGCTGGGCCTCATCCTTACCCCACGCTGGTTCGCTTTTTTCAACAGATTATTGGGGAAGAAGCGCATCAACAAATTTTAGAACAAGCTGGCCGGTTGCCCGATAAAGTAGTGGCCTGTGTGGGCGGGGGGTCCAATGCCATCGGTATTTTTCAGGGCTTCCGCAATACCAGCGCCCAACTGATCGGGGTGGAACCCGCTGGACTGGGCTTAGAGACAGAGCATCACGGGGCGGTATTGGCCAAGGGAACCCCCGGCTGTTTGCACGGCATGAAGAGTTTGGCCTTGCAAGACAGAGATGGTCAGGTCCGAGAAACTTACAGCATTTCCGCCGGACTGGACTACCCCTTGGTGGGCCCAGAACACGCCTACATGCAAAGCACTGGGGAGGCCACTTATGCCTCTGCCACGGACGCTGAGTCGCTGGCCGCTTTCCATACACTGGCTGAAACCGAAGGCATTTTACCCGCCCTGGAATCCTGTCACGCGCTGGCCTATGCCCAAACGCTGGCCGCTCAGGGATCGCCGGAGCAGATTATTTTGATCAATCTCTCCGGTCGGGGAGACAAGGATTTACACCAAGTCATGGCCCAACAGGAAGGAGCCCATCATGTCCACGCTTAGACAACCGCAAACCCAGTCTCGCTATGATGGCTTGTTCGCCCGTTTGAAACAGGAAAAACGCCATGCCCTGATCCCCTTTACCCTGCTGGGATGGCCGACCCCCCAAAGATGCATGGAGACCATTGATGCCTTTGTGGCTGGTGGGGCCAGTGCCCTGGAACTGGGTCTGGCGTTCAGTGATCCGGTGGCCGATGGTCCGCTGATTCAGCAGGCGGGTCGAGAGGTCTTAGAAGCGGGCTTTGATGTGGATCAGGCGTTGGATTTGCTGAAACAAATTCGGCAAAAATATCCGCATATTCCGATTAGTTTATTGGTGTATTACAACCTGGTGCTGGTTCGGGGCATTGATCGCTTTTGTCAGGATATTGCCCAAGCCGGAGCCGACGGTCTACTGATTGCCGACTTACCGGTGGAAGGTATCGCCGAAATCAAACCGGCTCTAGAGAATTACGGCTTGCAACTCACGTCCATTATTTCCACCCGCACCACTGCGGAGCGTCTGCCGAAAATTGCGGCCCAATCCGGTGGATTTTTATACGCGGTCTCGCGTCTTGGCATTACCGGCGTGGAAGAACGCTACGATCAAGCGCTGGGCAATTTATTGACTCAAGCGCGCCAGTGTTCTGACTTGCCCGTCTGCGTGGGCTTTGGCATTTCCAAGCGGGAGCATGTGAAAAGCATGATTGCCCTGGGTGCCGATGGAGTCATTGTCGGTTCTGCGGTGATGGCTAAAATTCAGAAACTGGATCCAAACGACTCCGTGGATAGTATACGAGACTATATTGCCGAGCTGGCTGCACCCATCATCTAATGGCTTAAATTTCGAAAACTAAAAAACGGAAAAGCAGGCCAGCTTTGTCACTGGCCTGCTTTCTGTTTCAGCGTTATTTGGTCGCCGTGGTTTGTTGTGGACCATAGGCGACACCATTCACCAGGTTATTCAAATAACTGGTAATCGTGCTACCGGAACTGTAGCTGATGTACCTTTTGTTAGCAATGTTATTCAATTGATTCTGAGTAATGGTCAGCCCATTAATATTCCCGTTGATTTGAGAAATGGCGGCGCCACCAAAACTGGCATCGGTAACCCCATTAAAAATATTATTGGTGATTTGCACGTTCTTGCCAAACACCTTGGTGCCATCAGCATAAGGCTCGGTACTGAAACGCAAGCCTTTGCCCACGGTGGTCATGACGTTATCGGCAATAGTGTAGTTTTCACCCCAGTTAAAGGAGCCCGTTGCCCGCGTATTGGTGTAGATATTCATGGCGAATTCCTTGATATTTTGTAACTGATTGCCACGAATTTCCACGTTATTGTAATTATTAATTTCAATACCATAGTGACTGCCACCATTGACCCGGTTGTTCAAAATTTTGATGTTCTCAGCCCCTGCCGTACGGGTAGCGAATTTGATGGACCCCCGCAGGTTGTAGAATACGTTGCCTTGCAGCAAGTAGTTCTGGGTGCCACCATGAACGGTATCGTTGGTGGTCGTGGAAATTTGATACACGTTATTGAACAGATTATTCAGCACCTGGGTGTTGCGGCTATTCACCCCTGGAATGGGATCCCGCTCGTGGGTGGCAACCCGCAAAGCGCTGTTTCCGAAGTTAAAAAAGCCATTATTCTGAATCCGAATGGTATCGCAAGAGCCAAAGTAAATGCCCTGATCTGGCCACACCGGATCTGCATTATTTTTATAGTCGGTTTGGCCATAAAACTGCATGCCACTCATGGACACATTTTTACTGTAAGTCACATTCAACAAGTACTCTCCACCGGTGGTGGCGTTCCATGCGGCGTCCTTGATCAGCTGGGCAGGCTTATTCATATCCGAGACAAATTCTACGTTCTGCAAATTGCGAACGGTGAGCTGATTGGTAACCAGGTATTTACCAGGGGCCATTAGTACCCGCCATGGCTTGCTTTTGTCTTTCAAGCTGGACAAATAGCTCAGTACGCTTTTCAAGTCAGACGTAGTGGCTTGAGCGGTTTGACCGGGGGTCACGGATAGCGTTCTATCCGCCGCGTTTAATTGATAGGCAAAAGCATTGCTGTTTTGCAGCAATACCACTGCGGTTAAAGTAGCCAAAGAGAATCCAAAGGACTTTTTCATTGATCCAACTCCACTTTTCTATAAAACGCTGTTCTCTAAAAACAGCGTCTATTCGTACGACACATCATTTACCCTAGGCAGATCAAACCTCAGCCACGCCTGTCATTCACCTCTACCCAAGGGGGCTTACTCACTCAAAGCGAAAGTTCTACGGTTTATATTGTTTTTATAAACTTTTTTGTAGGATGGTGTCAAACTCAAGCGTGAAAATATCCAACACCGGCAGGAACCCCAACAACACTGTAGCAGAGCTTCAAAACAAGAAAGCTCAACCTCAAAAAGCCCTGTGCATGCTTTTAAATGACTAAAATCACACACAGGACCATGAAGCTGAGCAAATTCAATGAGACCTGTTAAAAAAGTGCTCTAAAAATCTCAGAAAGTTTCTCAAACACTTCTCAGATCAAAGAGCAATATTTGCGTTTCTGATGCTTGAGCCGTCAGGTCCAGAAGAGCATCGGAATCGGTCAGGCCCAGGGCATCCCCTGCCTGCAAGACACGCCCATCAACTTCTACCTGACCAGTGGCCACATGCAGCCAGTAATGACGATTCGAGGAAAGAGCGAAGGTGCTATGCTGACCCGCATCCAGGGCCGCCCGATAGAGAAAGGCATCCTGATGAATGCGCACCGCAGAGCCTTCTCCGGAGGGAGAGGCAATGCACTGAAACGCCGTGCTGCTCGAATCTTCCAAAGTAACTTGTGAAGGCTGCAAGGCTATAAACGATTTTTGCTCATAACCGGGCGCCAACCCTTTTTCTTGAGGATGAATCCAGATTTGCAGCAGATGCAAGGCGTCTGTGCTTGAGGCATTGAACTCGCTGTGCATCACACCGGTACCTGCGGTCATACGCTGAATTTCACCGGGACGAATGGTGGAGCCGTTGCCCAAACTGTCCTGATGACTCAATTCGCCTTTCAGCACCACCGTGAGAATTTCCATATCCCGGTGCCCGTGAGAGGGAAAGCCACCGCCCGGCTGGATGAGATCATCATTAATCACCCGCAGATCGCTGAAATGATGAAAGCGCGGTTCGAAGTAATCGCCAAAGGAAAAGGTGTGGTAACTGTCCAGCCAGTCAATGTGGGTGCGTCCCCGTTCCTGACTGCTTCTAACTGTAAGTTTGCTGAGCGTGTTCATAACCATGATCCTTTCTAATAGGTGGTGACGTGAGGCTTCAACTAGGCAGCCGTTTGAGCCGGGTTGAATTTGGCTTTCAGCAACCAGTAATCCACGGAAAATTTGCCGGGGCTATTCAGCAGGAATAGCAAGGCGCCGGTGAGATAGACCAATGCCAATTCACAGGAACCATCGCCCGTGGCGCTGACGAAAGGATGTCCACTGGGCCAGTGAACCAGGCTCAAGGCGCCAATCATGGTGCCGATTAACACCAGGCTGGCCAACGGGGTTAAAAAGCCCAGGGCCAGAGCCGCACCGCCCAGCACTTCCGAATAGGCGGCAAAGGCCTGAAGGATGCCGGGAATGGTTCCTTCACCCATCCAGGTAAAGGCATTTTGGGCTTTGGGCAAGCCATGGAATACAAAGGCGCTGCCCATTACGACCCGGAAGGCCAATAAGCCCAACGAAGGCCAGGTCTTGGACTGAAAATAGGTGTTCCAATTCATCGATCTAATCTCCTTATTTTTTGTAATTTTTAAATTTGTTTCGGAAAACTTTAAAACAATGCTTTGGCCTGCTTTCCCAGCTTTTTAAGCAGGTCGATCAACTGTGTTTTCTCTTCACCGCTTAAGCCGGAGGTGGCCACATGCAGGGCTTGCACATGCTGCTCAAAAAAACGTTCAATGAGCGCCCGGCCAGTTTCGGTTAATTGAACCAGCCGGACCCGGCGATCGGTGGGTGATGACTGGCGTTGCACCAAGTCCCGTTTTTCCAGGCGATCAATGGCGGTGGTAATGGAACCGCTGGTGAGCTGAACCTTTTCGCCAATTAAGTTCACAGGCAGCGGGCCTTTGTGCAGTAAGAGTTCCAGAATGGCGAAATCGGAAAAACACAGGCCAGAGGATTCAATACTTCTCAAGTCATGCTCTCGAATGGCTTGGGTCGCTTTCATCAGGACCAGCCACAGGTGAGCGCTCTGATAAGGTTCTTGGGTGGGGTTGTACATTGCTTAAACTCTAATTTTTATATCTTGATATCAAGATACTTTATTTCAAGCAAAATGACAAGCCCCTCCAAGTTATGTTTAAAAATTTTGTTTGAGCCGGTTTATCCCAATTTGCGGGCAAAGCAAATGATATTGTCCCGAATGACCCCTTTGTCCGGAATTCCTGTATAGGCTTTCAGAGCCGCTTCAATGGCTTTTGCGTAATCCCCCAGCCCCTCATAACAAAGACTTAGGTAATGGTAGGGCTTCCAGCTGTAATCCTCTTCCACTATGAGTCCGGCATTGGGCTTGTGGCAAGCCGTCGCAGCCGTCAACACCGGAACAGCCTCCGCATAAGCACCCAGACGATAATACACCACACCCAGACTTACTAAGGCCTCCGCTCGGCGACCATCGGAAGCCAAGGCCCGATGCCCCCAGCTCAAGGCCTCCTCGTATCGCTCTAGCTCCATACAACAGAGCATGGAGAGATGCATGGCCTGATAGCCGCTGATTCGCTCATTGGCATTGAGTTCCAGATGTCGGGTAAAGGCCGCGATGGCTTCAGCCAGACGCCCGTGATGCCGCAATTCTTTTCCATAGTAATACCAGGTGCGCGGGGATTGATCGCCCCGTTCAATCAGGGCCTCCAACAGGTTCAGATTGCGATCCACGGAGCGTTCTATATACGCTGGCGGCTTGTGGTGCTCGATGGCAATATCCAGGCGCTCCAGAATGACGGTGTTCTCTGGCAGTACAAACGCCTCGTGAATGGGAAACTGCCAAGAGCCGCCAGCGGCTCGTCGCAGCAATCGCTCTCGGGCCATAGATATCAGGCATTGGCCATTGGCATCAAAGGCAATCTGATAACTGCACACCACCGCATCCAGCTGATCGTTCAAGCCAGATTGCTTCAAAGCCAGCAATTGCTGACAATGGGCCTCTGTAATCAGGTCATCGGCATCCAGCCAGAGTATCCAATCGCCTGTGCAGTGGGAAAAGGCTTCGTTGCGAGCCGCCGCAAAGTCATCAATCCACTCAAAATGAAATACTTTGGCCCCCAACGATTCGGCCAAGGCTACTGTGCCATCGGTGGATCCGGTGTCCACCACCACCAGTTCATCGCATAGGCCAGCTACTTGAGACAGAATACGCCCCAAGACCCGCTCCTCGTTTTTAACAATCATGGCCAGAGACAGAGAAACCGGCACGGAACCATCCTTCCATCAATGATGCTGCTAGGTTCATCCTAGCGCCTGGCGAGCCTGACCGTAACCCATAAATGATGGAGGCAAGCTTACCGGCTTATCGAAACGTTTGGCTTCGCAACCCTCTGGCCTGTTCGCTGCCAGGAATCTCCACTTTTTGCTGCTGAAGCCGTTCTTCACGGGCTTTTTCCAGAGCCAGGTTCAATTCCAGATGTCGTTGCACCATGGCCTGAAAGGCATCCGGCACATGGGCAAACTCTTCATAGGGAATTTTGAGCAGGAAGGCCGCTTTCTGCAGGGCCCCTTTTTCAGAGCCCGCCAGATAGTAAAAGCCTTGCCAAATCTGTTGCAAGACAAATTCATTTTCCTGCAAGCAGTGATGACAATGATCAAACACGGTGGCTTTAAACACAGCCCCACACTGGCTGCAGTTCTTAATTTTTTCTGAGGCGGTATGCTGCATGCGAGACTGTTGCAGGCAGAAATTAAACATTTGCTTCAGAAAATTCCAGGCGGCCTGTTCGGTTGGGAACTGATAGGATGCCGTTTTCTCCCCTTTCCAGCCCGGTTTCAGTAGTTGTCGGTTCTCCCCATTCTCCGACAAGATGGCAATGCTCCATCCTTCCCCACTGTGAATCACATTCAGGGGGAACGGCTTTTTATCCGATGGCTGTTCAACTTGGCTCATTGTGGGCACTTCTTAGGCTGATACCCAGGTAATACCCCCAAACCACCAGAGTTAAACCAACCCGGCTTGCTTCTCGATTTTACGAAAGACCGAAAAATCTCCCCACCCGCTGCATCTCCCCTGCAGAACCCTTGAGAAAACGCCTCAGTCCTGATTCGCCAAATGCTGAAGAAGAGCCCTGTCCTGAATATGCAAGCTTGTCCCTTCCATGCGAATGAGACCTTGCTGTTTAAGTCGCTTAAAGGCCCTGGACAGGGTTTCAGGCACGGTGCCCAAAATAGCGGCCAGCGTCTTTTTTTGAATGAGAACGATGGATTGGGTCTGAGCATGCTCACTGGTGGCCAACAGATACTTGGCCAAGCGGGCATCCACGCTGCGCAGGGACAAATCTTCAATCATGGCGCCAAATTCCTGAATGCGCTTGGAAAAGCGAGCCAGCATGGCCAGTAAAATTTCTGGTTTATCCGCAACCAGGGCTTTAAACGAGGCGGCCGGAATGGCAATGATCGTAACCGGCTCCAGACACAAGGCCGAGGCCGGATAGTGGGCCAGCCGGCCAAAGACCGGATATTCGGCAAAGACCTCTCCGGGCTGAACCAGATGCAGGACCACCTCCTTGCCATCCGGACCCATTTTATAAGCCTGCACCAACCCGGAAACCAATAGAAAGAAAGCCTCCACCGGCTCCCCTTCCGAAAATACCCATTGCCCCGCCGAATACTGCCGCAGTCCGGCCATGGCCGTCACGGCCTGAAGATCTTCTACATCCAGCGCATCAAAGAAAAAGCACTGCTGCAAGTTTTCCAGAAGTAGGGTAGCGGACATGGATGATTTTCCCAGGTTGACCTTTGTATGCTAACACAGGGATTTGAGGAGAATTGACCTGAGTCAAGGCGCGGCAGAGCTGCGCCATTTATGCTGAAAATACACGATTCCCTCACGGTCTAAAAAAGGTATGCTAAAAAGATGGATAAAGAAAGCGTGTCCTACCAATTTCCCCTCTCAAAGCGTGAAACTCCCTCGATCGTCGTATTTTAAAGGAGATAATCCCATGAGCTTAAACACGGCCCTTCTTGCTGAAACCTTTCAACGTGCCCAACAGGAAAATGGCGGCGCACAGGCGCTGGGCATGCGGTTTTACCAGCGCTTGTTTGAAAAATACCCGGCCGTACGCCCTTTGTTCAACACCCCACCAGAGGCGCAGCACAAAAAGCTAATGGCCTCTTTGGGGGCGATTGTGGCCGGAGTGAGCAATACCGAAAAATTAGTGCCTTATCTGCATGCCATGGGCATTCGTCACTTGAAATATGGCACCGAAGCGGCCCATTATCCGGCAGTGGGAGAAAATCTGATTGCCGTGCTGAAGGAGCATTTATCCACAGAGGGCAGCTGGACGGACGAGATGGAAACCAGCTGGACGGAGGCGGTGAATTTGATTGCAAGCATTATGATTGACGCCGCCAACCAGCCGGAGCAATTCAAGGGCGAGCTGACCGCCGCTGGTTATGAGGCCGATGGCTTTAAACCCGCCGATCCTCAACCCTGGCTATTGGCGGTTTAAATCAGTTTTTCATATAACACAGTTTTTTTGCTCTCCCCAATAACGGGGAGAGCTATTCTGTTAGGTTGCCTGTGTAGCGTTTATTTCTGATGGCCATTGGATTTCTTCCACATCTATCAATTTAGCTTCGGGAACTGTTGCCTGTATGGTAATAACCAGATTTTTTGCAGCATCTTTTAGATTGTGATCTGTCCAAAAAACAGTATGGTGTTGTCGGATATCGAAATGAAGAGGGTTCTTGTCTTTATATTGCTCATCACAAGTATAGATAACGGGTCTGTTCAAACCTTCCGCAAAGCCTGCCTCCCAGTAAACGCCTCTGTTTTCCTTAGTCAGTTCCGCAATAACAAAGCGAGACTTGCGAATATCAACCATCATTTTGTTATTAATGATACCCGCTTCTGGTCTTTCATCCACTCTCCGCAGTTCAAAGCCAACCGCCTGACAAGCAGGTTTAAACCAATTTAAGTAGATTTCATCCAGGCGAGCGTCCCCAAAGGGCATAGCCATGAAAGCCAAGCGTCGGTCAATCACACCCTTTTCAAGCTCATAGAAGCGCTCCCACCCTTTCATTGTTAATCCAAGTGAGACATTGCTATTTTCTACAATTAGTAATTCTTTTTTGTCATGCATTATATATTCTTGGTTAAATGCATATTGGCATATGAAAGCAGTATTTGAACCATCCAATGCCCCTATTACAGCTGTTAAGTTAGAAAGAGAAAACGATGAAATATTCCCAACAGCTGTTTTTCGGCCTAAATAAAAAATTAAATTATCTGCTTGTTCTGCCGGTCCCGGAAGAGATAATTCTTTTAATAGCCGATCAATTAAGTTTCCATGAAAAAAGGGTTGTTCACCCGCCTCATTCTTCTGCCTAATGTAATGGCTAAGCACGGCCTTCTTTTCTTTTGTATTGACTTTTGGATCGCTGAACATTGTGGAAGCCAGAGTCCTGGAAATCCTATAGCTTCCGCACGTAGGGCAGTCTATATCCCTATAATCCCCATTTGTAAGTTCTTTCTGCGTTTGATCACCGGATATTGGGCAGTATGTTGGGCTTTCTGTCATCTGTTCCCCGCTTTTTAGCTTACTCTTCTTTGGATTAATACGGCCTACAACGCAACATTTTGCACCAGATAAAAAACGAGGTTCCGGCATAACAGCCGAAACCTATGTAAAATCTGGAGCCGATGACCGGAATTGAACCGGTGACCTACGGTTTACGAAACCGTTGCTCTACCAACTGAGCTACATCGGCATGGAATGAAACTATTTTATACCCCAAACCCAACTCAGCAAACAAGCAATCCGCAAAAGCAATGGGGCAGCATGTTGAACCCCGCCCATCCTTTGGCTATGGTGTAAGGGCTATGAGCCTTCCCCTCACCCCACTGCCCAAACCCGCCCCACCCTTCCCCTTCAGCGCCGCACAGGCCCGCATGTGGGAGGCCCTTTTGCAACGGCGCTTTTTCAAGCTCATTGGCGGGGGCAGCTTCACTCAGGCCGATAAAACCGCTGCCGTCAGCCGGGCTTATTTATCAGCCAGCGCGGATTGTATTGATATCGCCCCTGATGCAACCCTGATTGGCCTGGTGCAACAGGAAATTGAAAACAGCCAGTCCAGATCAGCCGTGCTCATGGTCAGCGTGCCTCTCGATCCAGACCCGCATTTCCGAAAGATTGAACTGAGCAAACCCGATTGCATTCAGTGCGGGCTGTGCTTGCCCGCCTGCCCCACCCAAGCCATCACCCTGCCGGATGCGTTGGATATCTCCCAAGACCTTTGCTACGGCTGCGGGCGCTGTGTACCCACCTGCCCCACCGATGCCCTTCACTTGCTACCATTTCAGGTGGAAAGCCAGATTGAAGCGGCCCTCAGTCATCCGGCCACCGAGGCGGTAGAGATTCACAGCCATTATGTGGATCCCTATATGCTGGAAGCCTTCCTTATTCGCTGGCAGCCTCTGCTGAAAAACAAGCTTATCGCCCTGTGCTTTCGGCCGGAAACGGTCCCCGCTGAGCAGATGATTCGCTTTGTGCAAACCGCCCAGCAAACCCACCCATTGCCCATCTTCCTGCAAATTGATGGCGCCCCCATGTCGGGCAACGATCACCCGGAGGCCTCACGGCCCGCCTTACAATCCGCCCTGCAAACCCGCCTCGCCTTTGAGCAAGCCGGACTCACCCCGCCCATCATTACCATTTCCGGCGGTATTAATCAGCATACCGCCACCCTGTTGCAAGCGCCCGAGGCTCAATTCATCGCCGGGGTGGGCATGGGCACGATGGCTCGACAAGCGGTGTGGAACCTTTCACCAGAGCAAGCGGCACTCAAAGCCCACAGCATTACACAGGCCTTTCAACACGGTCGATGGCACGCGTTGGAAGCGTGCATAGCCACCAACTGCACAACCGGGTAAAATAAGAAATAGGCATCAGCGTCAAATTTTCAGGACAGTCTGCCCAACCTAATATATAATGAGGGCAAGAGGGAAAAATCCAAGAGGAAAGTGACACTGAAAAAGCCTGCCCAAGCGAGCAGAAATTTTCTGCAGCCTTTGAATCAGCCTCAACATTGTGTGGTATCGCCATCTCATCCTGTGATTTTTGAGGGAAACGCCATCGCTACTGATCTGCAACTGCTTATTGAGATTCTCCCAGAGCGCATCAGACACGCGCTTCAAGTGGTCGATATCGAAGATTTAATTGAAATCGTCATGGATTTAGGCCGCCTGCCGGAAGCCCGCTTTTCCGAAGGAAAACTGCTGGAATTGGGCGAGCAGCAAGTGACCCTGGATGAAATTCATCACGTGGTCAAGCACATGGGTTACTTTACCAGCGATAACCGGGCTGGCATCCCCCGCACCCTGCACCGCATTAGCGCCATGCGCAACCGGCAAGGGGATATTGTGGGCCTGACCTGCCGGGTGGGCAAACTGGTCACGGGTACTGTGGACCCCATTAAAGACATTATCCAAAGCGGCAAAAGTGTCTTGCTGCTGGGTCGCCCCGGCGTGGGTAAAACCTCTCGCCTCCGGGAAATCGCCATGTTGCTGGCCGGAGAAGGCCAAAAACGCGTGGTCATTGTTGATACTTCCAACGAGATCGCGGGGGATGGCGACATTCCGCACCCTGCCGTAGGTCGGGCCCGCCGCATGCAAGTGCCAGATCGGGATCGCCAGAAAGAAACCATGATCGAGGCGGTGCAAAACCACACCCCGGAAGTGATCATCGTGGATGAAATCGGCACCGAGGATGAGGCCATGGCCGCCCGCACCATCGCCGAACGAGGCGTCATTCTGGTGGCCACCGCCCACGGACATACCCTGGAAAATCTGGTCAAAAACCCCATGCTGTCCGACTTGGCCGGGGGCATCCAAACTGTGACTCTGGGCGATGAAGAGGCCAAACGTCGGGCATCTCAGAAAACCATTCAGGAACGGGCCAAAAAACCCACCTTCGATATCTGCATCGAAATCCGGGATCGCTACACCCTGGCCGTTTACCCGGATGTGGCCGAAGCCGTGGATCACCTGTTGCGAGGCTGGACCCTGTTTCCGGAAATTCGCAAAATTGATAGTGAAACCGGGGCCACCAAAGTGCTTAAAACCAACTTTGAAGTGATGCCCGGCCATATCATGGAACCCGAACCCGGCACCTTTAATCCGGGCGAGTTCAACGAACACCCCCGTGACTTAGCCGCCTTACCCGTGGGCCAGGAAGAGTATCGGGTGTTTGTGTATGGCATCAGTAAGTCTTATCTGGATCGTATTTTAGAGCGGCTGAATCTGCACCACGTGCGCATTACCAAAAATGTGTACGATGCCAACGCCGTGATTGCCATCAAGGCCAATGCCCGGCCCGGATCTAAAATTCTGAAACTGGCCCAGGATTATGAAGTCCCGGTGTTCTACGCCAAAACCAACACCATGCCCCAAATTCAGCGGGCCTTACGGGAAGCCTTGGACGCCGAAGCGGGTGCATTCGCTGGGCAAATTGCGCAAACGCCTTTTGAAGATGAGGTGGAAATGGCCTTGCGGGAAGCCCAGGAAGCCATTGATACTGCTTTATCGGAAAAATTGGCCGTGGAACTGGCTCCCCGTCGTTCTTACATTCGCCGCATGCAGCACGAACTGGTGGAAAAACACCATCTCACCAGCGTCAGTATTGGCGATGAACCCAACCGCCGCTTAAAAGTGCTACCACCCAAAAGCCGGGATTAATCACCGTCGCTGATGAGCCATTTGTTTATAATGGAAGGCTAAGCGAGTGATACAGTCGGGCGAATGGAGCACACATGGGCACACTATTAAAGCAGGGTCTATTCATTACCTTTGAAGGGCTGGATGGCTCCGGGAAATCCACCCAGCTGGCGTTATGCGCTGAGGCCCTAAGTGCCCAAGGCTACAAAGTGCTGACCACCCGAAATCCGGGAGGAACCGCCTTCGGGCAGGAACTGCGCCAGATTCTGCTACACTCCAAAGGCCCAGTGTTTCCGCTGAGCGAGCTGTTGCTATTTATCGCTGACCGGGCCCAGCACATGGATGAAGTGGTCTTTCCGGCGCTGGCCCAAGGCACCATTGTCCTCTGCGATCGGCATATGGACTCCACGCTGGCCTATCAGGGGTACGGACGCGGCTTATCCATTGACACCATTCGGGACCTCAACCACATTGCCATTCAGGGCAAACAGCCGGATTTAACCTTTCTGTTCGACGCTGAACCAGCGGTATTGGCCCAGCGGGTAAACCATCGGGGGCAGGCGGATCGCATGGAAGGGGAAAAGGCAGAGTTTCATAACAAGGTGCGGGCGGGCTTTTTAGACCTGGCCGAACAAGAGCCCCAGCGCATTCGGGTGTTTAATGCCCTGGAAAGCCCTGAGGCCTTGCACCCCAAAGTCAGGCAAGCACTGGAAGCCCTCCTTAAACCCTTAGCCAGTCTACCCAATCAGGAAAACAGCCGTGGCCAAGCCGTTTGAAAATCACCCCATTTACTCCCTGATGCAAACCTGGCATCACGCCTCTGGCCAAGGGGATTTAGACATCATTCAATCGCTGATGGCCGAAGATGCCATCTTTCTGGTGGCCGACCATCCACCCATCACCCGGGACGATTTTCTCCAAAGTTTCAGTGCCATCCGTCAAAGTGTCCAATTGAGCATCGTCGATTGGCACATTAACGCATTGGAGGAATCGGGCAATCTGCTTTACTGCCAAAGCTATCTGCATCTGGCCATTACGCCCAAGGGCAGCGCACAAGCCATAGAGCGCAAAGGGCCGGTTTTATCCGTTTTCAGGAAAACAGCGGCCGGGCAGTGGGTACTGATTCGGGATGCCAACTTTTTAAGCACGGTGGATCACTAAAAAGCCTTCTAAAAATAGTCCATTCGATCCGCTGGATTTTCAAATGCCTGTGCCGTATAGTGGAGCGAGTCTTTAAAGAAAGATATGGGTTAAAAAAGTTACGGGGAGTTCTGCATGTCAGTGGATTCGATGGGAGCCTACCTGCCTGTCCTACCAGTCATCCCAGTCGTCATAGACCCGCAGTTTGTCTCTCCTGCCACGCGCAAACTCCCGCCGGTCACCGATCCACTTAACACGCTGGATGAGTTCATCTCCCCCCAGGCACCCGCTGTACCCAAGCCGGATCGCAAAGCCACATCCAAAATTGATGAGTGGATACTGAGTCGCTCCAAACCATTGTATATGCCGGAAGCCACCGTACCGCTCACCCGATTGGCCCAACAAATCGCCAGCCGGAATGGCATTCCCAAGCCCAATAAAGTCATGGTGGTGAATAAGCCGTTTTATAATGCCGCCGCCTATGGCAATGGCACCGTGGTCTTTCATCTGGATACTCTGAAACAAGCTAAATCCCCGGAGGAATTGGCGTTTGTGATGGCTCATGAGTTGAGCCATGTGCAGTTTGAAGATGTCAAAGCCAAAAGAGTACGTCAGGGCATTGCCTCAGGCGCTATCGTCTTGGCGGATGAACTGGCCTTTTGGGTCTTCCGGGTGCGCAGTCTGGTGAAAAGCTTGGGAGTTTCTCTAGTGGTCCCGATTGGCAGCTTTCAATGGGCCGCTTTTATGGAACGCAAAGACGAGGCCAGAGCGGACATTAATGCCATTCGACTGCTTTCCAAAGCGGGCTTTGGCACCGACGGCTATTTAACAGCCTTTGAAAATATGACCCGGAACAAAAGCAAGGCAAAATGGTGGCGGCAACTGGAGTGGAAGGTCTACGGAGAAAACCACCCGAGCTTACCCAAACGACTGCATGCCGTCAACCAAGCGGTTAGTCAGCAGCCACCGTTGTGGGAGCCTCAGCCAATTATGAGTCCTGAGGATTGGCAAAGTCTGAAAGCCGCTGCGGCGCTGGTGGGCACGGCGGAATCTTAAAGCACAGAATCACTGGGTTCCGCTAATCGGCCACGTTCACTGTGCCGTTGCCTTTGCTGGACTCCGAGGACACTTCCCGCTTCAACTGAAACGGAACAGGGGATTCAATCATCACGCTGACAATGCGAGGGCCATCGGCTTCTTTTACGGTGAATTTCAAGTCCTCAAAGGTGACTTCATCACCTTCTTCTGGCTCTCTGCCCAATTCACCGAAAACATAACCACCCACCGTCTTAAAATCATCAAAGGGAATGTTCAAATCCAGTTGCTCGTTGAGATCTTCAATCTCGCATTTTCCGTTGACCTGAACCCGATTGGGGCTAAGAATGATCATCATGGGGTCTTCCGGCTCATGCTCATCCCAAATCTCGCCAATGATTTCCTCAATCACGTCCTCAACAGTTACCAGTCCGGCAAAACCGCCATGTTCATCGGCCACCGCCGCAATCCGGATTTTATTGCGCTTGAAATCTTCCAATAAATCGCTAATGCCCTTGTTTTCCGGAAAAATATCAATCTCCCGCACAATGCTGGCCAGCGATGTTTCCATCTGGTCTTTGCGAATAAGCTCAAACACATCGCGGGAATGCACCAGTCCGACCAAATCATCCACGTTCTCCTTGAACACGGGCAGGCGAGAGTGGCCGGTTTCAATCATCAAATCAGCCACTTCAGACAAGGGGGTCTCTACATCCACGTATTCCACGTCAATGCGGGGAATCATGATGTCTTTCACCGTGGCCTCACTGAAGTCATAGACATTTTTCAGCAGGATTTCGGACCGGGCATCCAAAACCCCTTCCTTACGGCCTTGCTCCACCAGTGCATTGAACTTTTCGCCCCATTCAATCTCGGATTCATCGGCCAGCACTTCCACAAAGACCTGAGAGGCCTGCACCACCCGGCGTTGAATCTTGTGTTTGATGCGCTCGGTCAGATCATCCACGTCCTTAACCTGAATATAGGGATCCACTTGCACCTTGAGATGAACGGTCAGGCCCGCCATACCGTGATCCAGGGTTTTTAAATCCAGAATTTCCGAAACGCCGTGCATACTGGTGACCAAATCGGTAATCTTTTTCTCCACCCGGGGAGAGGCCGAACTTTGGGTCAGAATACCCCGGTTATGACGAAACAGGTAAATGGCCATACCGGCCAACAAGCCACCAATCAACATGGAGACCATGGCGTCAAAGCGAACCAGTGTCCAGGAGAGAAACTCCGGCAAGGCCAAAGTGCCCGGAACCACCAGACCAGAGTGCACCACAAAATAAGAAACCGAAATGGCGCTTAACGCCAAAAAAGCACCCAACAGCGCGATATTATCTTCGTAGAACACAAAGCGGGTGGTGGGACTGAGTACGTTTTTAATATTGGCATAGGCCAGGGTGAAAATTTGCAGCTCATTGCGCGGCGTAATCTGCATTTCCTCCAGCACAGCCTGAGAAGCACGCCGAACGGCCACAATCTCCAGCATGATGCTGATGATCAGGATGATCACAGAAGTCAGGAACCCATGCAGGGTCATCACTTCCTGGTTTCGGGCGGTAAAATGCTGAAAGCCTTCGGAAACAGCCCAGATGGAAGTACCAATGAGGAAAACGCAAGCGGCCAAGGCCCAAACATTGGCTTCCAGTCCATACCCAAAGGGGTGACTACGATCCGGGGGGCGTTGACTGAATTTGTTCCCCAGAATCAGGGCAATGCTGTTCACCGCATCGCCAAAGGAGTGCAAACTCTCACTGAACATGGAGGGGCTTTGAGAAAATAGCCAAGCCACGAACTTAATGGCCCCCACTGCAATATTGACCAAAAAAGCAACCCAAAGCGATGATTCCGCATGCTGAAATGCGTTATCACGAGGGCCGATATAGGTGGGAGTGCCTGAATAATCGGCTGGCCTTGTACTGCCTGGAGGTTCGACTGTACCCATGTAACCTTGAGGGTTTACTTCCAACACACCTTTTTCCTTTAGGGAAAACGGTAATTATTAAATCGGCATTGTTGCCAAAAACTTTAATTTCAGCGCAACCAAGCTAATTTAATACTTTATTATAGCAAACACTTCCCCAAAACCGCTAAAAAGCAGCGTTTATTCCAAATCGGCCGTTTCAGCCGCTGGTGCTGTGCCAGGATCTGGTGATTCTGTCAGGTCACTTTCTTCGTCAATCTCAGGGCCATTCTCAGTTAGATCGGATGAATCCGGCTGTGTGACCACCGGGGCGGCGGGAGACGGGAGAGGGGAAGCCGATGGTTTGGCAGCCTTTTGCGGATTAGAAAGGATATCGCCAATGATGTAGCCGATCATACCAGCGGCCAGAGCCCCTAGCAGACTGATGGCCAGTGTTTCCACCACGGCCATGCCCGAAAAAGAGTCTGAAGAGATAAAATTAAAGTCCGTGGGCCGGGCCTGCTGGTAAAAGCCAGGGAGTGCCGTAATCAGAAAGGTCAAGCTGGCACAGATTCCGCCTACTTTGGTATTCAGTTTCATGACCAATCACACTCCACGTCAGCGACTCCATTTAAGCCAATTGGGCCAAATCCACCCGCACCGAGCCCACGGCGGTGGCCTTGATGCTGGGGCCAATCTCGTTGTAGGACAGCACGGCAATTTGGGGCAGCATGCGTTCAATCATACGCCTGAAAGGCAAACGCAAGCGGGCATTGCACAGCAAGACCGGCTGTACCCCATGGGCACCAATCACCCGCTCTATTTCCTGATTGAGGGCGGCAAATAGTTTTTGGGTAAACACGGGTCCCAGGGCCAAAGTCTGCCCATCCTGGGTTAAGCCTTGGGCCATTTGCTCTTCCACAGTAGGATCCAGGGTTAACACGGGCAATTCTCCGGTGTCCGGGTTTTGGTGTTGCTTGCAAATACTGCGGGACAAGGCCATGCGCACCTGCTCGGTGAGGTAATCCGGGTCTTTGTTGACTCGGCAGTGGTAACCCAATGACTCCAGAATGGTCACCATGTCCCGAATACTGACTTTTTCTCGCAGCAGGTTCTGCAAAATAATCTGGATTTCGGCTTCGGTCAGTGTGTCGGGAACCAAATCCGTGACCAGGCTTTCGTTGGATTTTTTGGCATTGGTCAACAGGTTCTGGACATCGGCCCGGCCCAGAATGTCCGCCGAGTTTTTCTTGATAAATTCCGTCAAATGAGTAGACACCACCGCTGAGGCACTGACCACGGTGTATCCGTTCAGCTCGGCCTGCTCTTTTTCATCGGCCTCAATCCACAAAGCGGGTAAGCCAAAGGCGGGCTCCTTGGTCTCAATACCTTGAATGGGCTCAATGATATCGGGATCGGTACTCATGGCCAGCCATAAATCGGCCATCACCTCCCCCTGATCAATGGTCACGCCCCGCAACTTGATGTTGTACTGGTTGGGCGGCAATTGCAAATTGTCTCGCACCCGAATGGACGGCAGTACAAAGCCAAATTCCAAAGCCACCTGCTTGCGAATTTGGGCAATCCGCTCCAGCAGGTCGCCTCCCGCTTCCGCTTCAATCAGCGGCACCAGCCGATAGCCGATTTCCAGCTCCATGGTTTCCACTTGCAGCAAATCCAGCACGTTTTCGGTGGTGGTTTTCTTCTTTTGAACGGTTTTGGCCTTGTTATCTTCCAGTATTTTCAGTTCAGCCTTTTCCCGGGTGTTTTTCACCAGTAGAAAGCTACCACCCACAGCCAAAGCGCCAACGGTCAGGAAAGGCAGGTTGGGCAAGCCGGGGATCATGCCCATCAACAGCATCAGGCTGCCCATAATGGCCATGACCTTGGGGTTTTGAAACATTTGTCCGCCAATTTCATCCCCCAGAGACATCTCGGAATCATTGACCCGGGTGACCAAAATACCGGTGGCCGCTGAAATAATCAGGGCGGGCAACTGGGAAACCAAACCATCCCCTACCGATAGGGTGGTGAAGGTGGCGGCAGCCTGCTCTAAGGGCATGCCCATCTGCATGACCCCGATAATCAAGCCGCCTACAATGTTGATGACCGTAATAATAATGGCGGCAATGGCATCGCCTTTTACAAACTTGCTGGCACCGTCCATGGTCCCGTAAAAATCGGCCTCTCTCTGAATGTTTTGCCGACGGCGCTTGGCCTCTTTCTCATCGATCATACCGGCGTTTAAATCGGCATCAATGCTCAACTGCTTACCGGGCATGGCGTCCAAAGTAAATCGGGCGGCCACTTCCGAGACTCGGCCCGCACCGTTGGTGATAACGATAAAGTTGATGATGATGAGGATGATGAAGATCAGCATACCCACCACGTAATTCCCGCCGATAACGAAGTTCCCGAAGGCGTGAACCACTTGTCCGGCTTCCCCGTTGAGCAGAATCAACCGGGTGGTGCTGACGTTAAGACCCAGCCGGAATAAAGTGGCAAACAGCAAAATGGTGGGAAAGGTGGAGTACTGAAGCGGCTCTTGGGTGTACAGCGTGACCAGCAAAATCGTCACTGACAGGGCGATGTTCAGGGTCAGAAACACATCCAGGATCAACGGCGACAGGGGAATCACCATCATGGTGACCACAAACACAATGCCCACCGCCAACAGCACATCGTTATGCTTTAGCAAATCTTTCCAGGTCAGTTTGGGCATTTTATTTTTGGGAGCGCTCATTCTTCAGCCTCCTCCCGCAACTTGCGTTTGGCTTCCTGCTTAGCAGCTTCCTTTTCGGCGGCCTCTTTGGAGCGCTTTTGGGCCGCCAGACGACGTCCCTTGTGTTTGGCAAAGACAAAGGCCAGTACTTCGGCCACGGCCACAAACAAATCCGGCGGAATCATGGCTTCCACTTCAATCACCGGGTACAAAGCTCTTGCCAGCGGCTTGTTTTCCACCATGGGCACGCCGGCCTCTTTGGCCACTTCCTTAATTTTCTGGGCGAAGAGATCCTTCCCCATGGCCACCACAACCGGGGCCGGGGCAATGTCCGGGTCGTACTTCAGGGCGATGGCGTAGTGCGTGGGGTTGGTAATGACCACATCCGCGGTGGGTACGGCGGCCAACTGACGGGTGCGCATCATCTTCATACCCATCTGGCGCATGCGGCTTTTCATCATGGGATCGCCATCGGAATTTTTGCGCTCGTCCTTAATGTCCTGCTTGGACATGCGCAATTGCTTTTCCAGCTCCCAGGCCTGATAACGCCAGTCAGCCATCCCGATGATCAAAAAGGCAATGCAGCCTTGCTTGGCAATTTCCCCGGCCACGCCCACGATTACGCCCCAGGCGGTGGGTACATCCACAGCGCCCAAGCCCATCAGTTCCTGCAAATGCCCAGAGATGACCGAATAGCCGCAGGTTCCGATGATGGTCATTTTGATGATGGCCTTGACCACTTCAATGACCGAGCGCATAGAAAACAGGCGCTTAAACCCATTCAGCGGGTTGAGTTTATCCAGCTTGGGGGCAATGGCCTGCATGCTAAACAGGGGACGCACCTGCACCAGATTGGACAAGGCGGCCATTACGCACACGGACAGTAAAAAGGGCAGCATCAGCCAGATCATGGACTGCAAGGTGCCGGAAAAAATGGCGTCAAAACTACTTTTGGTCATGGGCTGCAACACCGCAGGGCTGGTCAGCAGCTTGCCAAAGGTGTACTGCATTTGGGCGTACACGGTATTAACCGTGTAAGGTCCCATCGAGCCCATAATCCAGGTCACCGCAATCATAACCAGTGCGGCGTTGAAGTCCTGGCTTTTGGCCACCTGTCCCTTGGCTCGCGCATCCGAGATGCGCTTACCTGTTGGCTTTTCTGTCTTTTCTCCGGACATAAGCTACCCCCTCAAGTCTTGTACAGGCCCAACAGGACCTTGACTAGAGTGGCGTACTGATCGCCCAGTAAAGTGCTGAGATAGGGCAGGCTGACCATCATGGCAAACAAGCCGCCGCCTACTTTTACCGGCAAACCTACGATAAAAATATTCATTTGCGGCATGACCTTGGCCACAAAGCTCAGGGCAATTTCTAGCAAAATGAGGATGGACATGAGGGGCACGCTAATCATCATGGCCATAATGAACATATCGCTACTGAGTCGGATAAAACGCTCCGCCATCAACCCTCCGGTTAAATTCCCTTCTCCAATAAAATGCCCCAAAGGGATGGCGTTAAAACTGCGATCCACCCCGGCAATTAGGGCGTGATGGATATTGAGGTTTAAAAACAGAAGGGCCGCAAAGTAGAAAAAGAACTGTCCCACCACCGCCGACTGGGTATTAGTGACCGGATCCAGCAAATTGGCAATGGATAAGCCCATCTGCATACTGAAAAACTCCCCGGCCACTTGCAGGGCAATAAACACCAGATTGGCCGTAAAGCCGATTAAAATGCCCAGAATGCTTTCCTGAATCACCAACAGGGAAAACTGGATGAGATCCTTGGGAATGACCAAATGGGCCGAATGCAGGGGAAACAGAATGAGGGCAATGGCCACGGCAAAGCCCACTTTGACCTGAGCCGGAATATTGCGCATGTTGAACAGGGGCGCGCTAACCAGCATCCCGGCAATGCGAAACAGCACCAGCAAAAAGGCGATGACGGTATTTAAGGTTAGCAGGCTCAAATCCAAACCGATTCATCTCCTTATTACTGTTTGGGGGCTTTGGCCACTTCCACCAGCGTGTCAAAAATCCGATCCGAGTAATCCAGCACCATTTGGGTCATCCACGGCCCGGCCAAAATCAGAATGAGAAATGAGGCCAGCAATTTGGGCACAAACGACAACGAGGCTTCCTGAATTTGGGTGACCGCCTGAAAAATGGAAATAGCCACCCCCACCACCAGATTCACCAGCAACATGGGCGCGGATAGCAAAATAATCAGCCACAAGGCATTCTGAAGGAGATCGATAAAAGCGGCTTCGGTCATCGGCAATCTCTCCTATCCAAATCCGGTCACCAGGGATTGAGAGATCAGGTGCCAGCCGTCTACCAGCACGAACAACACCAGTTTGAAGGGCAGGGCAATGGTGGCCGGGGGCAAGAACATCATCCCCATGGACACCAACACGCTGGACACCACCATATCAATGATCAGGAAGGGCAGAAAGATGATAAAACCCAACTGGAAGGCCGTTTTCAGCTCACTGATGGTAAAAGCGGGCAGCAATACATAGGTGGGCACGTCCCCCCGATTTTTGGGCTTTTTCAGTTTGGCCAGCCCCATAAATAATTCCAGATCCTTGGGGGCGGTTTGCTTGAACATAAAAGTTCTGACCGGCACCATGGCCTTGGTCAAGGCCTCATCCTGCGGCATTTGCCCTTTGAGATATGGTTGAAAGGCTTGAGTGTTGATCTGATCAATGGTGGGTGACATCACAAAAAAGGTCAGAATGAGAGACAGACCGATAATCACCTGACTGGGTGGTAACTGGGGGGTGCCAATGGCTTGCCGAACCAGTGACAGAACAATCACGATTCTGGTAAAGGCCGTGCCCATAACCAAAATGGCGGGAGCCAAGGTCAGGACTGTTAGCAGCACCAATATTTGCAGGCCCTTGCTGACCTCCTGCGGGTTGGTGGCCGAGCCCACTTTAATATCCACGGTAGGGATTCCCACCTGGGCCATGGCTGGAGATGCCAGCAGCCCAATGAGTGCCAGCCCTGCCAATAACAGCACCAACGTTTTCCATCCACGAAATGCCCTGATGCCTAAGCCGGTCATCCGGTCTAACTCCACACTTTCACCACGTTCCTACACAGTATGGAGGTTTTTGAGATGGTGAACATCATCCAAACGATGGAGGCTGTGTATGACTCTATTCCGGATCCTTCCCGATTTCAGGGTCAAGAAACCCCAAAAAGGTCTCAAGGTTTTTTGGCATTGGATTTCTCAGGACGCAGACGTGCCAACTCCTGATAGAGCTCCTGTTCCCGAGCGGATAAGGCATCCGGCACCACCACAGAGACGGTGACATAGTGATCGCCCTGAGTCAGGCCGCTTTGCACCCCACGCTCCTTCAGCCGAAAGACCTTGCCCGGCTGGGTTCCCGGCGGCACGGTCATCTTCATGGCCCCATGCAAGGTAGAAACCTCAATCTCACATCCCAGCACAGCATCGGTAAGCGCAATAACGGCATCCCCGTAAACATCCAGCCCTTCAATGCGCAAGCCCGCATCCACACTAATTTCAATCTGCAGGAACAAATCCCCGTTTTCTGATCCGCCGTAGCCACGCCCGCCTTCTTTAGCCACCCGCACCTTGGAACCATTTTTCACCCCGGCAGGAATGCGCACATCAATTTTTTTAAGGCGCACCAGAATTTTCTCTCCGCTACAGGCAGTACAAACCAGGCCATTCACCTTGCCCGTCCCGGAGCAACGGCGGCAGATTTCATTGTGCTGAACATTGACCGTCTTCACCACCCCATCCATGGCTTCCTGTGGGGTAATCGCGGCCTTCACCTGCACGTCCTCGCCCCGTTGAGGTTTTTCAGATTTTTTACCGGGGTCTTTCTTGGGATTAAATAACCCCTCCTCCCGATCAGGGGCACCCTTGGGCGATTTTTCCTGAAAGCCCTTCTTCAAAAAGGACTCAAACAGGTCATTAATGGAAGTGTTACTGCCCTTATCCTTGTTCAGCTCCGGCTTTTCCGAAGACGATGATGAGGAAGCCGCTTTGGGAGAAGCTGCAGGCCCTGACTCCGCTTTGGCCTTTTTCTCAGCGGCAGGTGGTGGACTGGCTTTTCCCCTGGGTGTCTGATCGCCCTGTTTGCTGTAAGCCGCTTTTCCCTCCGCCGGGTTGCCCCCCGGATTGCCTTTCATCGCCCGCAAACTGGCATCGTGCATGGCCCGTTTATCCGGGTTGCTTAAAATTTCATAAGCCTCGTTAATTTCCTTAAAACGCTCCTCGGCCTGGGCGTTGCCCGCGTTCAGATCCGGATGATGCTGGCGGGCCAGCTTTCGAAAAGCAGTGCGCACGGCATCAGCGTCGGCAAAGGCCTCCACGCCCAAAATCAGATAGTAGTTTTTAAAACTGGCCATGCAAACACTTCACACTTTCCCTCGGCTCTTCTTATTTTAGAGCAAGTGCGCGCCCGCTCACCATATCCACCCGGACGAGATTAACGCAAACTTGCGCTAACAAACTGCCGGTGAAAGATGGGGTGACTCAGCCTTGCTGTGGTCGCAGGCTTCGCAAGACAAAGGTAATGGCCACGGCCACCAACAAGGGAATCCAGGCCACCAGCCAGGGGGCCACAATATCCAAAGATCCAAAACTGCCGGAAAACGGCACCAAAATGCTGTAGAAAAAGACCACCACGACCCCAAACAGCAAACCGTAAACGCGGCTGGCCCGCACCCGCTCCATACCAAGCAAGGCACCCAGCAAGGCAAATATAATGGTGGCCACCGGGGCCGACCACTTCTGCCAGGATCGCACTTCAAAGAAAGGAATTTCCTGAAGCTGGCCGCCTTCTTTCATCAGTTTGATGTACTGACGAAGCTGTCCCCAAGGCATGATCATGGGGTTTTGCCGGGTGTAATCCAGCAAGATGGAGGCATACTTATTGGTGCGCACCTGCTGCTGGGCAAAAGGACGAATGTCCTGATAAACCCCTTCGCTGTCCAGCACATACTCAATGCCGTTATTCAGTTCCCACTGGTGACGATCCGGCACCCAACGACCGCTACTGGCCCGGATAATGCGAGAGATCTGAACGCCCGCCTGTGGGGTTTCGTCGTAATAAAGAATGATGAAATCGGAAAGCGCCGCTTTTTGAATCTGGCCAATCAGGAAAAACTTGCTGAGTTTTTTATCGTGGTTCTTTTCCACAAACAAAAAGTTGCGATCCGGAATATCTTTCAAATTGGCATCGGTGTAGTACTTTTCAAGCATCGGGGCAGTTTGAGGAATGACCCACTCGCTGACCACCGCCTGAAGCCCCCCAAATAGCAATCCCACCCACAGCACCGCCCGCAAAATTCGGGCCGGGCTGATTCCACTGGCCAACAAGGCCACCAGCTCATAGTTCTGGCTCAGCCGCTGAAACAAAATAATGGTGCCCAACAACACCGCCACGGGGATGGTTTGGGGCAACACCTGAGGCACGTGCAACAGGAACATCAAAACGCCCTGAACGGGGTTAATATCGCCGCCAAACACGTACTGAGTGAGCTTAAACAGGGTTTCCGGGGCCAGCCAGATAATGCTGAACAAGACCACCGCAAAGAGAATAATCAGGATCAATTGGCTGCACAGATACCAGTCCAGTAAGGAGAAACGCTTGAACACTTTGAACACGGGAGTCTCCTACAAGCTGAAATCTTCGCCCAGATAAGTACGGCGAACCATGTCGTTTTGAGCCACTTCTACGTTGGTACCGGAGAAGATCAACTGACCATCGTGAATAATATTGGCCCGATCCACCACGGACAAGGTGGCGCGTGGATTGTGGTCGGTCAGCAAAATGCCCAGACCGCGCTCTTTCAACAGCACAATCAATTTTTGAATGTCCTGAATGGCAATGGGATCAATCCCGGTAAAGGGTTCATCCAGCAACAGATACTTGGGATTGGTGGCAATAGCCCGGGCGATCTCCACCCGACGGCGCTCCCCACCTGACAGGCTGATGACTGAGGCGGTTCTCAGTTTGCTGATGCTGAACTCCTCCAACAGGGTGTCAATGCGTTGCTGACGCTGTTTGGCAGTTAAGGGCTGGAACTCCAGCACCAGAGCCAGGTTTTCTTCAACGGTCAAGCTGCGAAACACGGAGGTTTCCTGCGGTAAGTAACCAATCCCGGCCCGAGCCCGCTCATGAATAGGCAAACCGGACATGATATGACCGTCCAGAGACACTGAGCCTGCATCCGGCTTGACGATACCTACCACCGAATAGAACGTGGTGGTTTTACCGGCTCCGTTGGGTCCCAGCAAGCCCACAATCTCTCCCGGATTGATATCAAAAGAGATATCATTCACCACGGGGCGGCCCGCATAGCTTTTACGGAGGTGTTCGACGATGAGAGGCATGGTGTGTGGAATTCCAAACTAAACCAGATAAAACGGAGAACCGGGAAGCGAAACCATCACCGGACGTGCTTAGTAGTCCGATGAATCATCCGAGGGTAAAGATTTGCCACCACCACCACTGGCAGTGCCCGACCCTTTGACTGCAGGCGCGGCAGCAGCCGATTGGGCTGGCTTGGCGGATTTGAAGTTCACTTTGACGTTGCCCACAGCGTCAAAGTTTTTGGGATTGGTGGTAATGGTAATTTTATCGGCGGTAATCACCCGGCCGGGTTCCGTGATGGTAGGTCGCCCGGTCAGGAAAATACGGTCCAAATCATTGCCCTTGAGCTTGAAAGTGGCCTTGGGGCCTACGGCAACATAGTCATCGTAAATAATTCTGACATGCCCGCTGGCAATCATAATATCGGAGGACTTGTCGTACTGCTGATAGTCGGAAGTGATAATGACTTTGCGGGGCTTGGCCACTGCCACTGGGGTGGTAGGCTTGGGGCTGGCAGCCTCCTCTTTGAGATCCACGTTGGTGGTCACATTGTGCTCGGCAATCAGGTTCCCGGAATCCACCATGACCGTGATGCGATCGCCGTTAATGATGCTGTTTTCCTGCTTGATTTTGGCCCCGCCGGAAAAAATAACTCGATCGGCCTTGCCATCCGGCTTCATGCGCACGTTGGCCAGAGAGCTAAAGGCCTGAGAGCCTTTGTAGTCTACCTTCACGTTGCCACTGGCGGAAACCACCTTGTTTTTGTTGTCAAACTCCTGCACATCCGAACGAATCAGGAACGGATCGGCAGCCACGGTGGCGATATGAGAGACCACGTTACCCAAGGCCCCATACCGGTCCTCGGAGAGATACACCTTGATGATATCGCCCACCACGCTGTCTTCGCCCACGTTGGGCTTGATGCGCTTAAAGGCTGGCCGATTGAAGAAGTTGGCCACCTGCGGCTTACCCGCCTCATCCATATCCACTTCGGCCCGGTTGCCGGTAATTTTCATATCCTGAAACGCAACGGTGACCCGTCCGCTTAAAATGTATTTTTTCTTTTCAAGGTTGTAAGACTGCTTATCGGCCGTCATACGGATGCTGCTGGTATCCGGGGTAATGGCGGAAGTAGCAGAAGAGGCCAGAATCCAGGGGGATAACATGACCGCAAAGGCCACAATGGCAGCTCTTTTATATACAGAATAGTTCATAAACACCTGCAGGGGATTAACCAAAGGATGGGGCATTACTATGGTACGACTTTCTTCTCTACTATGATAGAACAAACCACTCAATTTGAAAAAAACGGGCCAAGCATCCTCGGGGATGGAGAACCGGCAAGGACAGCCACAACGGTCTCAGGCAGGGCCGCAAGCACAAAGTGCAAGCCTTTGCAGAAACCCTTATGCTAGAATGAAAATCATGTTCTACAGTCTTCACAAGCAAAATACCACCGCCTTACTCCCTACAGCGAACGCGCAAGGTCAACCCTCGGAAGGGAACCTGGACAAGTGGCCCGCCACTTGTCTGGATGGGTTTCAGGCAGTCCACAGCAATCAATGGGAACTGGAAGTGGGCGGTCTGGTTGAAAAGCCTCAGCAGTTTTCACTGAAAGATTTCGCCCAGTTTACCCGCATCCAGCAAAACCGACGGCTGGTATTTTCCGATGGTTACAGCTACCGGGATACTTGGGAAGGCTTCGTGGTTCAGGAGCTGCTACACCGGCTTTCCCCACTGCCAGAAGCGCAATATCTGAAGCAAACCAACCTGTCCGGTCAGGTAGAATACATTTCTCTGAAAGATTTATACACCCAACGGGCTTTATTCTGCCTGCGGGCTCGGGGAAAAGGACTGCCCGCCATTCATGGTGGCCCCTTGCGCCTGATGGTGTTTGACCGTTATGCCCACAAAGGCCTGGGACAACTCACCAAACTGGAACTGGTCGCTGAAAGCAGTGACGAAACCAGCGCTGAAAACAGCAAAGGTTACTTTGCCACCAAAGGCTATGAACCCGATGCCCTGATCCAGCCGGGAAATTACTACGCCTGTGACCTGCAACGGATGGAAACCATCCACACACCGGGTGAAGTATTGCAATGGTAGCGTAGGGAACCGTCTGGTCCTCAGAGCGTCATTGCTCAAGGTTATCACTCTGCAAAATTGACGATGAACGACTGAGGCGTGTTAACTTTTACAAAGTTTCAACGGCCCTTCAGAAATTGGTCGCCATACCTTGGTTTTATTGGGATAATGTCTTATAGGGTTCTCTTTGGCGCCAGCCAGTAACAACAAGGCGAATCACACCATGAAGTATCGTAAGCCGTCGACAGCTTGGCTTTTTACGCAACACCTGACCATTGGATTGGCTGCTAGCATTGCCTTGGGAGCGCTCACCGCAGGTCAGGCACTGGCAGGGGGTTCAACGCCTGCCATTCAGCGAGATTTTTTACCCCCGGTAGCCACCATTAACGCCCGTTTGGTCGAGCAAGCCCAAACCGCCACCGAGGACCCCATGGAGCCGGTGGCTTTATCCGCAGTGCAAACGCCCATCCTGCATGCTACTCCCAAAGTGGAAAAGCTGGATACCGACATCAGCGCCCAAATTAAAACCACCCAGTTAGAGAATCTGCTGGAAATCCAGCGAAAAATCGATGAAGCGGATTTAGAATCGCTGTGGGAAGCCACCGTGGAAAAGAACCCGGTCATCCGGTTCTCCCTGGAAAAGCTGGCCACGCCGACTGATTTACAAACCAAACAGTCCAGCCGATTTATGACCAAGACCCTGAACATGCTGATTTCCGGGGCCACCATGGTGCCTGCCATGCTTCCGGGTAGCGGCATGTACCAGAACATGGGCAGTATGGCCGTGGGCAATGCCTTACAGAACATGGTGAACGGCAAAACCCAGGTCAATCCGAACAGCTTATCCGCCACCGAACAAATTCAGTTGGCCGGGCTAATCGATCAACTCAAGCTCCGGCTCATCCACAGCTATCAGGATTACAAAAATACCCTGCAAATTCTGGCACAAAGTCATGCCATTACCGCCAAGAACAACCTTTTATACTCAAAGGCACTAACCTCCAAGAATGATTTGGCCATTATGGCCGCAGGATCTGCCTATTACCAGGCGTTACTGAGCGAAACCGACTTGCGACAAAAAGCCAAGCTGAACCGTCTGCAACTGGAGCGACTGGCTGGCCCAGAAGCCGTTCAGCGCTTAGAACTGGCTGTACACGTGCCAGAAAACGCCACCACAGCCATGACCACCCCGAGCATTGAGCCGAGTAATCTGCCCAATAAGCTGAATGAGAATACTCCGCAAAATCAGGAGTTAATCGGCCCATCGCCCATGGAAAGTATGCTGCAAAGCAACACGACCAAAACCAGCGAGATGATTGGCCCCGAACTTCCGCCGGCTAAAACCCGTGCCCCCAAGCAAAATTCACGGAACAATCAGAAAAGCAACGACCCCTTGCAACCCATGGAAATTGGGCCTCAGTTGAATGAGAGTGATGTACATCATTCTCTGCAACTGCCGCAGGCCATTTCGCAGCTTGAAGATCCCTCCGAAGCGGGAGAGTTTGTACTGCAATGAGCACCCAACGCAAGACCCGGTCTAACTATTTGCTGATCCCAAAATATTTGCTGATCCAGGGGTTCATTCTGGTATTGCTGGCCAATGGTGCCGTCAGTCAGGCCGCTAAACCCGCAAAAACAGACACCAAAAAAAGCGCCACTTCTGCCTCCGCCAATGACAGCGCCACCAAACCCAAGACGGCCTCACACCGGAAGGAACCCAAACCGGTCATCGATGAAGCCACCCGCAAAAGCATTACGGATACCGCACTGAGGCTGGACGTGGAAACCCGCAAACAACTAAACCAAGCGGCAGACACCATCCAACGCGAAGATCAGGGCATCTACAACGAAGTGCGAGACGATGAAGAACTGGCCCTGACTGATATCGGCATGCTGTGGGAAGCAGCCGTTGAGCGCAGCGGAACCATTCGTTACGCCATTGAAAAGCTGTCTCGCCGGGATGCCACGGGTAAACCGGTTGAGGCCGACAATTTTTCCAAACGCATGATTGGAAGCCTGGTGCACCTGGGTGGTGTGGCGGGCAGCATGTGGACCGGCACACCCGCCGGACTGATTGGCTCTGGCATGATTCAGGATATGATGGCCGGTAGCCCAACCGACCCCGCCTTAGCCAGGGTCACGGACGCAGATATGGTCATTTTGGCCAAGGAAGTCGAAGAACTACAAAGCCAGCTCATCACCCTGTATTACGACTATAAACACGCCAAAGAACGCTTAACCATCGCCAAAGAAGCTGAGCGTGTGATTGAAAAATATGGCGATCAGGCCGAAGCCAGTGGCAGCACCTCCGAAGCGTTAAAGCCACTTATGCAATCGCTGGTTGAATCCGCCAAGCAAGATGTTCAAAGCGCCGAACAAAGCTTTCACAGCAGCCGTGTAGCGCTCAGTGGTTTGGTTGGCCCTGCCGCCATTACGGCCCTGGAACAGGCAACCCAAAAAAGCGCCGCCGCCAACCCTTAAGCAAGACTAACGCGTCTTCCGCTGGTGCAACAGGCGTAACATCAGAATATCCATGCAAAAAAGAGGCCAATAATGACCTCTTTTTAAATCTTTGTAGATGGGATAAGCGACTACTTATTCAGCAGCGACCGCTTTGGCTTTTTCAGCAGCTTTTTTGGAAAGCTTGTCACGCTTGACCACTTCCAATTTAATCAAGTTGCCGTTTTCATCAGCTTTATCGATCAACTTTTTAGCGGTATCGCTGGGTTGGGCGCCTTTACGAATCCAGTCCATAGCAGCTTGCTTGTCCAGTTTCAACTCCTTGGAGATTGGATTGTAATACCCCAACTCGGACAAAGGTGCGCCATCCCGGCGATTACGAATATCGGTAACCACAATCCGGTAAAAGGGGCGATGTTTGCGACCCTGGCGCTTCAAACGAATCTTAACCATAAAAAGGGGAATCTCCTAGTTATACACGTGGACACACTATTTAGGGTACATTTGTAGCACAAAGATGATTTGCCTTACAAGCGACTTTTTCTTTGGTTCCGCAAGGCGTTCAGAAACACCAGGTTTCCAATGGCTACATAGGTCAAAAACAGAATGGAAATGGTGTTGATCATCCAGGTATTATGGCCGTCGCTGACAAAGCCAGCAGTCCAGGCATGACCATTTTCAGCGGTCACCAAACCGTAAACAGCCAACAGCAGCAAGTAAGCGCCCAGCAAATGGGGCACCAGGCACACAATGGCCACTGCTACCAGGAATTCAACAATCAACAGCAGGCCATAACCGCCCCAAACCACATCAGCGGAACTGAAGTAGTTGTGCATCATCCCGGACAATGTGAGGGGAATGGCGTTCATTAACAGAAAGCAAGAAGCAGGCAAAATGATCGGCCAAAACTCCTTAAAAAACCACGAAAAGCGGCCACCAGCGGTGGTAACGTCAAAATGATGGTCTTCGTGATGCTCTGGGTGATTAGACATAATCAATCTCTCCTACTAACTCTCTGCAATGATACCAAAGCTAGCGATCAATAGTATCAAGGCAAAGTAGAAGAGATAAAACCAAACGTATTTGATAAATAAAGAAATATCTTTGCGATCTTCCATTTCAATCTCTTCCTATGGCTACTTGGCGGCCTTGGCGGTGGACTTTACTTCCGGGGTGGGTAAGGACTTGCAATCCTCAACAAACTGCCCCACCAGCTCATTCAGCTTGTCGTATTCAACCGCTGAAAGCCAGTAGCCCTGAACGCGACGCTTGTCCACGCTGGGCTTCAGCTTAGGCATACGTTTGCCAGTCAGGCGATCCCGGCAGAACTTGTTACCTTCACGGTAGTGGCAGTCGCCCATGCGGCAGCCCAAGGCAAATGTGCCGCTGGCACCGTTCTTTAGAGCGGTTTCCAGCATAACGGGCTGAATTTGGCCACTGCAAGGGACGCGAATGATTTTAACCGAAGGATGATCCAGCATATTGCCATCTTCATCCAGGTGACCTTCAAAGTCCACGCTCCGCTCGCAGACCAGGCCAATCAATTTAGGATTTTCAGTAGTCATCAGCGCTTTCCTTATTAAGAAACTGTCAGAGCGGCTTCAATCTCAGCCAGTACATTGTTGGTATCCCGGCGGGGAATTTCAATGGCCTTGAAGGCACAAGCACCTACGCACAAACCGCAGTTGGCGCAACGTCCCGGGTCAACCACAGCCAAACGCTTGAAGCGTGTGCCGTCGTTACCACGATCCACCATCTCAATGGCTTCATAGGGGCAATCGTTATAGCAGAGAGAGCAACCTGTGCAATTTTCACGGGTAACCACCGCAAACTGATCACGCAGCGCTTTCTTTTGCAGGTAGGGCAGAATCAACAGACCCACCGGCACGGCAATCACCAGCAAGACCACCAACAGGGGAGCCACGTTATGAGCCGCCAGATACTGAGGCCAGGCGTACAACAAATCAAAATACACATTGGGGCTTACAGCGGTCAGCAAGGGCGCCGCAGCCGGATCAGCCATATTCTGCAAGGTTCCCAAGCCGACCGGGAACGCGGCAGACACCAGAAACAACACGCCGGACAACATGACCACCAAGGCCAAAGGCGGTTCGGAAACCGGGCGGGTAATGCGCAGGTAGTGCAACCACAGCATGAACATCATAAACAAGGGAATACCCAAGTGCAGGAACATCATGCGGGTCAGGGTGTAGTCGGTAATCATCTTGCCAGCCATTAGGGCTTCAGCCAAGGCCGTACCGATGAAAGGCGTTTTGCCAACCAGGTTGAAGGTCATGTTGGCCAGCGTCACCGCTTCCTGATCCCAGATCAGCAAGTATCCGGTCAAGCCCAGAATAAAAGTAATCACCAGCAAAACCACCCCGGTAACCCAGGGGACGATGCGATATTCCCGGTAGCGATCCGTAAACCAGACCCGGAACATGTGCAACATCACGAAAATCATCATCCCATCGCTGGCATAGCGGTGAATGGAACGAAACAGGTTACCAAACGGCAATTCAAAGGTGATGTAGCGAACCGAGGCATAGGCAGTAGCCAATGTTGGCTGGTAGTAGGCAAACAACAGCAACCCGGAAATAAACAGGGCCCAAATGAAGAAGTTCGGTAAAGCCCCGTGGTAATAGAAGGGGTTATATTTTTGGGAAAAAAGTTTGTTTAAACCTTTCTCCAGCCAGAGTGTGGCGTTCTGTAATGGTTCGGTATACACGGGCTTAACTCCTTTTTAGCACGTCTATTGCTTGGTTTTTGGGTCATCTAACGCAGTGGAAATTTCTTCCTGCGCGCCCAATAAAATGTATGAAATACTAACGGCAAACAAAATCAGACCGATGGCAAAACTGTACTTTTGCAGGCCTGGCAAAATAACGCTTTGAAACTGCTTGAAAATGTCCAGAGGATTCAGGATCTCCTGGGGCTGTCCGCCGACCAGGTTGACCAGCCAGACACTGCCTTCAGCGTTAAACATGACCCATAACCCAAACAAAGAGGCAACGGCAATCAGCAGAGCGAGCACATCTCTCCAATTGTTTTTTGATGAATTCATTGATTATTTCCTTTTTTCTCAGAACTGATTCTCAGTAAGAAACCTTTCCGAATCATCCAATCAAATAACTTTACCGGTTTTTGCACGTTACCTTTGTGCTTTTCCTGAACATAGCTGTCATAAGCCAAAATGCCAATGGACTGGAACAGAAGCACCATTACCAAGAGCCACAAGCCAGCGTTCAACCAGTTGGGGTTCAAAGTAAAGACCTTGAAAGTCTGAAAGCCTAGCGAAGCAACAAAAGTGGCCAGGAGAAAGAAAAACCACCAAGTCACCTTGTTTAAAGGCTTGGGACCAAAATCATGCTCCTGCGACAGCCGGGACATATTAAGCGCGGGCTCCTTCAGGTTGTAAAGCTCCCAAACGAGCGTCCCGCTGGGCCCGGTCAATCCAGAACAAGAAGCCAGCGACCAGCATTTGAACCACGGCATAGCCTAACCACAACATGCTCCAATACAAGTTGGTGAAGTTGATGGAAACGGATGCCCCGTGGAACATCATCTCAAACCAGGCAACCATGCTGTGACCGCCAAAAGCGCCAGCCAATTTGGTGTTTTCCACCACAAGGTGCCAGAAGATGAGATAGAACGCACTGGTAGCCAAATTGAACAAGACCCAAACCGTCATGGGCAAGCGCTGTTTGTACATAGCCCAATGCCAGAACTGACCAATGGTAATCATAGCAATCAGGTGAGCGAACCAGTAAGGCGGATCGGTTTCGATATTGGCCATGTTGGCGATAATCAGCATGGAGAACACCACAAACTCAATCGCCGCCATAATGCCAATGGTTGTGAACAAGGGGCGCTTTAACCAGTTTCTTTCAGGACCAAAATCCAGCAAGGTCAAGCCAATGGTCACAAAGGGAATACCCAGTGTCCAAATGGTGGCCCAGTAAGGATCCATGTACTTCAGCAACTGGTACAAGGCCAAGAAGTACCAATCAGACAGAATGGGCAGGGGAGTAACCTCTGGGTTAGCCCGTGTACCGGATTCCGCAGGGAAGATGATGGCCGTGAACACCAGCATGGCAATCACCAGGAACACCAAGGGCTTCTTCAGATTGATGCGGTTCAAACGATTTTTGTAGAAGTAGATTTCGGAAGTGACCAACAGAATCAGGGACAAGGCAAAGTGCAGTGAGTAGAACCGGGTCATGGTCGCCTGACCAATGGAACTACCCCCCATCAGAATCTGGGAAGTACTAAAACCTTGGTGAGTAATGTTACCAATCAATTGGGTCACCGCACCAATCATGTTGGGAATCAGCCAGGAACTTTTGTAATGGGCAAAATCCCAAGGCCAAGCCCAGTTGGCGGGGGTAATATCCAAGTAGGTGGGGAAGGTGGCGAATACCTTGGTCGCCCAAAAGGCACGCTGGTTCCAGATTAGCAAATAGCCACTCAAACCGGAGTACATAGCGATTACCAGCAACAAAATACCCAAAACAAAAGTCAATTCACCCTTGTTCTTATATTCAGCGGTAAACCACATACGGTACACCCGCAAAGTGGCGGCAATAATCATGGCATCACCACTATATTTATGAAGCCCACGCAGAATAGACCCGAGCGGGTTGTGAGAGAGCAAATCTACAGAGTTGTAGGCTTGCGCCGTGGTGGGCAAATAAATGGCCACCAAGATAACGCCAGTCATAAGAACCATGACCCAGCAAAGGTAGTAAAGCCCACCCAACTGGTACCAGGGAGACTCCGATTGCAAGTCCACCTTAGTCTCGTCAAACAAGTCAATCTTTTGAACGCGCTCCATCACCCAATTAAAAGCTTGGGCTGGAAGTTGCTTGGGATCAAACGTATTTGTGGCTACCATTTACGCAATACCTCCCGCTTCTAGTGCGGTAATAACAAGCTTTGAGCCTTGCATGTCATACTGAAAATGACGGGGCGGACGGGGAGCTGGCCCACTAACCACTTTCCCGGCCAGCATTTGACCGCTCACTTCCTGAGATTGCAGGGGATCATAAACACTCAAGTGACAAGGGCAAGCAAACAAGGGGTTTTTGGCCGATGGATAGTTGTAGGCAGCTGCCTCAGCCGGATCGGGCAAGAAGTTGAAAACGCAACCCATGTGAGGACAAATACGGCTGACCACAATAAAGTCGGGTTTACCATTCTTGTCCTCAGGCAAGCGCACTACGAACCCGGGAATTTTGCTGGCCTGAAAGTGCTTGAAAGTGTATTCCTTGCTCTGCTGACTGAAGGTAAAAGGCTGATAAGACCACGGCGTCGGGAACATGGACAAATCAAACTCGATACTCCGGTCGGCCTTGGGCATATCGGGTTGTTTCACCAAGCCGGAAACCCCATGCCAATCAGTCGGCTTCCCTTTTAAATCCCAGGACGTGGTTTTTAAAGGACCTGAAGAAGGGCGTAGATAACGAAACAAGGGGGAGACAAACAGAGCCAAAGCACCTAAAACGGGAATACTGACAATAATTTTCAAGAAATCTCGTCGGTTCATTTTAGATAGCCCCTCCTTGCTTCTCATTTTTCAAGGCAGATGCCTCCCGAACCACGGGTCCCACAGGCTCGGGGCCAACGTGGGTCATACCGCCGGTAATGGGATCTGCAGGCATAATGCGATAGTGGTGCCCTTTGTTGGGGCCATTGTTCTGCATGGCTTCAGTCCAGGGGCGGTTGGTGGGCATTGGCTTGCAAGATTGAATGATGCCCAAGCCCGGCGGGGGGTTTTTAGCCTCTGGCAAATCCGGGTTCAGATCGTTATCGTAAGCCCAAGCCCGCACATAGCGTACCAGGTTGGTCAACAAGGGTTCATCGAAAACAAAGGTCGGCTTACCGGTTTCTTTATCCAGGTTAACATCCCCATACCAGGCTGGCATGGCGGAAGGATAAACGCCTTCACAAAGATACTTCAGCAATTGGGCGTCTGTCCGGTTGTAAACACGACTGTATTGCTGGAAGTTCGCCGGGGCTGGCTGCAAGTTCTTCAACTGTGAAGCGTCATGCAGCTCATGGTTACCGGTTTTACCCGTGTGCAAAAAGCCATCGCCTTGGCCTTTGGAGCCATGACAAACCGCGCAGTTACCACCAAAAATACCGGCAATGTCCTGCTTAGGATCCGGGGATTTCATATCACCGGCGCCAGCCAGATAACGAACGTAGAAAATGGCTGCCCAACGCTCATCGGCATTCAGCACATTTCTGAAAGCAGGGTGCCCTTTGGGTAGCAGCTTTTTACGCTCAGCGGTCAACAATTCGGGAATGGGCTCACCGTGCTCATTCACCAGTTGCTTCACTTCTCCACGGGTCAGGAAGCGATACATGTCGATGGGCGTGGTGTAAGCCAAATCCACTTTCACCTTTTGGGTTTGCCAGAAAGAAGCGGCGTGACATTTCACGCAGTGCTGCTGGAAAATCTCCCGACCTTTCATTAAAGAAGGACGTTTGGAGGGAAAGGCAAAATCCTCAGCGCTCATCTGTTGGTTAAACACTGGCTGCGCCGCAATGTTGGCATTGCCTAAACTCGCCTTATCCGGGGCGTTGCTACATCCACTCAATAAAATAGTGGACGCGGTGGCTGCAACCAAGGCCAATGCCAGTAACGGCGGTCGCTTTTTGAAAGTCTGCATTTTAAACGAGAAGTCCATTTAATATAGCCTTTTTGCTTAATATCCAAAAAACTGAATCCAGGAAATGGAGGCCCAGCCTACAATCAGAATGAAAAATAACCACAAAAACCAGGGAACCTTGTGCTCACCAACCTCGAACTCATCGTAAGGTTTGGGCAAAGCCGCTTCGTTGAGGTTGGTCGATTGTCCGCTTGTATTGTTCTCTTCAGACATAAGGAAAAACTCCGTTCCGATTAATCATCTTGCAGCATGCGAAACTTGGAATCTTCCAGATTATCCAGCTTGCCGTTTCGGGAGGCCCAAAACATGGCCGCAAAAGCAATCAGGAAAAACAGGCCGCAAATAGCAAAGGCTGCAATATAGCCGGGTCCGATACCACCAGAAAGACAGGATGGGCACATATTTAATGTCTTCCGCCTCCAAGTTGCTCAGGATACTCGTCTTTGATTTCCGTCAACCGAGAAATCTGCTCGTAGTTTTTAGACATGACATCCGGCTGATCCAACTGAGAATAGTTTACAACTTCTACCTCAGAAGATGGGGTAGCCGCATTGACCGGCAAGGTTTTAATAAAAGCGACCAGATATGCCAGCTGCTGCTCACTTAAACTACGTCCCCAGCGAGGCATGCGGGTACCGGTTACGCCTTCCTTCAGACGCCAGTAGTACAACGCATCGGTGTAGCTCTTGTAGAAAGGACGGGTCAAGTTGGCAGGCTTCTTAATCATGGAGGAACTGACCGGACCATTGCCCCGACCGGTTACACCGTGACACTGAGCGCAGTTTTGCATATAGATACCGCGACCCGAGTTAGCAATGGCCGAGTTATCCGTATCCACGTTTTTGGAAATCCGTTTCCACTCATCGCGCATTTCCTGAGGCGCTTCCAACCAGGTCAGGGGGTCCTGAGCGGGCGCCGCACCATGGCCAGCGGCAGAAGCTAGATGATCAGGCTTTTTGCGACGACGAGCCTCTAATTCACGCTCTCTGCCCAAGGTTTGCAAATAGGCCACCAAGTCCTTCATTTCGCTGTCTTTCAAGTAACTGAAAGACGGCATTAAAGAACCAGGCTTCACAGAACGGGGCTGAACGTGGTGTGCCCAGTGCCAGGCATCCGGGTATTTACCACCAATGTTGGACAAATCGGGACCAGTCCGTTCCGTACCCAGCAAGTGAGGGGTCTCGTGCAAGTAATCGCCCGCCTGAACCATCTCACCCATTTCACGATCCTGGTAACGAACAAATTGGGTATGGCAGTAAACACAACCTTCCCGTTTGTAGATTTCCCGACCTCGCCATTCACTGGCAGTGTAAATGTAAGAACCCTGCTTGGACGCTTCCGGTTGGAAGGTAGTCGCCGGCAAAATGGCGGTTACAAAAATGATGGTTAGAAAGATTAGGGCCACAAAGACAGCGGCAATCAGGTAGTTAAGAATTCGAGGTTGCATAGTCGTCTTTTCCTTAAATAGTCCTTGCGTTCGCCCTATACGTAAGCGATTCCGGTCGGAGACTCCGGCAGCGGCTCAGCCGATTTGGAGAAGACCGTTTTGTAAATATTCAACATGTACAGCACCTGACCGGCAATCAACAGTAAGCCGGAGAAGGTCCGAACGATGAAGTAAGGCACCATTTCCATGACCCACTGATCGTAAGGCAAGGTAAAGTGCCAGCCAGCGGCCTGAATCAGGCCCGCGATGGTCAATGAGATCATCATGACAATCCACCCGATAAAGCTGAGCCAGAAGTGCCAGATGGCCAATGAACGGCTGTATATTTTGCGGCCAGTGATTTTAGGAATGATGAAGTAGGAAGCCGCAAACACGATGAAGGAGAAGGTAGCCAACAGGGCCAAGTGAGCGTGACCCACCACCCAGTTAGAAAAGTGCAGGTACCAGTTGATAGACCGGGTGGCCTGGAATGGACCCTGCATACAAGTCAGCAAATAAGCCAAACCAGCAGCCATGGCAAAGCGCATGGGGATGTGATCGGCCATTAAATGCCACTTACCCTTCAAAGTCATAAAGAAGTTGACCTGCACGGTTAACACCGGGATCAACAAGAATACGCTGGAGATAACGGCGATAGCCTTCAACCATTCCGGAACGGGAGATTGCAGAATGTGGTGCGTCCCGGTGGGGGCGTAGAACATCCCGATGGTCCAGAAGCCAATCATGGACAATGTGTGACTGTACAGCGGATTGCCGGAAAAACGGGGCAACAGGTAGTAGAGAATACCCACACCGCCGACGGTAAACCACATCCCCAGAATGTTGTGTCCATAAAACCAACCGGCTATGGCGTCGTTCAAGCCGGTAAACTGAACAAAAGCCCGGTTACCAATCACGTACACAATGGGGAACCAGAACAATGCACCCATGAAGTACCACAGGCTCACGTACCATTTCTTCTCGGTACCAGTGAAGATGGTCATGTAAACGTTCAAGCCGACCAGCAACAGGGCGCCCAACACCAACCAGTCGAACGGCCCGTTCAGTTCAGCGTACTCTCTGCCTTCGGTGTAACCGTTCAAAATACTGTAAACACCCACAAAGACAGTTAAATTCCAGAGAAAGAGCGTGATATTCCCCAAGCGCTCAGACCAAAGACTCTTACGCCCCGACAAAACCGGCACGATGTAATACATACAAGACACATAACCCATGGAAAGCCAGCCAATCAACACGGTATTAATGTGCGCTGGACGTAACCGGCCAAAAGCCAACTGCGGAATCCCATGAATCAGGTCTGGACTATACATCAATAACGATGCGATCAGACCGAACAACATGCCAAACACCAGGTAGAATATGGCACAAATCAGAAAGTTTCGGCTGGCACTAAAGGGCTCGTCACTAAATACGGCGCGCCATAGGTTGGTAAGGGCTTGCATAAACTTGGTTCTTCTCCAGGATAAGGCTTACGAGGGGATCAAATTGATACCTTTAATATTCCATCAATAATATAAACACGGGGAAATCAAGTGGTATATGCGGAAACACATACGCCGATCGACTCTAGACCCATTGCTCAACTCAAACAACATACCAAAAAAATCAAAAGGAAACTTGGATCAGATCGATTCAAGGGGATTCAGCCGAATCTGGACCCAGAAAAATCCAAAGATTCCTGCCTTCATGACCGGACAAGTCCGAACCCAAGAACGCCTACTCAAACCTTCCGGCCAATAAATGGGCTATAATGGCCCTATGGTTTCAACGCCCTTACTTTCAATCCAGAATTTGTCGGTCACCTTTCCCACGGATGACGGTCCGGCTTACGCCGTCAATCATTTATCGCTGGACTTAGAGCCGGGAAAAGTGCTTGGGGTGGTGGGCGAATCCGGTTGTGGCAAAAGCATGACCAGCATGGCCATTTTACGCCTGATTCCCCAGCCCGGCATGATTGCCGATGGCAGCATTCACTTCAACGGACAAAATTTGCTGAGCCTGAACAACGAGCAAATGCGCAAAATTCGGGGCGCCCAAATCGCCCTCATCCCGCAGGATCCACTAACTTCTCTGAACCCGGTGTACACCATTGGAGAACAGATTACCGAAATCCTGACCCTGCATCAGGGCCTCCATCAGAAGGACGCCCAACGCAAAGCCATTGAGCTGCTGGATATGGTTCGCATCCCAAACAGCAAAGAGCGTTTGAATGACTACCCCCACCAGTTTTCAGGCGGTATGCGCCAGCGGGTCATGATTGCCATGGCGCTTAGCTGTACCCCGTCCTTGCTGATAGCCGATGAACCCACCACGGCCCTGGATGTGACCGTGCAAGCCCAAATTCTGGAACTGCTTCGGGATATTCGGAAAGAGCACCAGACCGCCATTTTGCTGATTACCCATGATCTGGGAGTGGTGGCCGAAATGTGCGATGAAGTGGCCGTAATGTACGCCGGTCGGGTGGTGGAAAAAGCCAGTGCCCACGATTTGTTTAAAGACCCCAAACACCCCTACACCATTGGCTTACTGAACTCCCTGCCCACCATGACCCGCAGTCGACTGGAACCCATTGAAGGGCAGCCCCCATCCATTACCGAAATGCCACCGGGTTGCAGTTTTGAGCCCCGTTGCCAGAAACGCTTGCCGGTGTGCCCCTCTCGCTTTCCCAAAGAAGCCCAACTGAGCGACTCTCATTCAGTGAGCTGCTATCTGTATCCGGGGAGTTTTTACCCAGAACAATTAACCAGCCAAACCAGCCTCTAGCGCTGAATGGCAGGCCCAAACGCCTCTGGTAACAATTCGGTCATGGATAAAATACGCACTTGCCCGTTGCTTTCATCCGTCAGCACCACCGGCGTCTGCGGTAATAAAAATTCCACCATGACCTGCCGACAAGCCCCACACGGGGTCACCGAACCATGGGGACGCCGACTGGCCCACACGGCAATGGCCTGAAAGTCCCGATGGCCTTCACTGATTGCTTTGACCAAAGCGGTTCGCTCCGCGCACAAGGTCAGCCCAAAACTGGCGTTTTCCACGTTCACACCCGTTAAGATTGCCCCGTTGGTAGTCAGCAAAGCCGCCCCCACCGGAAAATCGCTGTAGGGCGCATAGGCATTTTCCGCGGCTGCCTGAGCGGCATTGAGTAAAACCTGGGCTTGCTCAGCGGAAATGGACACCTTTATCCTGCTTTCCACGATCTACTTCAAGTGACCGCGCAAATATTGAACGGCCCGATCCAGTTGCGGATCCCGCTGGGCCAAATAATCCGCCTCGGTGTATGGCACCTTAATATTGGGCTCAATGCCTTTTTTATTGATATCGGTGCCATTGGGGGTGAGGTACTTGGAAATGGTGATATTAATGCCGCTGTTGTTCATCAGCGGATTCACCTTTTGCACCAGCCCTTTGCCAAAAGATTGAGAACCAATCAGGGTGGCCCGATGATTGTCCTTAAGCGCCCCAGCCAAAATTTCGCTGGCACTGGCACTGCCACCATCAATCAGTACCACTAGCGGTTTGGCGTTAATGGTTCCCGGGTGCGCCTCAAAAGACCGCCTGTCATGCTCTCGATTCACGATAAAGACAATATCACCCTGCTCCATGAGCATATCGGCTGCCTCAACGGCATTGGTAAACAAGCCGCCGTAATTGCCCCGCAAATCCAGAACCACTGCCTGCTTAGAGGATAGCTTCTGCAAGGCTTCTTTCATTTCATCCAGCATGGTTTCGCTGATGAAAGAACTGAGTCGCAAGTAGCCAATCCGCTGATCGTCCAGGGGTTTGGTAAAAACCGATTTGATCTTGATCTCATCCCGCTGAATCCGCTTGGACAACTCGGCCTTGCCCCGCTTGATGTTCAGGGTGACATAGGTGCCTTTTTCCCCACGAATCTGATCCGCCGCATCTTCCACACTCATGCCAGCGGTTTCTTTGCCGTTAATGTGCGTGATCTGATCCTTGGGCATCAATCCGGCCCGTTGGGCAGGGGTATCATCAATGGTGGCTAACACCAGCAATTTATTGTCCCGTTTGGAAATTTGAATCCCCACCCCATACAAGCGAGAGTCAATGCTCATGCTCTGCTCACTCATGTCCCGCGGTTGCAGAAAGCGGGTGTATTCATCGTTCAGGCTGGCCACCATGGTGCTAATGGCCACATAAGCATCCTGTACGTCCTTCAGTTTACCCCGGTAGCGATATCGCCAACTGGACCAGTCCTGACCGTTAAAGGTGCCATCGACATATTCTTCCTGCACCGTGCGCCAAGCCTCTTCATACAGCTGATTGGCCAGTTGAGATTGGTCATTTTCAGAGGTTGAAACGAACACAGAGCCCGGATTGGGAGTCTGAACGTTACAACCGCTCAGCAAAACCGTGCTGAGCCAAAACAGGCCCAACAAGGTGAAGATCCCTCGCCGAGAAATTACGGCAGGGATCTTCAAAGCACAGGATAGAGAACTGAAAATATTCATTTGTCTCTAGAAAGCAGAACTGACTGAATTAATGAGACATATCCTCTGGGTTGCTCATTTTTCCACCAGAGGTGTTGGAAAGAATGAACAGATCAATAATCTCAGACAGTTCGTTTGCTTTACCTTGATAGTACTTAATATCGGTTTCCAGTTTACGAATCACAGTCTTATATTCTTCAATCTTCTTGATGTTGGCCCGAACGGCATCCAACATTTCCGATTGAGCCGACTGTGCTTCAGATAGCACATCTTCCATAGAAATGCCCATGGCTTCCATGGTCAAACGAATGATTTGGGCACCAGTTTGCTTGGTCACGCCTTCTGGCAATTCATTGACCAAACGAATCAAGGTCTTCACATTCCCGCTGAATTCAGTATCCACCTCTTGAGGAATAGCCTCTTGAGCGAAATGCTGAGCGGCAGAAAAAGACTGCTGTTGCTGCTGGGGCACCGATTGAAAATGAGCGCGCTCAAAACCCAAGTCTGGCGACAAGGGTGAAGTGTGCGACTCCTCTTCACCAAAAGATATAGGGGCTTTTGATAAATCTTTGTAACCTGAAAGGTCAGCCATACGTCCTCCCGAAATTGAGCTATCCGACTTCACATTATTTGCCTGAGATGTAGAGGAAGGAACTTCGGCTGAAGGGAGAGCCTCCGTTTGTGCATCAGGCACCATACCTCTCATCGTTAGTGTATCATCAAATTCCTGTTTGGGGACTCCTTTGTCTGGTGTCACCTCAATGGCAGCATGTTTCTGAAGCGCTTCCATTTGCAACTCCAAACGCTGCTTACTTTCCAGCAGCTCCGGAGGCAGTCGTTCTTCCGGCTCCGACTCCTGGCCTGAAAACTCCGACAGACGGCCCTCAAAAGTCCTGGCGGACTCGACCCGTTTCTCCAGCACCGGAGACTCTCCTTCTGTCGAAGAGACCGAAGTACGCAATGCCTCAAAAAGCTTTTGCTTTAAAAGAGACGTGGAGCCTGTTGTGTTTTCATAATCACTCATATCTTTATTATCCGTGTCCATTGGGAGTGTGGCAAGTACAGGCTTCAAAGCCGACCCTAAAACCACTCAAACGGTGGAATTTCAGCAATGAAACTTGACAACCACAAAGCAATCTGAACAAAACGGGCTGAATTAACAGAAAACTGTTAAAATACCTTCTATGATGAGCAGCGCCACGATGAAAATAATAACGGGTGCCACGCTGGTTCACCCGGACGGGCGGCAAACGGACAGTACATTACTGATAGAGGGCAACCGGATTCGCAGCATCAGCCAGGAAGTGCCTGGTTCCTTGTTGCTGAATCAGGAAAACGTAGAAGTCTTCTCCGGTGCTGGGTGCTACCTGACCCCCGGCTTGGTGGAGCTTCACTTTAACGGGGCTTTGGGCTGCAATTTAAACCAAACCAGCATTCGGGAAGTCCAAACGCTATTAACCCAACTGCCCGCCTTTGGCATCACCGGCGTTGTATTTACAGTGATCACCGGCGCCCTGACCGACATGATGGCCGCCGTTCACACCCTGGAAGAAGTGATTCATCACAAAAATCCCTTTCATTGCCGCCCTTTGGGCCTCCATATGGAAGGGCCGTTCATCAACCCCACCTTTCGGGGAACCCACCCCCAAGCGGACGTTCGACCGGCCACCGCCGATGATTTGAACATTTTATTATCCCCGCACACCAAAATGATTACCCTGGCCCCGGAAGTGGGCAACAATCTGGACTTTATCCGGGAATTGACCGATCGAGGAATTCAGGTCTCCATTGGACACACCAATGCCACCCATGCCCAGGCCGTACAGGCCTTTCAGCAAGGGGCTAGCAGTGTGACCCATTTATACAATGCCATGCGCCCCTTCCATCACCGGGAACCCGGCGTGATTGGGGCCGCCTTGTGTGAAGATAACGTCTTCGTGCAATTCATCAGCGATGGGGCCCATGTTCACCCGGTAGCCATCCAGATGATTTTGAAAACAAAGCCTCAAAACCGAATTTTATTAACCAGCGATGCCAGCCCTTTGGCCGGACTCAGCGATGGCAGCCGTGGCAGTTTCTCTCAGCAGACTGTAACTGTGCGAGGGAATCAGGTCATCAATCAGGAAGGTGGCTTGGCAGGCAGTGGCAAGCTGGTGAATGAGTGCCTGAAAAATTTGGTCAACTGGCAACTGTGCGACTTTGCCAGCGCCGTTCAAATGGCCTCTTTCAATGTGGCCCAGTTTTTAAATGAAGACAGTATCGGCAGGCTGGAGCCGGGCTGTTTGGCCGATATGGTGCTTTGGAACAAAGACACGCTGGAAGTGGAAACCACCTTTATCAACGGAGAAGTGGCCTACCAGCGCAATGCCAGTGTGGCCCGTTCGGCTTAATTGATTTTATAGGCAGCGAATCGCTTGGATCGCCAAGCGCTGTCAGTTTAGTGTGACTGACGCCCGGCTTTTATTGAAAAGCCAAACCCGCTGCTTTGCCGGTCTGGGCTTCCAGTTGGCGTTGGGCATTTTGTACACGAATGCAAGAGGGGCATTGTCCACACTGGATTTCAGCGTCCTCGTAGCAACTCCACACCCATTCAAACGGAACCTTCAGGGCCAGTCCCCGTTCAATGATCTCGGTTTTATTCAGATGAACCAAAGGCGCTTGCACCTGCACCCCGCTCAGGGTGGAATAGGCAAACACATCACTCATCTTTTGGCGAAAGGTTTCTGTATTGTCCGGAAAATCAACGCCCTCTTCGGCGTTGGCCCCAAAGACAATGGAATCAGCCTTTAAAGCTTCCGCAAAACAGGCGGCGATGTTTAAAAATAAACCATTTCGGTTGGGCACCCACACCCGATTGACATCAAACAACTCGGCCTCCGTGGCGGGTGCGGCCAGCGACAATCCCTTGTCCTGTAACACCTGCTTGGGGGTCAGGGCTTTGGGCAGCAAATCTGATAACCAGGGCAAGGGAATAATATGATGGGTCAGCCCGTAGTGCTGGGCAATGGCCCGAGTGGCTTTCAGTTCATGGGCTGCGGCCCGCTGGCCGTAATCAAAGGTTAAAACACAGGCCACCGGTTGGCGGGACAAAACATCGGCCAGCGCCACGGTGGAATCCAAGCCACCGGACAATAGCACAACCGCACCATTGGAAGCGGATGAAGAAGGGGAACCAGTCATGAAGAAACCTCGCGGGGAATGGAAATAACGCTTGAAACATAGCACACTCCATCCCGCCAAACATGCCCGAAATGAATCACACGCTCTCAAACTCAGTCCGGGTGAAAGATCTAGGGAATATACCCTTCCATCTCTTCCCGTAAAAAACGCGGCAAGTTTTCCTGGCTCAGCAGATCACGAATGGCCGCTTCTCCAGCCAATTTATACAAGGCGTACACGGCAGCCTTGGCCACCTCATCATTTTCATCCAAAACGCACTGCTTAAGGGGCTCAATACAGTCCTCGTCCCCAATTTGACCCAGGGCCTCCACCGCGGCCAAGCGAATGGACGGCGCATCATCTTTTAAGGCATTTAACAAGCTATGGTTGGCTTTACGGTGCGGCTGACCAATACGGCCCACCGCTTCAATAATTTGCTCTTTTAAAAAGTTGAACTTATCCCGAATGCCCCGCTTGGATTCCAAAACATCGATCAACGGCTCAATGGCCCGAATATCTCCCAGCATGCCCAGGGCCTTCACCGCGGATTCCTTGAGATACACCGACTTTTCCCGCTCATCGGACAAGATATCAATGAGGGGGTTCACGGCATACTCATCACCCAAGCGCCCCAAACTTTCGGCCACAGCCAAACGCAACCGGTAATTCTCTTCCCGGTTGTTTAAAACGCTCATCAGGGGAATAATGGCCCGGTTGTCACCAATTTTACCCAAGGCCTGAGCGGCACTGCAACGCAGGCGCATGCTCTCATCGGTCTTGGCAAAATTTGGGGTGCCGGTCTCGTCATAAATCTGAATGTGCGTGCCCAGTAGCGCATCGATGAGCACCGGCACGGCATCTTCGGCCTTAATACGGCTCAACACGCTCATGGCCTGAATGATAATACGCACTTCGCTCTCTTGGCGCACGCATTCCAGCAAGCACAAAACACCCGCTTCCATGGGCTCTTTCAGCAACAAATCACCCAGCGATGAGATGGCCCGCAAACGGTTTTCTACCCCGTGACTGTCTCTGGCCTCAATCATCCCCATCAGCTCGTAGATTTTTTGGGGAATAGCGTCCATTTGGCTCCGGATTAAACGTGTCTTCTGAGACCAATGTACCATTTTTTCAGCAGACAAACGCGCGGCCCTCAGCAATCATTTTCTCTCCCAGCGGCGCGATGCCATATTGGCAGCGGTTCATGACAAGTACACCTTGTAAAACGTGGTCATTCTAACAAAAACAACAGCAGGCATGAAGCCGATTGTTTCAAAATTTAAAAAACAAAAAGTTTCACCGAGGCGCAAAAGCTATGCAAAAACATATTAAAATTTCAAGAACCTAATCAGATTTGCATTCACAGAGAGAATCTTTAAAGAATTGTAAACCAGTCATAATCAATCATTACAAGGCCATTCTGAACCGTATGCTTACCGGTTCGAGATTAATTTTTGTAAACAAAATCTTGCTCGATTGTTTATAATTTCAAAACGTGGAAAACAAAACAGTTTTGTGGGATAGGGTAGAGGAGTTAGCGTGAGTACAATTGATCCATTTGAGACCGATAGTATTGTTGTAGGTACTTTCAAGCGTTGGAGCGCCTCAGCAGTGGAATGCTACAGTCGCAAAGCCAATTGCGACGGGTGTTACTATCAAAACTTCTTTTCCAGCAGGCCCTACGGCTGCAAAATGAACCTGGCCGTGGAACAGCTACTGGAAAGCATCGGTGAGCCCAGTGCCAGCATGGTCAACAAATTCTCCTAAAAAGTTCGTATTCCGGGATAAGTGAAAATAAAAAGGCCGATCCGTTAAAGCGATCGGCTTTTTTATGCGCTTTTTTTGCATAGTCGCTTGCGGCAAATTGGGATCTGGGGCAAGATATGAAAATTCACGATCGCCAACTGAGGTTTTTCCCCATGCCCAACAACTTGCCCATTATGCCCTTTATTGTGGCTCTTTTACTGTTATTGCCCATTCGTTTGGGTGTACAAAGCCTGAAAAAATTGGCCTTCACCTTATGGTTGGTCGGTGGCATTGTCCTGTTTATCCGGGGAACCAATTTTTTGGTAGAGTCCTCTGCCATCCAAAACATTCCCCTGCTGGCCGGTTTGGTGGCCGTGTCTCTGGCCATTGGCTTTGGCAAAGGCAAATTTGTACTGGGTAAAACCTCCACCAAAAACATTGAGCGGCTGAACCAGTTTAGCGAACCGCAAAAACCCATTGCCGTTTACAGCGTTCGCAGCTGGATCATCATTGCCCTGATGGTCTCTATCAGCGTGGCCCTCAATATTTTCCATGTGGAAAACATCGTGCGTGGCCCCATTAACCTGGGGATTGGCTTTGCCCTGATTATCAGCAGCTTGACCTATCTCAAATCATTCAGCGACACCAAAGCCACAGCCGTTTCCAACTAGCTAGCGCTTTAAAAACGCTTTCAATTGGTCGGCGTCAAAACCCTGAATCATGTGTCCTTGCTCGTTCACCAGCACCGGGCGTTTGATCAAGTTGGGGTCCTGTAACATCAGGGCAATGGCGGTTTGCTTGTCCGGCACGTTTTTTCCCAGATTTTGGGCTTTATAAATCGCGCTGCGGCTGTTCAAACTGGCCTTCACATCGGCCTCATTCACCAGCTTCGCCAACGCCGCTTCGCTGGGAGGTTGCGTTTCAATGGGCAGTTCTTCAAAAGCAACCTTGTGTTCTTCTAAAAAGGCCTTGGCCTTTTGACAGGTTACACACGTTTTTTTACCGTAAAAGCGCAGTGTCATCAGTCCATCACCTTCTATATTTCATTTCATCCTGAGGCAAGGCCGCCGTACCTTTTTACTAAATACAGCCAACTTTATTAAATACAGCCAACGCAACGAAATCAAACCCTATTTTTGACCCCATACCAGCAAAGAGCCAATCTGGGTGCGAAAATCCACCACGTCCTGCCAACGCTCATAGCCCCAACCCGGCTTAAAGTTGGCCTGCTCCTCTGGCGTCAGGGGGGTAGGGTTCAACACCCGATCCACCTGTACCGACTGAAACCCCGCCTGCGTCATCAGGGCCATATACTCTTGCTGGGCATACAGGTGCATGGGGATCTCCACCAAATCCGCCCAACAATGAGAGTAAGGATTTTCCTGATAGAAATCCACCATCAGCCAAACCGTGGCCCCGGGCCGGGCCACCCGATAAAATTCATCCAGAGCCATCAGGGGATCGGGCATATAATAGAGTGCCTCTACCGATAACAGACGATCCATCTCATTGGCCTCAAAAGGCAAACATTCCGCCTGAGAGACCTGAAACTGACTATTCACTGGATTTTCCGGATGTTGGCAGGCCTGCGCAATCATGCGAGGGGCCACATCCACCCCGTAAGCCCGACCCGTGGGCGCCACCCGACGGGCCATTTCCCGCACAGCGTAGCCATTGCCACAGCCCACATCCAGACAAGTCAAACCCGGCGCCAGGTTCATACGCCCCAAAATTTGGGAAACCATGGGCCAGTGCCCACGGGCCATGGATTCATCACGGCCCGCGGCAGCCCATTCATCAAACAATAGCGCAGCGGGATTCATTGGGGACATCATCGAAACCTGAAGATTGAGCGGGGAAATGAGGACAAAAGACCGTTAGTCAAAGGCTAACGGTCATATTCCAGGGTGGGGTATGGTTTTTCTTTCCATTGTTTATAACCACCTTGCAGAGAATACACATCGCGGTAGCCCATTTGCTGCAAGACATCGGCAGCCAGGGCCGACCGTCCACCGCCCCCACAGTAGGTCACAACGGTACGGTTGCGATCTGGGGCAGCCTCGTCAATTTCCAGCTCCAGAACGCCACGTGGGACGTTGGTGGAGTTTTCAATCCGGGAATGGGCATGATCATTGGCTTCTCGCACATCAACGAGAATCATATCTTTGCCTTCCGCAATCCATTGCCGCAACTCTTCCTGAGTCACTTCCCGAATGCGGGTTTTGGCATCGGCCACAAAATCCTGCCAAGTTTTCACTTGTTGGGTCTGGGTCATGGAAATCCCCTCCTTTATTATTTGTAAGCAAGATTGTTGTTATTTTACAGCGAAGACCGGCGGGCTCCCATAGGCAAACCGGCTAATTTGCAACTTGAAATGACCGATAACGCAACAGCCACCGAACCGATAGGCTCAGTGGCTGGCTTTGAAATTCAAAACAGATTCTAGCGGATAAAGAGTTCCAAATTGAAATATCCCAAGTGGGTGTCTCCACTCCACAGTTCATAGAGAATCTCGATGATGCCGCCTTCCGGGGTCAGGGCATAGTCCAGTTTCTTGGTGAAATTGCGGCAAACCAGGGAAGCGCCACCGTAAAAATACTGGCTGGCGTACCACTCGTTGGCAGAAAACGTCTGGCGACTGTGCACATCCCCAATTTTCACTACAGAAACGGTGTTTTTGGAAATCTTGATGGTGGTGGTGACCTTTTTTTCCCGCAACATGGTGTCAAAGGCCAGAATGTAGGTATCTTTATCCACCTGATAGAGAGAGCCCAGCGCTTCTTCCTCAATCTCCAGCGGATCATAACCGTTAACAGACTGGGTGTGGCAGATATCCACCATCACCATTTTCTTGATTTTTTTCACGTCACTCATCGCACACTCACCTGGCTTTTTTGCACGTCAACGGTTACCCGCCACAAACCTATCGGCCATTTGCCGAGAGACTTGAGCGCTTCTCTCAAAATCTTTACAGACAGTTATTTACTTGTGATAAGGTTCGCCCCGCCGGATTTTAAAGGCCCGGTATAATTGCTCCAGCAGGATTAGTCTAACCATGGGGTGGGGAAAGGTCATTTTGGAGAGTGACACTGTCCAGTGACACGCTTGTAAAACCGATGGATGCAAGCCCAATGGCCCTCCCACAATGAATATAATAGGCCGGGTGTCATTGCCGGGAATACCTCCGTTTGAAGGATTTGCCCCCAATCGCTCAAAAAATGCGGCGGAAAACTTCTCCGAGGTTAACTGCTCCCCACGCTCTGAGAGGGCGATGCCATAAGCGGCCTTCTCCAAATAGGGCAATATACGGCGAGCTTCCCCCAACATCACCTGCTCATCGGTACGGGAAGGCAATATGGCCTCATCCGGTACTTCGATAACAGAAACATTGGCATAGGCCTTGAGCCGCTTGAGATAATCGTCCAGCCCCGGTTGAAGGTAGGAGAAGCCGCCTTTCATGCGGCCCACCACAATAATTTGAATGTTCATATTAAAGACGCTCTGACGTGCTTTCATTTGAAACCGGTTGTCAAGCCGGTTATGCTGTATTTACCGTTTAAACATCCAACAAGGAGCCGGATTGATCATGGTGGATATTCTCCCCTTTCGTGGTTTGCGTTACAACCTGCAAAAACTGTCCCAGGAAGGCGCCTCGCTGAATAGCGTGGCCACCCCACCCTATGATGTAATCAACGACGCGCAACAGGCCGCTTTTTGCGCCAAGCACCCGGCCAACTTCGTGCGGGTGGATCTCAACCAGAAAACCGCGGAAGACAATGAGCACAACACCCCCTACACCCGGGCCGCACAATTCATTCAACAATGGGAAGCGGAAGAAACCCTCATCCCGGAAGCTCAACCGGCCATCTATGCCTACTCCCAAAGCTGGCAGGAGGCGGGAGAAACCATTGAGCGCAAAGGCCTGATCGCGCTCCTCAAGCTGGAAGCCTTTGAAAGCGGCAAAGTGCTGCCCCATGAATACACGCTGAAAGGCCCAAAGCAGGATCGCATCCAGCTGATGCGTAGTACCCTGTGCAATTTAAGCCAGGTTTTCATGATTTACAGCGACCCACAGCGCACTATGGAAAGCCTGCTCTACAGCCATCCCAATCCGAATGACTGGGCTTCGGCCACCGATGCCGATGGAGTCATCCACCAGTTCAAGCCGGTCACCGATGCGGCGGTCATTGAAAAGCTGCAGGCTTTATTCAAAGAAAAAACCCTGCTGATTGCCGATGGACACCACCGCTACGAAACCGGCCTGGCCTACAAGCAAGAGGTACGGGAGCAATTAAAGCAAGCCACCGGACAAGAACCGCCTGAAGGCAGCCTGCTCTCCGATTACGCCATGATTTTCCTGACCAATATGGACGATGCGGGCTTAAAGGTGTATCCCACCCATCGCATTTTGTACCAATGGCCCCAAGGCTGGGATCAGGCTCGCTTTGAGACCGAGTTATTCAAGAAATACGACCGGGTCAGCGCCGATGAAACCTTCAGCTACCGACAACCCGGCACTCGCGAATTAATCAAACTGCGCTTAAAGCCTGAGGCCACGCCCACCCTGCCACCGCTGCTAGATACCTTCGATGCCGCATTGCTGGAAGAGACCATTTTTAAAGGAATTTTCAACACCACCGGGGAAGCCTTGAAACAAGAGCATTTGCTGGGCTTTTACCGTAACGAGGATGAGATTGAAGCCCTGTGGCGCGACGGCAAAACCGTGGGCGGCTTTTTCCTGGCCGCCCCCTCGGTCAAGCTGGTGCATGAAATCTGTGAAGGGGGCAATCGCATGCCCCAAAAATCCACTTATTTCTACCCAAAAATCCTGAGTGGCTTGGTCATTTACCCCTACAGAACATTTCTGAATAGCCAGCAGCATGCCTTAAGCGGAATTCAATCCATTCAAACCGTGCCAGCGACGAATCATCTGGCCCCCGTTTGAATCAATTTAAAGCAAGAGAATCCCCAACAAGCCTACTCTTGGCGCTGAAAAACATCCTGACACTCGGTTTTTTTGAGTAAACCGTGGGCGTCCCACCCATACCCCATCACCGAAAGCTGATAAGGGTGCCCCACGGTTTCAATGGCCCGAGCGGTTTTTTGCAGCACCTGCACCACCCATTGGGTATAGGCCTGAAGCCCTGCGTCCGTTTTAATATCAAAACCTTGAGCGGCGGCAACTTTGGCCATTAATTCTCGCTCTTTTTTGGAAAAAATCAGGGTATTCGCAGGCAGCGCTTTGTTTTGTACCTTGGCCAGCAAACTCTCCCAATCGAATTTAAGGTTTTCCGAATGGTTACTCAATTTACCCTGAGCGTCTTTAACTCCTTCCTGGGCCAGATAGCCCAAGCCATTGGTCAGTATCTCCGGCTGTTGATAGATCATCGCAAAAAAAAGTAGAGCGCCCATACCAGCCGTGATGCGCTGCAAACCGTTCTGATCTTGTACCGGGTTCAGCAGATCGATGTCAGCTCGCCTGGCAAGCCGTCCCTCCCGTTGATCTCTGTCTGAATGCACAATAATTTTAGTGTTGGGAAGGTTATTATCTGCTTTCAAATCTTCCACGTGTTGAAGAAGTTGAGTCCCCAGCAACACCAAGGATCTCAAGGCCTCATTGGGATCTTCCGTCTGCTTTAAAAAAGAAGGACTTAAAAAAGGATGACTTAGAAAAGACTGAAACGTGGCTTGCAGGGCCTGAATGTCTTTTTTAGGAATGGGATTGCGCACCGCCTGACGGTTTGGATTGAGCAAGCCATTGGAAATCACCAAGGGCTGGGCACCACGAGGCACAGCGCCCTTCCGTTTCGAGGCATCCGGAAAGTCTGAACTGCACTGTTTTTTACGACTGAACCGATCGGTTTCGGCAACGGATTGCCCCACAACCGGTGTTTTAAAAGAAATGCCAAAAACCATGGCGAACCCTCCCCACTCAAAAAATAACCACTTGAACTAAAAAAAATGAAACCCAATTTACTTAATCACATCCAATTGGTTTGGACAATTTTTTGCATTTTTTTAAAAAATAAAGCAATCCACGGAACGATCTTAAAATTGAAGCTTGCATCCGGGCAGCCGTCTTTTCTAAGATGAGCGTAATCCATCCCCAATTTTTACGGAGCGCGCCTGATGACGTCCCAAAAATCCCTCTCAGATATTGAAAAACACCGTCGGTCCCAATTGTACGCCCGGCTTACTTATGTGGGCATTATTCTGGTATTTGTCAGCGTGTGCGCTGTGGCTGTGCTGACCACCATGAACAACGAGGCCAATCGGGAAGGGTTCCGGCCCATTGAAGTGAGCAAACCCATTTCCTTCTTTGACTACAGTTACGTCAAGAAAGACAAAAAGCCCTAAAAACTCGGGTAAGGTTGCCTGCACAACACGTTTTTTAACTGTTTGAGTACAGCGAGTTAAAATCGTGAGCTTGGAAGCATTCCCGGAAGCAGTTCTATGGTTTGTCTAAGCTACACGCAGTTTTAGAAAACGTGTTGTGCAAGCAACCTTACCGAAGTCGATTTATGAACGTTTTCCCCGACTGGAAGCCTGCTTGGGTTTCTGCATGAGGAAGACGTATTCGTGCTTAAAGATGTAAAAGCCACCCACCAGTGCCCGATAGCGCCACAAGTTGCTCATGCGGCCCTTGGCTTTCTCGTTGCCGCTGATGTTTTTGACAATAATACTTTTGGTTTTAAAGCCCACCCGGTTCATGCGCTCCATGCACAGAAAGCCCAAGGGAATGAGTTCTCCAGCGGCGTACTTGTCGCCAATCACCAAGCCAGCGAAACGCCCCGGCTCCAGCATGTCGTAACCCAACTGGCAGACCTGCTCAAATAGTTCCAGAAAGGCATCCGTACTATCGGCGTTGGATAAATCCTGCTCCGAGTCGGAAAAGCGAATAATATCGGCATAAGGCGGATGTAGAAACAGAAATTGGGCCTGCTCCCGTTCAAATTGCTTAAGGCTACGCTGAATGGCCTTACCCGTCCAGCTTTGATTGGCACTATCGCCATTAATAATTTGAACCTGCTCGCTTTTGCCCTGTTCTTCTAGCTTTTGGCGCACATAGTTGGCCATATCAGCCTTTAACTCAACCCCAACCGCCTTGCGGCCCAAATTCACCGCCTCAATGGCGGAGGTACCAGAACCTAAAAACAGATCCAGAAGCACATCGTCCTGCTTGGTGTAACGGGTGAGCAGCTGGGTCAGGATTTGGGGCACACAATTGCCATGATAATCGAGCTGGTGACCATTTTGGCGTTCCCGCCCGTTGATCATCCACAAACTACCGGTTTCCACATCCTCATACTCCCGCCAGCGATTCACATCAATGTCACTGTAGGGCAACACCTTGGCGGGTGGCTCCACCCCCACTGGCTCCATGGAAATGGATTGGGCCGCCGCTGCTTGGGAGACCCGTTTTTTGGCACTGCTTGGCTTTTTCGCGCCGAATGGCTTTTTGGGAAGACGTGCTTTGCTCATGCTCTCATCCTAAAAGCACTGAGCCGCAAACCACGTCCTTTAAACAGAGGGATTTTGGAAGACCGCAGAAAGCCCCCAACCACACCCTAACTCCCAGTAAAGACAACCGGCTTTGCGTTGAAACCAAAGCGATCTACAATACAATCAGATCCCAAACTTGGCTTTGGTTGCATGCAAATCCACCGCTCTATACAAGATATTTCCCTGCCCCAGTCGGCCTGTGCCTTGGGCATGTTTGACGGGGTGCATGTGGGGCATGTCATGGTGCTGGAAAACGCCTTGCGGGAAGCCCGCCTGTTTAACGTGCCCAGCGTGGTGGTCAGTTTTGCCAATCATCCCCAGTTTTTAATCAGCAAAACACCCACCCAGTTGTTGTCCACCCTGGAAGAACGGCTGGCCCGCTTTGAAGCCATGGGCTTTGATCACGCCCTAATTCTGGATTTTGACGACTGGCTGAAAAATTTAAGCGCAGAAGCCTTTATCGAGCTGATTTTAATGCAGCATTTGGGAGTCAAAAGCGTGACGGTCGGCTATGACCATCGGTTTGGGAAGAACCGGGCCGGGGATAGCGACATGCTCAAGCGTTTTGGACAAAGCGAATGCTTTGCCGTGCAAGTCATTGACCCGGTGCGCACCGAGACCACCCTACCCGAAGGGGGCGGACAGATCGTCAGCAGCACCCTGATTCGCAAATTGCTGGCCTACGGTGATGTGGAATTGGCCAATACCTTACTGGGACAGCATTACCACATTAGCGGCACGGTGGAAGGCGGCCTGCAACGGGGGCGGCAATTGGGGTTTCCCACCGCCAATTTGACCATTGAAGCCCATCGACTGATTCCCGGAAATGGCACTTACGCTGGGTATGCCATCCTGAATGGGGTGACTTATCCTGCGGTGTGTAACATTGGGGTCAGCCCGACCTTTGAAGATCCGGTGGGCAAGCGCGTGGAAGTGCATTTACTGGACTACACCCAGGAAGATTTCTACGGGCACACCCTGACCATGAGCTTCACGCACAAGCTGCGGGACGAGCAAAAATTCCCTAACATTCAGGCACTGGTTGCCCAAATTCAGGCCGATTGCCAACAGGCCCGGCAACACTGGACCGATCATTTATCCGCCACCGAGTCCTCTTGCGCCAAAGCCGCCACTCAACAGCCCCAATAAAGCGCCCCATCAACGTCCTCTCAACCAGAAACGATGTTTCCGCATGCAAGTACTTATTGAGGAATCCAAAAAACTGCGCCGGGCCTCTGCCTGTATTCGGGATGGGGGAACCATTCACGTGAAGTTGCCCCGTCACTGGCCCCGGCACCTCAAGCACAGCGTCACCCAGGAGCTGGTGGAACGGCTGCAAAAAAAGGATGCCAAGGAACGGGCCCTGCTGGATAAGGCGACTCAGCAGGAAACCGTGACTATTACGGATAATGAGGCCCTGACCGCCTTTGTGCAGGCCATTAACGCGGCAACCTTTCAGGTGCCGTTGGGGAAAGTACAAATTGGCACGGCCAAGTACAACCATTTGGCCCAGGTTAATTTAAAGACCAAAACCATGACCGTGTCCCGGTATTGCCTGAATCAGGCCCCCAAAGAGGCCTTACGCTATCTCATTGTTCATGAGCTGGCCCATTACTTTGAATCCGGACATGGCCCCCGTTTTTGGGCCTTGGTCGCAAAGCATGTGCCGGATTACCGTCTACAATCCAGTATTATGAAAGCCTTTCATCATCAGGCAGTCATCCAAGAGGACGCTCCCAGCAATTTGCCGGAAACGCCTACTGTAAAAGCCGGTTATACCAGCAAGCCCAAACGACCCGTTTTAGCCCCCGAACTTTCCCAAAAGCCCAAGCCTGCCCCAGTTAAAACGCCTCAAAAGAACAAAACCCAAAAAGACAAAACCGGGTTATTACCCGGCTTTGTCAAACAGTTATTACTCTGGGGCGAAGGCTTCACGCGATAGGCACGAAGCCTTGATGAACAATCATTACTGGGCAGACGGCTGCACTTTGGGCAAAGCGGTGCTTTCCTTCTTGCTGTCCCCTACAGTCACTGGCGATTTGGCCTGAGCCTTGGCCAGAATCTGCTGGTTAATAATGTCCTTCACCGTTTTGCCTTTAACCATTTCCTCAACCACACCAATTGCTTTTTGCAATTGCGGATCTTTCTTGGCCTTGGCATCTTCTTCGGTCAACTCCACAGCAATATCAGGTTCAATGCCCTTTTTGTTGATATCGGTATCGTTGGGGGTCAGATAACGCTGGGTGGTAATGTTCACCCCGGAACCGCCCGGCAATTGATTGATTTCCTGAACCAACCCTTTCCCAAAGCTGCGTTCGCCAATTAGCACGGCCCGTTTGTTATCTTTCAAGGCCCCGCTCAGAATTTCGCTGGCACTGGCACTGCCACCGTTAATCAGCACCACCAGAGGCTTATTGGTGAGCACAGACGGGCTGGAGTAACGTACTTCCTTGTAGCCATCCCGATCCACGGTGCTGACAATAGAGCCTTCTTCCAAGAAAAAGTCGGCAATACGAATGGCATTGGACAGCAGTCCACCCGGATTCGAGCGTAAATCCAGAATATAGCCGCTCTTGTCCCCTTGGTCTTTCATGGCGTTTTGCACTTCCTGGGCGGCATTGCTGCTCAAGAAGGTGGAGAGCTTGATGTAGCCGATATTATGGGGAATGCTGACACTGAAAGGATTATCCAGGGAAACCGATTTCAGCTTGATTTCATCCCGCATGATGTCGTAATACTTGGCGGCTTTGTCATCCCGTTTAATCAGCAAGCGCACCTTGGTGCCTTTTTCACCCCGGATCAAATCGGCGGCATCTTTCACCGAAATACCCTTGGTGTTTTTGCCATCAATTTCCAGAATCTCGTCATTGGCCTTCAAGCCGGCTTTATCGGCAGGGGTCTCGTCAATGGGAGCAATGACCACCAGTTTGTCATCGCGCAGACCAATTTGAATCCCGATACCAAACAAGGTGGCTTTGATGGAGCGACCTTCCTCGGCGAATTCATCTTTATCCAAAAAGCGGGTGTAGCGATCGTTCAGGCTGGCCAGCATGGTTTCAATGGCCACGTTTGCATCGGCCTCGTCCTTGATCTGGCTATCAAAGCGATGACGCCAAATGCGCCAATCCTGCCCATTCTTATCTTCATTCACAAAACGGGCGTTAATCAGTTTCCATACCTCATCGTAGAGGGACTGAGGCGTATAAGCGAAACCAGACTGGATGGTCGTGACCATCGCCAGCGGAATAAGCAGGGCACCAAAAATCTTGTTTCTCTTCATCAACGTTCCATCCAGATTGCTTGGCTTGTGACAACACACCAATTTAAAGCCACGTAACACTTATTATAAACAATTTCCGGGAGCTTTGCCGAGCCTCTTCCGGGAATGACCTCTGACCACCCGTGACTGGCAGTTGCAGAACCCCAAGCCTTCTGGCCTGTTCCCATTGACTCAAACAGTAATTCAAACTGTTGGGAAAAGACGTGGATTACCCCCGATTGGTTCCATCCCTCTCCCCATGTTCTAAAAAATGGGGTTCCTATCGCTCTCCCACAATTATTTTAAACTGGCTACGGATACCTGTATGCGATCCACGGTTAAGCCCGTTTGGGCTTTATACCCATTCAGGGCGTTCAGCAAGGCAGGGATATGAAAGGTCAATTCCGAAGCCAGCGCCGCATTGGCCACTTTCACAAACAAGACCGTTTGATAGCCCTGTTTCCGCAACCGCACGGCCCGGGTGTTTTGACCCATCACCGCACCAGCTAATTGAGAGACCTGATTTGGCCACAAGGCCAGCAAGGCCATTTCATTGACCTTTTTGTCTAACTCTAAATTTTGGCAAATCTGGGGCAACACATCGGAGAAAGCAGCCAGCGAGCCCACCCGACTGGGCTTTTTACGGTAAGTGGAACGGGGCGGTTCGTTCATGGGGAAACCTCCAGTTGCGCAGAAAGCCGACGCTGAGACACGGTGCCCTGCGTGACGGTAAATGCAGCCAAATCAGCGTCTGCATCCGAATGGCTCCCCGTTTCCCGCTCCAGCAAGGTTTGCCAGGAGGAGGTGGGGTGGGTAGTGGTTATAAAAACCTGACTTTCCGGATGAATATGCTCCACCAGCAAGCGTTGACGATCCGGATCCAGCTCGGCCATAACGTCATCCAGAAGCAAGACGGGTGGTTCCTGCAATTTGGCAGTCAGGCACTTTAATTCGGTCAGTTTTAAAGCCAATACAATGCTACGTTGTTGCCCCTGGCTGCCATAGGCATCGGCAGGCATGCCATCCAGATAAAAGTAAATATCATCCCGGTGGGGGCCCACCAGGCAAGTGCCTCGACGCAATTCTTCCGGCATACGCTGGGCCAGTAACTGAGCCAAACCGGCTTCAATCACCGAGACATCGGGTAAGCCTTTTTCCACGGGCTCCTTAAGGGATGTCTCCTCTAGCACAGCGCTCTTATAGCGCACGGTCAATGCTTCCCGGGCATCGCTCAATTCCAGGTAAGCCAAGGCTACCAAGTCCTCAATCATGGCCAAATACTGTTGCCGGGAAGCAATCACTTTCGCCGCTGTGGCCGCCAACTGAACATTCCAGGCACTGAGATGCTCTCTGGAAATTTGCTCCGGCGGGCTTTTGAGCAACCTGTTTTTTTGCTGACGCACCTTCTGGAACTCCGCCAGATAAATCAGGTGCCGCTTATCATACTGCACAATGGCTGCATCCAGCCAACGGCGCCGATCTTCCGGGGTGCCCCGCAATAACAACAAATCCGGCAAGAAAAAGGACACAGTGGGCAAATGACCGAGCATTTCCGATCGGCTGCGCAAGGGGCTGGCATTGATTTTAAAAATAGTCTTCAGCCGCTCATCATCCAGCTTGATTTGCACTTCGGCCTGTAGTCGGCCTTCGTAATGATGATTGGCCAACTGGGCCTGAATGGTGGCAAAGGGTTGGCCGGTGCGTATCAACTCCCGATCGCTACTGGTGCGGTGAGATCGGGCATTGCTCAGAAAATACAGGGCCTCCAGCAGGTTGGTTTTCCCTTGCCCATTATTCCCCAGAAAAATATTTTTGCGGGGGGAGAAGGTCACGCTGAGTTCCGAATAATTCCGAAAATTGACCAGGTGTAGGGTTTGGACGCGCATGACTCATCTCTCTAGGGGGAAAACGACACCACGAAGGGTGTCTCTGCCTTTATTTGACCTGTACCGGCATGACCAGACACAGGTAGCCATTTTCTTCCTTGCCCCGGAAGATGGTGGGTGACAGCGGGCCATTGGTTTCCATGCGCACATCATCCGACTCAATGACCTTCAGGGCATCGATCACGTATTTGTAGTTGAAGGCGATATTCAGGGCATCGCCGTCATACAACACTTCCAGGGTATCCTTGGAGTCGCCCACATCCGGGGTTTGAGCGGCCAAACTCATATTATTCTTGTCCAGAGAGAGTTTCACGATATGGGTGCGCTCATTGGCCATAACAGCCGTGCGCTCCAGGGAATCGATGAAGGCTTTCTTGTTGGCAAAGGCCACAATTTTATTTTCAGCGGGAATCAGCTGGTTGTACTTGGGGTACTGCCCATCCAGCAAACGAGACAGCACATAAAAACGGGGCGTACGGAAGGCAATTTGCCCTTCCTGAATGGCCAACCGGACTGGTTGGGCGCTGATATCGGAAGAGCATAGCTTCAGGAACTCTTGCAAGGCTTTGGCCGGAATAATCGCAGATACGTTCATTTGAGGGGTCATTCCGCCTTCAGAGACCGTTTCAATCCGCCGGGCCAAACGAGACCCATCGGTGGCGGCCATTTCCAGTCCATTTTCATTCAGCTGGAAAAATACCCCGCCCAACACGTTGTTGGCATCGTAGCTGGCAGCGGCAAAGGCGGTTTGATTGATGGCCCGAATAAAGGCCTTGCCATCCACTTCCAGATAGCCTTGCTCATCAATCTGTTTAATCAGCGGAAACTCGTCAGCGGGGAGGGTTCGCATATCAAACAAGGCGGTACCGCACTGAATGCGGGCTGTTTGCACGGCCTCTTCGATTTCAAACTCAATTTCACGCCCAGTGGGCAGTTTGCTAATGATCTCGGCCAATTTTTTGGCCGATAACGTGGTACGACCTTCTTCCAGCACTTTGGCGGAAATAGTGGTCTGAATGCCAAAATCCAGATCGGTGGCCGAGAGTTTCAGGGTCTCTGGGTCGACGCTTTCAATGAGAATATTGGACAGAATAGGCTGGATGACGCGGGTGGCAGTGGCCCGTTGCACGGCGGCTACAGCCTGGTGGATATCTTCACGTTGAACGGCAAATTTCATGATCCGGGATCTCCTTACTGTCCATTTCGTTTACTCATTCAACTATAGAGTACACATTTGCGGTAGCGATCTTCAAGCCAATGCCGCGATCTTTTTACAAGCCGTTCCAAAGGGAAGTTTTGATCGACACTGATCTTGATCGTTTTTTATAAATTAGATCCATCATCGTACTTAGAGTAACCTAAAACCTGTAGAAAACTCCGTGAAAGGTTTGATATGACTGATTCTTGGGTTGTTGAAAACTTGTCGAGATCCTGTTTAGGTTGTTGAAAGTTTCTGACAGATCTGGGTTTTGAACAGCGATTGATCACTTCTTCAATCGATCGCTTCAACAGGTTTTCAACAGATCAGGGTGTGTAAAGTAGCGGTATTTATTACGAATTGATCCCGAATATTGCGGATTGTGATCCTGTGGCGGGCTTTTCAGTGGATCAGTATGGCTGTTTTGGCGATCGGGTCTGGTGAAAGGCTTTTTAGCGTAGACATTTCGATCGGGGAGAGGCGTAAAAGGGCCCACGGCGATCGAAATGCTGGATCGGACCTTAAGGGAGCTCCTGCTGGCGATCGAAACCTGGCTTTGAGTGGCGACTCAAAGGGCTGATAAGGCCCTAGAACGGTCTGCGCCAAAGCAAGAGCCTGGTCGGTGGATCACAAAGGGGCATTCATGGGCAGGCATGGTATAAACCGTCAGGTGGTGGCGGCTGGGTGGTCTGAAAAAGTAAGGCTACCAAACCCATATTTTTAAGGCGCTGTACTCAAACAGTGACAAACGTGCGGTGAAGGCAACCTTATCAAATTTTAAACTTCTTGCAGCGCTTCAGTGAGGGTGTAAGGGGTCTCCTGCTGGACCAAAGCCCGTATTTTCATGCAGGTTTGCAGCATGGGTTCCACCCAATGCAAGGGCAGCATGTTGCTGGCGTCACTGAGTCCTTTTTCAGGCTGGGGGTGGGTTTCAAAGAATAAACCGTTACAGCCTACCGCCACGGCGGCTTTTGCTAATAAGGGGGCGTATTCCCGATTACCCCCGGTGGTCTCTCCCGCCCCGCCGGGAAGCTGCACGCTGTGCGTGGCATCTAAAATAATGGGCAAGTCCAGGGATTGCACCATTGGGATGGCCCGCATATCGACTACCAAATTGTTGTAGCCAAAGGTGCTGCCTCGTTCGGTAATGTAGACTTGCTCATTGCCCATGCTCTTTACTTTTTGGGCGGCGTGGCGAATATCCAGCGGCGCTAAAAACTGCCCTTTTTTGATGTTTACCGGGATGGAGGTCTTGCCTGCCTCCAGCAATAAATCGGTTTGACGGCATAAAAAGGCCGGAATCTGCATCATGTCAACGACTTCAGCCACGGGGGCCACCTCATGGGGCCAATGGACATCAGTCAGGATGGAGACACCCACGCTTTCCTTGATTTCTTTCAGAATTTGAAGACCTTCTTCCAGTCCCGGGCCTCGGTAGGAGTTGATGGAGGAGCGATTGGCCTTGTCATAGGAGCTTTTAAAGTAAAACTTGACTTCGGGGAACTGGGCCATGATGGCTTTGAGTTGACGGGCTGTCTCAAAATTGACCTCGCCCCGGTTATTTTCAAGGATGCAAGGGCCAGCAATAACGATGAATTGGGATTTGAGGGGATTGGACATGGGGAGTTTCATCCTGTGCGTTGGGGAATTTTGCCTTATCAAACCATTTTTCGACTTGCGCTTCAAGCGGACTGGCAGGCATGGGAAGTAAAACCGAAGATTTTACCCTGTGACGAAGAGCCGTCTTTTGTCACCATGAGGGGTATGAGTTTGATGCCGCCCACTGAAATACCCCCAATAACCTCTCTTTCCACAGAGCCTTACCCTGATTCTGTTTACTTGCGCGCTTTATTAGAGGTGGATGGACTGGGAAATTTATCCATCCTAAAGTTATTACGGGCCTTTGAATCGCCAGAAGCCCTTTGGCATGCCACCGAGGCCCAGTTGGCGCTTCACTTGGGGGCGAGCAAGTTGGCTGCTTTTTTAAATCGCAGAGCGAAAGGACTGCCCTTAACGGCGTGTCAGCAGGAGCAGCTCAAGGGTATCCAAGCTGTGGCTATCACTGATTCTGCTTATCCTGCCTTACTAAAAGAGATTTATAACCCACCGGTATTGTTGTATGTACAAGGGGCTTTGGATGCTTTATCGGGGCGCACTCTGGCTTTTGTGGGTACCCGAAAATCCAGTGAGTACGGACGCAACGTCACTGAAAAACTGATTCAGGAATTGAAGCTGGCCGATGTAGTGGTGGTCAGTGGCTTGGCCGCAGGCATTGATACCTGTGCCCACTGGGAGGCCATTCGGGGTGGTTTGCCAACGGTGGCTGTTTTTGGGTGCGGTTTGGACATCCTGTATCCAGCGTCGAATCGTACGTTGGCCCAGGAAATACTGAGCGCAGGCGGGGCCTGGGTCAGTGAGTATCCCGCTGGAACTCAACCCACCCGGTACACCTTTCCCCAACGGAACCGCATTGTGGCCGGTTTGTGTCAGGGTATTGTGGTGGTGGAAGGTGATATCAAAAGTGGGGCGCTAATTACGGCCCGGCTGGCGGTGGAAGAGGGTCGTTCTGTGTATGCCGTACCCGGAAACATTTTTAGTTCCGGGAGTCAGGGGCCTCATGAGTTGCTGAAAACAGGGGCTACGCTTGTTAGCCAAGGCTCAGAGCTGTTGAGTGATCTGGGCTGGGGTGTCGCACAGTCGTCTGCAATGACAGACCCAAGTCCACCGAAAATGACCAGTTTGCCGGACTTGTCAGAAGAAGAGGGGAGGTTATTACAAGCCATTGTCTTTGATCCCATGGCCATTGATGATTTACCGAGGGCAACCGGATACGCTTCTGCTAAAATCAATGAGCTTTTAACTTTGTTGGAGTTGGAAGGCTTGATTGTTTTGTTGCCGGGGGCTAAAGTTTGTCGCAAGTAGAGATTCTGGAAAAAAGCGGAACAGCCAAAGGGGCAGGTACCATGAAGACCCTGGTGTTGATTGACGGTCACTCGCTGGCCTATCGCATGCATTTTGCCTTGGAGCGTACCAATATGCGCACCTCCGAGGGGACGCCCAGTTGGGCGGTCTATGGGTTTTTCAATAATCTGTTTGCCTTGCTCAAAAAAATCAAGCCGGATGCCATCGCGGTTTCTTTCGATGTTAGCCGGATTACCTTTCGCAACGAGCTTTACCCTGAATACAAAGCCCACCGTGATTCCATGCCCGATGAGATGCGCTCTCAAATGGACTTAATCCGCCGAGGAGTAGAACTATTGGGCATCCCCATATACGAGAAGCAAGGATTTGAGGCCGATGATGTGATTGGCACCTTGGCCTCTAAAGCCGCTCGAGAGGGTTTTTGGGTGCAAATTTTGACCGGGGATCAGGATGCCTTTCAGTTGGTGGATGATTTGGACCCCACCAATCCGGCCAAAGCCCACGCCGGGAAGATTGAAGTCTTGATTCCTGCCCGCATGCCACGTGAGGAGATGAAAACCTACGATCGGCAAGGAGTGTTTGAGAAGTGGGGTATTTATCCGGAGCAGGTGGTTGATTTTAAAGCGTTAAAAGGAGACACCTCCGATAATATTCCCGGTGTGCCGGGAGTGGGCGATAAAACCGCTGTAAAACTGCTCACTGAATACCAAACGTTGGAGAATTTATACCAGCATATTCAAGAACTGCCTGCCAATAAGCTGCGGGAAAAGCTGGAAACTTACAAAGATCAGGCATTTTTAAGTCAGCAATTGGCGACCATCAATCGTGAAGTGCCACTATCCGTGGTTTGGGAAGATTGCCATTTGGTCATTCCCGACTTGGAAGCCTTGACCGCCTTTTTGGAGAAAATGGAGTTTAAGTCCATTCTCAAGCAAGCCCCGGTTTTGTTTGGATCGTTTTTGACGGAAACTCAATCAGGGGAACTATCTGAGTCCACAGACTCAGCCTTGGATTCATCGGATTTAACCAGGGGGACTGAGATTTCCTCGTTGGCCAGTCTTCAGGTGCAGTCCATGCAGGTGGATCATACCATTGTGACCCAGTTGGAGCAGTTGTCTGCGCTCATCCAGCAGATTCATCAGGCCAAGGTGTTTGCCCTGGATTTGGAAACCACCGGTCTGGATGTGCACACGGCCCAATTGGCTGGTATCGCCATTTCCGTGTGGGACGCCTTTGAGCAAGTTGAGCGGCCCGCCCAAAATAAGTTGGCGTTGGCCGATTACCCGGCTGTGTTTCCAGCACTCCGCTTGAAAGAAAATTTGCCTGCGGAGCCCATTGCCAATTTTTATATTCCCATTCGGGCCGAAGGGCTGGAAACGTCGCTTTCGGAATCCCAGATTTTAGAGGCTTTGCGCCCGGTTCTCTCCAGTGAGTCTGTGGTGAAGCTGGTTCATAACGCCAAGTTTGAGTGCAATATTTTCAGGCAATTACAAATTCCTTTGCGGGGCTTGGTGTTTGACACCATGATTGCCAGTTACGTGCAGAACCCGGACCGGCGACATGGGTTAAAAGCACTGGCGGAAGAGCTATTGGGTCAGTCTATGACCGAAATTAAGGAGCTGATTGGCATTGGCAAAAAGGAAAAGCTGTTTTCCGAGGTGCCGGTTGAATTGGCGGCGGGCTATGCCAGTTGTGACGGGTACGCCACCATGGCTCTGGCTCGGTATTTTTTGGAACGGCTGGATGAACAACAGTGGACGCTGTTCTATGAAATTGAAATGCCTTTGGCCCATGTTCTGGCGGATGTGGAGTGGATGGGCGTTTCTCTGGATACGGCCTACTTGAAAAAGCTTAGCGATGAATTGGCCGATCGCTTGCAAATACTGGAGCGGGAGATTTGCGATCTGGCGGGCGGGGACTTTAACCTGAATTCGCCCAAGCAGGTGGCTGAAGTCCTGTTTGACAAGATGGGCATTGCCCCCACCCGAAAAACCAAGGGAAAAACGGGCTACAGCACCGATGTGAAGGTTCTGGAATTGCTGGCCGATGAGCATGAGATTGTACGCAAGCTGCTGGAGTATCGTCAGCTTTTCAAGTTGAAATCGACCTATATCGATGCCTTACCGGCTCTGGTTAACCCGAAAACCCATCGTCTGCATACCAGTTTCAACCAAACAGTGACGGCCACCGGGCGCTTGTCCAGTAGTAATCCGAATTTACAGAATATTCCCATTCGGACGGAACTGGGGCGTCTGATTCGACAGGCCTTTGTGCCTCAGCAAGCCCAAGGCTGGTCTTTGTTATCCGCCGATTATTCCCAAATTGAGTTGCGCCTGCTGGCCCACTTCTCGGAAGATCCGCACTTGGTCAAGGCCTTCCAACAAGGGGAAGATATCCACACCGCCACGGCCTCTCTGGTGTTTGGTTTGCCCATTGATAAAGTGAGCAAAGAGCAGCGATATCGGGCTAAAACCGTCAATTTTGGAGTGGTTTACGGACAATCGCCCTTTGGCTTGGCTCAGCAGCTTAAAATCCCCCAAAGTGAAGCCGCTCAATTCATTCAGCTTTATTTTTCCCGGTATGGCAAGGTCAAGCAGTGTATTGACGCCATTAAAGCGCAGGCTCATAAAACCGGGCAGGTGGAAACCCTTTGTGGGCGCACCCGTGATCTCTCTCGGGACTTGCAAAGTAGTAACCGCAGCATTCGGGAATTCGCCGAGCGAGCGGCCTTTAATACCCCTTTGCAAGGTTCTGCCGCTGATTTGATGAAAGTGGCCATGATCCGGTTGTATCAAAAGCTTTTGGCGGAAGGCTTGAAGACACGTATTATTCTGCAGGTGCACGATGAACTGGTGCTGGAAGTCCCGGATGAGGAATTGACCCAGGTGAAGCAGTTGGTGCGCACGGCCATGGAGTTGGGACAGCCTTTGCATGTGCCTTTAGAGGTGGATGTGTATGTTGGCCCCAGCTGGATGGAGTAGAATGGGACAGAGTGGTCACGTTGGTTTCGTGGACTGCTGGCAGTGTTGTTGTGAGGCCCCATGCTAAAGCACATTACCTTGGTCCAGAATCTAAGTACCGATCCCCAGAGCGTTTACGCCAATCAGGTGTTGGAATATTTAACCCATCATGGGGTGCATGTTTCCCATTTGCAGGTGTTGGGCAAGGATTGCCCGGTGGTGCCTCCGGCGGCGGCCAATCCCGATTTGGTCATTGTGTTGGGCGGCGATGGCACCTTTTTAAGGGCGGCCCGGAAATTTGTCAGTCAAAATGTGCCACTGGTGGGTATTAATACCGGTGCTTTGGGCTTTTTAACTCATATTGAGGCCGACAAGATTCGGTTTTACCTGGATTTACTCATTCAGGGCAAATACAGTCTGGAACCCCGCATGATGCTCTCCATTCAAAATTCCGGGGAAACGGGAAGTGATGTCAGCGCCTTGCAAGAAGAGCTGGCTTTGAATGATGTGGTGGTGAAAAATGCCAATCCCAGTCAGTTGTGCCGGTTACACTTGTACGTTAATAATGCCCCAGTGGCCGTTTACGATTCTGATGGGCTGATTTTATCTACGCCCAGTGGAACCACGGCCTATACCATGGCTGCTGGCGGACCGGTTATTTCTCCGGAAGTGGATGCCATTTCCATTACCCCCATTTGCCCTCACAGTTTTTCGGCCAAAGCGGTGGTGGTGCCCTTTAACAAGGAATTTAAAATTCAGTCGGACGCCAAAAATCAGGACGTGGTGTACGCTCTGGATGGTCTGGAATGCGGCGTGCTAAAACCGGGTGAATCCCTGGTGGTGGTTCGGGCGGCCATTCCCTTTCAGATGGTGAACTTTGAGCAGAGCGAAAATGATTTTTACTCCCTGCTCAAGCGCAAGTTGCAGTGGTCTATGAACCCCCGCTGGCAATCTCAGGAGGCCCGAGCCGGGGCTCAGGTTTACACGGAACACCCGCCCCAGCAAAGTTCCTCTCCTTCAGTCTGAGTTTCATCAGCCTGATTCTTCTTCGGTCTGAGTTTTTCGCCAAAATTCGTTGAGATCCCTTTTGTTATGCTCAAACAGCTTCAAATTCGAAATATCGCCATTGTGGAAACCGTATCGGTTTCATTTGACAAGGGCTTTACGGTCATTACCGGTGAAAGTGGTTCTGGTAAAAGCATTTTGCTGGATGCCATTGCCTTGGCTTTTGGGGCCAAAGCCTCCCCCCGGGAAATTTTGCGTGCCGGCACGCAGCGGGGTCAGGTTGAATTGCTGTTTGATATTACCGCCTTGCAAGATTCTCAGGCGTTGCGGGACTTTTTAGAGGCTCAAGGGGTTTCCTTGCTGCCGGATGAAACCGAGATTTTACTCTCTCGGGAGTTTACCCCCGGTGGGAGTCGTTCCCGAATCAACGGAACGCCGGTGACCCGGGATGTTTTGGAAGCGCTACGGCCCTGGGTGATTGATTTACACGGTCAGCATGAGTTGACCAGTTTGTTCCAGCGAGATAAACAGCGGGCCTATCTGGACGCCTTCGGAGATGCCAGTCATCGGTCTTTAAAGCGGCAGGTGGTTCAAACCTACGATGAGTGGGCTGCGGTTAAGCGTCAATTGGATACGCTGATGAAAAACCGTCAGGATATTGAGCGCCAGCGGGATTTTTTGATGTTCCAGTTGCAGGAATTGCAAGAGGCCCGGCTGGAAGATGATCAAGAGGACCTGAAAACCCGGCAGGAACTGGAAATTTTGAGTCATGCGGAGCGTTTGATTCGCATTTCAGAGCAAGGGGCCAATTTGTTAACCGAAGGAGACGCCCAAACGCCGGCTGTTCTGGATCAGTTATCGTTTCTGCAAAAGAAACTATCGGAAGGGGCCACTTACGATCCGGCCTTGCTGGTCTTGTCCAATCAACTGGATGGCGCCTACGCCGAATTGCAGGCCGTGGCCAGTGAGTTGAGCCGCTATGCGGATCGGGTGGAAGTGCAACCGGAGAGCATAGGGCAACTTTCAGAGCGTTTGGATACTCTGGAAAAGCTAAAACGCAAGTACGGCCATACCTTGGCAGAGGTGATGCAGCGGCGGGATGCCTTGGCCCAAGAGCTGGATTTTCTGGAATCGGGCGAGCAGAATTTTCAGGCTTTGGAAGCAGCCATTGCCGAGAAGCAGACTTCCTTGCAGCAGGTCAGTCAACAATTGAGTGACTCTCGGCGACAATTGGCTGAACAGCTTAAGCAGCGTTTGCTGGAACAATTGCAGGTATTGGCCATGCCTGGGGTGTCTTTTGACATTGATTTCCTGCCAATTTCTTATAGCCGGGACGGTTTGGAAGAGGTGGAGTTTCTGTTTTCGGCCAACCCTGGGGAACCTTTGCGCTCTTTGGCCAAAGTGGCCAGTGGGGGGGAGCTATCCCGGTTTTTGCTGGCCATGAAAGTGCTAACCGCCGGGGCCGATGGCTTGCTGACCCTGGTGTTTGATGAAATTGATAGCGGCATCAGCGGCCCCACGGCCAAAACCGTGGCGGAGAAACTGGCGGCATTGTCTAAAGCTATTCAGGTGATTGCCATTACCCACCAGCCCATGATTGCGGCCATGGGACGACAGCATTTCCATGTGGAAAAGCAGGTGTTGCAACAAAAAGACGGGCTGGAAACCGTACAGGTGTTGGTCAATATTCTGGCAGGCGATGATGAGCAGCGCGTTCAGGTATTGAGTCGTCTGGTCAGTGGGATGGACAGCGGGGATGACGCAGTGGAGAAGTTTATTCGCCGCTTGCAGTCGGATGCGGATCAGTTTTATCGGCAGATGGAAGACTGTACGCCTGTTCGTTAAGACTAGATGAAGCATAAAAGCCCTCTTGGGGAATTGGCTGGATGGCCTTACCGCCAGAGGGCTTTCATGAATGTTGATTTTATTGATGCGGTTTACTTGGATGGAGGCGGCCCTTGCGGGGGGAATGGTGGTATGGATGGATAGCCAACGCCACGGCCACTGTAAATTAGCCCTTGCAAGACGTTGACGTCTTCAAACAGCGAGTTGGTATAGGCGTTGGTGGTTAAGCCATGGGCGTTTAGACCATCAAAACTGGGCCCATAAGGAAATGCGGCCTGAATACCGGGAGGACCCGGATAAGGCGGAATGCCGGCACCCGCAGGCGGTGGATAACTTCCTGGTGGTGGAAATCCTGAGTAGCCGGGGCCACCCGAAAACGGTTGAACCATAATACTGTCCCCCAATTGTGTCCCTATAGGAGCTTTCTGATAAAGCTCTGTCCCTTGTATGTGCATAAAAACAAAGTTCTATTATTTTTTGTTATAAAGTTTTATTTTTGAAACGAGAATAAAAATTAAAGTTTTTTTCCGGTTGTGCCGATAGGTCCTCCAAGTGCGATTAGGTAACCAAAGGATATTGCATGGGGTCGGCGCTACTGTTACAGATGACCAAAGGTTTGCAAACAGTGTTTATGTGCTGTTTGGTCACTTTTGCATTGAACGCTCAGGCAGAGACTTTTAACGCTCAGGACGCGGCGGGTGGCTACCTTCAGCCGGATTATGCCCGGGGCGTGCAGGCCTTTCGATCCGCGGATTATTATCGGGCCGCGGATTATTTCCGCAGGGCCTTGCAAGCCGATAGCGCCAATGCCAATGCCCACTACTATCTGGGTTTAACCTTGGATAAACTGGGACAGGCCTCTGAGGCTTTGTATGAGTATGAATTTGTTATTCGCCAAGGCCGGGAGGCCCGGATTGTGCATTATGCCCATGAACGGGTAAACGCCTTGGCTTCTGCCATTCCCATGCAGCAGTCTCCCTATACCTCCCAATCCAGCGGGATTCAGCCCGTTTCCTATCAGCCGGTCATCACCGCCGCTAGCAACCAATCGGGCCGTTCTTTTCAAGAGCCGATCAAGGTTCTGTTAAAAAATACCCAGAATGCCCTGATTGTGGATGCTGTCTTGCATCAGGAAGGGCAACACAGCAGTGGGGCCTTTATCATTGACACGGGGGCCACTTATACCTCTATTTCCCAGCAAATGGCCGAACAACTGGGGTTAGACCTTGAAGACTGCGAGAAGGTGCTGATCACCACGGCCAATGGACGGATTGAGGTGCCTAAAATCACCATTGAGCGCTTGCAAGTCAATGGCCTGGAGGCTCGCAATGTGGAGGCCACGGTCATACCGGTGCGGGCAGGTTCCAGTTTTTCCGGCTTGTTGGGTCTCAGTTTTATGCGCCAGTTTGTGGTGACCATTGACCCGCAGGCGGGACATCTTATTTTTCAGAAGAGTCCGTTGTTCTAGGGGCTTTCGGGAATTTTGGGCTAGTCGTTTGAGTGGCTTTTTTGTGGAATTTGCAAAAGGCCAAACGTTAAACATCAAATAGCCAAACAAGGACTCGACTTGACTTTGCCTTGCCCAGCGGAGCAGCATGAAAGTTTAAACCCTGATGCTGCCTTGGATAGGTGGAATCTGGTTTTTTATCTATAATAAAAAAGTCACAAATAAGGATCGTTTTGGTATGTCCACGCCCCCTAGCACCGCTCACAGCCAGCTAAAGTCTCCGGCCAATCGCCTGACCAAGCTACCCACCTACGTTTTTGCTGAATTGGATGAGTTGAAAGCGGCGGCACGGAATCGGGGCGCGGATTTGATTGACCTGGGGATGGGAAACCCCGATCAGCCCACGCCTGAACCGATTGTTAAGGCCATTCAGCAAGGCGTGGCCGATCCGGCCAACCATGGGTATCCAAACTTCAAAGGGAAACCTGAGTTTAGGCAAGCCGTGGCCGCCTGGATGAAGCGCCGTTACAACGTGGACATTGACCCGGAAACCGAGGTGCAGCCCCTCATTGGTTCCAAAGAAGGCCTGGCCCACATTACTTTTGCCTACATTGATGCCGGGGACTACAGTATTGTGCCGTCTCCCTACTACCCGGTGCACAGTCGGGCCACCTGGATTGCCGATGGGCATGTCCATCACGTGCCGCTGACCGCTGAAAATAATTTTCTGCCCGATTTAGACAGTATTCCGGAAGAAGTGGCCCAAAAGGCCAAGCTGTTTTTCGTCAGCTATCCCAACAACCCCACCGCCGGGGTGGCCGATTTGGCTTTTTACGAAAAACTGGTCGCTTACTGCCGTAAGTACGGCATTGTTTTGGTGAGCGATTTGGCCTATGGGGAAATCACTTTTGACGGCTTCCATCCGCCCAGTATTTTCAATGTGCCGGGCGCTAAAGACGTGGCCATTGAGTTTCACTCTTTCTCTAAAAACTTCAATATGGCGGGCTGGCGAGCCGGTTTCGCCGTGGGGAATCCGGAGATTGTGAAGGCTCTCTATTCCGTGAAAACCAATTTGGACTACGGTTTGGCCTCTGCCATCCAGGATGGCTGTATCAATGCGCTTAATCATGGTGAAGAGTTTTTACCCGGATTGGTGAAAACTTATCAGGAACGCCGGGATGTTTTGGTCAAGGGGTTCCGAGAATTGGGCTGGCACGTTGAGCCCACAAAGGCTACTATTTATATGTGGCTGCCCATTCCCAAATCGTTTCCCGATTCCAGAGCCTGGTGCCGCCACCTGATTGATACCGCTGATGTGGTGATTACTCCCGGGATCGCTTTTGGAGACGCCGGGGATCGCTACTTCCGGGTGTCGCTGGTGTCCCCCAAGGAAACTTTGCAAAAAGCCATTGACCGCTTAAAAGAGAAAGGCATCCGTTACGAGTCATGAGTAATCCGTTTGCGGGAAAGACTTATTTGATAACTGGCGGAGCTGGTTTTATAGGCTCTCACTTGACCAAGGCGCTGCTGGACTTAGGTGCGGGTGTCATCGTGGTTGATGAATTCAACGATTTTTACGATCCGGCCATTAAAGAAGCCAACGTGGCGCCTTTTCTGAATAATTCTCATTTCCGGCTTTACCGCAAAGACATTCGGGAATTTATCGGTCTACGCGATATTTTTGAGCACCACGGACGAGCGCTGCAAAGCGGTGGCATTATTCACCTGGCCGCTCGGGCTGGCGTGCGCCCCTCTCTGAAAGAACCCCGTTTGTATCTGGATACCAATGTCACGGGCACCTTGAATCTGGCTGATTTGGCCCGTGAGTTTGGGGTGAAAAAGTTTGTATTCGCCTCTTCCAGCTCCGTTTACGGGGATTCCCCGGATCGGGTTCCCTTCCGGGAAGATCAAGATATTTCCAAGCCTATTTCCCCTTACGCTTCTACCAAGGCCATGGGAGAAAGCCTCTTGCATACCTACAGCCACTTGTACAAGTTGCAAGTGGTGGCCTTGCGCTTTTTTACCGTGTATGGGGCGGGGCAGCGTCCGGATTTGGCCATTCACAAGTTTACCCGCCTGATAGATGAGGGTAAGCCCATCCCAGTGTTCGGGGACGGTTCCAGCCGTCGGGACTATACTTATATCGACGATATTATTCAGGGGGTGTTGGCTGCGACGGCCTACGATAAAACCCCGTATGAGATCTTCAACCTGGGTGAATCCCAAACGACCGAGCTGGGCACGCTGATTTCCCTGATTGAGCAATCTCTGGGCAAAAAAGCGGTGATCGATCGTCAACCGCGCCAGCCGGGAGATGTGTCGGTGACCTTTGCCGATATTTCAAAAGCTCACCGCTTATTGGGTTACAACCCCAAAACCAAAATCCGGGATGGTATTCCCAAGTTTGTGGACTGGTATCAGCATTACCGAAAATCTCCGGCTATGGCTTAGTATTGGGATACTTGGTTTAAGTTGCATCGTCCAGATCAATTCAGATTGGGAGTTTGGTTTTTAACAAAAATAGTATGAAAGCTTGTCCAGTCTTTTGGTTTTGAAGTAACAAGCTTCAAACCTTGCGCTAGAATGGAAGAGCGTATTTGTTCGTTTTGAAAATGGAGCCTCGCCCGTGAAAGTATGTGTCGTTGGAACCGGATATGTCGGCCTGGTGGCCGGAACCTGTTTGGCCGAAATGGGAAACGATATTATCTGCGTGGATAACAACCCCGCCAAAATCGAAACCTTGCGGCTGGGGCTGGTTCCCATTTACGAACCGGGGCTGGAAGAGTTGATTCGTTCCAACACCAAGGAAGGCCGCTTGTCCTTCACCACCGATTTGGATGAGGCCGTGCGCAAGTCCCTGATTTGCATTATTGCCGTGGGCACGCCAGAAAAAGCTGATGGTTCCGCTGATTTGAGCGCCGTGTTCGGGGTGGCCCGTCAAATTGCCAAGGCCATGGATGACTACCGGGTCATCGTGACCAAAAGTACTGTCCCCGTTGGCACCGCCGATCAAATTCGGGCCATTGTGGCCGAAACCACTCACCATGAGTTTTCCATCGTTTCCAACCCGGAATTCCTGAAGCAAGGGGCGGCTGTGGATGACTTCCTGAAGCCGGATCGGGTGGTTATTGGGGCTGACAATCAACGGGCTTTCGATATTATGCGGGAGTTGTACGGGCCCTTTCTGCGCACAGGAAATCCCATTATCAACATGGATATTAAGTCCGCCGAGATGACCAAGTACGCGGCCAACGCCTTTTTGGCCACCAAAATTTCCTTTATCAACGAAATGAGTACCCTGTGCGAGAAAGTGGGCGCTGATATTTCCATGGTGCGCACCGGAATTTCCACCGATAGCCGCATTGGCCCACAGTTCCTGTTCCCTGGCTTGGGTTACGGTGGTTCCTGCTTCCCCAAGGATGTGAAAGCCCTGATTAAAACCGGTCAGGAAAACGGGCATCAAATGAATATTCTGGAAGCGGTGGATCAGAAAAACGACCAGCAGCGTCAGGATTTCATCGATAAAGTGCTGGCTTACTTTGAAGGCGACGTGAAAGGCAAAACCTTTGCCATGTGGGGCTTGGCCTTCAAACCTCGAACCGATGACTTGCGGGAAGCGCCCAGCAAAACCATTATTGAAGCCCTGTTGGCTAAAGGGGCTCACATCAAGGCATTTGATCCCAAGGCCACCGATGTGGCCCGTCAGTTGTTTGGTGAAAAAATTGCTTACACCGAGACCGCTTACGAAGCCTTACATGATGCCGATGCCTTATTGCTGGTCACGGAGTGGAACGAGTTCCGTCGTCCGGATTTTGACAAGATGAAATCGCTGATGAAGCGGGCCGTTATTTTTGATGGCCGTAACCAGTACGAGATTGAGCGCATGGGCCGTCGTGGCTTTGAATACTATTGCGTGGGGCGTCCCGGTGTGGATGCCGCCGAGGTGGATGAATCAGAAAATCAACGGGAGCGGGCGGGCGTATGAAAAAACGAATTCTGATTACGGGCGGGGCTGGTTTTATCGGCTCCCATCTTACGGAGCGTTTGCTGAACGAAGGCAATGAAGTCATCTGTCTGGATAACTTTTTTACCGGCAGCAAAGACAATATTGTGCACCTGCTGGATCATAAATATCTGGAAATCATTCGGCACGATGTGATTGAACCCATTTTGCTGGAAGTGGATGAAATCTATAACCTGGCCTGTCCTGCTTCACCCGTGCATTACCAGTACAATCCGGTAAAAACGGTTAAAACCAATGTCATGGGCATGATCAACATGCTGGGCCTGGCCAAGCGCACCAAGGCCAAAATCTTTCAGGCTTCCACTTCGGAAGTGTATGGCGATCCGGAGCAGCATCCCCAACAGGAGAGCTACTGGGGGCACGTGAACCCCATCGGCATTCGCAGTTGCTACGATGAAGGCAAGCGCATCGCTGAAACCCTGTGCATGGATTATCACCGGCAACATGGATTGCGGGTCAAAATCGTACGGATTTTCAACACCTACGGCCCCCGCATGGCCATTAACGATGGCCGGGTGGTCAGTAACTTTATTGTGCAAGCCTTGCAAAACCAGCCCATTACCGTGTATGGGGAAGGCCAGCAAACCCGATCGTTCTGTTATGTGGATGACCTGGTGGAAGGCTTTATTCGCCTGATGGATAAAACCCCGGATGATTATCCCGGCCCGGTGAACATTGGTAACCCCGGTGAGTTTACCATTATGGAACTGGCGGAGAAGGTTATTGCCTTAACCGGCTCCAGCTCCAAAATTGAGCGCTTGCCCTTACCGCCGGATGATCCCACCCAGCGCAAGCCGGATATCACCATTGCCAAGGAAAAACTTGGTTGGGAGCCCACCATTATGCTGGAAGAAGGCCTGAAAAAGACCATCGCTTACTTTGACGGAAAACTCAGAGCGACCTAAAAGGCTCTAGATTTTCTGGGGTGACTCCATAAAGCTTGTGGTAAATTTCCAGGGCTATAATGTTTTGAAATGATAAATTCATTCAATAAGGCAGATTGTTCTTGGGCGTAAAGTAAATTAAACCAGCTCGGTGGAGACTGATGATCTACAGCGTAGATAAATAACAACAATAAAGTTTGGTCTTTAATACCTGCTAATGCCTGACTTACAGACTTGCTAAGAGATTCTTTTAAAAATTTCCAATTACACTTATCTTTCAATCCTTGTTTTACGAGTTGATATTCTTTATAGGCTTTAACAGAATCTAGAGGTTCTAATATTAGAAACGGTGCAAGTTCTGCCAAATAAGCAATGGTTTTTGCCTCATCGTATCTATGATCCCCATAAGACAAGGCTTGTAAATGAAAAAGAGCATAGGTATGGCTGTTTAAACTAAAAAAAACTATTATTTGTTTTTCAAATTCATTGAATTGCTTCAATTCCCATTTCTGCAGGCCTTGTATATAGCCAATATCCACAATTTCTCTGACTTTACTTTCACCACTTGAAAAAAGCGCTTTTAAAAAGCTCATGATAAGAATTCTCCAATATTTTGTATTTAAAGCAGTATAAAGGAGTCTCTAAATTAAATAAATGAACTCAAAAAGTCCGGGTTTTTTTAATTGGAACAAAATCGCTTTCGATCCAGATAATCCTGTAAAATTCGCATGGCGGCCGCTTGATCCACTTTGCCTTTGTGGCGATCTCGGGAGCTTTGAATGCCCATGTCCCGCAAGGATTGCTCGGCCATTTTAGAAGTCAGCCGCTCATCCATAAAGGCCACCGGAAGGCTCAGCCCGTCGCTCAATATGGCGCCCAATTCCCGGGCTTTTTGGGCGGAAACCCCTTCTTCCCCGCTCATGTGCAAGGGCAACCCAATAATGATTTCTTTTACCTCATAGCGATCACACACCGCCCGAAATTCAGGCAACAGGTCTTTGCCCTCGTAGTTGCTAATGGTGTCTAAGCCCACCGCGAAGTTGCCGAAGGGGTCACTAATGGCTAAGCCCAAGCGCTTTTCTCCGGGATCAATGCCCAAAATGCGGGGCGGGAGAAATTCTTCATCGCTCATCGGATTATACTCACGGCTCCAGTTCCCAGGCCGTTAAAACGGCATCCACCAAATGTTCAAAGGCTTCACTGTTTTGAAGTTCCGGACTGGTTTGGGCCCCTTGCTTTAAACGCAACAGATCTTCTTCCACGCAGCGGCGGCCGTAATGCTTGATAAAGCCATCCAATTCCGATTCGATACCTTTGTAATTCACCAGCTTTTGCACTTCGGTGGCGGCCAGTCCAGCGAAGGTGCTGGCCTTTTGCTCCATCAACAGGTAGGCGGAATCGGCCAGTCGGTTGATCAAAATATCCTTCCACTCGCTGTTTAACAGGCCGTGCACCATGGCTTCGGCCAGTTTATCCAGGGTGGCGATAAAAGCGGTTTCCAGCTGTTTCAGTTTATGTTCTTTCTCGGCGTCATTGGCTTCGGCCATGGCGCGGGCGCATACGTCCAGCACGTTTTCCAGAATGCTGGTGACCACCGGATGATCGCCTTCTTCCAGAAACCAGGTGCTGAAATCGGGATGCTGATACAAACTGACGCTGGCCTGATGCCAGTTGGGGTTGGCCCATTGGGCACTGGCGGCAATAGGGTCTATGGCTTGCATGGCCATCAGGGCCGGGTCTTGTAACAAGACCTTCCAGCAACTGTACTCGTAAGGAATCCGAAACTTTTGCTGGTGATTGATGGCTTCGGCGGCTTTCAATTTTTGCAGGCAGTAGGCCGCAGGCGTGTGGATTTTGGTGTTTTCTTCGTGGAATTTTTCAATGAGCTTGTGAAAATCCGGTTTGGAAAGCTCGTAAAAGCCAAAGCAGTCCATCACGCCGTGCAGGTCGTTAATGGCCACGCTCATCATGCAAATGTCGCCGTTCTCTCGTTCCCGGCTGATGATGATGCCCTGATTGCCAATGCCATCGGGAATGGTGGCAAAGCATTGGTAAAGATCGGTTTGGGCCACCAGCGGATGGATTTCGGTAGCTTCCTGGCGAGCCTCATCCAGTTTGTCGTCCCGGTACAAGCCCCCGATTTTTAAGGCGTTGATGGATTTTTTGATGACCTTCATCAACTTGGGATCATCGTCAAACCAATCCTGATTTTCTGCCAGAAACAAGGCCGCCTTTTTGGAGCGGGTTTCTCCCAGCAGGGTTAAAATCAATTCCTGGGTCTGATGCGGGGGTAAGGCCAAAATGGCGGGCAAAAAGATATTGAGCAGGTATTCCACCGGGTAATCCGCTTGCAGGGAGCTGATCAGATTGCATTGTTCATCCACCGGCAGAGAGAAAATAAAATCGATAAAATCAATCAGCGCTTCCGGGTTTCGGGTAGAAACTTCCAGCATGCGCTCGGTTTCCCGGTTGATCAGGCCTGCCGGATCCTCTAAATAATCCAGGTACAGGTTGGGATCGGTTTCATCGCCCAATTGCCGCAGAATGACGTTGGCGGCATCTTTGACTTCATCGGCGCTTTTGGCGTTTTCAATCAGCGACCACAGGGGTTTTTGCAGGCTTTCAATGCTGCCCAGCTCCATCAGCAACTCAGACACCACCTGCATGGTTCGGGGGCTACTGGCCCGTTGTAACTCTTTCACCAGAATGCGCAGCACGGTTTCCCGGTCGGTGATGACCTGCAGGCGCTTGATTTGCTTGTTTTTGTCCAGCCGGGACGCTTCATCCCAAGTGTTCAAAAAATCAATGACCGACAGCACTTCACTGCGAATAAAAAGTTTGGAGGTGGGTGGTGGCGATTGGCTCATAATTCAAATTGTATTACATTACTCTCTCTAACTGCTGCTTCCAATCGCTTTGTCGCCATCAGGCAAGTCAGGGTCGGGACTGGTTTTTGTTAGGTAAGCGGTTATGATCGTTGCTTGGTCAAGCCATTAATGGCAGGAGAAAACCATACGTGTCCTTCAAAATGAATGCTGTAATTGCCTCGGTGGCTGCTGGCAGTATTGCCGACCAGTTGGGCTTGCTGCCGGGTGACGCCCTTTTGGCTATCAATGGCTCCGATGCCCTGGAGGATATGTTTGACTATCAGTTTGAAGTCTCCGGTTCAGAATACCTTGAATTGCACGTTCGGCACAACGACAGTTCAGAGGAGATTTACGAACTGGAGAAAGAACCGGATGAGGATTTGGGCATCGTCTTTACCTCGCCGGTGTTTACGCCTATTAAAACCTGCAATAACGCTTGCCCCTTCTGTTTTATCGATCAGCAGCCCTCTGGCTTGCGGGCCAGCCTGTATGTCAAGGATGATGATTATCGCCTGTCCTACTTTGCCAATACCTACATTACCTTAACCAACCTGACGGAGCGGGATCGGGAGCGCATTGCCCGCTTGCGCCCCGGCCCTTTGTATGTTTCGGTGCATTCTACCGTGCCAGCCGTGCGGGAAGTGGCCCTGAAAAACAAAAAGGGCGGCCACATCATGAAGGAGCTTTCCTGGTTGAAAAGCCTGGAAGTGCCTTTTCACTGTCAAATTGTGGTCTGTCCCGGCCTGACCGATGGGGATAGCTTGCGCCAATCGCTGGCGGATCTCTACACCTTGCGCCCTGAGGCCATGTCGGTGGCTGTGGTGCCCGTGGGTCTGACCCAATACCGGGAACAGCTATCTGAATTGACCCCGGTGGACAGTCAAAGTGCATTGGGGGTCATTCAAATTGTGGATACTTTCAAAGCCCAGCACCCCGATGCGGCTGATTTTGTCTTCTTATCCGATGAGTTTTATTTCAAGGTCGGGCTCCCGTTGCCGTCTTATGCGGAGTACGGAGAGTTTCCCCAGTTGGATGACGGGGTGGGTACGGCCCGCATGCTGCTGGAAGACTTTTTTAATCTGGAGAACGAGCTTCCCGCCCAGATTGAGGAACCCTTTAACGTGCTGTTGCTGACCGGCAAGTTGGGGGCCATGATTTTACAACCCATTGCCACCCGCCTGAACGCTGTGGAGGGCTTGTATGTGGATTTACTGGCGGTTAAAAGCCAGTTCTGGGGCGATTCTGTGGATGTGGCCGGTCTGGTCACCGGGCAGGATATTTTAGCCACGCTTTCCCAAATGGATATTTCCGGCTACCGGGCTGCCATTATCCCGTCAGTGATGCTGAAACAATCCACCGACGCGTTTTTGGACGGCAAAACGGTGAGCGAACTTTCGCAAGCGTTGAACCTGCCGTTCCTGGTGGTTCAAGATCCATACAGCGCTCGTGAATTGGTGGATAAAATTTTTGGTAAGGCTGCCTTCGCCTCACGTTTGTAAAACCGCCTGTTTAAACAACAAGTTCAGCTCAGACAAGCTGTGGAATTGCTTTTGGCAAAGTTGCCAGGCATCAATGTTTCACTCGCTGTACTCAAACAGTTACAAACGTGAGGCGAAGGCAGCCTTACTAAATTTTTAATCATCAACCCGTTACGGCCTAACGGGCGGATTCAGCCTAATTGCTGTAAGCGTTGCAGGGCTTTCATGGCATTCTGGGGCTGATTGGCCTCAACAAACAGGGAGGCCAATTGTTGCAATCCACTGGTGTAGCGTGTTTTATCCTTAGCCTGCCTGGCGGTTTTAAGGGATTGCTGATAGGTTTCAATGGCTTGGTTGTAGTTCTGGTTTTTGCGGTAAGCGGCCGCCAAATTGGCCTGAATATCACTTTTGACCGCTGGTGAAACGCCTTCTGTTTGCAAGAATTTGGCCGCTTTTTCCAGAACATGAATGGCCTGAGCGGCATCGCCGGTTTTAAGGGCCACGCTGCCCAAATCGTTGAGGGAATGCAGCAGTGTTCTGGGATCGTTCGCCAGCTCGTCTAAAGCCACCACTTGTTCGTAGTAGCCTTTGGCCTTTTGCAGGTCCCCGTGGTCTTCCAGCAGAGAGGCGGCCGCTTGCAGGGCATAAGACTGCTTTTGGGGTAACTGTGCCTGGGCAAAGCGATTGGCGGCCTGTTCGTAGGCGTTCAGGGCCTTTTGCCATTGCCCGCTTTGATCCAGAATTTTTCCTCGCAGCCCCCAGATTTTTCCTTCCCAGTCCGGCTTGTCTTGATCCTGAAGTAAGTTTAAGGCCGTTTGCAGCTTTTCATCAGCCTGCGGGTACTGTTGCTGGCTTTGAAAGGTTTTGGCGGTTTCAATCAGCGATTTGAGCTGTGTCTTGACGTTGAGGGTTTCTGGTTTTGTGAGGGCTGGCGATTCGGTAGCGGTTTCGGGTTCCTGCGAGCCTGGTGGTTGGCTTGTGGCCTTTGGCGGGGCGATTTCTTCCGGGGCAATGTTGGCTTTGTAGTCAATGTCCTGCATCAGCAGGGCATCCACCCATTCTTTCACCACTTTGGAGGGCTGACCCAACGCTTTGGAAATGTACTGATCCAGGGTGTTGGCGGCGGTGCGCAGGGTTTGTTTGATATAGCCCACTTCCGGCTGATCTTTGCCTGCTTGTAGGCGAACCACGCCCAGATAGGTGGCCACTTCCTGCTGGGTGGTATCATCCACTCCCAGGGCGGTCATGGTGTTGTTGAAGTCATGAATGACATCGTTTAGTGGTATTTTCTGGAACTGGTTGTGCTGGATGGCTTTCAGTCCAGAGTTCGATGGCCCCGATTCGATGGGAGCCCGTTGCTGATCCGGCTGGGGCGGCTGCCAGGCTGGCGCCCGTCGCTCATCGGGGTTGATACTTCCCGGATTGCCGTTGCCAGCGTTTTGCTGAGGACGCTGGTACGGGGTGATGAGTGGTGTATAAACACGTGATACCATGGATTCTGGCTGCTCCCAATGCGGACTGGTGGGCATGGATTCTGGAATGCTCAATCGGGCTTTGGGCCCTATCCGTGGTTTCGGTGAGATGGGATGGAAATCCAGAAAAGAATCGAAAAAATCCTGCTTTTACAGGAGCTGTTCAAAGTGTATGTAGAAAATCGGGTTTGACAGTTTTTAGCTGAGAGCAGACAGAATCCCTCTGTCTGCGCAGAGTAGAAGGTCTGGCCGAAAGGCTGAAGTTAGCGCTTAATTAGCGCTTGGCGAAGAGTTGTGCCGCTATTTGGTGGGCGTTGCTACGGGTGGGGGGTGGGCTGAAACAGTCTCTCAGTTGAGGGGGGAGCTTGCTGTAATAGAGCGACAGGCCGTGGTGATAGGTAAAAAACTTGAAAAAGTTGAAGCCCAGGTACCAGGCCACAGTGAGAACTTCCATCCCGAAGATGAGAAATAGATTGGTCTGGAAACTGGTGAAATCGTGAATGTCTACGTTACTTAAGAGCCAGTACACTTCTGCGAAAATACCGAGCATTAAAATGACGTAGGCCGGGAACAACACATAAACGTAAGGGGAGCAAAAGGCAATGCGACCGCACCGCTGTAAAATTAGCGAGTTGGATAAATCCGGTTCGGTGACGGCAATGACGTCTCCAAATAAAGAGGTTAAAGCGTTCCAGAGGCTATTGCAGAAAGCAAACAGAGTGAACAGTCCTAGCATCATAATCAGGAACAGTTCAATGGTGAGTTGCATGGACAGTCCAATAAAGGACAGATCGCTGAAGGTATTAAACAGGTAGAGTTCGATGAGCCCCACAATAAAGGTGATGGTACCCATGACAATGGGGGGTAGGCAGATGGCGGCCACCTGATAAATTTTCCATTGGATGAGAGCGGTCATGCCCTGATTGCCATCCGTTTGGTAATCCACATGCAGGCTGTGGGGGCGGGGAAAAATCCTGGCCCATGTGGTGAAGTAAATGGATTTGATACGCAGCAACAACTGAAAGCCGCCCAAAAAAGAGAGGATGCTAAAGGCCCCTAGCTTGATAAAAAAGTAGGATGGCAGATCCCCAAAGGTGGGCTCTTGTCCGGCTGCCACCATAATGCGCGCCCGAATCCATTCAAAAAGCGGAACGATCAGGCTTTCGGCGGTTAAAATGACCAAGGGGGTTACCAGAAGCAATAAAACCAGCAGAGGTATCGCCTGAGGCGGAAGGATCAGATCAAACGCTGATACCCCCGTCGTTAGGGATGGAGAGACCTCATAGCTGGTTTTATTGGTATTGCTCATCTGCCTCTGGCGTGATTAAGCTAAGCGGTTACCTGGGTAGAATCTGCTTTTTTAGCGGGTTTTTCATCGGTTTTGTCAAAAACGATCTCACCATCTTTCAAGCTGGCAGAGATGTTATCGCCTTCTTTAAACCGACCCAGCAGAATCTGTTCAGACAATTCGTCTTCCAGTTTCTTCTGGATAACCCGACGCAAGGGACGCGCACCGTAAGACGGACTGTAGCCTTCTTTGGCCAGCTCGTCTTTGACTTCATCCGGCACGGACAAAGTCATGCTTTGGCTGCTCAACCGCTTGATCAGATCCTGCAACATGATGTCCACGATGTTGCGGATTTCTTCTTTGGTCAGCTGGTGGAAGATGATGGTGTCGTCCAGACGGTTCAGGAACTCGGGACGGAACATTTTTTTCATTTCGTCCATCACAGTTTCTTTCATCTTTTCGTAGCGGGCCTTCTCATCATCATCGCTCACCGAGAAGCCTAGCGGGGTCGGGTTTTCAATGCCCCGTGCACCCACGTTACTGGTCATGATGATGATGGTGTTCTTGAAGTCCACGTTGCGGCCTTTGGAATCAGTAAGGCGACCATCATCCAGAATTTGCAGCAACAGGTTGAACACATCGGGGTGCGCTTTTTCGATCTCGTCAAACAGGATGACGGCATAAGGTTTACGACGCACCATTTCGGTGAGCTGTCCGCCTTCGCTGTAGCCAACATACCCTGGAGGCGAGCCGATTAGCTTGCTAACCGTGTGCCGCTCCATGTATTCGGACATATCCACCCGAATAATGTTGTCTTGAGAGCCGAAGAAGTAATCGGCCAAGGCTTTGGCCAATTCGGTTTTTCCCACCCCGGTGGGACCACTGAAAATGAAGGAGCCAATGGGCCGGTTGGGGTTTTTCAAACCCACACGGGCTCGACGGATGGCCTTGGAAATGGCTGTCACCGCGTCATGCTGGCCAATAACCCGCTCGTGCAGGGTATCTTCCATTTTAAGCAGCTTTTCGGATTCGCTTTCGGTCAGCTTGGAAACCGGCACGCCAGTCCAGCTGGACACGATATGAGCGATATGCTCGACGGTGACCAGGATTTTTTTATCTTCCTGCTGTTTTTTCCAGTCTTCAGCCATTTCCCGGATTTTTTCCCGCAGCTCTGCTTCTTTGTCTCGCAGGTCGCTGGCGGTTTCAAATTCCTGGTTACGGATGGCCTGTTCTTTTTCCCGAATGATGCCTTTGAGATCTTTCTCCAGGGCTTTGCCTTCCGGCGGCAAGGCGCTGGAAGATAAACGCACCCGTGAGCTGGCTTCATCGATCAAATCGATGGCTTTATCGGGCAGGAAACGATCGGCAATGTAGCGGGAAGACAACTTGGCAGCCGCTTCCAGCGCTTCATCAGTGATGACCAGTTTGTGGTGCGCTTCGTATTTTTCCCGCAGCCCACGCATGATCTCGATGGTTTCTTCCACAGACGGTTCTTCCACCATGACTGGCTGAAAACGACGCTCTAGCGCGGCGTCTTTTTCAATGTGCTTGCGGTATTCGCTGATGGTGGTGGCCCCAATGCACTGCAACTCGCCTCTGGATAAGGCTGGTTTCAGGATGTTGGCGGCATCAATAGCCCCTTCAGCGGCACCGGCCCCAATCAGGGTGTGCAATTCATCGATGACCAGGATGATGTTGCCGGACTGCCGGATTTCATCCATGACCTTTTTCAGGCGCTCTTCAAACTCGCCTCGGTACTTGGTACCCGCCACCAGCAGGCCGATATCCAACTGCACGATTTTTTTATCGTTCAGGATTTCGGGTACGTCGCCGTTGACGATACGTTGGGCCAAGCCTTCAGCGATAGCGGTTTTACCCACGCCTGGTTCCCCGATGAGCACCGGGTTATTTTTGGAACGACGGCCCAGGATTTGAACCACCCGTTCAATTTCTTTTTCACGGCCCACCACCGGATCCAGTCGCTGTTCCTGAGCAGATTGGGTCAGGTTGGTAGAAAATTCATCCAGAGTTGGGGTTTTGCTGCGCCCTGGGGTGGCTGTGGTAGCAGCGCCCCGAGTTTCGCCCAACATGCGGATGACGTTGCTTCTGACCTTGGTCAGATCCACGCCCAGATTTTCCAGCACGCGAGCGGCTACGCCTTCCCCTTCCCGGATCAGGCCTAGCAACAAGTGCTCGGTACCGATGTAGTTGTGTCCCAACTGCCGGGCTTCATCCCAGGACAGTTCCAAAACGCGTTTGGCTCGGGGGGTAAATGGAATTTCAACGGCTACAAAGCCGGAGCCTCGGCCAATAATCTTTTCGACTTCAGCGCGTGCTTCCTTGAGGTTAACGCCCATGCCTTTCAGGGTTTTGGCAGCGATGCCAGTCCCTTCGCCAATTAAGCCCAATAAAATTTGTTCGGTGCCCACAAAGTTGTGGCCTAACCGACGTGCTTCTTCCTGGGCCAACATGATGACTTTGATTGCTTTTTCTGTAAATCTTTCAAACATAAGCGCCTCAGATGCAAACCGATCTCTTTGTAAACATTCTAGTATCAAATTGTAAAAGAGGCGACCAGCGGCATGAAATCTCTCTCAAACGCACTCGCTCCCCTCACTTCACATATCTAGTGTATCCTATCGGGGACGCCCGTACAAGAGCATAAAAGCTCTAACATTCAGAATTTAATGTTTTTTTCAGGAATCAAGGGGGTTAGTGTAGCCATGGCATGTCCAAATTGTTCAGGTGAAACCCGGGAAACCGACCGCTATTGTTCACATTGTGGGCAATTATTGCCGCAAAAATCAACGGAGCTCAACGCAGAGCCAAAGCCAACAGCAGGGTGGGCAACCTTTGCTTTCACTTTGCTGGGTAGTTTGGCTTTAACGCTTTTGCTGACTTGGCTCTTTCACTTCCCGGTGTTTATATTGGCCGGGTTTTTGCCCTTACTCTGGCAACGGAAGCGCCAATAAACTGGACAGCTCTGTTTCTGTCAGCGGACGAATTTGACCAGCGCCCAAGCCTTCCAGCCGAACCGGCCCAAAGGACACCCGATGCAGGCTGAGAACCCGGTAGCGCAGTTCAATCAGGGTGCGCCGGATCTGCCGATTGAAGCCGGTGATCAGTTCGACCTGGTAAGTGGGGCGATTGCCATTCACTGTTTCCACGCGGGTCATTTTGGCCAGCTTGTTTTCTGGCATCAGTCGCACACCGTCTTTCAGTTTCTGAAAATCCGTTTCTTCCAGCGGGCGATCCAGGGTAATTTCATAGACCTTGGGCAAGTGGAACCGTGGGTGGGTCACTTTGTAAATAAAATCCCCATCGTTGGATAAAATCAGCGTGCCGCTGCTATCTTGATCCAGTCGCCCGGCCGGATCCACGGTGCGGAATTCGGGCGGTACCAGTTCATAAAAGCTTTTTTGGGTTTTGCCTGCTTTCCGGCTGGTCACATAGCCCACCGGCTTGTGGAGCAGTAAATACACTTTGGGGGGCGATTGCAGGGGCTGCCCGTTGACCGTGATGTGATCGGTTTCCAGGTTTACTTTGGTGCCCAGTTCAGTCACCACGTCCCCGTTGAGTTTTACCTTGCCTTGGGCAATCAGTTCATCGGCCTTGCGACGGGCACAGTAGCCGCTGTCGGCGATGGCTTTATTCAGTCGAATCATGGGGGTGTTTGTTTCCATTAGGCCGAGTGGGCCGTTGCTTTGCCCTGATGCAGGCGAACATGCTGAAACAGGCCCAACTGGCAGGAATCTTCATGCACCACGGTGCAGCCCAACTCATGGGCCAAGCGTAAAGCCGCCTCATAATCGGATTGGGAGTATAAAGGCCATTCGCCCCGAATTTCCCCTTGGGCCTGTATTTCTACCCGATCCACGTAAATGTGAAACGTCCCTTGGGCATGCCCCTCTTGCAGGCGGCTTAAAGCTCGTTGCATGGCCAATTCCGGCTGAATGTTCAGGCTGTTCATGGCCACTAAAACCCGAATCAGGGTATCCTCTAAGGAAATCTGGGTGGTCATCAGTTGATCCGCGTCAAAAGATTCCAGTGCAAAGCGGGCACTTTCCAGTACTCGGCCGAGGGCCTCTCTGGAGGTGGTGGGCGAACTCTGGCGATGCAGGCTGGCCATGCGTTGGGCCTCTGTTAAAGACAGCGGTGCATTTTGCGATTTGGTTTTCAGTGAATTTGCAGACATCGTTTCATCACCATTGCAGCACTATTGCGGCATCGTACCGGCCTTTATTGTAGCCGAAATCAATGCGCGAACCTGCAATGTGAAGGGGTGTTGTTTACAGTTTGCCTTTTACGCTTTCTTTGGCGTATCCGGTCATTTCCACATAAGCTTGGCCCTGAACGGGTTTTCCGGTCCTGCTGCCGCTGACGCTGGAACTGCCTTCCCAGTAGGCCACCTTGGTGGACCCGGCGGTGTAAAGCTCCTGGTTGTCAAAGCTAGGCGTTACTTTCAAATCCAGTTTTTCTGAAGGCACCTGAATTTGCCAACCCAAAGGATAAGTGCCTTTGCTGGCCGGGCTGGTCCAGTGCTGCCCGCTTTCAATAACCTTGAAGTCCTTCAGGGTTAAATGGCGACTTTGTCCTTGGCCGTTCACCACGGTGCCGCTGGAGTTGGGATCAATGGTTCCATTTTCATTCCTGAGCAGATACAACATCAGTTCGGTGTTGTCGTTGAGTTGCAGGCTAAACCAATCCCAGCCGGTTTGCTCCCGACTGAGCTGGTTGCTGCCAAACTCATGATCCATCCAGGAAAGACCTTGCACCGGTTCGGCCTTGCCATCAATGAACAGCAAGCCTTCAGTTTTTAATCGGGTCAGCGAGTAATAATGCGAAGCGCAGCCCACACAGGAGGCCTTTTGGCTGACCCCACCCTGTCCGTGGATGACCGGCGGCTTGAGGCTGGAGAGCAGTAAATGGATTTCCTGCTGCCCATCGGGGGAATTGGCCCGCAATAGCATTTGATTGCCCAGTAATTCGGATAACCACAGTTCATTCCACACATAGTAGCTATCGCTGCGGGCGCCTGCCTGATTGAGTCCTGCCCGGTTGAGTTTTTCCGAATAGTAAAAGGTTTTTTTATTTTCATCGCTCAGGGCAAAGTGCGCCGCGTACAGGTTATTGGTATTCCAGGGCGATTTGTTATCGGTGCGAATTTGGGGGTCGTTGCCGATGCGGAAAAAGGTTAATTCATAGCCGTAGCGCTTACCCGCTTGCGTTTTTAAATGGCCGGTGTAGTACCACCATTCGGTTTTATATGCCTCATGAGAGGCATGATCTCGGGGGAATTGATACTGATAACCGGGCAAGGCCGCTTTGTACTGAAAGGCCAAGGCCAGCGGCACTAACAGTAGTAAGCCCAATAGGGGTAAACTCCAGCGGGGGATTTTTTTTAAAAATAATGGCAGGGAGACCATGGCGATTACTCCGTTTTAATCACTTGGGGGGCAGGGGTTTTGGCGGCAATACGGGCCGGAATTATTCCGGACACAATGGCGGTGATCATCACCAGACCAAAGGATTGCAGTAGGAAGAACCAGGGCAGTTCAAAGCGAATGGTCCACCCGAAGGACTGCTTGTTAATCACTTCAATCAGCAAAAACGACAGGGCCAACCCCACGGCCAAGCCGCTGAGATTGCCGAATAGGCCCAGTAGGGCTGCTTTTACCATTACTATTTTGCCAATTTGGGCATTGGTGGCCCCCAGATATTTCAGCAGTCCGAACTCCCGGCGGGCTTCTAAAACCAGTGCGAACAGGGCGTTCATGACTGCCAGCAGGGCCACGGCAATGGCAATCACATGCAAGGCGTAAGTAATGGCAAAGGTGCGATCGAAAATGCGCAGCACGTTCTCTCGCAGTTCCTGATTGCTGCGAATGTCCAGTCGGCTTTTTCCTTGCAAGCGGGCATGAATGGCCTGACGCACCGTTTCAGCGTTTACTCCCGGATTCAGGTAAACGGCCAGGTTGCTCATGCGGTTGTCCTGGTAAAAGGGCTTGTACCATTGTCTGGGCATGACGATATAGCCCAGGTCACTGGAATAATCGTAATAAACGCCTTGCACCCGGAATTTTCGCAAGCCGGTGGGGGTGGCCAGTTCAATCACGCTGTTTTTGCCCACCTTGTTACGGGTAGAAAAGGCTTCGGTGACAATCACGGAGGGTTCGGCCATAACCCGCTTGAGAACGGATTGGGGGGCCTCATTGTCTAAAAACTGCAAATTGCCGTGTCGGGCCAAGACCTGAAATTGCCCCACCCCCAAGTTGGAGGGATTGCCCCGGTAATCAATGGGAAACTCATAAAAATCATCCACGGCGGCCACTCCCGGAATGGCTTGAATAATGGCCACAGCGCCTTCCTGAATGCGTCCGGTTTGCTTGCTGTCGAATTTGGAAACAGGCTCAATCCATAAGTCGGCTTTCAGGGTTTGCTCCACCCAGGTGATGACCGTTTGCCGGAAGCTGCTAATCATGACCGCCAGACTGACCATCATGGCAATGCCTATCATCAGGCTGGCCACGGAAACGGCGGTGCGACCCAAGGCTCCCCGCAGAATCAATCCACCCAGTCTGGCTTCAATACCTAGGGTGCGTTTTAACAGGGGTAGTAACCCGCCCAGGGAGAGCTTGAGCAGTAGGGGCATCCACAGGGCCATGGCTAAAATGATGCACAGGGCGGACACAAAGCCAAAAATGGGCAAGCCGTTAATGGGCGGTTGCAGGGCGCTAACGATTGCACCCACCAGAAAAACCAGCCCCAGCAGGCTCAGTTTGCCAGAGGCTTCAAAGATTTTGGATTCGTAGGTGGCTCTGCGGCTGGCTTCAGCGGGGGCCACGGCGGTGGCCTCCAGCACGGGGGCCAATGCTCCTATTAAAGTCATGATGAGTCCGAATCCAAAGGCCTGCACAACCAGCCACGGATTGATAGAAAACTGATCCAGCACTTGTCCGGTGTACAAGGCGGCCACCGTGGTGGCTACCGCTTTGACCGCAAACTGGGACAGAAAGACCCCAAAGCCCAAGCCCAGTAGCGTTCCCAATAAGCCAATTAGCAGCGCTTCTACCAAAAACAGCCCGAAAATATGCCACTTGGAAAAGCCAATGGCCCGCAGGGTGCCAATTTCGGAACGTCTGCGGATGATGGTGATGGACATGGTGTTGTAGATCAGAAACACACCTACCAGCAGGGCGATAAAACTCAGGGTGGTCAGGTTGTATTGATAAGAGCGCACCATTTTTTCCACCTGCTCCCCCTTTTGGGCGGGGCGATGTACTTCCACGCCGGGCGGCAGTTGTGCTTTCAGTTTGGCTTGCACCTCGGCTACGGCGGTTTCTGGCACCCGGATGTCAATTTTGTTAATGGTGCCTTGCAAGCCAAAGGCCTGTTGGGCCGTGGATAAATCCATCACCATAATATGCCCGCCGTAAGCATCGCCCAGCTCCCCCCGAGAGAGTATGCCAGCCACGGTAAAGTAGCTGATGCCATCATTGAGGAACAGGCCAAAGCGACTGCCGGGTTTCAAGTGATGCTTTTGGGCCAGCACTTCGCCCACATAGGCATGGTTGGGTTTTAAAATATCAAAGGGGCTGGCAGCGCTGCTGGTCAGCTTCATACTGTCCGGGCTATCGCTTTGAAAGCTGGACAGCATATCTACGCCTAGCATACGAATCACTTCGGGCGGGTTTGCCAAATCAGGAGTTTTTTGGGTGTCGGCCCACAGGGCGGTTTGTTCAATGCCCGGGCTGAAGTGACTGGGGGCTTGGCCCGGTATGAGCCAGATCCAGCGCAGTTGGTTCAGCAGCTTTTCATCCAGAACATCGCTTTGGGTGGGATAAATGGTGAGATTGTTGTCTCCACTGACCCGGTTGATGCTGTTTTTAAAGTTGCCCAACGCCATTTCGTTGGCCAGATTGATGGCCAGCAAAATGCCCACCCCTAGGGCAATGCCCAGAATGGTCAGCAAGGTTCTCAGTTTGTTTTGGGCCAAAGAGCGCAGGATGAGGCCGGGGAGCCACTTGAGGAATTTATTCATGGCGGATCTGGCCGTCTCGCATGCGAATGATTCGGTGGGCACAGGCGGCGGCCTCTTCGCTGTGGGTGGCCATTAAAATAATGGGGCCTTCCTGCTCAGAGACTTCCCGCAGCAGTTTTAAGATGGCGGTGCCGTTTTCCGTATCCAGATTGCCGGTCGGCTCATCGGCCAAAATGACTTTGGGCTGGTGGACCAGTGCCCGGGCGATGGCTACCCGTTGCATTTCTCCGCCAGACAGGGTGGCCGGGAAAAAATCGGCCCGATGGCTCATGCCCACGCGTTCTAGTATGGCGTTGACTTTCTTGCTGCGCTCGGCTTCCGGCAGGCGATCATCCAAGTCCAGCGGCAATGAGACGTTTTCTCGCACCGTCAAGGTAGAAAGCAGGTTGAAAAACTGGAAGATAAAGCCTAGCTCCTTGCGCCGAAACTCGGTGAGCGCTTTTTCGCTTTTGCCAAACAGGGGCTCTCCATGAAAGAGTACTTGTCCGTCAGTAGGTTCATCCAAAGTGCCTAAAATGTTGAGCAAGGTGCTTTTGCCGCAGCCACTGGGGCCCATCAGGGCCACAAACTCGCCGGGCTGAATGGACAGGCTGACCCCTTTCAGGGCGTTGACCTGATGCTCACCGTATTCTTTTTTTAACTGTTCAACTTGAATGATGGGTTGAGGGCTTGCGGACGAAGCGGTGGCAGGCATCACTTAAAGGGACCTCTTGGGATGAACGCAGACGGAGCGACTAGGCTTGTTTTTGATTTTGTAAAACTTCCAGTGCTTTTTGCTGATGCGATTCCGGGTTTAATTGGGAGGCATAAGAAAGTCGCACGGTTCGATCGGGGGCAATGACAAAGGTGGCCCGGCCGGGTAGTAGTCCCAGTGATTTTTTCACCCCGAAGGCTTTGGCCACTTGGCCGTCGCTATCACTGAGCAAGGGGTAAGGCAAGTTTTGTTGCTGGCTGAAGCCTTGATGCGATTCTTTAGAATCGGCACTAATGCCAAAGATTTGTGCCCCTAAAGTGCGGAATTCCTGATAGCTGTTGCGAAATGAGCACGCTTGGGCTGTGCAGCCGGGGGTGTTGTCCTTGGGGTAGAAAAACAATACTACCCAGCCTTTAGAAAGCAAGTCGTAGAGACGAATGGGCTGGCCTTCAGCGTCTGGTAACTCAAAGTCGGGCGCGGTTTGGCCGACTTGTAAGGTCGGTTGGGGGTCTAAAAGATTCAACATGGTTCCTCCAGTGTCCCTCAAATTATGTACCGTTCGGTAGCTTGTTTGTTTATCATGCGTTAAGCAGGTGTCCTAGGCAAGCCATGGACCGGTTTGGTTTTTGTTATGGCAGCTTGTTTTAGGCGGTCAATGCGCGCATTGGGATGCCGCTTTATGAATTGCCTGCTTTGGCTACAATGGTAGTCTCTAAATTGATTTACGAACAGACCCTGTTGGATTGATCTGTATGTCCCCATCACCGACTCAACTTCTTAGTAGTTCTCAGGTGGAACTTGAGGCCGCCGCCCAGTGCCTGAAGGCGGGTGGCTTGGTGGCCTTTCCCACGGAGACGGTGTATGGGCTGGGGGCTGATGCCGAGAACCCGGAAGCCTTGGCTAAATTATATGCCGTGAAAGGGCGACCCACCCATCACCCGGTCATTGTGCATGTGGCCAGTGCTCAGCAACTCTCTCAGTGGGCGGTGGAGATTCCAGAGTCCGCCATGGCTCTGGCAAGGGCCTTTTGGCCCGGCCCCCTCACCCTGATTTTAAAGCGATCCGGCCGGGTGCCCGATGCGGTGACTGGTGGGCAGGAGACAGTGGGCATTCGGGTGCCGGATCATCCGGTGGCGTTGGCCTTGCTCCAGGCATTCGGGGGCGGGGTGGCGGCTCCTTCCGCCAATCGGTTTGGGCGATTAAGCCCCACCACTGCACAACATGTGCAGGCGGATTTGGGCAGCGATGTGGATGCCATTCTGGATGGCGGTCCCTGTCAGGTGGGTGTGGAATCTACCATTGTGGCTTTTCGAGAGGGTCAGCCGGTTATTTTGCGGCCCGGTTTAATTACCGAAGATCAGATTCAGCAGGCGTTGCAGAAGGCGTCGGGGTCATTTGAGCCCCAGCAAGCGAATTGGGTAAACGCGCCAACGTCTACAGTCAGTCGAGCCCCGGGTACTTTGGCCAGTCATTATGCCCCGGGTACCCCCTTGCGGTTGTTCAGTCTTCCCGAATTACAGGCGCATTTGGCGGATATGCAGCCTCAAGATCGGATTGGGGTTATGGCTTTGTCTGATGTTTCTGCTTTGGGTTCTCCTGCTTTTTCCTGTGAGAAATGGGTGGAGATGCCCAATAAGCCTGAGGAATACGCCCGTTGGTTATACGCTACCTTGCGGGACTTGGACGCCATGGGGCTTTCTTGTATTTGGGTGGAGCGAGTGCCTGCGGATGCCCGGTGGACGGCGGTGGCCGATCGTTTGGCTCGGGCAGCGTTTGTGGGCTAAAGTCTCTGCAACGGGTTGTTTTTTAGTCGATGCCGGGAAAGCGGTACAATAATTAGAGGCGTCCAAGGACAGAGGCATTGAGAGAAATGCACCCACTTTGTCTAAAGTATCAACGCTGAATCTTGTCGACGGGGACCCCCAATGGCTGGCCGACTCAAGCGAATTTTATTTAAGCCCTTTCATCAGTTTTTTCAGCTGCAAACCTCCAGTGGCATTTTATTGCTGGCAGCGACGTTAATGGCCTTATTTTGGGCCAATTCCCCCTGGCGAGAGAGTTACGACTGGTTTTGGCAATTACCGGTGGGGTTAGAGGTGGGTTCCTGGCGTCTAGTGCATTCGCTCCACTTCTGGATTAATGACGCCATGATGGCCGTTTTTTTCTTTGTGGTGGGCCTGGAAATCAAGCGGGAGCTGTGGGTGGGGGAACTGTCCTCTCCCAAAAAGGCGGTGTTGCCTTTTATGGCAGCCCTGGGTGGTATGTTGTTCCCGGCCTTGCTGTATTTAGGCATTCTTGGGTTGCAGCCTGCCGCTGCCCAAGCGTCCTATCAATCAGGGTGGGGCATTCCTACTGTGACCGATATTGCCTTTGCCTTGGGGGTTTTGGCCTTGCTGGGGGAGCGGGTACCTCTGGGCCTCAAGGTTTTTTTGACGGCTCTGGCTATTATCGATGACTTAGGCGCCATTGTGCTCATTGCCCTGTTTTATTCTCACGGCTTACAGTGGGAAGCGTTGGGCTTGGCCTTGATCATTATCGGGGCACTGTATCTTCTGAATCGCCTGCAGGTGGATGCCCCTTTGCCTTATGCGTTGCTGGGGTTGTTGTTGTGGGGAGCCGTTCTTAATTCTGGATTGCATGCCACCTTGTCGGGGGTGTTGTTGGCCTTTACCATCCCGGCCAGCTCACGTCTCAATCCCGTGGATTTTTATGAGCGGGGTATGGCCTCCTTAAAACGCTTTCAGGCGGCCGATTCCGATCCTCAGCCGGTGCTGATGCTGACCAATCAGGAGCATCAGGCCAGCGTGCAGGAATTGGAGCTGATGTGTGAGGCGGTGCAATCGCCCCTGCAACAGCTGGAGCATACTTTACACCCGTGGGTCAGCTACGGTATTTTACCCTTGTTCGCGCTGGCTAACGCCGGTGTGCCACTGCCTGTGGGCGGCATTTTGCAGGCCTTACTACATCCTATTGGCTTGGGGGTTATGGCGGGTTTGTTTTTGGGCAAGCCGTTGGGCATTTTTGCCCTCTCCTGGCTGGCGGTTCGCTTAAAACTGGCCGAATTACCGGAAGGCGTGAATTGGTCCCTGATTGCTGGGGCGGGCATTTTGGGAGGCATTGGCTTTACCATGTCCCTGTTTATTGCGGACTTGGCCTTTTCCGCGCCCAGCTTTGTGAATGGCGCCAAGACCGGGGTGCTTTTGGCTTCGGCTTGTGCCGGGGTGGTGGGATCGCTGCTTTTGTGGAAGCTATTGCAAACGCAGACCAACACAACAGAAGCAACCTCAGACCCGTAAGGTTTGGAGGGGCACAACCCGTACTTTAAAGCTGCTGAGTGTATTACGGGTATAAAGACACTAGGCTTGCTCGGTTGGAGCAACCAGCGGGCTGGGCGTGCCGTGCAGTGGAATGCCCAGAGCTTCCGCTTCTTGGCGAACGGTTTGCATATCCTGCCACATCAGCCACTTGGGGCTGCCTTCTGCTTTGGAAGGATTTCTTAGTAAATAAGAGGGGTGGAAAATGGGCATGACTTTGGCCCCATATGGCGTTTCAAACCACTGACCCCGAATTTTGGTAATGCCTTGCTTGGTCTTTAAAATATCCTGAACGGCAGTGGCCCCAGCCAGCAAAATAATTTTGGGCTGGATCATTTGAATCTGTCCTGCCAGATAGGGAAAGCAGGCGTCGGTTTCTGCGGGTTTTGGCTTGCGGTTTTGAGGCGGACGACATTTGACGGTGTTGCAAATGTAGGTGTCCTGTTGGCGATCGATGCCCCCCCAGGCCAGAACTTGGGTTAGCAATTGCCCGGCCCGTCCCACAAAGGGGATGCCAGTTTCATCTTCCTGTTGACCGGGGCCTTCCCCAATTACCATAATTTGGGCTTGGGGGTTGCCATCGGAAAAAACCGATTGAATTCTCGTACTTCCCAACGGGCAACGGGTACAGTCGGCGGCGGCCTTGGCCAGCGTTTCCAGACTTTGGTTTGCGGCAGGTCTCTCCAACGCAGGTATATCTAAAATGGACGAATTGAACGAGTGGGTTGGCATTGGTGTTTGAGGCAACAGGTCAATGGTATGGAGGGTCATCATACCGAAAAAGGACAACACAAACCAAGTCCCGCCAGCGTGTCTGGCAAAGAAAAGTTTCGTGATTGCCCTATGAACACCCCGCCCGTGGGCGAGGGGTTAGAATACTACCAACACAAAAAAGTGGATCGACCTGAACAATAATCAATTGTTATTATTAACTATAATGACTTATGTCGAAAACTGTCAAGAAAAAGCAATCATTATGATTGAGTTTGTAAACAAAATATGATTTTTGAAAAAAGCCGACCTGATTTTTAAGGCAGATCGGCTTTTTAGAAGGGCCAGATGGAGAGAAGTGGGATGATGGCTCAATAGGCGTTCGGGCTGCCTTATGCCAGCAAGCGTCTGGAGCGCTTGCGATCGTTGGCTTCAGGGGCTGGAGCAGAAGCGGGCGCCGTTTCCGGAGCCAGATCTTGATCTGCTTCGGCCAAGGTCGGGGCAGGTGCAGGCGCTTCACTGTCTAATTCTTCAAAGGTAATTAATTGTCGGGGGGCTGGGCTTTTGGGCGTGGCGACGTTTAATTGCAACAGCTTGGCGGCTTGCAGCAATTCGGAGTAGCTCAGGTACTTTTGGTTTTGATCCAGCAACTGAATGGTGTTCCAGTCGAAGTTGGGCTTTGAAACGGTTTTGCCGGTAAAGGTTCTCAATAGAGAAGCCAACAGCGGATTGCCCGGGCTGGGCTGCACATCCTCAGGTTTACTAATGCCATATCGTGCCCCAAAATTACGCAACGGTAATACGTTAGGCTTGGTTGAATTCATTCTCAGTTCACCGTTGGGGCCACGGCTCAACATTCGGTATAAACTGGCTGTGTTCAATCGTCTAGAGAGTTCAGTATTTTGAGTTACGATTGTTGGATCCAAAAGGCGGACTTTTGTACCCACAAGTGAGTCCATCGCTGTATTGATTAACTCTTCTGCATTACCAACAGTGGTATCATCATGGAGTGCTTCATGCAGGACTGTGTCAATGAGCTGTTTCCAGTCTTCACCTTGGTATCTGGGGTTTAACCAGACTTGTTGTTGAGTTTCATTGTTGAAACGTACGCTGTAGCCAGTAGCGTCCTGAAACGGAACTGGGTTAAATTTAAGCGTGGAGAAGCGATTACTTTTATAGGTATTAATAACAGAATCAAACCCTAAGGCTTGTAGGCTGGCTAACATGGCCCTGATTTTGGGGTCATTGTTGGTTTTCTGCTTTAGGATGGGGTCATTAAATACAGCCAGGGCCTGGGTGTTTTTTGTCCGATTGCCGCCGGTAATTTTATTGAGAAAGGGCACCAGTTGGGCCTTAATCTCCGCTTCGGTGTAGGGCTTGAGGGGCGCCGGTGTCATGGGGCTTGTATTGGGAAAGGTCACTTTACTGAAGAGTTCATAGTTTTTGGGTGTCAGGCTGGAAGCATTCCAGAGCCTTTGGTCGAGGATGGCCTGAGAGTGAGGCGGTGGCGGGGTGGGTTTGACTCTGGAGGGGCGTCGAATTAACTGGCGCGGGGCGGGTCTGCTGGCTGGCGGAGTTGGGCTGCTGGCCAGTAACTGGCGGTGGTGGTGGCTTAATTCCAGGGCGTCAGCGGTGGGGGTGCCAGTCATGTTATCCAGCACGTTTTGTCGAGGGTTGCTGAAGGCGGCAGCGCTCCCCGCAGTGCCCAGTAACAGGCCAATGAACCCAGTCTTTAGAATGCTTTGGGAGGATGTTTTCTTTTTCTGCCCGGCAAAGTGGGGCTGAGGGGTGAACTGGGTTGGCTGTAGCATGGCAAACGGGGACCTTTGGGTTTTATGAGGAGGGATAAGTATTTATTAATATGTTTTTTGATTTGATAGGTGATTTAAAAAATCTGACATGATTTTAGTGCCAACATAATGCCAAGTAAAATAATTGATTTAAAAAGCCAACCTGTTTGTAATAACAGATTGGCTTTTGGGTAGGATTGGTGCAAGAGGGCTCTTTAAACCAGGTTGTGCAATGAAGCTTCTGGATTCAGGCCATATACCGTCTGAAAAGCCTGCGGTTCCTGGTTTCACCGCTAGGAGCGGGAGCTGGCGCTTCCAGATTAGTTAATCCGTCCCACATTTCCGGATCCTCGGTGCCCGTCATATTTAACTTGAGCGCTTGGCCTGCTTTTATGAGTTCGGTGGGACTGAGGTAAACCTGATCATCAATCAGTTTTAATGTTTCAGTGCTGAAGTCTGGGTTTTCAACTTCTTTGCCAGCAATATTCTTTAAAAGGGACTTTAAATAGTCGTTTCCGGGTGTGGGGTAAGCCTCATTGGGGTCATTGATTTCAAATAATTCACCAACGTTGTGCCTGTAAGGCTCTACGCTACCGGGTTTTGTATTATCAGTATAGGTAAAGAGGCGGAGATTTCCTTGTTCATCTCGGGTATTATAGCGATTGAGCGCCATTGTATTCGCCATTCTGGTCAGCTCGGTGTTTGATTGTGCCAATTCAGGATATAGAGTAAGCAGCTTGAGGTATTCCAAAGAGGCTGCAGCAAAGGCAATTAAGGGCTCCGCATTGACTTTGTCTAAATTATCCAGATCCTGGTTGGTCGCTTCAAAAGCTAAAAAAAACGGCAACAAACGGAAGTCTTCACCTATGTACCGTGGATTGACCCAAAGTTCCAATTTGTTTTGATCCTCTGGTAACACCATACTTGCAATATTGGTCTCTGGATCCCCGTGTACCTTGAACTTCATGCCCCCGAAGGCATCGCTTTTGAAATAATCAATGGCGCTTTCGCAGGCAGTGCCTTTCATAATGGCCACTGCAGCCCGTAGTCTGCTGGGGGAGATTTTGGCTTTCAGAATGGGGTCGTCAAAAAGGGCCAGGCCTTCCTGTACTTTTTGGGTATCTCCCTGAAAGCGTTTATTCAAAACTTCTTCTATTGCAACTTTAAAGTTTTCATCCGTTTGAGGCACCAATGGCGCGGGTTCCGTGGGGCTTGCCTCCGGGTAGGAGGATGGATTAAACAGGTTAACATCGGTTGGGGCGAATGGTGGTTGCTGTAGGATCTCCCGGGCTGCCTGGTCTTCAGGGGTCTCTGCCGGAAGTGGCGGCAGGGCGGTTTCTTGCAGCAGCTTACGATTGTGCTTTGTTTTGCCTGTTTGTGGTTCTTTCGTTGAAATCAGGGCATCCCACTTGGCGGAAGATGGCGGGTTTTTGAGCTGCTGGCGATATGGCGCTAGGCTTAAGGAATCCCCTGCCACAGTGCTGTTTGAGTTTAGGGTGATGGGTTGATTGCCCAAGGCGGCAGCACCACCCGCGGAGCCGAGCAGGAGGCCGATGAGACCTGCTTTGATGGGGTTTGGTGTTTTCTTTTGCTTGCCTGCAAATAACGGCTGCGCTAACGGACGTGAGGAAGTAATCATGGGAATTGAGCCCTTGTGTTTTGAGTAACCACTTGAAATATGATGAATAGAATGCGTTTGAATTTTTATTGAGAGTGTGCAAATCGTAGTATCAACATGATTGAGAGTAAATAAGTTGAGCGTAAATAAATGAATTAAAAAAGCCGATCTGATTTTTAAGGCAGATCGGCTTTTTGGTAGAGGCGTGTACCCTCTAAATTAATGGAGGGCGGAATTATCCTAGTCCGAGAAATCCGGCTCCCAGGCCTACTGCCGCCATTAATCGTCTGGAGAGCTTGCGAGTGTTGGCATCGCTGGTGGCTGCCTCAGGCGCAGGAGCCATTGCCTGATCATCCGAAGGGCCAGGGGCTGGCGCTGATGCGGGAGCCTCGAACTCAGCAATGGAAGGAGCAATGGCGGGGCCTTCAGCCACCTCATCGAGTGATTTGAAACGGCTGGGCGTGGCGACGTTTAATTGCAGGAGCTTGGCGGCTTGCAGCAATTCGGAGTAGCTCAGGTACTTTTGGTTTTGATCCAGCAACTGAATGGTGTTCCAGTCGAAGTTGGGGTTTCTGACGGTTTTGCCGGTAAAGGTTCTCAATAGAGAAGCCAACAGCGGATTGCCCGGACTGGCTTTCACATCCTCCGGTTTGTTAATATCAAACAGCCCGGCAAAACTACCCCAGGGCAATCCAGTAGGCTTGGTGGAATTGATTAGTTTGAGTTCACCATTGTTACCGCGGGTTACTATGCGAGATAAAAGTTGAGTATTAATTCTTCTTGTTAATTTGGTTCCCTGGGTCACAAGACTGGGCTCAGCTAAAATTACTTTACCGTGAGTAATATCAGCTATGCCACTTGCAATCAGTTCTTCTGCATTATCAACATTAGTGTCTTGATGATTTGCTTCATGTATCAGTGTTTTAATAAAGAGTTTCCAATCTTCACCTTGACTTCTGGGATCGAGCCAGATTTGTTGCTGGGTTTCTCCGTCAAGTTTTACACTATAAGCTATAGCGCTATCGAAGGGGATGGTGTTAAATTTTATGACTGAAAATAGGTTGCTTTTATAAGCATTGATGACGGAGTCAAACCCGAGAGCTTTGATGCTTGCGAGAGCTGCTCTAATTTTGGCGTCTGGGGCTTTGGCTTTGAGCATTGGGTCATTAAACACAGCCAAGGCTTGGTTATTTTTTGTCCGATTGCCGCCGGTAATTTTATTGAGAAAGGGCACCAGTTGGGCTTTAATCTCCGCTTCGGTGTAGGGCGTGAGGGGGGCCGGTGTCATAGGGCTTGTGTTTGGGAATGTAACTTGGCTGAATAATTCATAATTCAGTGGGGTCAGGCTGGAAGCATTCCAGGCGGATTGCGCATTTTTCTCACTTAACAGTCTGGGTTGGACCGGTCTGACGGGCGAGAACCACCGCCGTATCCGAAAGGAGCTATGTGGGTGTTTTTTATTCAGTAATTTTCGGTTGGTTGGACCCTCTTCCAGATCGTTTTTTGGGCTGTCGCTTCCATCAAAGGAATCTTGGGGGTCAGCCAAAATTAATGCATCCCAATTGGTCTGTGCGGCTTTACTTAAAGCAAGGGGCAAGTGCGCGTGATCCAGGCTGAGGCTGTTTTGAGTCAGGGCATTTTTATCATTGGCGTTTTTTGGGCCTGTTAAGGACGCACCGGCTCCAGCGGAAGCCAGTAATGAACCAACGAGTGCGGTTTTAAAGACAGAGGGCTTGTTTTGTGCTTTTTTGCCAGCAAAACGCGGGTCTGGAAACGACGTCATGGAATTAATCATGGAGCGATAAACCTTCTTTAATAATGGGCCACTTGAAAAAATTATTATGTTGATTTGATTGTCTTATCAACTTTGAATGAAGCGATCACTTGAATGATTAGCATCCTATTGCAAAATACAGCAGAGTCAAATAGTTCCTTTTACAAAAACCGATCCCGCTTTGAGACAGGATCGGTTGTAATATTTTTTAATGTGTTGTTGGTGAGGCCCGATGCGGCGGACTAGAGTATTCTTAAGGGTTCAAAAATCTCTACAGGCTCGCTTTTGCCTTTGAGTTCACACCAGCCCAGGCTGCGGGCCTCAATGCGATCCTGCACTTTTTGGTAAGTGGCTGCGGAAATAATAATGGTGGTACCGTATTCTTTGTTCATCCCCTCCAGCCGGGAAGCCACGTTGACGGCATCTCCGATGACTGTAAAGTCCATAAAATCATCGGAGCCAATGTTGCCAATCACTGCGTCTCCGGTATTAATGCCAATACCAATGTGAATGGGGAGTTTATCTTGCTGGCTTTGCCAGGCTTGCATGGCTTCTCTCATGGTCATGGCCGCACAAACGGCTAAAAAGGCGTGGTCCTCATTGTTGAGAGGGAAGCCCCAGTAGGCCATAATGGCATCCCCAATCAGTTTATTAATGGAGCCCCGGTACTGGTGCATAATAATGCCATTCATGGTGGAAAAGTACTGGCTTAAAAAGGTCTGCACCACTTCGGGTTCATTCTGGTCAGAGAAGGCCGTAAACCCCCGGATATCGCTGAACATAAAGGTCATTTCCCGGCGCTCACACCCAGGGCGATTTTGCCCGCTTGTTGTTCAATGATTTTGAGCACGGCGGGGGAAACGTATTTGCCAAACGCGTAGCGCATTTGCAGGCGCTGCTTGTGTTCTTTGGCGTACTGGTACATATAAAGCCCACTAAAGCAGAGGGCCAGGGCCAGAATGGGGTAAATGGCATATATCCACAGGTTCCATGCGTAATAGGCATGCAGGCAAAGCAAAAAATGGCCACCAGCCAAACTCACAGCAACCAGCAGGTTGATGAGGGTCGATGAAAATCGATGAATCGCCAGACTCAGTAGACCCGGTAGCACCAATAGGCAAAGCCCGTTGAGCCAGAAGGGAGCTGGCTTGACAAAGTCATTGTGCAGGGCGTTATCCAGTACATTGGCCATGACATAGAAGCCCGGATACCGACTGCTGTAGATGGTGGGGTGAACGTCGAAGTTGGGGTTGACAAAGCCGATCAGGGTGAACTGATCTCGAAACTGATCGGGCTTTAGCAAGGGGTGGCGGGGGAGGTCAGCTCTTTGGCACAGGGCTGCTTTTGGATTTTCCTGACACTCCAGACTCAGTTCAGAGAGGATGACATCGGCAAAAGAATATTCCTGATAGACGGGTTGCCGGAGGTTAACCCCATGTCCATACCATTTAATCAGGGGGGAACCGTCCATTCCCAGGTCTAGCGCTTGTTGGTGCCAACGTAGTTCCCCCTGCCGGTTGATAGAAAAGTGTCGTGCTCCCCGGGCCAGCACAGCCAGGGGCACGGAAGGGTAGATATGGCCACCGTATTGGGAAAAAACGGCCCACCGCCTGATTTTGGCCTGAGTATCCACCAGTTGGCCGCTTAAATCGGTGGTAAAGGTACCCAAGGTGGCCGAGTAAAAGTGCATGCCACTGTGCAGTAGATCGGTGTAAGGGGCTACCAGGCTGTCATAATGATTTTGGCGGTGGTAAACGGGAAAATTGTTTAGTCCCTGCACTGTGATGGTACTGGCCATCAGGGCTTGCTGTATATCCTTTGGCTGCTTTTCCCAGCACTGGGCCGAAGGACCCAGGTTTTCAAACATCAATTGAGAAATGACCGGATGGCCTGGCTTGACACTGTCTACCAGAAATTGATCGCCGGCTCGATCCTCCTGGTGCGCGCCCCCGTTGAAGCTGACATCCAGAACGACCGCTTTGGGGTTGGTTCGATTCAGGAAGCGAATGGCGTACCCGGCCGCCCGGCGGGAGAAACTGTCGCCAAAAAGCTTCCGATACGTTGGATTTGCTTCGGTTTTGGCGTCAATACTGATTAATCGAATGGGGGCTTGATGCATTCGAGGTTGGGGGGGGTGCCACTGCTGTACAATGCTCAGGAAGTCCAGTTCCCAGGCAAAGGCCATTTTGCTCAGGGGCATCAGGGCCATGCCCACTACCCATAGGCCCAACACGGTTAGTAGCAGGCGATAGCCATTTCGCCCGGCCGTTTGCCAAAGTATTGCCCGATTTGCTGCCACGCCAAAACCTAAGAAATATCATTTAAAAAATAATTGTTTTTAATTGTAACAAAATATTCAAGTTTAGGCGGCGCTGACCGAAACGGTAGCAAATACCATTGTGCAATTTGGGTTTCAAAAAAAAGATTGATAACAAGTGGGTATTATAAAGGGTGACTGCTTTGAAACGATCGCAGAGTTTTAGGATGAAATCCGTTAACGGCCAAAGCCTGGTGGAATATGGCCTGGTGTTGGCCTTGGTGGCTGTGGTGGCCATTGGTGGGTTGGGTGTCTTGGGCACCTCCATGCAAGGCATGCTGTCGGGTTTGGCCTCTCAAATCGGGGCCCAGTCCACCAGTTCATCGGCTGTGGCCAGTGCTGGCGGCGGCACCAATCCCCCTGCAGCTTCCCCTCCAACGACTCCTGCTTCCGTTCCCCCTTCTAGTACATCGAACACGTCGGGCGGAGGGTGCGATGGCGGTGGTTGTGGCTCTGGAGGAACTAGTCGTCTTTAAAAAAAGCCCCCCTTCCACAGGGCACCATCGGCCAAGGGAAGAGGGGAACCTCATAAGCGTATGAAAGTAACTTGCTTACTGGCAGGCTTCGCAATCGGGGTTATCGATGGCGCAGGCCTGCGGCTCGGTTTCGGCTTGCCGCAAGTGGGTTTTCCCGAATTGGGATTGATCCACGGTGGATTTTTCCACTTGGCTAGCCCCCAGCGTCCGTAAGTAATAGGTGGTTTTCAAGCCCATGTTCCAGGCGGTGGTGTACAGTTCATGCAGTAACTTTCCGCTGGGTTTGGCCACAAACAGGTTGAGAGACTGGGATTGATCGATCCACTTGCCCCGCACGGCGCAAGCCCGAATCAGCCAAGTTTGATCGATCTCAAACACTTCCGGGTATTTTTCCTTGAGATCGGCCGGAATGTTTTTCAGCTTGGAGAGCTGACCATCGGCGGCTTTCAGTGCGGCCACCATGTTGGGTCCCCACAGGCCGCGTTTTTCCAAATCCTGCACCAGCCATTGGTTAATGACCGTGAACTCGCCCGACAGGTTGGAGGTCACAAACAGGTTTTTGAAGGTGGGTTCCACGCAAGGGGTGGTGCCCACAATATTGGAAATGGTGGCGGTGGGTGCAATGGCCATCAGGTTGGAGTTGCGCAAGCCGGTCTTGGCCACCTTGGCTTTCAGGCTAGCCCAATCCAAGCGCTGGGTGCGATCACACTCAATGGGCAGGCCGCGCTCTGCTTCCAGCATGTCGATGGTATCCACCGGGAAAATGCCGCGATCCCACTTGGAACCCTTGAAGCTGGCGTAGTGACCACGTTCTTCGCTCAGTTCAGCGGAAGCCTGAATGGCTTCATAACTAAAGCGCTCTACCAGTTCATCGGCCACTTCCAAATGCTTTTCGGACGCGAACGGAATATCCAGTTGGTACAGCATCTCCTGGTAGCCCATCATGCCCAGTCCGATGGCCCGGTGCTTCATGTTGGCTTCCTTGGCTTCCTGTGTGGGGTAATAGTTGATGTCAATGACGTTATCCAGCATGCGGACGGCCAAGCGGATACTGTCACTCAACTGTTCATAATTAATGGCACCATTTTCCACGTGGCGGGCCAGGTTCACCGAACCCAGGTTGCAAACGGCGGTCTCTTGCAGATTGGTGTTCAGGGTGATTTCTGTACACAGGTTGGAGCTGTGCACCACACCGGCATGATCTTGCGGAGAACGGACGTTGCAGGGGTCTTTGAAGGTTACCCAGGGATGCCCGGTTTCAAAGAGCATGGTCAGAATTTTACGCCACAAGGTTTTGGCTTCAATGCGTTTTCCGAAAAGGGTGCCCGCTTTAAATTCGGCTTCCCGTTTGGCGTAGGCCTCTTCAAACGCTTTGCCGTACAGGTCATGTAGTTCCGGGGCGTGATCGGGGCTGAACAGGGTCCACGGTCCATCGGCATAAACCCGCTTCATGAATAAATCCGGAATCCAGTTGGCCGTGTTGATGTCATGGGTTCTGCGACGCTCATCGCCTACGTTTTTGCGCAGGTCCAGGAAGTCTTCAATGTCCAGGTGCCAGGTTTCCAGATATGCGCAGTGAGCGCCTTTGCGTTTTCCACCCTGGTTTACGGCAATGGCTACATCGTTGTCGATTTTCAACCAAGGAATGAGCCCCTGGCTTTGGCCGTTGGTGCCTTGAATCAGAGCACCTGTAGCTCGAATGGGGGTCCAGTCGGTGCCAATACCACCAGCCCATTTGGATAAACGGGCATTGTCGGTATAGACCTTGAAAATGCCTTCAATGCTGTCATCCACCGTGTTTAGGAAGCAAGAGGACAATTGCGGATGCACCGTTCCTGAGCTGAACAGGGTGGGGGTGCTGGAGACGTAGTAAAAATCTTTCAGCAGATTGTAGAAGGCAATGGCCTTTTCTTCCTTGTTGGTGGGCTCCAAAATGGCCAGACCCATGGCTACCCGCAGCCACATCCACTGGGGAAGCTCAATCAGCTTTTGTTCCCGGTTGCGAATCAGGTAGCGATCTTTCAGCACTTGAATGCCCTGGAACTGGAAATGGCGATCGGCAGTGCTGTCAATGGCTTTGGCCAGTTTTTGCAAATCAAATTCCAGCAGGCGGAAATCCAGAATACCCGCTTTGACCCCTTCTTGCAGGTAATCAGCAAAATGGGTTTCGTAGAGGTCCTGCATGGACTGCTCACGGGCATTAACCGCCCCAAACACCTGTTGGTACAGCACTTTTAATACCAGTCGGGCGGCCACATAGGCGTAGTTGGGATGGGTCTCAATCAAAGCCCGGGCGGACATAATGGCGGATTCATCAATTTCTTCAGTGCTGATGCCACTGTACCAGGACAATTGGCAGCCCAAGGCCACATCGGACCAACTCACGTTCTCAATACCTTCGCAGGCTTCTTGAATGACGTGGTTGATTTTATCTTCCTGAATGGGCTCCAGGCTGCCGTCTCTGCGACGGACCAAGATTGCGGACATAGGTTCTTCCTTATTAATTGGTTGAAGTAAACGGTTTACCGTGAGCGGCCGAAGCCGGGACGACTAGAAGTCGTCCCACTCCAAAGCGCCACCGGTTTGATACTCGGTAACCCGAGTTTCAAAGAAGTTTTTGGACTTGGTCAGATCTACCGCTTCGCTCATCCAGGGGAAGGGGTTCTTGGCCTGGAAGCGGGTAGGCAGGTGCAGGGCATTCAGGCGGCGATCTGCAATGTAGCGGGTGTAGTCCTGAAAGCTGGAAGCGTTCATCCCCAAAATGCCGTTGGGCATCAATTCATGGGCATAAGCTTCTTCCAGTTCGGCGGCCCGCACGATTTTGTTGCTGATCTTGCGCTGGAAGGTCTCAGTCCACAGGGTCGGCTGCTCAATAATGATCTGGTGAATCATCTCAATGCCGAAGTTCATGTGCATGGACTCATCCCGCATGATGTACTGGAACTGCTCAGCGGTACCCGGCAGCAGGTTCCGGCGGCGGAAGGACAACATAGCGGCAAAAGAGGAGTAGAAGAAGATGCCTTCCATGATCACGTAGAAGTCAATCAGGTTCTCCAGGAAGCACTGATCCATATCAAACGTGCCAGTGGCAAAATCCGGCTTCAGCAAGCTGGGCACCAGTTCGGAGGCAAATTGATCTTTATCATAAATGGCCTGAATGCGCTGGTACATGGTGAAGATTTCCGATTCATCCAGCCCCAGACTTTCTACGATGTACTGGTAGGCGTGGGTGTGAATGGCCTCTTCATAGGCTTGGCGCAGCAGGTACATGCGGCACTCGGGCGAGGTAATGTGCTTATAGACGGCCAAGACCAGGTTGTTGGCCACAATGCTGTCGGCGGTGGTGAAAAAGCCCAGGGCCATTTTAACCACCCGGCGCTCATCATCGGTCAGGATGGAATTGGAGCGCCACTGCTCAATGTCTTTCTGCATGGAGATTTCGTTGGGTAGCCAGTGGTTGGCGTTACCAGCCAGGTAACCATCCCAGGCGAACTGGTGCTTAATGGGGTACAGCTGGACGACATCATCCTTTCCATTGATGATGCGACGTTGATTGACTTGATACGCTAATGAGGGCATAGCATTAGACATGCGGCTTTCCTTTCATGGATTGTTTCGCGTAGCTATGTAGAAGATATAGAGGACGGAAAAATGGAACGTTTTAAATCAGCCAACAAAAACCAGTCCTGATTGAGGGCAGGATATTTTTTATTGGTACCAACTGGGTTTTACGCTATGAGGATTGACCAACTTCCTGACCGGGTAGCTTTAATCACTGAAAAAGACTTATTCAGGGGCTTGATGCAATCTTTTAATAATCATCGTTTCAACCTCTCTATTGCCTGCCTGTTGCCTAGGCTTTTTTAAAACTCTAACTCCCCACTATAAAGGGTTGACATTTATCAGACAGGCCCCGATTCTCGTTTACGATGACCGGTTGGGAAAGGATGTTTACCCTTCAGTTATACAGTTTTTGCAGAGGCCATGCAAATAGTTTAAGCAACTACGTGTTTAGTATGTAAAACTTTCCAGATCCCGGCCCTGAGAGTCTTTTCAGTTATTGACAAAACGGAAGGGCATGGCATGGCCATTTTGGTTTTCCTGGCTCAGCCAGTTCTTTCAAAAAAGTCTGTTTTTTGTAACAAATAGTGGTTATGTGAGGATTCCGGGTTGATCTGGATGAGGCAATTTGTTCTTCTGTTGAGCGAATTGCAAATAAATGTTTAGCCAGGCGGGGGATAGTTTTTAACCGCTCGATATTTTTTACTGGTAGGACACATTTTAGGTTGTACTGTTGCTCTCAGCCAATACGGGGAAGATTACGAAAATTGAATAGGAAAGGGTTATGCCATGCGAATTCTACGGAATGCGGCCAAGACCTGGACTTTTGCATTGGGGGCCTTGGTGGTCCTGACGGCTTATGCCGGTGCGGAAGAGTTGTCTGGGCAGGTCTCTCAGAATGCGGTGTCTTATCCGGGGGCTATTACCAAGTCCATGACCATGACGCCGGGGGCGGGTGCCTTTAGTGCCGATCACCTGCGTTTTGGACGGCAGGTAGCCATTACCCTGTACAATCCCAATCCGTACGCCATGCGCTTTGATACGGTGCAGCGCATCGGGAAGGAATATTCCTGGGTGGTACCGGCCAACAGTTACCGAACCGTGGCCTTTCGGTACTATAACCCGGTCAGCGACGAGGTTCGCTTCCTGAGTTATCAGGATCCGGAAAGTCTGCTGATTACTCAGGGTAAGGTAACCCAGCGTCCTGAGGCAGTAGCGGTAGAAGAGTCTACCGTGAAGGTTGAAGAGGCTCAGGAGACTACGCAAATTACGCCTGCTCAGCCTCAGGAGCCCATGAAAACCGAGTCCAAATCAGCCGTACGCGGCTATTGGTAGCTATCCCTAGTTGAGGGCCAAACACAAGCTATCCCCCGGAAGCCGTTGCTTTCAGGGGATAGTTTTGTGTGGTTAGAGTTAGTAGCTTTTGCCGTCCAGTTTAACCTTGCCCCGGAAGATCCAGTAAATGCTGATGGTGTAGGCTGTGACCATGGGAATGGCCAGCATGGCAATAATCAGCATGATCTCCAGCGTTTTTTGAGACGAGGCTGCATTGTAGATGGTTAGTCCATACTGCCAGTGCGGGTTGGAAGGCACCATGTAAGGGAACACCCCCAAGCCAAACAGGGCCATCAGCAGGGCAATGTTCAGGCAGGAGAAGGCAAAGGCTTGAACATCCCGGCCGTAGTATATTTCCCGGGGAATGGCGGCAATGGCCAGCATGTTCATCAGGGCCAATACAAAAAAGCCGGGCTGACTGCGCACATGTTCCGTCATTTGCGGCACATACAGCAGGGTGGCCATGGTGGTGGTCACGTAGCAGATGACAAAAAAGGCGATGGTGTTTTTAATCCAGCCACGGGCTTGGGCTTGCAGCTCCCCTTCGGTTTTCATCACCACGTAAATGGAAGCGTGCATGGCAAACAGGGCTACGGTGGTTAAGCCCACCAGTAAGGCGTAGGGGTTCAGCAGGCTTAAAAAAGTGCCTGTGAACTCGCCTTGGGGGCTCAGGGGAATGCCCAGGGCGATATTGCCCAAAGCCACCCCAAACAGTAAGGCGCTGGTAGTGCTGCTAATGGAAAAGCTGGCGTCCCAGGCTTGCCGCCACCAGGACATGGGTTCTTTACTGCGGAATTCAATGGCCACCGCCCGGAAGATGAGCATGACCAGCAGAATCATAAACGGCAAATAAAAGCCGGAAAATACGGTGGCATACACATCCGGGAAGGCCGCAAACAGGGCGCCCCCGCCCGTAACCAGCCATACTTCATTGCCGTCCCAGACCGGGCCAATTGAGTTCAGCATAAGCCTGCGGTGTTCATCGGTTTTGGTCAGCAGGTGCAAAATACCCACGCCCAGGTCAAAGCCATCCAGCATGGCGTAACCCGTCAGCAGAATGCCCACCAGTAAAAACCAGATTAGATTCAAATCCAGCGCTTCAAAGAACATTGATATCACCCTCCCGGCTTTGTGCGGTTAAGCGAGGATCCAGGTGAGTGGAATCATGATCCAGAAACACCGGCCCCTTTTTGATTTTTTGATTGAGCAAATAGATAAATAAAATGAATAACAGTGTGTACACGCTTGAAAACAGAATGATAGAGGCCAAAATGTCATCCGCTTTGACCACCGGGGAAATGCCATGAGAGGTTCTCAGCAGACCATACACAATCCAGGGTTGGCGGCCGATTTCCGCTGTGGCCCAACCCACCTGGTTGGCAATTTGGGGTAGCATAACGGCGCCCACAAAGAGCCACAACACCGGCTTGCAGGTGTACAAGGTTCCTTTGAATTTTAGAATCACGCCCAGCACGCTGAGCCCAATCAGGGCCATGCCAATGGCGATCATCAGGTGGTACATCTGGAAGGTGATGTTGACCGGCGGGCGTTCCGTTTTGGGGAATTTGCCCAGGCCAATGAGCGGTTTTTGGAAGTCGGTGTGGGTTAGGAAGCTCAGTCCGCCGGGAATGGACAGCCCGTGTGTTTTTTCCGTTTTTTCATCCACCCAGCCAAATAAGTACAAATCCGCAGCCTTGTAGGGGTGATAATGCCCTTCCATGGCGGCCAGTTTGGCCGGTTGGTGCTTGGCCACTACCAGCGCCGATTCATGGCCGGTGGCCAGTTGCAGGAAAGAGGTGATGAGGGCCACGGTTAAGCCGATGTTCATGCCGGCTTTGGCTACTTCCAGATGCTTTTGCTTGATGAGATAGAAGGCGCTGATACTGAGGAGCAAGAACGCTCCGGCCAGCCAGGCTCCGGTAATGACGTGACTGAGCCGCTCTACGGAGGAGGGATTGAAGACCATGGCCCAAAAGTCAGTGATTTCGGCCCGCATGGCTCCGTTATGGCTTACCAGATGAAATCCGGCGGGGGTTTGCTGCCAGGAGTTGGCGACCACAATCCAGACGGCGCTGAAGTGGGCTCCCAGACAAACCAGAATGGTGGAGAGAAAGTGCATTTGCTTGCTGACCTTGTTCCAGCCAAACAGCAGCACAGCCAAAAAGCCCGATTCCAGGAAGAAGGCGAACAGTCCTTCCGCGGCCAGGGCGCTACCAAAGACGTCCCCCACAAACCGGGAGTAGTTGGCCCAGTTGGTGCCGAACTGAAATTCCATGACAATGCCGGAGGCCACCCCGATTCCAAAAATCAGGGCGAAGATGGACACCCAGAAGTGGGTCATCTGGTGATAGACTTCTCGGCCCGTTTTGAGGTACAGGCCTTCCATAATGACCAGTAATAGGCCCAGACCGATACTAAAGACCGGGAAAATATAGTGAAAGCTGATGGTTAAGGCAAATTGCACACGAGATAACATTACAGGATCCAGAGCCATGCTGAAGCCCTCCAGGAGTGGTTGCAAGGGGTAAATAAACAGATAACTTACTACTTGGCTAGAGTGTAGCGCTAAGAGCCTAGCTGTACATTGCGAATTCTTACAATTTGGCGACCGGATGAGGTATCAAATCGGCGGTAGCCAATTGGGGGATGCGTGAGGGAATTCTTGCTTGCGTGCTTCCAATGTACGTGATAAATCAATGTTATGTTTGAAGTCATGGTTGAAAAACATTTCGCCGCTGCCCATCATTTGCTCAACTATCGGGGCAAATGTGAAAATCCGCACGGGCACAATTACGTGGTGCAGGTCTTTGCCCGCAAAGACACCCTGGACAAAGCCAATGTGGCCTTTGACTTTACGGTGCTCAAGGCGGAACTGAACCAGATTGTGGATGATCTGGATCATCAGGATTTAAATGTGGTATTTGAAGGGGAAAGCCCCAGCGCTGAATATATCGCCCGTTACGTGTACAAGCGCATCCAGAAAAATGTGCCTGAAATCACCAAGGCCGTTGTATTTGAGACGCCCACCCAGTCCGCTTGCTATTTTGAGTAGTGCCATTTCCGTCCGATAAGCACTATTGGTTGCTTTCATTGAAAGTGCGCTTTACGGCTGTTGTTTGAATGCATCTAACAAGTTTAGAGTGAATGTCAAATCAGGCAGGCAAGCGCCTTGCAAGGGTTTGTCGGTTCCAAACTCTGGTTGGGATGCCTTAGGAGGCTTCCGGCAGGCTTCTGTTCAGCCATTTTTCCGGGGCTACCAAGTTGGCATGGCTCCAGAAGTTTTCAAGCTGATAAAATTCCCGCTCGTTGCGATGCATAACGTGGATCACGACATCACCGTAGTCTAATAAGCACCAGCGATACGTTTTATCCAGTTCTGACCCAATGCGTACCTGTCCGTATTTTCGAAATGTTTTGTCAATTTCATCGGCGATGGTGCGAATTTGCGCAGGGCTGTCACCGGTGCAAATTACAAAATAGTCTGCCAGATAAGAAACTTTTCCCGTATCCAGTACCAGCGTTTCCGATGCTTTCTTGGCTTCCGCCAGGTTTGCGGCCAGAACGGCCAATTCAAAAGCGCTGATGGTGTTCTGTGGAGTCTGGGTCAAAAGCATTTCTCCTATACGTTGCTAAACAGGTTACTAACTCATAATTGTTTTTCCGCACGTAACTTTAACACAAAGTCGTTGCGGGCCTCGATGGTTCGGGGATGAATGGTCTGGTGCTTCTCAATCAGAAACTGGATGGTGGAATCCAGGATGTACAACATGGTGAAGTCCAGACTATAGGGGTTCTTGAAGTCCAGGGAGGATGTAACCTTCTGGACGTATAAAGGGTTGCGGGTGTTCCCCTCAATTTTATCGGCGATATAAACGATTTTTTCCACCCGGCTCATCCCGGCACGACCGGTGGTGTGGTATCGAATGGCGTCTAAAATCTCAGGTTCTTCCAAGTCAAGGGTTTCCCGAACCATGTCAGCGCCCACAAAGGGGTGCAAGGTTTGCGGGGTCCTGCGATCCATCTCGTCTAGAGGGATTTGATGCTGCTGGCAGTAATTCAGCAGTTCGCTGGCGGGCATCAGTTTAGCGGCATCATGCAATAGGCCAGCCAACAGGGCCCGCTCTCTTTCCGCGTATGGAAGATTAAACTTCTCTGCCAATTCAGACGCCTTTTCCATAGCGCCTAAAGAGTGCTCAAAACGCTCAGCAGTCAACTGCTGACTTAACCAAGCCTTGGCATGTTCCAGATCAAGCAAAGTAGAAGTTTGAATCAAGGGCATCCTTTTATCTTGCTAGGTACTTTCACTTTTGTATTATAACTGTTCCATCAAAGAAATGCCATCCTCTGGATGGTTAAATCCTGTCTATGGGGGGCATTGAGCCTTTCGATCTATCGGGTGGCGAATGGCTGCAAGGGCTCACCGTTATAGGAGAACACTTCGTTGATGCGCTCAACCTTCCGGCAAACCCCGGTTTTGACTTCAATGGTGAATTTCACGGCGTTCACTTGCAGGATATCGTCAGGGCCAACATCCAAACGGGTGGGCAAATGGGACTTTAGCCGCTGTAGCGAGCCGCTGGCTTCCATTCCAATGACGCTGTTGTAGGAGCCGTTAAAGCCGGTGTCCGTGATATAGCCCATCCGGTTGTTCAGAATCTTGGAATCGGCCGTCTGTACGTGGGTGTGGGTGCCGGTCATGGCGCTAACACCCAGTGAAGAGGCGTGCCAGGCCATAGCGATTTTCTCGGCAGTGGCCTCGGCGTGAAAATCCAGGAAAATGATGGGGGTGACGGCTAGCATGTCATACACCAGCTCTTCAAACTGCTCCCAAGGGGAGTTGTAATTGCCCATAAACACTTGGCCAATCAGGTTGATGACGCCCACTTCGCAGTCGCCTACCTGAAAAATCTTGGCCCCTCTGCCCGGAGAAGCGGCAGGGAAGTTGTAAGGCCGCAACAGGTTGACGTCATCAATGAAGTTAAAGACCTCTTTTTGGTCCCAAATGTGGTTTCCGCTGGTGAAAATGTCTACTCCAGCCTCGCGCATTTCATCATAGTGCTTGCGAATCATGCCAAACCCGTGGGAAATGTTTTCACCATTGGCGATCACCACGTCTGGACGCTCGCTTAAGCTGTCCAAGTAGGCTTTGACTGCAATTCGACCTGGTTTTCCGACGAGATCACCGAAAAACAGAAGTTCAATATGTGTTTTTGGGTCCATAACGCTTTGAAGGCTTTTAAAAGGGCTGTAGGGACAAGGATTATATTGGGGAAATTAAAAAATAATTTTAATCTTAACCCAAGTTGCCGGGGGTCACAAGTGAAGCTCTTTGGACATGGCTCAGGTCTTGTTGAAGGGGGTGTGTTTCAGGCAGAAAGGAGTATTTAAAAAAGCAGCCTGCCTTTTAGGCAGACTGCTGATGGGAGTACAGGATAGCATGTGGTGATTGTGGAGTAGAACTAGTATGAAACCAGCGTTAGTTATCCCCGGGTTCCACACTGGGGGCTGTTGCGGCGACTGCTCCTGTGGCTTGATTGGCCAGAGCGGCAGTACGTAGGGCGGCAATTTTGGCCCGCACTTCTCCGTCAATCTTTTTCATCACTTCCGGATTGTCTTTCAGGAAGTCACGGGCTTTTTCACGGCCTTGTCCGATTTTTTCATCGTTGTAGCTGTACCAGGTACCGGCTTTTTTGACGATCTCCATATCGGTGGCCACATCCAGCACGCAGCCTTCCGAGGAAATACCTTGCCCGAACAGGATGTCGAATTCACAGACCCGGAAAGGGGGAGCCACTTTGTTTTTGACTACCCGAACTTTGACCCGGTTGCCGTATTCTTCCCCATCTTTTTTCAGGGTTTCTACCCGGCGAATGTCTAAACGCACACTGGCGTAGAATTTGAGGGCGTTCCCACCGGTGGTGGTTTCCGGGTTGCCGTACATGACACCAATTTTTTGGCGCAACTGGTTAATAAAGACAACCGTGGTGCGGGTTTTACCCACGATAGCGGTCAGTTTTCTGAGGGCTTGAGACATTAAACGGGCCTGCAACCCCACGTGGGAGTCGCCCATTTCGCCTTCAATTTCCGCTTTGGGCACCAGGGCCGCCACGGAATCAATGACCACAATATCGACCGCGCCGGAGCGCACCAGTTGCTCGGTAATTTCAAGGGCTTGTTCCCCGGTGTCGGGTTGGCTCACCAGCAATTCATCGATTTTTACCCCGATTTTAGCGGCGTATTCCGGGTCCAGAGCGTGTTCGGCATCCACGAAGGCTGCAATACCACCGTTTCTTTGCGCTTCGGCAATGACGCTCAAGGTTAAAGTGGTTTTCCCGCTGGATTCCGGACCGTAAATCTCCACCACACGGCCTCGGGGTAATCCGCCAACGCCCAGGTTTAAGTCCAGGGCCAAAGCACCGGTGGGAATGGCATCCAGCCCCACCACCTGACGATCGCCCAGCTTCATGATGGCCCCTTTGCCAAAATCTTTCTCGATCTTGTCCAGGGTGTAGCTCAGGACTTTCCGGCGTTCCTCAAGCGAGGCATCTTCCAAGTTGGCGCTGGTTTTGGCGGATTCTTTGTCTTTAACTGCCATGCGGGTTTCCTTTTCAATGGTTTGGGAATGGATAAATCAAAATACTGGGTGGGCTTTGAGACGCCCTGTTTGCTCTCACACTGCTCTCACAGAACATCATGGTACGAAATTGTGGTCTTGCTGCCTATGTCATTGAAGGCAAACGTTACACAAGGCGAGCCAATTTATTGCACAAAAATAGTATACCTCGAAACTTTGTTCTATGGAAATTATTTTCGATAAATTGCCGACAAGGGGCTAAAAAGACTGCAAATCTATACACACAGACTTTTTGAGTGCTGATTTTACTCGCCGCTGATGAGCCCGCCCAGGAGATCGCCACCCAGACCGCCCAAGCCCTTGCTTTGCTCGCTGTTGCCAGTAACGGCAGCCGATAAAATGCGGTTGGCCAAACGGCTGAAGGGCAGAACCTGTAACCAAACCTTGCCGGGGCCTTTTAAATGGGCAAAAAATAGACCTTCGCCCCCGAAGAGCATGTTTTTCACGCCTTTGGCCAGTTGAATGTCGTAGGAAACACTTTCGGTCATGGCCACCAGACAACCGGTATCTACCCGCAAACTTTGTCCGGCGGCTAAATCAAACGGAATCATTCCGCCACCGGAGTGTATATAGACCTGTCCACGCCCGCTGAGTTTCTGCAAAATGAAGCCTTCACCGCCAAAAAAGCCAGCGCCCAGCTTGCGGGTAAAGGCAATGCTCACGTCCACTTCCGTGTCAGAGCAAAGGTAGGAATCACGCTGGCAGAGCAACGTGCCAGTTTCCGAAAGACTGACCGGCATTATTTTCCCGGGATAAGGCGCGGCAAAGGCGACTTGCCCGGCCTGTCCCTGCGCGGTGAAGGTGGTAATGAAAAAACTATCCCCGGATACGGCCCGTTTCAAGCCGGACATCAGGGCACCCACCATGCCGCCTTCTTTGTTGGTGCCGACTTGGGTGTTCATCTCAATGCTGTCGCTCATATACAGCATGGCCCCTGCTTCGGCTCGCACCGTTTCTCCCGGCGCCAGTGAGAGGGCCACTGCCTGAATGTCGTCTCCGATGATTTGGTGTTGCATGGGGATAAACGCTCCTGGGGATGCTGCTAATGATGACTGGTAATGCGTTGGGTGATTTCTATTTGCCAGTTTTCGCCGGGTTCTAGGCTAAATTTCCAGTTGGGGAACATGGCACTGGACTGATAGACCTTTTCAAAGCCTGTTTCAGATTGGGATACCGTTTCAATGGGGAAACGCCACACGCTGCCCAGCCGATTCCAGATTAAATGGTAATCGATGTCCAGCCATTCATCTCGCAGGCCGATGCCGTACACTTCCTTGAGGGCTTCTTTGGCAATCAGCTTCTTGCTGCGCAGTTTCGTTTTGGCGTCTACCGTTTCCAGAACGGCTGCTTTGCTGGCTTTGGTGATGCTTTGAGCAGGTTTGGGAGAGGAGTGCGGCAGGTAGTAGTATCGATCGGGGGCATCGCCAGCCAGCAAGTTCACGTTAAACTCCACGGCAAACCACAGGGCTGCCTTGTGTTCCGATAAATTGGTCAGGGTATAACGAATGACGGTCTGGGCTTGAGTGGGGTCGGATACGATCAATTCCTTTTCCACCCGGATGGCGGTGGGTTGATCGTGAACCCACACGGTGCCTTCCCGGCTGAGGGTGACGCTGTTGCCTGCAATGTGGCTTTGGTAGCGCTGATTGATGAAATCACCCTGCTCTGGATAGGTCGATTGGGCCAGTGAATCCAGAGTGGTGCCTTCTCCCCAGAAGTGATCCAGTAAGCTGACCCGCCGGTGCCAGTCATAGTGTAAATGTTGCTCCAGCCGACTTCCGGGACCACTGGCGCTTTCCTTGAGTTGGTCGTGGTAAGGCTCGTACCGCCTGGCCAGAGTGTCCAGCAGGTTAAAATTCCTGTGCCGATAGTCCAGTTCAAACAGGCTTCCCCCTTCGTGAGGGTGCAAATACAGATTCTGGGCGGTGCTTTCTATTAAAATTTCTGGTTGACCGTCGCAATCCAGGTCTCGTATTTCGATGTGGGTAAAGCTGGGGCCGTATTGAATGGTGTCTACAATGTTTTCGGCCTTGATTAAATGCTGATAGTTGGCCGTGCGCAGGTTGGTGAGGTACAGGCCTCCAAAAACCCCGTGCCAGAAAATATCGTTGGATTGCCCTTTCCAGAGTTCATCCAGGGCTTCTTGGTGTTGAATGCCCTTTTCCTGCTTCATGCGATGGATTTTTTCGCTGACGTACAGCATTTTTTTGTGGATATTATTGGCTTCTGGATATTTCACCAGAAAATTCCTCCAGAATCCGGCCTGAAAAAAGCGTTGCTGTTCTGGAGGAGCCGACTTCAGGGCCTGTTGGTAAGCGTTCCATTGTTTGGCGGGTAAGGCCCATTCCATCATCTCGCTGTAGCTGGCCGTGGGTAGGTAAATGCGCCCCAAGGGTGGGGTTTGAGCCACATACTGCGAGGGCGTAATGGTTTTAATCCAGTGCTGGTTCGCACTGAGCGCCTTGAAAAATTGATCCAGCCATTTTTCCTTGAAAACCAGTCGGTGAGAGCCGGGCCAGACCCCGAATTTTTCACCGTCATCAAAGTAGATGGCGGCCTTTTGCCCATCGGCGCTGGCCACGCTTCCCAGATAATCAATGACCGCTTGCGGGGAGGCGTAAGGAATCTGGTAGCGTAGGGTTTTGTCCACCGGGAAAATATCCACGGTTTTTCCCTGCTCTTCGCTGGTGTAGCGACCGTAAAGCGCCTGTTCTTCTAGTCCTGCCGCCTTAAAGTGGCTATCATCCAGAAACAGATAGCGAATACCGGCTTCGGCAATGGGTTGAACCAAGTGAGGTTCCCAAACGCGTTCTGCCAGCCAGAGTCCATTTGGCCGCTGCCCGGTCAGGGCCTCTACCCGGTCAGTCAGTTTCTCGATTTGTCCCTGTTTATCACGGTCTGGAATAATGGCCAGCACCGGTTCGTAATAAGCCCCGCCGATCATCTCCACCTGCCCCCGCTGGATCAACCGTCGCAGTTGATCGATGAGGATGGGGTGTCGATTAAACAGCCAGTCCAGCAAGTACCCGGTGTAGTGAATGCTCATACCCACCGTGGGATAGGATTCTAATATATCCAGAAAGGGTTGATAGCATTTGACATAGGCGTCTTCCACCACATGATCCCAGTTATCCACTGGTTGGTGGTTATGAACGCCTAAAATCAGGTTGATTGAATTGCCCATCACAAGTTCCCCTCCTGTTGAAGTGCCGTTGCCCGATCAGAAACGGTGGGTCAGAAACGGGTCGATCCTGAGGTTAAACAGTCTGTAATTCAGCGGGATAGGTCGGGGCTGGTAGATTGGTGGTTTCAAACCAACGGAAGTCCAGATTGGGGAAGGGATTATCCACTTCCTTGCTGGCAGCAAGTTGCTCTTCGTTGATTTGATCCTTTTCAATCATTTCGCACAGCTGGTTGAAAAAGGCCACGTGCTTTTCAAAGCGCTCGACAGCGTAGTCCTTGGCTTGGAATGTCGTCACCAGGAACGGCCAATCACTACTTTCCAGCAGTAAAAGCTCTCTTAAGGCCTGATTGAGTACTTCTACCTTGAGCGTGTCCGTTTCATTGACGTGTTTCTGAACAAGCTTGCGCATGCGGGTTTCACACTGGTGAATGGTTGGCCACATCCATGCGGTGTGCTGGTTGTTCCAGACCCAATAGTGGCCGCCTTGGCCCCAGGTGCTTTCCGGCAATTCAATGGCTTGCTGCGGTGGGTAGTGCTCCAAATACTGGCTGGAGGTTTCCACATCCACGCCTTCGCAGGCATGCAGCATTTTAATGACATGCTTCAGCCAGGTGACGCCCTCAAACCACCAGTGTCCGTACAATTCGGTATCAAAGGACACCATGACCAGCTTGGGTTCGCCGGTTTTGTGGTACTGCTCTTTCAAAATGTCGTAAACCAGCGATACAAAGTGATCGGCGTGCATTTTGGTTTGGTTTTGAGCCAAAACGGGGTCATACAGCATTTTGTCGCCCAATTCGGCGTCCTTGCTGGTTAAGCGCCAGTATTTCATGCCGGAATTGGCATCCTTGCGATGGAATTCCCGGTACAGGCCATCGCCGGGGTAACCGTGCGCAGCCGACCATACCTGAAAGCTGGCCCGGTTGTTGCGGCCAATAACGGCCACGGGATAATCTTTTAACCAGTAGGCTTCGTGAGTGGTTAAGCCGGTTTGACCCCGGTTGGGCAGCGGAATGTACTGAATATCCCGGTACACCCCAAAGTCCCGACGGATTTCGCTGCTGACGCTGCCTTCAATGGCATGGTATTCGGTAAAGAAGTGCTTGATACCGTGCTCGAACAGGAAGGCTTCAATGGCCGGACGCAAAGTGGGCTTGCCGGTTTCCGGATCGACATGTTCTTGGGCTGGCCGGTAGGCGCATTCTGGCAACCAAATGCCTTTGGGCGCTCTGCCAAAGTGACGTTTGTAGGATTCTACGCCCACCTTGATTTGAGCCTGAATGCTCTCATCGGTTCCCAAGAGGGGCAAAAAGCCGTGGGTCGCCCCAGAGGTGGTGATTTCAATGCAATCCGCGTCTTGCAGCTCTTTAAATGCATTGACCAGATTTTTCTGGTACTTAACGGTAAAGTCTTCCAGGATTTTGGAATAATACTGTTGGTAGTAGCCTGCCAAAAAGCTGATGTGCTCTGAATGGGGCACTTTGGGGTCTGGATAGCGCTCCACATCTTCATCAATCACCGCAATGCGGCCTTTGACAAACTTGATGAAGCCTTCTTGCAGGTGCTCATCGGCCAATTGTTCGGTGAGGATGGGTGTTAAACCCACGGTAATTCCCGCTTTGATGCCCTCTTCCCGGAGTTCATTCAAGGCGTTCAGCAGGGGAATATAAGTTTCCACCATGCAGTCGTAAAGGTTTTCTTCCCCAAATGGCCACATCCCGGCTTTCCGGTAAAACGGCAGGTGGCTGTGTAACATTAGAACAAAAGAACCGTAATGTTTCATAAGCATGCATCCACACCAACATTGCCGCTCATCTTACACGATACAAGCGCGCTTTGCAAAGTTGAGGTTATGGCTGAGCTAGATTCGGTTGATTTTGGTTAAATGGCGGGTTGGCTATAGAGACGACTGTAATTCCAATAACTGGTGAATACTTTTTTAATATAATCCCGGCTTTGTTCATAGGGGATCTTTTCCACAAACATATCCGGATCGTTGTTAAACCCGTTGCTGCCCTGCACCCAGCGTTTCATGGCATTGGGGCCGCCATTGTAAGCACCCACGGCGGGCATGGAGTTTCCGCTAAACAGCTCGTGCAGGTGGGACAAATAGCGAGAACCTAGCTGAATATTGATGGCCGGGGTAAACAAATCGGTGGTTTGAAAACCCGATAATCCTTCCCAGCCAGCCACTTCTCTGGCGGTGGAAGGCAATAGCTGCATCAGGCCCCGGGCGTTGGAGGTGCTGATGGCAAACTCATTGAAGTAGCTCTCTTCCCGCATCAGCGATTGAATCAGGAAAGGATCCAAACGGTTTTTGCTACCGGCTTGCCGGATGAATTCGGCAAAATAGACGGGATAAAGCAACTTCAGTTCATCCGGGGTCCCTGCGGGCCGAATGGCTGTGCGCCCACTGTCAATAAAGGAGTCTTTCACTTGTTGATCCAAGCCATCACGAATGGCTCGGAGCCCCTTAGCCCGGTCTCCAGAAACTTGGGCAGCCCAGCTTTCCACGCCCGGTGGCACTGTGCCCATGGTTTCGGTGGTCAGTAGTTTTAGGTCTTCGGTGGCCCCAATGCGTTGCAGTTCCTTGGCGGCATTACGCAGATACCAACCGGTTTGCCCTGATCCAAAGGCATCGGGCTTGGGCAAGATATCCAGACTGTTTAAATCGGTATTGGTGGTGGGGTAGTCCGTCCGACTGCCCAAAGTTGGCCACCCCGGATCGGGGCGGTTTTGCGTGAGAACCCGCAGGCGTCCGGTGGCCCGAAAAGCGTAATAATTGGCTGGATATAACTCGGTCAGGCGTTGATAGGCCTGGGTGGCCTCACTGGGTTGGTTTTTCTCCAGTAATTTGCCAATCCAGAAAAGCACTTTGGGGGCTGCTTTGCTGTAAGGATACTGGGCCAGATACTTTTGCCCTTCCTGAATGAAGCGGGTTCCCTGATTGGCGGTTAAGAGCGGCCACAGTAATTGCCAGCTGCTTTCCGGGGTGTAGTCTCCCTGTGGGAATTGGCTGACGATTTGCCGGTACAGTGAAGGCGCTTGGGCTTCATCCAGCTGGGCCAGCTTCCAGAGAACGTAATCTCCGCCCACGCTTGGGAGTTTGGCCTGGATGGTTTTGAGCAAGGCAATTTGTTGGCTGGCACCGCTTGTGTGGGCCAGTAGAACGTCGATGGCGGCTCGGGTTTCATCGGTTTCCTTGGCAAATGGCAGGCCGTTGATCAGGGTTTGGATGCCCGACTGGGTTAGTCCGGCTTGTAATTGGGTTTTTCCCAAGGCCAGCCAGGTACTTTGCCGTTGACCCTGATTGAGGTGAGCCAGCGTTTTTTTGAGATCTTTGGAGCTGCTGGCGTCAGCCAGGCCCATGAGGGCATGTTCCTCGGCGGTGGGCTTGGGCAGTAGTTTTTCCAATAAATCTGCCGCTTCTCCGCTGAATTTACAGTCCGGGCATTGGTTTAGGTAGGCTTTCAGGAGTTCGGCAGCTTCGGTTTTGGTGGCCTCAGCTTTGGTTTTCAAGGCTCCCAGATAATACAGACTGCCAATGGCGTAATCGGTGTCCGGGTATTGCGAACGAACTTTCGTAAATGTTTTTTCGGCGGCCACCCATTCGCTGCCCCGGAACTGGGATTGCCCAATGCGATAGAGGCTCACGGCATTAAAAGGCGTGCTGGGGCGAGTGCTGAGCAGGCTGTTCAGCTTTTTTTGCACGGCCCATTCATTGCCTTGCCCCACGTAAGCCTCAGCTTCATGCAGCCATAAAAAGTCTTGCAGTCCGGGGTAAACGAGTTCCAGCCGCTTGAATTGAGAGAGCGCGGTTTCATAGTTGCTTTCTTGCAAGTTCTTCAAGGCTTCTCGGTAAAGCGAACGGGCTGTTTCCCGGTTCAAATCCACGCTGGCCACAAAAATCTTCTGCTCCCCCGTGAGGGGAACCAGCACCTCTCGCACGGGTTCGGGCAGCCAGCTGGTTTGTCGGGTGAACCACACGTAGGTCAGTAGTACCGTTAAAATTCCCAGGCCAGCAAAGGCAAAGGCATACAGGCTGCGCTTGGTATCCGTGTTTTTTTTCATGCTGAGGGCTGGGGGTGGTTTTAATTTATTCATGGATAGGCGAACGTACTGACTCGGGGATAACATAAGGCTTGAAACTCTAAGCTCTTCTGAACGTCCATAGGGTAAAAGCCCTTTGCGTAAAACGTTTTACTCTGGCATAAGTCTGCTTTGGGCATTGTTATATAATATATTATTACGGAAATTGCTTTTCCTGAAAATTTTTGGAGGATTGCCACAGTGTTTGTTCCATCTTTGAGGTCGCTGTCTGGGCAATCTCTCCAGCAACATTTTGTTTCTCGCCTGTTTGTGGGGCTGAGTTTGGTTGGCATGCTTCTTGCCATGGTCGCTACTCCGGTTTTCGCGGATTCTGTGGAATGGCAAACCCTGAAACAGGGGAAAGTGGTGGTCAAGCAATACACGGCACCCAATACAGTGCCTTCGGTGGAGGCTAAAATCCTGATTCCTAAGCCGCCGGAAAAGGTCTGGACCGTGGTCAGTGACCCTGAAACCTTGCTGGCGTCTGAGCGGAAAGTAAAACAGGTCAAAGTCCTTTCCCGCACGGGCAATAAGCAGAATGTCTCTTTTCGAGTGATTATGACCAGCCTGTTTCCGGCCTTTAACTACATTTTGCTGCAAGAGTTGTCGCCGCCTTACCTGATCAATTTTCATCGGATTAGCGGCAGTTTTAAAGACATTCAGGGTGCCTGGCGGCTCACTCCGGCGGACAATGGAACCAAAACCATTTTGAGTTATACCTTGAAACTGGACCCCGGCCCTTTGGTGCCTCGTAGTTTATTGTTGGCTGCCGTCAAGTCTGATTTACCCAACTTTATGAATAACGCCAAAACATCCATTAATAAAAATATTCCTTAATGGCGGATGCGGGGCGTGTTGGCAATGAGGCTCAATCTCAGATGTCTGATGGATTTGAAATTTAACAGCTTGTTTGTACAAGGGGCTTTCAGGTAGGCTGATCAGTATGCGATCTTCCAATGTTTTAAAATTTCCCGGCGGCAAGTCCAGCGATTGGAGCCTCAAACTGTTTGCCGTGCTTTTCCTGTTTTTTTTGGGCTACATGATCACCCTGGGAATGGGATTCTCCGGTAACGGCTTTATGCTGATTATCTTGCTGGGGGTGCTGTATCAGTTTTTTGTCCGGCAGGGGGTTCGTTATCAGTCGTATTTGCAACAAAATCGGCTTTTGCTGATTATTTTGTTGGTGGTCTTTTTGTTGGCCTTTCAATGGAAGATGATTTTGGTTTTGTTGATGGCTGGGACTTATTGGCTGCTGGTGGGGCGTTCTGGGCGAGAGGCTCCATATTTTATCCGGTTTCATATTTTAACCGGCCTGATTTTGAATGCTTATGTACTGATGGCCTATTTTCTGATCTTCTCGCTTCTGCAATTGTTACTTCCGGTGCTCAAGCTGGTTGGGTTAACGTTTTTTGCCACGGGATTGGGGACTTACATGTCAATGCTGCCACTGGCCTTTCTGGCTGCTTTTGGGTTGGTGGCTGTCTGGTTGTCCTGGAATGTGTTGCTGGGGCGCACCCCTTATATCGCCTGGGTGACGCCTAACGTCAGGCATTGGGTGTAATTTTAAATGCGAAGCTGCCCACCCTCCTGACAGGTTTGTAAAACTGCGTGCAGCTCAAACAGATGTTGAGAACGCTTCAGGCAATGCTGCCAAAAGCGACTTTTTAACTTGCTGTACTCAAACACTTACAAACTTGTCAGGAGGGTGGTCAGCCTTGCCATTTTAAAAAGACCATCTTCGCATCTCCTCCATTTGGAGGGTGTCTCAATGTGGCGGCAAAGGGATGATAACTCTAGGCTGGCCGGATTGTACCGAGTCGGTGAGTGGTGGAAGAAGTTGTAGGAAATCTGTCCTGATGAATGGCGCTTTTAAAAAGTTATTGGCTCTGGTTGTCTTGGCAGTGGCGGTCTGTGCCGTCATATTTGTTTTCTGGCAAATTCCCACCCAGGATTCAGCGTCAGCTGCTTTCTCCTCTGGCGCGTCCATTGCCGATTACGCCTCTACCTATTCCGGTGTTCTGTCCCGTCCGCTTTTTCCAGAGAAGTCCCTTTTCCTGCCCTTAATGTTGCAGGTGCTTTGGTCCTGTTTACTGGTTGTGGGCATTGTGGTCTCCTCCATCTTTTTCCCTGCGGCCCGACGCTGGATTATGTTGCTGACGGTATTAACCAGTGTTCGCCATCTGTTGTGGCGGGGCTTTGAAACACTGGATTTCAGTTCTCCCCTCTCTATTTTTATCTCCGTTCTGATTTACGGCGCGGAATTGACCGCCTTTTTTGCCATGGTCATTGGGTATTTTCAGGTATGGGGACAAACCGATCATCAATCGATTAGCATCAGTCGCTTTACCCCGGATCAATTGCCCAGCGTGGACATTATGGTGTGTACCTACGGCGAGCCAGTTAGCGTTTTGTATCGCTCCCTGGTCGGTTGTCAGGCCATTGATTACCCCAAGAAAACGGTTTTTCTCTGCGATGATGGTAACCGTTCGGAAATGAAAGAGCTGGCCGAGAAGCTGAATGTGACCTACATCAGCCGGGCTGAAAATACCCATGCCAAAGCCGGTAATTTAAACAACGCCATGCGCTACAGTTCCGGCGAGCTGGTTCTGGTGTTTGATGCGGATCACGTTCCCTGTAAAAACTTTTTGAATGAAACCGTGGGATTCTTTCTAGATGAGCGTATGGGCTTTGTGCAAACGCCCCAGCACTTTTTCACGGATGATCCCTTTCAGCGGAATTTGTTAGCCGCTAAAGAAATTAACAACGAGCAGGATCTGTTTTTCCACGTGATTCAACCGGGGAACGATTACTGGGGCGCTGCCTTTTTCGCCGGTAGTGGGGCCTTGTTCCGTCGGGCCGCTTTGCAAAGTGTGGGTGGTTTTGCCGTAGAAACCATTACGGAAGATGTGCATACCGGTATGCGCATTCATGGGCAAGGCTGGAAGTCGTTGTATTACAACCGGGACTTGGCCGCTGGCATGGCTCAGGACAGCTTTGCCGATGTCATTAAGCAGCGGTTGCGGTGGGCCCGTGGTATGACCCAGATCTACTGTCTGGAGAATCCCCTGTTTGCCCGTGGCCTGAGTCTGGCTCAGCGGATGTGTTACTTTACCGGCATTTGGTATTTTTTCCACGGTATGCCCCGTCTCATTTTCATGGTGGCCCCGTTATTCTTCCTGTTATTTGGCTATAAAACCGTTAACTCCGGTTTTGTGGAAGTACTGATTTATTATGTGCCCAGCTTTTTGGCCACGACTTTGGGTTATACCATTGTTTCCCGTGGGGTGCGGCACAGCTTTTGGTCAGAGGTCTATGAAACCTGTTTTTGTATTTACCTCAGCCTGACCACCTTCCTGACCTTCCTGTCTCCGACTCGGGCCAAGTTCCGGGTGACGCCCAAGGGTGGTCTGACCGAAAAACTCAATTTCAACTGGCGCATTGTGTTCCCGCAAGTCATGATTGCCGCCCTCACCGTGGTCGGTATCGGCATGGCCATTATTCGGGGCATTCAAACACCCGAGTACGCCGGGGGGATTTATACCAACCTGGCCTGGTCTCTGTATAATCTGATTCTGTTGCTGGGTGCTATTTACGTGGCTCAGGAGCGTCCCCAGTTTCGGGTGACTCCCCGTATTTTTCGTCGCATTCGCTGTGAATTGAAATTGCTGGATAACTCCATTGCCGTGGGTTACACCACCAATATCAGTGAAAGCGGCGTGGCTTTGGTTTTTGATGAGCCGGTGCCCCTTTCCGGAACCGTTCTGCTCAAAATTATGGACTGGGATATCAACGAGACCACCATTCTCTCTGTGCAGGTGGTGCGTAGTATTGTGGATGAAAACAATCGCCATTACGTGGGGTTCCAGGTGGTTAATCGCACCGAGGAGCAGCATCAGAAACTGGTGCGGCACATGTTTGGTTCCGCTGAGATTTGGGCCGATGATTACGTTTACACGCACACCTCTAAATCCTTCTGGCAGTTGATTATGACCCCATTCCGACTGACTTCGGCGGTAGAAGCACCCCTGCGCCGTGGCGCCCCACGCTTTCAGGCCACTTTGTCCTGTGTCTTGAATGTGGACAATCAGTTTGTGGTGGGCTTTTCCAACGAAATTAGTGAATCTGGCGTTTCCGTATATTTAAAGAAAGGCCCCCAATTGCAAATGGGGCAGCCGGTGCGCATTCGCATTCAGTGGCAATCGGGAGATATCAGCGAACTGTCCGCGTTGGTGCGTCGTATTGAAGACGTGGGCGGCGGGCAATTGAAAGCGGGTCTGGAATTCTTCCAGTTGACCAACGAACAACGGGTGGATCTGGCCCGACAAATCTATCGCCCCAAAGAGCGCTTGATCCGGGTGGCTCCCTCCGTCAGCAAGTTTATGAACTGCACCCTCATTCCCGTGGATGGTTCCGCGCCCGTGGCCGGGATGACCCAGGAATTGAGCGAGCTGGGCGTGATTGTCCATTTAAAAGCGCGCACTGATTTGCAGATTCGTCAAAAAGTGTGGATTCAATTGTCCTGGGATGGTCAGCAGACCGAAAAATATCCCGGCGAGGTCATTGATGTCTCGGTTTACTACGGCAACCATGTGGCCCTGGTTTACTTTGATGGACTGGACATGAAAACGCTGGATCTTTTGAGCGCCCGTTTGCACGAGCCGCCTGAAAGCAAAGCTTTTAAAACCTTGATGGCCGAGTAAAACTGCGTACTGGTCAATGCAATGCTAATAATAATAAAAACAAGTATAATGATGAGATAAGTATGAAAGCGTAAGTCAGTAAGACGTTTCGAGTGTAATCACTTTTTTGTGTTCAGTGACCTGACCGGTTAGGCGTGAGTGGACCGGCAAAGCGCACAGCTAACTGGGGACAGCCTCCCCTGGAATAACGGGACAGACGAGTAAGATGAAAAAAGAATTGGTTGGAATAACCTTGGCTCTGAGTATTGGTCTTGGCGTTAGCGCTCAGGCCATCACACCGGCTTCCATTAGTGGGGCGATGCAATGGCGTTATCCTCAGGCGGGTCTGAATCAGTTTCCGCAGGATTCGCTACAGGAAGGCATGGAGCTTCAGAGCTTGGCCATGGCGGGCTCGAATCAGGAACCGTTGGATGTTGCTTCACTCGATGTAACTTCAGGGGACGGCCAGTTGCTGGCCTTGGCCAAAACATCCAATCGGCCAGTGGCCAAAGCATCGGGTGGCAGTTCCGTTTTAAATCAGGGTATTTCCAACTACAACCGGGGTTTTGTGGCTAAGGCCATTCCGTTGTTTGAGCAAGCCACCCGACAAAATCCACAAAGTGAAGAGGCCTTTTTATGGCTGGCCCGCTCTTATCAGAAGCAGGGTACGCCTGCGGATTTTATCAAGGCCAAATCCGCTTATCAGAAAGTGCTTCAGTTGAATCCCAGTCAGGTGGAAGCCTTGTCCAATCTGGGTGAAATGTGGAGCTGGGATCCGGCCATGCGGGCCGAGGCAGTGAGTTTGTTGCAACGGGCCTCTCAGCTCAATTCCAGAGATGCCAGCATTTCTAAAAAATTGGCTCAGGCTTTATTTTGGCAAGGCAACGCCATGGATGCCTTGCGCTATGCGGCGCCCATTGCCAACATTTACCGGGATGACAAAAAGTTTATGGCCGAATACGCCCAAATGCTGTCCTTGACCGGGCATGCCGAAGAGGCGTTGAAAATTTATACCACCTTGCAGCAAAACGAAGGTGGTCAGCAAAATGTGGGGCTGAGCATTAACCAGGCCCGTGCCTTGTTTGGCAGTGGTCAGAAACAAAAGGCGCAGGCCATGTACGAGGCCATTACCCGGGATGTGGCCAAAACACCGTTGGCCAACGATGCGAGTACGATTCAGTCTTTATCCTCGTTGGCCTTTGATTTGGGCTTGTACGCCGAATCCTTTCAGTGGGATCAAAACTTACCGGCTGCCGTTCAGCGAACCAAGGATGCCCAGTTGCGTCAGGCCCGTGCCTTAACCCGCTTGTTTCGGGTACCAGAGGCCATTGATCGCTTTCATCGTCTGTATGAAGCGGGGCTGCTCAATACCAATGAAAAACTGGAGTATGCCGAGTATCTCCGAACTTTGAACTTGTCCCCGGATGCCATGCCGGTGCCGGATCTGCTTGAAAAACTATATGCTGAAGCTGCGGCGGAGGCCCCCAATAATCCGGAAGTCGCTTTAAGCACGGCCAGACTGTACGCGGAGCAGAATCGTTTTGCGGAGGCCCTGAAAGGCTATCAGCAGGCTTTAGGTCAGCCGGACTTGCAAAACCGGGACAGCGTTCAAAAAGAATTTTTGGATTTTATTAAAACGGATAAATCTCAGCCTGCGGTGGTGGAGGCCTTATTTAAAACACTGTTGGCCGAGTCTCCGGATGATGTGGTGACCAAGACCGCTTATGCCGAGTACTTGTCCTGGCAGCCGGATCGCCGGGCGGAAGCCTTGCGCTTATACGTGGATTTGGGCAAAGCCGATGTGACCAATTCCGAAGCCTGGGAAAGCCGGATTGAGGAAGTGTTGAAGTGGCATAAACCCACTACGGCCATGATTCCGGTGTATCAGGAAGTGGTGAATTTATACCCGCAAAACAAGGCCATCTGGATGGCCGTGGCTCGGGCTTATCGCAACGATAAAAACTATTACACCGAGTCGGTAGAGACTTACAGCAAGCTGGTTAAGCGTTACCCGGATGACGGCACCATCAAGCGGGAGTGGCTGGGTTTGCTGCTCTCCAGTGAACGGCATCGGCATGATAATTTGCGTTTGCTAAAAAAAATGACCGAGGAAGATCCGGCCGATTTGGATGTTCTGGCTGCCTATGGCAAGTTGCTCTCCTACGAGCATAAGCTGGGGGATGCCATGGATGCGTTTGAGTCGGTTTTAAGTCGCAACCCTGAGCATCGGGATGCCTTGGTGGGCAAGGGCTATGTGATTTTATGGAGTGGTCGCAAGTTGGAAGCCAAAAAATTCTTCCAGGATTTGCGCCAGCAGTATCCGGATGATGTGGATGTGGCTATTGGGTTGGCCCAGTCTGAAAAACTGATTGGTCGCTATGATCAGGCCATGAAAATCATTCAGCAAATTAAATCGCTGATGGATCAGAATCAATCAGGTTCGGATGCCGCCAAAGCGCTGGAGTCGGGTTTTCTGCCGGTAGAACTGGAATCCGCTTACGCACTGGTGAGCAATGAGTCCGTACAGAGTGATCCAATTTACAGCAATGCCAAACCGGATTTTTTAATCGAACCGGTGCAGAGCGATTTCGCAGCTTCCGTGGAGGGCAGTGTCCCGCATGGCAGCTCTGGCTTGCCCAAGCCGTTGTCTCGACCCATTCGTTTGCCCATTGGACAGGAGAACACGCCCCAGGATGCTTCCCGGGTACTGATTGCCGATGCCAGTGCCGATGATGTTCAATCCCTGCGCTCAGAAATTGATGCGTTGAGCGATGCGGTGGAAACACTCAAGTTGCTTCAGCAAAGTGCCCGCAGGCAGCTGAATACCCTTAATCAAAGCGTTCGTACCACGCAGGATGCCGTTCCTGATCAGATGAGTTTACAAGCGCCTGATGAGCCGGGAACGAGCGGCACGTATGTGGCCGACTTTTCGGGAGTCACCAATACTACCGGTAATGCCGACGGTGCTGGTCATCAGGCTGTGGGCAGTGCGGTTGGGCGGAGTGGCATGACCGAGGCTTATGGTACATATACGGCACTGGATTATGACACTAACCCGTTGTTATCGGGCTTGGGTCGGTTTAAAAATGATGATTTGGACGACTTGGAAAGGGGTCTGGCCAACGATTTGCGGCCCATGATCCGTTCCGGCTTTTTGTATTCCCAGCAAGGGGGCGACTCGACTACCACACGGCTTTCCAGTTGGGGTTTTCCCAATCAGTTGAGTATGTCCCTAACGCCACAAATTCGGGTGCGAGCCGCCTTCCGGCCCGGACGATTTTATCTGCCCAATGGCGTTTCTCCGGACAGTACTGCTGGGTTTGAGTATGGCTTTGGCAGTACCATTAAATATTGGGATCGCTTTACCCTGGATGGCGATGTGGCCTTTACTCGCTTTAGCCAGAGTGACAGTACCAACGTGACTTTCCAGGCGCAGGCCCAGTATGACTTTAATGACAGCATTCGGGCCAAGGTGGGTATGAGCCGCTTGCCGCAATATACATCTTTGCTGACGTTGGCTGGTCTGCGTCCCAATCTGGGTGCCTTCCGGGGCGATTTGGTGGGTCAGGCGCGTGAAAACAGCATTTACGCTGAACTCAATACCAACCCCTTCAGTCAAAATGTTGATTGGAATCTGGGGTATGCCTGGGCGTGGGTGAATGGTTCCAGAGTTCCCACCAACTACAAGAATCAGGCCTTTACCTCGCTGGGATACACCTGGCATTATGCGGCCAAGCATCAGGTGCGTGTGGGATACGAGTTTCTCTATTTTGGCTACAGTAAAAATGCCACCAACGGCTTCTTTGACACCACTGCCACCGGTACCGAAGACCCGGTGGTTAATCTGAGGCCGGTGACGCTGGCGAATTCCAACTATGTGTTTGGGGGCTATTACAGTCCCAAAATGTTTATTATGAATGCTGGACGTCTCGATTTTCGGGGCAGTTTGTTCAATAAATTTCTGGAATACAAATTCGGTGGCAGTATCGGGGCGCAAACCGTCCGCTTGGGCCATGGCATTCGGGAAGAGGGTAACGGAACCACGCTCAGCACGGCCTTTGATGCCAACGTGATTTTGAACTTTACCGACTGGTTGGCCGCTTACGGCGACGTGGACTATCTGGATGCCGGCGGCCAGTTTAACCGCTGGCGCTTCGGTGGCGGGTTGATTGTGCGCCCACACATCGATGCCCTCTCGCCCATCATCGGCACCAAACCGGCCAAGATGTCCGCTAAATAAATTTAGGTGAGTATCCCCTGGTAAGATGTTTGTAATTGTTTGAGTACAGTGAGATAAAAAGTTGAGCTTGGCAGTTTTGCCCGGCGCTCTTTCAAAGTTTGTTTGAGCTGCACGCAGTTTTACAAACGTCTTACCAGGGGATACTCACTTAAACTTAATATATAATGTTTATGTGGTTATTTTGCGTTCAATTAACGAGTGGCGATGAATCCAAAGCCGTTTGAAATCATGCGATGGGAGTCTCCAGAACCTCCAACTCTGGATTTCTTGACGCGCATGATGCAACGTGAGGGGTTACAGGCCTCTCAAAACGAATTGGTAGGCAAAAGTCGCTCCCCAGAAATGAAGTTTGAGCAAACACGGGTGGTGGTGGTGGTTCAGGGCCAGCTACAGTTTGCGTTTCCAGGCTATGGGGTGATTGATGTGGATCCGGGGGATATTGTGGAAATCAGCCCCGGGGTACTCCACGATGTGACGGTCAATGGCGCTCAGACTGCCATATTGCTGCAAGCTTTGCGGGACTGATTGTAAATTAAGGCAAGTCTATCTTCTCAAGACGTTTGTAAAACTCCGTCCAGCTCAAGCAAATATAGGGTACTTCTGGCAAGGCTGCCAAAAACTCTGTTTTATTCGCTGTAATCAAACAGTTACAAACGTCTTGAGAAGATAGACTTGCCTTAATTATTGTCCTAATTAAAAGCTATAAAAAAACGGGAGCACCTGGCTGGGCACTCCCGTTTTGCTTTAAAAGCCTGCTAGCGCGTTTAGTAGCGAGCCATATACCGGTTGATTTCCCAAGGGGTCACATCGGTCCGGTAGGCATCCCACTCAATGGTTTTGGCTTTAATGTACTCTTGGAAGATATGCTCGCCGAGGGCCTCTTTGGCCACGCTGCTGTTTTTCATCTCTTCCAGGGCTTCATACAAGCTACCGGGCAATGCGGGGATTTTTTGCTCCCGACGCTCATCGGCGGACAACTTGTAAATGTTGGCGGTCACCGGGCTGGGGGGCTCAATCTTGTTTTTAACCCCATCCAGGCCAGCCAGTAACATAGCGGCAAAGGCCATGTAGGGGTTGGCAGCCGGATCCGGAGAGCGCAATTCCACACGGGTGGCATTGCCCCGTTTGGCCGGTACTCTCAGCAGCGCGCTACGGTTGGCCGCAGACCAGGCCACGTAAACGGGTGCTTCATAGCCGGGTACCAACCGTTTGTAGCTGTTGACCAGCGGGTTGGTAATGGCGGTAATGCCACGAATGTTCTTCAGCAAGCCACCAATAAAGTACAGAGAAGTCTCAGAAAGCTGGTAATCGCCTTTTTCATCGTAGAAAGCGTTACCGCCACCCACTTTAGCCAGCGACTGGTTGCAGTGCATCCCGGAACCATTGACCCCAAAGACGGGCTTGGGCATGAAGGAGGCGTGCAGACCATGTTTGGCTGCAATCTGGCGGGTAATGATTTTGACGGTGGTTACGTTATCGGCCTGGGACAACGCATCGGAGTATTTAAAGTCAATTTCGTGCTGGCCGCTGGCCACTTCGTGGTGATCGGCTTCCATTTCAAAGCCTAAGCGCTCCAGGGTATCCACGATTTCGCCCCGCACGATTTCACCCAAATCATCGGGCCCGATGTCGTAATATCCGGCGGCGTCATGGGTTTCGGTAGAGGGGGTGCCATCTTCGTTGCGTTTGAACAGGAAAAACTCCAGTTCAGGACCCACGTTGTAAACGTAGCCCAGTTTTTGAGCTTCTTGCACAACCCGTTTCAGGTTGTTCCGGGGGCAACCATCAAAAGGGGTGCCATCGGGGTTGTAAATGTCGCAAATGACCCGACCGACCACCCGATCGCCCTCGGTTTGGGGCATCACGGAGAAGGTACTGAGATCCGGGTAAAAGTACATATCGGAGGTTTCAATGGTACGGAAGCCGGCGATGGAAGAGCCATCCAGCATAATTTCATTGTTCAGGGCTTTTTCCAGCTGATCCACATGGATGCCCATGCTTTTGGGCATGCCGTGGATGTCCACGAATTGCAGCCGAATCAGTTTAACTTTTTTATCTTTGGCCTCTTTTAAAATATCTGCCACGGAGCGAGAGGGCCGTCCAGTCGGCACGGGGAGTTCGAGGTTCATCATTCCAGATTCCTTAATTCAACACACACGTAACGGTTTAGAATCGCTGAGAGTACCTGCGGAAATTTAAGCGCTCTATGGACGACTATTGTACCTCAAAGTGCCTCTCACCGCTATTAAAGTGAAGCATTTGCAATCTTTGGGCTCGGCGGTGCCTTTAAAATCGCCTCAATCGCTGTGTTTAACCGGCCTGCTTCAATGCGCAAATCAGTAGGTCAAAATGGTGCGTTGATCCACAAAAACCGGAAAGGCATCGCTCTCCAGTGTGTTTTGCCCTTGCTGAATTTGGAGGGAGAGCGTTTTTTGATCCGGGGACAGCCTGATTTTGGCGGTCAGTGGGTCTGATTTGGTGCGATCCGCTTTGGATAAGGGGCTGGGGGTGCCTTCTTTTGCCTGATTGATATCAGGAAGGCTGACTGGATGGGCTTCAAATATCAGCAGGCGGCTATTGCGCTGGGTTAAGCTGAAACACGTGTTGGTGGTTTGGCCGGTGCTCGCTTCATTGCCGCACGGATTGGGTTTGAGTAGGTAAATGCCGGATGAAATATTGCCCTGGTTGGTCTGAAACGCCATGGGAATGCGAATTAAGGGATAGGGGCTGGCAGGCGGATCTTTGGGGCCGGTTTTCATCTCGCTTAGCGGCTGAGTGCCAGCGGAGGCCTCTTTGGAGGCTTTGTCTCCGAAGGGCCAAAACCATTTTTTGCCTTCTTCCTTTTCTGCCTTTGTGCTGGCTGGCTTGTCCGGGGTGGTTTGCTTCTGGGGGAAATAGACCGGTTCAGGCCAGCTTTCCTCGGTGTTATCGGCAATGGCCACGGGCATTATGGAAAAAAAAGCTAAAATAATTAAAGTTTTGCCACCAATCGACCGATACACGCTTTGAGCCCGCAAAATTCGTAGGTGTTGAATAATGAAATTTGATAAGCAGCAAATTATTTTATTCACAACCAAGTACCTGTCTTATCTGATTAATATTGTCATTATTTTGGCTATTGCTGGCGCTGTGGGCGGTTGGATCTACTTGCTCTATCAATCAGCCATCAGCTAGGGCCTTTGTTTCCGGTTGGGTTTGCTTCAAGTGTAAGTGGATTTCGGGTTTTTGCCATCCGGCAACCGAAGGAAGGCCTGGGGTATAATAGGCCTGTTGGAATTTGCGATGGTACGACAGAAGTCAGCGGTTCAGCCTTTCCTGATTGCGCTTGGGTCGTACCCTGGATGGAAAAATGCTGGATATAAAACTGATTCGAGAAAACCCGGACGCTGTTAATCAGGCTCTGAAACGTCGTAAGCCGGAGTTGTCCGTGGATGCCATACTCTCCCTGGACGCTCGCCGTCGTGAACTGCTTCAGGAAGAGGAGTCTTTGAGAAGTCAGCGCAATCAGATCACCCAGCAGATTGCCCAGGCCAAGAAAGAAGGTCGGGATACGGATGCCATTCAGCAGCAAACCCGTGTCCTGGCCGATCGCATCAAGGACATTGAGACCCAAAAAGAAGAACTGGCAGAGCAACAGTCGGCACTGTTGATGGACATTCCCAACATGCCGTTGCCAGAGACCCCGGATGGGGCCGATGAATCTGAAAATGTGGTGCTGAGAACCTGGGGTGATGAATTCAAATCTCGTTACTGCTCAGACGCTTTGCCACACTATGAAATTGGGGTGAATTTAGGCATTCTGGACTTTGAGCGAGGCGTTAAGCTGGCCCAATCTCGCTTTTCGGTCATGCGGGGGGAAGGTTCCCGTTTGGAGCGGGCCCTGATTAACTTTATGCTGGACACTCATACAGAAAACGGTTATGAGGAAGTCTTGCCCCCGTTTTTGGTCAATCGTCAAGCCATGACTGGCACCGGCCAGCTTCCCAAGTTTGAAGCCGATATGTTCCGCTGCAAGGACGATGAATTGTTCCTGATTCCCACGGCAGAAGTGCCGGTGACCAACCTGTACGCCGGAGAATTACTGTCCGAGAGTCAGTTGCCCATTAATATGACGGCCTATACGCCTTGTTTTCGGCGGGAAGCGGGTAGTGCCGGTAAAGATACCCGTGGACTGATTCGTCAGCATCAATTCGACAAAATTGAACTGGTCAAGCTGTGCAAGCCAGAGGATAGCCCTGCGGAGCACCTGAAATTGCTGGCAGATGCGGAAGCCATTTTGCAGAAACTGGAGCTGCCCTATCGGGTGGTGGCTCTCTGCGCTGGGGATATCGGCTTTTCTGCTGCCCGCTGCTTTGATATTGAGGTTTGGATGCCTGCGCAAGGCGTTTACCGCGAAATTTCCAGCTGCAGTGTTTTTACCGATTTCCAGGCCCGGAGAATTGGCCTGAAATATCGCTCCGAAGCCACTGGCAAACCTGCGTTTGTGCATACCATCAACGGGTCTGGCTTGGCCGTCGGTCGTGCCTTGGCCGCCATTCTGGAAAACTATCAAATCAGTCATCAGGAGGTAGTCATTCCTGAGGTTCTGCGTCCATACTTTAGGAACGGTTCAACCCGACTGAGTGCCCCAAGAAGCAAGGAACTGGTATGAGCATTCCTCCCAATTCATCTTCTCCTGATTCGCCCGGATTACCATCGGGCGCTGTGTCGGGGGGGATGGATCTGGACATATTTCTGCGGATGGCCGTGGCCCAGGGGGTTTCGGACATTCACATTCGAGCGGGGGCGGCCCCGGTTATGCGTAAAGATGGCGATATGATTCCAACCAAAATGCCGCCACTCTCGGAGCCGGAAATTCAAAATTTTGCCAAGAGCATTATTCCCGAAAAAACCCTGCCCCGTCTTAAAAATCGGACTGACTTTGACTTCAGCTTCATGCTGGATAACAGTTGCAGGTTCCGGGTCAACCTGTTTTACGAAATGGGTCGACTGGGTTTGGTCATGCGTTTGATTCCTCTGAAAATTCCCACGTTTGATGACTTGGGGCATCCTTCGGTGATTAACCGGTTTGCGGATTTAAACAAGGGCTTGGTGTTGGTTACGGGGCCCACCGGCTCTGGTAAGTCCACCACCTTGGCCGCTTTGCTGAATACGATTAACCGCACCCAGCACAAGCATATTGTGACTTTGGAAGACCCGGTGGAATATGTTTATCAGAGTGATAAAAGCGTGGTCACCCAACGACAGCTGGGAATGGACACAGATAGTTTTCCCAATGGGATTAAGTACGCATTACGGCAAGATCCGGATGTTATCTTGATTGGTGAAATGCGAGACCGGGAGACCATGTTAGCTGCACTACATGCGGCGGAAACCGGCCACTTGGTATTCTCTACGTTGCACACCACGGATTCGGTGCAGACCATCAACCGGATTATCAACGCCTTTGAGCCGTATGAGCGAGATCCCATTCGGAACCAGTTGGGTGGGGTGTTGCAAGGGACCATTTCTCAGCGCTTGGTCAAAAAAGCGGAAGGCAAGGGTCGGGTGGCGGTATCGGAAGTGATGGTAGTTTCACCGGCCATTCGCGATTATATTTTGCGTGAGGAGATGGGAGAAATTTATCAGTTGTTGAACAATGCCGAGTTTGAAGGGGCCCATAGCCTGAATCACTCGCTGCACAATGCATTCCGCAATGGTTTAATTACAGCCGAGGATGCTCTGGATACTTCTGAGAACCCTACAGAGCTTCAGCAAATGTTGCGGGGCGCGTTCCATGGCAGTTCTAATTTTTGATGAAGGCTTAAGGCTCAGCTTTCAGTACGTTTGTGGATTCTTTTTACGGCTAGGGCTTCCTTTTCCAGTCCAAAACCGCTACACTTAATATAGTAATAAGCTGTTTGAGGCGGTTAATCCACTTGTAAGGGCTTGTTGCCATGGGCCAAAGACGCCGTGTTTTTTGTTCATGAACCTTCCGGCTTTGGTTTCGTCTCAAATGGATTCGTGAAAGTCGTTTTTAGAGTTGAGTTAGCAGATTTAGCCAATCAGGGAGAAATCAGCATGGTGTTTGTACCCCGGATTCAGCGTTTGTTGAGCGTTTTATTGGCTTGCGCGTTGATTGGTGTCAGTGGGTTTGGCGGTGCCACCAGTGCTTTGGCTGCCAGTCGGCATCAGTCGGCGCAGTCCAGTTTGCTGGGCATTTCTGGCGTTCAGGTCAGTCCCGATGGCAGTGGGCTGGTTCTGGAAGCAACCCGTGCTTTTACCGGCGTAGAGACCCGGAATTTTACCGTCTTAAAATTGCCGTCTCCCTATCGCATTGTGCTGGACATTCCCAATGCCCGCCTGGCGGGGGGGCAAAACGTGTTCCGTGTCAATCAGAATGGCATTGATCGGGTGGAGTTGAACGACACCCAAAGTCCTTTTTACAGCTCGGTTCGGGCCACCATTTATGTGGATGATAACCAGACCTTGGCCCGACTGACCCCGGAGTTTGAAGGGAAAACCCTCAAGGTGCTGGGCTTGGCCCCTGCGTCTCTTTCTCCGGCCCAATTGGCTGCCACTAGTTTTGTGTCCAAGCCCGCTGTGCGCAGCGCCAAGGTGGCTCAACCGTTGCCGCCGGTGGCCAAGCCTGGGGTGAAGTTATCGTCTCAACCGCCTGTTTTGGCGACCTTGCCTCCCAAGCCGGAAACCCAAACCCAGTCTGTGCAATCCACTGTTCTGGATACGCCTGTGCCTGCTGGGACGGCCATTATCGAGAGTGTGCAGGTCCGTGATAACAAGTTGCTGATTCAGTCGGTGCCCGGCTCTACCTTGCGGATTAAAAAGCGCTTTACCTTGAACGACCCCAGCCGCCTGGTGCTGGAGCTGGAAGGCGCGGTGCTGCGCAGTCGTCAGTTGTTGGAACCCATTACCACCAGACTGCCTGAAATGCGCCAGGTGCGGGTGGGCCAGTTTGATGAGAATACTGTACGCGTAGTCATTGAATGCACAGAGCCAGATCAGGTGGAAGCCATTTATAATGGCGGCGAAAAAAACCTGCTGGCCCTCACCCCTGATTCTGGGACCTCCATTACCAAGTTATCTGCCAATACCCAGTTGGGCGAAGTGCAAAGTATTGATCTGCGTCGGGAAGGGGGGAGTACCATTTTGCGGTTGTCCGCCAGCACGCCCATTGTGCATCGCTTCCTGAAAAAGGATGATCGTCTGGTGTTGGATTTGCTGAATCAGGCGGCCCATCCCACTACCATTAATTTCGATGCCCGTCAGTACCCTGAAATTGAAAAAATGCGTCTGGAACCCCTGACGGAAGGCCAGCCCAACAGCAAATTGGCCATTCAGTTTGTACAGGCCGACACCAAGATCATTCCCTCCATTTCCGATGACGGCAAGGTGCTGGAACTACAAATTTCTGCGGAGCGTGTGGCCAAAAATACGGGTGCCTTCCCCAATCTGGCGGGTTTGGGCGCTGCCGGTAAGGCCCCATTCCCGGCCCGCATTGTGGTGGATGCTGGCCATGGCGGTAAGGACTTTGGAGCCATGCGTGGCGGGGTGAATGAGAAAGACTTGAATTTGTCTTTGGCCATGATGGTGCGAGATGCCTTGGAGGCTAAAGGGTTTAAAGTGTTCATGACCCGCAGCAGCGATGAATTTTTACCCTTGCCTAAAATTACGGCCATTACCAATCAAATTCGCCCGGACTTGTTTATCAGCATTCATCACAACGCCTCGGTCAATGCGGCGGCCAATGGGATTGAAACCTACTACTACACTCCCCAGAGCGTTGCGTTGGCTCGCAGTGTGCATAACCGGGAAATCAATTTGGTCAGCGCCCGGGATGGCGGCGTGAAAAAGGCCATGTTCTATGTCATTCACCACACCAACGTACCGGCTATTTTGTGTGAAGTGGGCTATGTCTCCAATCCCGGTGAACTGACCGCTTTACAAAGCTATGAGCGTAAGTCCAAAACCGCTCGCTCCATTGCCGATGGTGTTGTAGACTATTTGAAAACTCGAGTGTCCGCCAACGCAGTAAAGTAGCCGCTGAATGAACCAACCCTTGCCATCCGATACCCCAGATTCCTTTAAAAATCCGATTGGGGTGTTCGACTCCGGGTTGGGAGGCCTTCGGGTTCTGGATCGCCTGATGCAAACCTTGCCCGATGAGCGCTTTGTCTATTTGGGCGATACCTTGCACATGCCTTACGGGGAGAAAACACAGGCCCAGGTGACCGAATACTTATCGGCCTGCCTGAACTGGCTGTTTGAGCAGCACCGGGTGAAGATGATGGTGGTGGCTTGTAATACGGCGGCTTCGGTGGCGCCTCATTTGTTTAGCCATTATCCGGAAGTGCCTTTTGTGGACCCGGTGACGCCCATTTGTCGCTGGCTGGCCACGGCGGGCAAGTATCGCACCGTGGGGGTGATGGCCACCCCGGCCACGGTGGCTTCCAATCGGTATCAGGTTTTGCTGGATGCATTGAATGCACCCATTTTGCTCTCTCAGGTGGGGTGTGATAATTTGGCTACCCTGATTGAAGCGGGCCAAGGGGATACACCCGCTTGTCATGCTCTATTGCGTCAGTACTTGCGTCCTTTGCAGGACCGGGGAGCGGAGGCCATTGTGCTGGGCTGCACTCATTACCCGTATGTGATGGATCAGGTGGCCGCTCTGTCTCCAGATGCCGATGTGTTGGATCCGGCGGTATTTATGGCGCTGGAGGCCAAGCAGTTGTTGGCTAAGCATCAGTTGGCCAGTCCACAGGTGACCGGCCGTCCCATAGCTGAGGTGGATTATTTTGTAACCGCTGAACCGGATCGTTTCTATGAAACCAGCCGTCGCATGCCGTTTCAGGCTTTAGCCATGAAGCAACCCACGGTGGTCAATATTCCGGCGCTCTCCCTGCCCTCCTAATGGCGCTTCTTATTTAATCAGGGCCACTATTTAATTTAATGCTGGGCGGGGATCGGTGCGGCAGCGGCGGTGGTATCGTCTTTCTGGGCCGCTTCGCTGTTGTGACCTACTTCTAAGGGGTTGTCTGCGGGGGGATGCCCACTGGCTTCAGTGCCCGCTTCAGGAGAAGCCACTTTTGCCCCGGGTATGGGCTTCAATATATTGGACAACCAGGCCTCTATTTGCAGGCCTACGCCGGGCTGATTGGTCAGCATTTCGGCCCCTTCCCCAATTTTCTCGTAAACCTGCAAGGTTTTCGGGCCAGTAATCCAGTTGTACAAATGTTGGGCCTGACTGTGTGATTCTTTAAAATCCTGATTGCTCAGAATCAGGGTGGGATTGCCATACTCCAGCAACCCTCGGCTGGCATCAATGCCCTTGAATTCTACACCGGGGGATAGCAGCACCAAGGCCTTCACTTCGGCGTTGCTTTTGCCCACAAACGTAGCCACGTTGGCCCCCAGTTTCTCCCCAATCACCGCTACCTGACTGCCGTCCACTTCCGGGTAGTCTTCGCCTTTTTTGAAGTACTGAATGACCTGGGTAATATCGCGATGCAGATTTTTCCATTGTTCTGGCTGCAGCAAGCGCCAGCTAACCCGACGCTTCCAGGTGGTGATTGTACTTTTGCCGTGGCCCCTCAAGTCCAGGGCAAAAACGGCATACCCGGCCCTGGTCAGGGTGGCCGGTAAGTCGCTCCAGGTCAAATGATCCCGGTTGAGGCCGTGTAGCAAAATGACCAGCGGATACTTGGTGCCTTGGTATTCTTCGCTGTCGGGTATCTCATTTTCACCCGGCTCGGTCAGGCTGGGATCGTATAACCGGCCGTATAAAACCAATTGATCGGCAAGCGGGATGGAGACTTCCTCAAAGGGCAAATCGTGCATGGTTTTTGGTAACAGCATGCGCTCATCCAGCGGCTCGGCAGGTTCGGCGCTTTCCTCGGCAGTGGCCTCTTCGGTTGCGGCTTCTTCTCCTTTTGCGCCATGGGCTTTGTCCGCAGGGACGGGCTTGTCCCAGGGCATTGGGGGTAACTTCATATCGCAGCCACTCCAGGTCATGCAGCCCATCAATAACAGCAGTAGGGTTACGAACTGTTGGAGCGTCCGCCTGGATAGTTTGAGGGTGGGAGAACTGCTAGCCACTTTTTTCATGACACAGGCTCCTGATTGGTTTTGGGCAAGATGATGGCAAAGACGCTGCCCTGTCCCGGTATGCTGGAAAGCAGTTCCACACTGCCGCCGTGGGCTTGCAGAATTTTTCGGCTATGGGCCAACCCAAGGCCGGTGCCGCTGCCTTTGGTGGAAAAATAGGGGGTGAATAACTTCTGGCTGTTTTGCGGGGTAATGCCGATCCCTTGATCGCTAACCTTGACCCACAGTTGGGAGTCTAGCGGGTTGGTCTCCACTTGCACGTTTACTTGCATACCGGGCTTGGAGGCTTCCAGCGCGTTTTTTAGCAGGTTGAGCATTGCTTGCCGAAGTTTATCGGCATCCAGTATTAACCATTCGCTCGGACCGTTTTCCGGGCCAATCAGGGTGATTTTTTGCTCCTGATAAGAGGGCTGATAAAAGTCGCAAATATCCCGAACCAACTGGTACAATTCCACCGGTTGCGTATTGAGTTGCAAGGGGCGGGAGTAGTTGGTCAACTCCGATAAAATGCCTTCCAGGCTGCCGGTGGCCTGACGAATCAGAGACAGGTTTTTCAGCAGGAGTGCTTTTTTGTCACTGTCGGCGGTGAGGTTTAATTGCCCCAAATGATCTTCGGTGAGTTTGGCGTACAGGTCGATGAGACCCAGCGGATTGCGAATTTCATGGGCAATGACCGAGGAGAGTTGTCCGATGGCTGCCAGCCGCTCGGTATCCACGTTCCGTTTGTTTAAAATTTGCACCTGATCCAGGGCCACTGTCAGTTCCCGGTTGCGGTTTTCCAGACCATGCACCAGCGAGGTAATCAGCATGTTCAGCTTGTCATCGTAGCGGCGATCGACGGGGGTTTCTTTCAGCAGGGTTTCCAGTTCGGGCGTTTGCAAATGGGTAATGAGATGTCCGGCCAGGGTGCGGGTATCACCCGGATGAAAGGTCCATCCCCCTTCATACATGCGGTAGGTGGCATGGGTTGCCGCTGACCAGTACAAGGTGGCGCACAGCCGATTGGTCAGCACCATCAGGAAGCCGGTTTGATCGCAAATGCCGCTATCCACCGGAAACAAGTCGGGCTGATTGAATCGGAACAGGGGCAATTCCGGAATATCATCCAGAGCGTGAGCCATGGTCTCAAAGGCTTCATCGTCCAGTGTGCGGGTCATCACAAAGCCCGGCATGCGGTAGTCTCGTACCATCCGGGTAATACAGCTATACAGGCTTTGAAAGGTCTCTCGGGAGTACATGCCCGTTGAGGAGCATAGATGCCCAAACAGTCCATCCAGCTGGATTTTTTTGATGCCTTGTTTCAAATCACTCACTCGCCGTTCAGTCAAGACGAAATCCCCAAGCGGGTGGGCCGGGGGATTTCATCGGGTTTGATCTCATTATAACTTGTGTCAGGAACCGTGTGGGGTTTCAAACCCTTTCAGGTTATCCGGCCATTTGAGAGGGGTTGGAGCCACCATCGACCAGACCGTACTTCAGGGCGTACAACACGGCCTGGGTGCGGTCGTTGACTTGCAACTTCTGGAAGATGTTGTTGACGTGCGTTTTGACCGTTGTTTCGCTGATGACCAGTTTATCGGCCACGCCTTTGTAGGTAATGCCGTCGGTCAGTAGTTTCAGCACTTCTTTTTCACGAGAGGTGAGGTATCCCAGCAGGGCTTGTTTGGTGGGGTCCACCCGATTGGTTTTGCCCATGCGGCTCTGGAACTCATCAAAGAACTTGGTGGCCAAAATGGGTGGCAGATACACTTTTCCGTTCAGTACTTCCTCAATGGCCGCAATCAATTGGGAGGTGACCATGGTTTTGAGGATGTAGCCTTTGGCCCCGTTTTTCATGGCCCGGAAAATGAGGTCTGACTCGTCATAGCCAGTGAGGGCCAGGATTTTTAGATTTGGGTTAATGGCCATAATTTGTTGAATGGCAGCCACACCATCCACCTCGGGCATGTTGATGTCCATCAACACGATGTCTACATTGGCTTCAGACAGACGCTTGACGGCGTCTTCACCGTTGGTGGCGATGCCTGCCAAATGATAATCCGATTGTAATTCCAGCAACTGTTTTATGCCCGCGCTGTGATTGGCGTTGTCATCCACGATAAACACAGTGGTTTCCGAGGACTGCGTCCGTCTCATCATATGATTTGTAATCTCCTAAAGCTCCCTGACACACACTTCCACAATCTAAAAAAATGGATCAAAACCAGAACTGTTTCATACCGATGGGTGGATTTTTACCACCACATATAGCTAGCCTACCGATTCCGTCTTTCACACTCGTTTGATTAAAGTAATCTTGTTAGTATCATATCTCAGCTTTTTGAACTGGCTCATCATCTGAAGGTTGGATATTCCGGGCTCAGGGATCAATTTTTTGGAGGAGACCCATCGGCCAAAGGATGGATAAAGTTTCTGCCGAATTGTGGGGAAGTCCTATAATAGAGGTACTTGCTTTGTAGGAGGAGGTGGAAGCAGATGCCAACGATGGGTTATGAGGTCATTAATAAAACCCGGCAAACCGTGGTGGCTAGCCAAGTCAGTAAAGCCGATTCCTATTTGAAACGGCTAGTGGGTTTAATGGGAAAACCCGAAATCCCCAAAGGCTTTGGCTTGTGGATTGTGCCTTGTCAGGATATCCACTCTTTTTTTATGCGCGTTGAGTTTGACGCCCTGTTTCTGGATGCCAACGGCAAAGTGTTGTTTTTGCTGGAGCGCATGAAGCCATGGCGGATTTCTCGCTTTGTGAAGGGGGGCAAAGTGGTGCTGGAACTCCCGGCTGGTGCGATTGCCGAAAGTACCACTGAAATCGGTGATGAGCTGGAGTTAAGACCAGCGGGTGCGGCTCAGGCTGGTTGAGTGGCTGGCCCGGCGTACTTGATAGCGAATGACGGCATATTGCAACCGATTGTTTTCGCGCAGGGTTTGGAAGCCCCACAGGATTGCATAGAGGGTGCCTGCATAAATCAGGCTGGAGGACTGGATTAAGCTCAACATACAGATTCTCTCCCTTGTTTTATCCCCAATGCGATGACCTGACTTTTAAATAAAACTGTCCGTTAAATTCTGAGGCGCTTCAGACCACAGTAAGTCCAGCACTTGGCTGGGAATGCCTTTCCCTTGATAGAGATTGCGTTGCAGATGCGTCAACTCTCGTTGTTCTGCCATACTCAGTGTCTGTGCGTATTCTTTGAGTTTCAGGGTGGTAATGCGGTGGACTGCTGGACTGTCGTGGTAAATGGTCAGGTAATCCAGTTCTTGTCGTTCCATGGGGCTCAGTTTTTTTTGGGCCTTCTTCCGGTTCAGGTGGGCGATATCCCACACCACCGGGCTGCTGCTATACTGCATCAGGGCTTCCAGTTCAGCCATGTTTTGCTTGAATTGGCTGGTAAAGCGCAAAAACAAACGTTGCCATCGGCTGGGTTGTGGCAGTTGTGCCATTAAGGCCGCGATACGACGGGCCACGCGGATGGGTGGCGCTACGGGCCATCCGTTTTCAGCAGGCAGGGCTGTTGGCGTCTGATTGAATCGTTGGGCGAGCAGTCCAGGGCTGGGCATGGCAAATCTCCTGCAAGTTGTTTCCCCAATTGCTTTTAGGATGGTTATTAATTGGCTGCAGATGGAAAACGGTTGAGCGAGGCCAGTTATCTAGGTGGCTAGTATGTTTTAATTTGATTAGACAATGGAGTGGTATGAAATGTTCCCGAAAACAAGCAGCAGAGCTTGTTTTAACCCAGCTGATTGAACTGGACTTTGGGGTGCCGGCTATTGAATAGGGTAATCGGCTCAGGGCCTTTTGCAATTCGATGGGGAGGGCAGGATGTTCTGCTTTAAAAAATTAATGGCGGCTGGTTTTTTGCTTGGCCTCGCGCCATAGGCTGTCCCAGGTTTCAAAATCGAGATCGGCCATGGCGCCTTCTGGCGAAGGGGCTTGGGGATAGCGTTCGGCAATCAGGGTTTCCATGGCTTGAAAGCGTTTGATGAACTTGGCGGTGGCCTTGGTCAGCGCCACTTCCGGATCAATTTTAAAATGCCTAGCCAAATTCACGCTGGCAAAGTAAATATCGCCCATTTCCGATTCCAGTCGCTCAAAGGCTGCCGCAGAAACGGGTTGGCCGGGTTGCAGGGCGTCTACTTCCTCCCGAAATTCCTGATATTCGCTCATCACGCACTCCCACAGGGAGTCCAGGCTGGGCCACTCAAAGCCCACTTTCACCGCTTTTTGGCTGGTTTCTAAGGCTCTGCTCAGGGCCGGTTGGCTTTTGGAAATGCCGTCCAGAATGCTCTCCTGTTTGGGATGCCCTTTTTCGGCCTGCTTAATGGCTTCCCAATTGGTGACCACGGCCTCGGCATTGTCCACCGAAACGGCACCAAAGACGTGCGGGTGTCTACGAATGAGCTTTTCGGCAATGGTGTCACAGACGTCCTGAAAGTTAAATTGTCCGCCATCCTGGGCCAGTTGGCTATGCAGCACCACTTGTAGCAACACGTCGCCCAATTCTTCTTTTAACGGGGCCGGGTTGTCGCTGGCATCCGCCTCATCAATGGCCTCTACTGCTTCATAGGCCTCTTCCAGCATAAAGGGTTTCAAGCTGACATGGGTTTGCTTGAGATCCCAGGGGCAGCCATGCTCTGGATGGCGCAGTTGGGCCACCACTTGCAAGAGTTTTTCGATGCCCTGGGCCTGTTGCACTTGGGCTAAAATCATTTCCTTTGACATAGAGCGTTTGATCCTAAAGCGGGGCCGTATTCCGTTACGCCTTGATGGGCGCTGGCCCTAGGTCCTTGGGCCGGAGTATAATATTGAGCAAACATAGCATTCACAAGGAGTCTTGTCATTTACGACGATTTTATAGCCGCAGTCGGCCAGGCCAAAACCATTTTTGTAACCGCCCACGTGGGCCCCGATGGCGACACCTTGGGCTCCATGTTGGCCATCAAGTTTGCCTTTACCAAGGCCTGCCCTCACATTCAGCGTATTGATTGCGTTATTTCCGGTAAAATGCCTGACACCTATCGCTTTTTACCGGGTATCCAGGAAGTGTTGCGCATGGAAACGGCCACCACCTTGCTGAGTCAGTATGACATGGCCATTTCGGTGGATTGCGGCTCTGCGGATCGTCTGGGGCTGGCCCGGCCCATTTTTGAAGGGGCCAAGGTCTCGGTGAATATTGATCACCATGTCAGCAACGATCGTTTTGGCACCCTCAATGTGGTGGAGCCGACTGCGGCGGCCAGCGCTGAGGTGGCTTTTCATATCTTTAAAGCCATGGCGATTCCCTTGGATGCCAGTATCGCAACCTGTCTGTACACCGGCATTGTGACCGATACGGGTGGCTTTAAGTACAGCAACACCACGGTGCGGGTGATGGAAACCGCCGCCAGCCTGATTGCTGCCGGGGCTGATCCGGAATATATCTTCAAGCAGTTGTACGAAGAGCAACCGCTGTGCCAAGTGATGCTGCATGCGGATGCCATGTTGCGCACCCAGTTCAATGCTGATAAAACCATTGGCTGGACTGTGGTGACCCGAGAATTGCTGAAACAGCATGGGGCCTTGGACGAGCATCTGGATGGTATGGTGGAGACCATTCGCCGGGTGGACACCGTGTTGGTGGCCGTGGTGTTCAAGGAAACCGAGCAGGGCAATACCAAAATTAGCATTCGCAGCGATTCTCATGATATTGATGTTGCTGCGGTGATGGGTCTGTTTGGCGGCGGTGGTCACAAAATGGCTGCCGGTTGCACTATGGAGTTCTCGATTGCAGACGCTCCGGCCAAGCTCATTCCTATTTTGGAAGAGCGCGTGCGTCAAAAATTGCTGGTCTCTTAAAAATAGCTTTAGCGGGATAATCACTAAATTCTTTTAAGCCGGCAGATGGTTCTCAATGGCTTTCAGAATGATGGCCTTGGCTCCTCGGTTATTCTCGATGAGCTGCAGTCCTTTTTCGGAGACCATTTGGCAAATTTCGGGCTGGGTGAGTAAGCCGATGACGGCGTTCACTAGTTCTTCCTGAGATTGAACCTGGTACCCGGCACCGCCTTCCAGAACCAGACGGCTGATTTCACTGAAGTTGTGCATGTACGGACCAAAAATGACGGGAATGCCTTGACTCAGGGGTTCTAAGGGGTTTTGTCCGCCACGTTCAATAAAACTGCCGCCCATCACCGCAATGCTGGAGAGGCTGTACACGGTGAGCAGCTCTCCGATGGAATCCAGCACAACGATAGCCTGTTGATTGGGGGCTGTCTCGGATAGCTGGCTTCGGATGGCGTAAGCAATGGTTTTGTTATTGAGAATGGTTTTAATTTCACCCAGACGTTCCGGATGACGGGGGGCCAGAATGAGCTTGAGTTCTGGAAAATCTTTTTTCAGGCGCAGGTAACTCTCAAGCAAGGGTAAGTCTTCGCCGGAGTGGGTGCTGGCCAAGGTCAATACCGTATCACCGCGGTGAATGTTCAGTACCTGAGCCAATTGCCTTTGCTTGGTCTCATCCACGGTGGGAATGAGATCGAACTTTAAATTTCCTGCCACGGTCCACTGTTCTGACCCCAGTTGCCCCAACGTTACCATGCGATCGGCATCCGATTGAGATTGCATATAAAGGTGCGTAATTTCTTGCAGACAGGGCTTAATCAGCGGGCTAATCCATTGATAGCTTTTGAAGGAGCGCTGAGACAAACGCCCGTTGATCAAAATCAGGGGCACCCGAAGCCCTTGAGTGACTTGGTGAATGACATTGGGCCACAGTTCTGTTTCGGTGATGATGACCAAATCCGGTTGAATGTGTCGGAGAACTTTACCTACGACCCAGGGAAAATCGTAGGGGAAATACAGCACGATGAGCTGCGGAAAGGTTCGCAGGGCCAAGTCTTGTCCGGTTCGGGTGGTGGTGGAAATAACCACGTCATAGCGGTCGCTCAAATGGGGAATCAGCGTTTTAATGGCGTTAAACTCACCCACGGAAACCGCGTGAAACCAGAGCCGGGGTTTGGCTTTTTCGGCCAAGCGGGTTTTCAACGCTTCAGAATATAACCCCAATTTTTGCCGCAAGCCCGCTCGGGCCTTGGGCACGCTGGCCAAATACGCAATCCAAAGTGGGCTGAGGATGACCAATCCCAAGCAAAGCAACCAGTTATAAATGAGTCGGGATAAAAAGCCCATGCCCAATAACATATCGTCCCAAAACGCTTACTATCATACCCTATTTTGGGTTTTTCTCGGCGCTTTATCAGTAATACTCAGAGTGCTTGCCTAGTTTAGCGTGCATTTTTTTAAATGCTCAATGGCCTTGGAAGCAATCAGGTAGCGGGGCTCCAGTTCCAAGGCATGCTTGTAATGGCGCAAGGCATTGATAATGTCGCCCTGGTATTCTTTGGCCCGGCCCAGGTTAAAGTGGGCAAAATGATACGCCCGGTAGCGCTTGGCTTTCAAAGCTTGTTGCAAGTAAGGCACAGCGTCCTGATATTTGCCCTTGGCAATCAGGTAAGCCCCAATATCGTTGTAGGAATTTCCAAAGTCCGGATCCACTTCAATGGCCCGCTGGCACTCTTCAATGGCATTTTCCAGCTCGCCCAGAAAGCTGTAGGTCCATCCCAAAAAAGTGTGCGCTTCTGCCGTGGGGTAGACCTCAATGGACTCCTGATACTTTTCAATGGCCTTGTAATAGTCGCGCTGGAGTTGGGCATGGTACCCCTCGTGGAAGTACTTCATGGCCTTGCGCCGCTTCAACTGCTTCAGGCTATCGGAAAAACAAACAATTTGTGTTGTAGACATTGGGCAAACAGTCAATTCTTATTGAGGGAAACTACCACGATGGCCGCTATTTTACTCTAAAAACACTTGTCTTTAAATGGCCTGTTCATAAGAAAACCACCGCCCTGAAAAAGGTGCGGTGGTTTTCGTGTTTCGATTTCGATGAATCTTAGTCGTCTAAAATTGCATCGCTAGTGTAGTCTTCTTCTTCGCCTTCGACAGCGCCGATGGTTTCTACATGCATGGAGGAATCATCGATGAGTAGGCTTTCCATGGTCTCTTCCGAGATTTCCGGGGAACCGAACATACTCTCGATCTCTTCCAGAATGGCAGAAGGCTTACGCAGCGAGGACTTGGCGGCCAATGCCTGTTCGGCATCGTCGAACATATCGGCACGCTCGTCCTTGAAGTGAGGGAAGCCGGTACCAGCCGGGATTAGACGGCCGATAATGACGTTTTCCTTCAATCCGCGCAGGAAGTCTCTTTTGCCTTCCACGGCCGCTTCGGTCAGAACGCGGGTGGTTTCCTGGAAAGATGCCGCAGAGATGAAGCTTTCCGTGTTCAAGCTGGCCTTGGTAATACCCAGCAGAACCGGGTGGTACTCGGCGGGGAGCTTGCCTTCTTTGCCTTCAATGACTCGGTTGGCTTCTGCGCCCGCTTTTTCGTCCACCAGTTCGCCGCCCAACAGGGTGGTATCACCGGCTTCGTCTACACGGACCTTCTTGGTCATCTGACGTACGATGACTTCGATGTGCTTGTCAGCAATCTCTACGCCCTGAGACCGGTAGACCCGCTGAACTTCTTCCACCAGGTATTCCCGAACGGCCTCAATACCGGAGACCACAAGAATGTCGTGGGGATTGATCGGGCCATCGGTCAAGGCTTGACCGGCTTTCACAGTTTGCTTGTTCTCCACAACGATGTTGGAGCCAACCGGGATGGAGATTTCTTCCCGACCGTTGATGCTGGTCAGGTACAAGCGCTGAACGTCTTCTTCCCAAATGATTTCCACCGAACCGTCCACAGGAGCGATAATGGCGGATTCCTTGGGTTTCCGGCCTTCCAGCAGTTCTTCAACCCGAGGTAGACCCTGTACGATGTCTCCAGTCTTCTGCCGTTCAAAGATCAGCGAGGCAATCAAGTCGCCCCGTTGGGTCAGCGCCCGGTTTTCAACTTGCAACAAGGTACCACCGGAAATCAGGTAAGGCTGGGATTCCCGAATGGTCACGGACTTGGCGTCCACGCCGGTAACTTGACCGGAAATAGGGGTTTTGTCCACCGCAGCGATTTCCTGATCCATGGTCACGAAATCACCAACTTTGACCGTGGGTTTGGTACTGGTCTCGATAATGGTCTCATGATCGTCGGTAATCAACAGTACCCGACGGACATCCTTGTCATTGGCCGCGTTCCCCAAGCTTACCCGGCCTTTGGTGTGGGTAATAACCTGAGTTTTGACCACAGGAGAGCGTTTGTCGATGACTTGACCGTCTTCCACCAGCAATTGGGTCTGGGTAGCGGTTTTCTGGGAGCTGAAGCCCGAGGGATTTTCCCGACGGATGGTTAAGTTTTCCAGAACCACCACTTTCAGGTTGTCGCCCTCTTTCTTGCCGCCGTCTTTGATTTCGGCGACTGCTTTTAAGCGCTCCAGGTACCCTTTCATTTGCAGAACCAGGCTGGTTCTCAAAATGGGGGCGCCTTCAATGTGGCGAATCTTATCGCCATCTTTGACCTGTAACTGGGTCACAGGCACGATGGTGATGTTGTCAGGATCGGTGGATTCGAAATCAATCTTGACCTTGCGAGGCTCAATAATGAACTCCTGATAAGGCCGCAACAGCACTTCGGCGTATTCCAAATCGCTGGTATCCTCAAGATCCTCATCGTCATCCTCGGGCACTTCAATCTGGAAGTTGACCGTGACCACGCAGTCTTGGGTGGCTTTAATGCCAGGCGCCACTTCGGTGCCTTTGCTAACCACGGTGCCATCGTCCACGTTCAAGGTGCTGATGTCGTCTACCCGGTACAGTTTGCCGGGACGTACCACCACTTCACGGATGATGTCATTTTCTTCCACGATATCCACGATACCATCGGTTTGGCAGGTGATGCCCTTGACGATTTCAGTACCAGCGGTTACTTCCATACCCGATTCAATGCCAGGAACTTTCAAGGAAATATCCTTGCTGACCTGGTGAATTTCTTCCGGCAGGAACAGGATTTTACCGGTTTGAGTCAGAATACGCTGCTCATCCACTTCCACATCCAGGTAACGGATTTGTCCACTGGTGGGAACGGACATGCTTTCATCAACCAGCTCGGCTACAACGCTGCCGTTTTCCAGAGAGGTTCCTTGCGGGGATTTGACGATGTAGGTTTCCTCGTCTTCGCCCACTTTCCACAACTGCTCTTTCTTGGTTTGTACCAACTCGGCGTTGCTGGGGGAAATGCTGGCAATGATGATGGTCAGGTCTTTACCGTTGACGATCTTTTTAACCGTCTCTTTGCCAACCTTGTGCTCTTCAATTTCCAGGTCGGCAGGAATGCGGACTTCACCGCCATGCTCACTGACCACGTGGGTTTCAGCGATGATCTCACCGACGTTCAGCACTTGACCATCTTGCACCATATGCTTGGCACCGGTGGGCAAGTTGTAGACGTCGCCACCCAGAACCCAAATGGTACCGGGACGGTTGGCGGTACGGCTGATGTTTCCTTGACGATCCCGCTTTTCATCGGCATCGAAGCCATCAAACCAGACTTCTCCGCTCATGTTACCGGTAATATCCTTGGTAGCACGCTCGGTTTTACGACCCGCAGTGGGCTCAAAAGAGGCAATAATCTGGTCTTTTTTGACCTTATCGCCTGCACTGACCATTACTTGGGTGTTGAAAGGCAGGTTGTATTTGTTGGTTTTGCCATCGGCCCCTTTGATTTCCAAAGTGCAATCACGGGTGGTCATTTCTACCGTATCCCCGTGGCGGGTACGGAATTCACGGGTGGGCAGCTTGCTGGTCACTTCGCCATCTTGCTTGGCCTTGAATAACTCGCGTTTGCCCAAGCTGCTGAATACACCGCCAGTGTGGAAGGTACGCATGGTCAGCTGGGTGCCGGGTTCCCCGATACTTTGTGCGGCGATAATCCCGATAGCTTCACCGATATCCACAATTTTATTGCTGGTGAGAGACCAACCGTAACATTTTTGGCAGATACCCACTTGGCTTTCGCAAGTGAGCACAGACCGCATCAGGATTTCTTTAATGGTGGATTTTTCAATCACATCGGCCAAGGCCAAGGTGATGATTTCACCGGCAGGTACCAGAACTTCGCCATCTTCGTTGACCACGTTGACAGCGGCGGCCCGGCTAATGACCCGGTCTACCAGAGACATGATCTCGGATTCACCTTCCATGATGGCCCGCATGGGGATACCATTGGTGGTGCCGCAATCGGCCTCCTGAATAATCACGTCCTGAGCAACGTCTACCAGACGGCGGGTCAGGTATCCGGAGTCAGCGGTTTTCAAGGCGGTGTCTACCAAGCCTTTCCGGGCACCGTAGCTGGAAATGATGTACTCGGTTACACTCAAGCCTTCCCGGAAGTTGGATTTAATGGGCAAGTCGATGATCTGACCTTGTGCGTCAGCCATCAAGCCCCGCATACCAACCAACTGACGAACCTGGCTGATGTTACCCCGTGCACCGGAGAAAGCCATCATGTATACCGGGTTCAAGCGATCGAAGTTGTCGACCACGGACTTGGTTAATTTTTCAGTGGTCTCACTCCAGGTATCGATAACCTTGGTGTAACGCTCTACTTCGGTGATCTCACCTTTCATGAAGCGTTGAGTGGCTCGTTCAATTTCGGCCTCAGCCTCGTTGATCAAGCCCTTCTTGGCTTCAGGAACGCTCAAGTCGTCGATGGAAATGGTAACGCCCGCCTTGGTAGCGTAGCGGAAGCCCAAATCCTTCAAGTTATTGGCCAGCGTACCGGTTTTGGCCATGCCCATTTCGGCATAAACCTTGGCCAGCAAGCGGTTCAGTTCTTTCTTATCAACCACCTTGTTGATGAAGTCCAACTGCTTTTTTTGGGATTTGTTGGGCGATAGGATGCTCATAGGTGCCTGTTACCTCGTTCAATGCTTACTGGAGAACCGATTGACGGACGGTTTTATTGAAAATAATCCGTCCTGCGGTGGTTTCAATGAGTTGACCACCTTCATCACGCACAATGATCTTGGCGTGCAGTTCAATCACTCCCGCTTCAAAACCCGCCAGAGCGTCTTCGAAGCTAAAGAATTTCATGCCTGCGCCTTTGGTGGCGTGGGGGTTGTCCAGGGTCAGGTAGTAAATGCCCAAAACCATATCCTGGGAGGGGGTGATAATCGGTTTACCGGTAGAAGGCTGCAATACGTTGTTGGTGGCCATCATCAGCATGCGCGCTTCAGTTTGGGCTTCCACCGACAGCGGAACGTGAACAGCCATCTGGTCACCGTCAAAGTCGGCGTTAAAAGCAGTACAAACCAGCGGGTGAAGCTGAATGGCGCGTCCTTCAACCAAAACCGGCTCAAAGGATTGAATACCCAGACGGTGCAGCGTTGGGGCCCGGTTCAGCAGAACAGGGTGGCCCTTGATGACCTCTTCCAGAACGTCCCAAACCACGGTTTCCTGACGCTCAATGGTCTTCTTGGCCGATTTGATGTTCTGGCTTTCACCGCGTTCAATCAGCTTGTTGATAACAAACGGTTTGAACAGCTCAATGGCCATCTCTTTAGGCAGACCGCACTGGTGCAGTTTTAAACGAGGACCAACCACGATTACACTACGACCGGAGTAGTCAACCCGCTTACCCAGCAAGTTTTGACGGAAGCGGCCCTGTTTGCCTTCGATAATGTTGGAGAGGGACTTCAAAGGACGGTTGTTGGGACCCACCACGGTGCGGCCACGACGTCCGTTGTCAATCAAAGCGTCCACCGCTTCTTGCAACATCCGTTTTTCGTTACGCACGATGATTTCGGGGGCGCCCATTTCCAGGAGTCGGGACAAACGGTTGTTCCGGTTGATAACCCGACGGTACAAATCGTTCAGGTCAGAAGTCGCGAAACGACCGCCATCCAGCTGAACCATGGGACGCAAGTCCGGCGGGATTACCGGGAGTACATCCATAACCATCCAGGAAGGATTGGTACCGCTCTGCAGCAGGGATTCTACCAAGCGCAAGCGCTTCAGCGGCTTAACCCGTTTTTGGCTAGAGCCGGTAATTTCTTCCAGCTCCTGCTTTAAACCGTCACTCATTTCCTGCAAGTTCAAGCGAGACAGCAAGATCTGGACGGCTTCAGCGCCGATACCGACTTCCAGCTGGGCTTCCTCGTTTTCTTCCAGGATGTTTTCGTACTCTTCTTCCGAAAGCAACTGGTTGGACTTGAGTTCGGTGTTTCCCGGATCCAGCACCACGTAGGAGTTGAAGTAAATAACTTGCTCCAAATCCTTCAGGGACATATCCAGAATCAGACCCAGGTAGCTGGGAATACCTTTCAGGAACCAGATGTGGGTAACCGGTGCGGCCAATTTAATATGGCCCATACGGTGGCGACGAACCTTGGATTCGGTGACTTCTACACCGCAACGTTCGCAGACAATACCCCGGTGACGAACCCGTTTATATTTACCGCAGTAGCATTCCCAGTCCTTGGAAGGGCCAAAAATACGCTCGCAGAACAGGCCATCCCGCTCGGGTTTCAAGGTTCGGTAGTTAATGGTCTCAGGCTTCATAACCTCGCCGTGAGACCAGTTCATTACGCGTTCGGGTGAGGCAATCCCGATTTTGATGAAATCAAACTGGTCAATATTGGTGCTTACCACAGTGGTGCTCCTTTAAATTGAATCGGAATTGGCAGAGAAGAAGTTGAGCAGTTCGTTGCCAGCGGAGGCAAATTCGCGCTTGGGAGCACGAGCCGCTTCATCCGCCATCAAATCGATTTCAACCTCACGACCGTCTTTCAGTCGTTTTTTCACTGTAATATCCAGGCCAATACTATGAATTTCACGAACCAGTACCTTGAAGGACTCAGGAATGCTGGGTCGGTTCAGATTTTCACCTTTGACGATGGCTTCATAAGCGCGGGAACGACCAACCACGTCGTCAGACTTGATGGTTAGCATTTCCTGCAGGGTATAGGCTGCGCCATAAGCTTCCAGAGCCCATACTTCCATCTCCCCGAAGCGCTGACCACCAAATTGAGCCTTACCACCCAACGGCTGCTGGGTAACCAAGCTGTAAGGGCCGGTACTACGGGCGTGGATCTTATCGTCTACCAAGTGAACCAGTTTCATGACATACATCCGACCAATGGCGACCCGGTTGGCGAAGGGTTCGCCGTTCCGTCCATCGTACAAGACAGCCTTACCATCGCTGAAAATCCAGTCGATGCCAGCGTCATCAATGGCAGTTTGTAGTTCTTTGGTAACGGCAGTACGAGAAGCCTCTTCACCGTACATTTCATCGAACGGAGGCACTTCGTAGTGCTTTCCGGTCAAGTGAGCCGCTAAGCCCAACAGGGTTTCATACGTTTGGCCCACGTTCATACGGGACGGTACGCCCAGTGGGTTCAAAACGATATCAATGGGGGTTCCATCCGGCATGAAGGGCATATCTTCGATGGGCAGAATCTTGGAAACAATACCCTTGTTTCCGTGACGTCCTGCCACCTTGTCGCCCACGCTGATTTTACGCTTTTGAGCCAGGTAAACCCGGACCACGGTATTGGCTCCAGGTGGTAATTCATCACCTTTTTCGCGATCAAAGACCTTCACATCGACCACCCGGCCGCCTTCACCGTGGGGAACACGCAGAGAGTTGTCTCTCACATCGCGTGCCTTCTCGGCAAAAATGGCCCGCAGCAGCTTCTCTTCCGGCGGATGCTCGGATTCACCCTTGGGGGTAATCTTGCCTACCAGAATGTCTCCGGCAAACATACGGGCACCAACGCGGACAATACCACGCTCATCCAGGTTGCGGAGAGCGTCTTCACCCACATTGGGAATCTCCCGGGTGATTTCCTCGGGTCCCAATTTGGTGGTTCGGGCGTCTACTTCCAGTTTCTCAATGTGAATACTGGTGTACACATCATCGTGGATGAGGCGCTCACTGATCAGGATGGCATCCTCAAAGTTGTAGCCTTCCCAAGGCATGAAAGCCACCATGATGTTGCGACCCAGGGCCAATTCACCTTGCTGACTGGCGGCGCCGTCTGCAATGACTTGGCCGGCATCCACGGACTCACCAGCCCGCACGATGGGGCGGTGGTTTAAGCAGGTATCCTGGTTGCTGCGCAGGTACTTAATCATGGGGTAGGAGTGGAGTTTTCCATCTTTGCCCCGGATGTCAATGCTTTCACCGGTCACACGCTCGACTTTGCCTTCGATTTCGGAGACCAGCGACATACCGGAGTCCATTGCCACGCGACGCTCCAGACCGGTCCCAACCATGGGGCGCTCTGCGGAAACCAGCGGTACAGATTGCCGTTGCATGTTGGAGCCCATCAACGCCCGGTTGGCGTCGTCATGCTCCAAAAATGGAATCAGCGCGGTTCCCACGGAGACGATCTGAATGGGGGAGACCCCAACATAGTCGACGGTATCCGGTTCGGTAATGGTAAATTCGTTGCGATAACGGACCGGAACGGCGGAACCCGTCAAGGTACCATCTTCGGAACGGGTGGCGTCACCAGGTGCTACCCGGTACTTGTCCTCTTCATCGGCGGACAAGAAGTGGATTTCACCGGTCAGCTTTCCGTCTTTGGCTTCCCAATAAGGGGTTTCCAGGAAGCCATACTCGTTTACACGGGCATAAGTGGCCAATGAGCCAATCAAACCGGCGTTGGGTCCTTCCGGTGTTTCTACCGGACAGATTCTTCCATAGTGGCTGGGGTGAATATCACGAACCGCAAAACCGGCGCGCTCACGGGTCAAACCGCCAGGCCCCAAGGCAGACAAACGACGTTTGTGGGTCAATTCCGACAATGGGTTGGTTTGATCCATAAACTGAGACAGCTGAGAGGAGCCAAAGAACTCCCGGATAGCAGCCAGCAGTGGTTTCGGGTTTAGCAAGTTGTTGGGAGTTAGCGTATCAATGTCTTGCAGGGTCATACGCTCTTTAACAATCCGCTCCAGACGGGTTAAGCCCACCCGGAACTGGTTTTGCAGCAGTTCGCCTACAGCGCGGATACGACGGTTCCCCAAGTGATCGATATCATCCACCTGACCATCATCGTAGTTCAGGTTAATCAGGTAATCGATAGCAGACACAATGTCTTCGTTGGTTAAAACGCGAACGGTGTCTGGTGCGGACAAGCCCAACTTTTTGTTGACCTTGTAGCGACCCACTTTACCCAAGTCATAGCGTTTTTCATCAAAGAAGCGGCTTTCCAGCAAGGAACGGCCACCGCTGACGCTTGGCGGATCGCCGGGACGCAGCTTTTTGTAGACTTCGATCAAGGCTTCTTCGGTGGTTTCCGTAGGGTCCTTGTCCAAAGTCTTCTTCAGATAGTCGAAATGGCGGAACTGGTTTTCCATTTCCGCAATGGACAGACCCAAGGCACGCAACAGGGTGGTGGCCAGAATCTTCCGGTTTTTATCGATTTTGACGTAGATGACGTCGTTGATATCGGTTTCAAATTTCAACCAGGCGCCCCGGTTGGGGATCATGGTGGCGTTAAAGATACGCTTACCGTTTAAGGCCTGATCTTTTTTATAGTAAATACCAGGAGAGCGAACGATCTGGGAGACAATAACCCGCTCGGCACCGTTAATAATAAAGGTACCGCGATCGGTCATCATGGGGATTTCGCCAATATAGGCCTCTTGCTCCTTGATCTCTCCGGTATCCCGGTTGACCAGGCGCAGCATAATTCTTAGTTGACGGGCATAGGTTGTGTCGTGGAGACGTGCACTTTCTACGGTGTGCTTGGGCTTGTCAAAACTGTATTCTGGCAGGAAGTAAAGCTCTAAACGGCCGGTGTAGTCACGAATTGGAGAGAAGGATAAGAGCTCTTCTTTAAGACCTTCGGTAATAAACCAGTTAAAAGAATTCTTTTGAATTTCAGCCAAATCTGGTAGCTGTTCCAGGGGGAGAGACCCAATACCTGGAAGGGTTGAACGCATGGTCTTTGCTGCCATTGTGAACCTCGTCGTAATTGAAAACGTAGTTAGAGTGATGGATTGCGCGCTAGAGACTGAATCAGGTCACGGTCATAAATATAATAGGGGTCAAACAATATCCCACTATATCAAGGACATACGGAAACGCAAAATTTCATAGGCAAAAAGGAAAACCAAGACGCCTTTCCTTGGGATTGGCTTGCTCGGTTTTCCCTTGCCTATGATGCGATTACTTGATTTCGATGGTAGCGCCAGCGGCTTCCAATTGCTCTTTCAATTTGGCGGCGTCTTCTTTTTTCACGCCTTCTTTGATGGGCTTAGGAGCAGCGTCTACCAGATCTTTGGCTTCTTTCAAGCCCAAGCCGGTGATGGCGCGTACTTCTTTCAAAACAGCGATCTTGTTGCTGCCAGCGTCTTTCAAGATTACGGTCACATCAGTGACTTCTTCTTCAGCGGCGGCGGCGACAGGCATAGCGGCAACAGCCATCGGAGCGGAGGCGGTGATACCGAACTCATCTTCGAACGCTTTTACCAGGTTAGCGGTTTGCAAGAAGCTCAAGGTTTTGATTTCTTCGAAAATCTTACTTGTCTTGTCATCTAATTCAACAGGCATTGAAATGGAACCTCATTATTTTGATTGTTGACTTGGTAACACCTTGTAACAGGGAGGGGTAAATCTGGGGAGAACGGCCCGTAAATTTACGCTTCCTGCAAACGTTTTGCATACTGATCCAGTACGTTCACCAGACCGCGCTGCGGGCTGCTGATGGCTGAAACAATACCGCTCAACGGAGAGTTGATAGCGCCCACCAGTTTTCCACGGAGTTCTTCCAGTGGCGGGAGCTTTGCCAGCTGATCCACTTCAGCCGGGCTAAGAAGCTTGCTGTCCAGAACACCGGCCCGGATTTGATTGGACTTTTTGTTCTTTTTGAAGAACTCAGTCAGGATTTTAACTGGGGCAACCTGATCAGCTTGCCCAATGAGCAGAGCTGTCGGACCTTTCAGTGAATCCTTCAAAGCGTCCAGTTCGGTGTCTTTAATGGCGTGAATTGCCAATGTGTTTTTTGCAACCGTGAACTGAGCTTTCTCTTTATAGAGTTCCCGGCGAAGCTGGGTTAGCTCGGACACAGTTAAACCGCGGTAGTCAGCCACGACAGCGATGGTGGCTTTACTCAAGTGTTCCTTGAGGACTTCTACGGTTTCTTTTTTTTGGGCCAGTTTTCCCACGGCAGCCACTGATCCTTTCTTTTATATTGTGTGTTTCCGTTCTTCGAACGGTTTTGGTTGCTTGGTTCCCTAAAGCTGCAGGCCAGTCTTCATCGCCAAAACAATGAACTGACTTGGAACCGGGGGATTTTCCTTAAATGGTTTTTATCTCCGGACTTTTACCCAGAAAGGCCCGTAATAGCCCGTGTGTAACGCTTAAGAGGTAAACTCAAACTGCATAGAACTTGCAATTTTATCCATTTAAGGTGGGAGCATTATATATAGCAAAGACAAAATGGGGACGCAAGCGATCAAATTTATGCGGGAAATATGGAGTCCAGGAGGGGGATCAGTTGTTCGGATAGTTGATTTTTAGGAATGTATAAGAAGGGGTGCTTGGGGATTGATTGGGGATTGGCAGCGCTGATTAAAATGATTTGATGGCTGGGTAAACCCAGTTGCAGTAGCTGATGGCCAATATCCAGGCCATCTTTTTCCCCCAGGATTTGCCAATCCAGCAGCACGAGTTGAGGATTGTGATCGCTGAATGCTTTCAGGGCGTCTTCATAGTGATCTACAATCGATACAGCCTGAAAGCGCTTGCTTTCTTGCAGCAATGTCTGGATCCCTGCTTGCCAATGGGGATCATCTTCTACAATCAGAACCGGGATGAGTGATACCATGCCTTTATACTACCTTAAAAGGCGGTTTTATGGCTAGGCATCCTCGTTATGGGTTTCCTGATTGCTGTTTGCCGAACCATGGTACTTCCCCAGCAGATTTTTGCTCTGTTTAACATGCCGGAGTTGCTGATTGAGTTCGGTTTTGAACTGATCCATATTTTGCTGAATCTCCAGATCCAGCGCTTGGCACTGGTCAATCCTGGATTTCAGACATTTTTTTTGCGCTGCCGTGAATGATTCAATGTGGATTTCTTGGCAGGCTTTGATGATTCGTTCCCGCTCCAGTATCAATTGATTGAGCTGTGGCAGATTTTCCCCGGTACTGAGCTGAAGTATGGTTTGGGTGATTTGTTCCAGCTGATTCAATAGCCCTTCGGACTCTTCAAAGTTATACGTGCACGGTGGTTTCGGGTTCATCGGGTAATTCTTCCCTTTGCCGTTTGGCTATAACAATGGCCTCTTCCCAGGTGCCTTTCAGCTTTCGTAAGTGATCGATGACTTCATCCAGCATGGCGATATCTCTTTTAATGTTACCTTGCACCAGCCGGTAGTGTAAGTAGTCGTAAAGGCGGTAGAGATTAACCGCCATTTCGCCCCCGATTTCCAGATCCAGGCTATTCATGAACTCCTGAATGATGTGTTGGGCTTTAATGATGTTTTTGCTGTACTTTTCCAGATTTTTTTCTTCATCGGCTTTTTTGGCGACCAGCAAAAACCGAATGGCCCCTTCATAGAGCATAATCAGTATTTCTTCCGGGGTGGCCGTTTCAATTTGATTCTTTTTATAGGTCTCAGCCTGTTTGGCGTAGGGGTTGGCAGCATTCATAAGTGTGTGCTCGCTCCTCTTTCCGTTCGGATCTATCTGTTAGCCCTATCGGTTGGGGCGGTCAAAACTTGAGCGGATTGCTGGTGTTTCTCCTCCATTTACAGGAGCGAGACAGGCCAGCGGACGGGTGGTTTCTACAGAGGGGTGGTTCTTGATAGGTACCACTCAGCCTGTTTTTTCAATCCTGGGGGTTGCTTTTATACGGTGATTAATGGGGATCTCAAAAGGGGGGCATCAAAATGCCGAATTTTGTTTTAATGCATGCGTGACAGAATGCGGGGAAATTGCAATGCCCTTATCAAACGGACGCGCCAAGGCAGATGGTAGTTCCTGGTTTTCCTCGATTGCAGGGGCTGCGGTGGATGCCGTGGGTGCTTCTCGTATGGAAACCCTGGAGATTGTGACCGATGTGGAGCAGATTACCATGCTACTGAGTAGTCTGGATGATTCTCGCAGTGGTCGGATATTGTCGATGAGCGATGCTTTTGGGGATTTGTAAGTCATGAGTGCGTTGCTAAGCGATGGGTTCTCATCTTTACCCCCAGAAAGTATTCAGCCTGAGCGTGAATGGACGCTGTATTTGACCCGTACGGCTGATAAAGCCCAGAAGAATCTGGATAAGCCGCTGCGGATTTTGATTCGGGATGCCTTGTTGCGGCTATGCCAATGCCCAGAACGGCTGGGTGAGCGTTTGTCTCAGCCTTTAACTACTGTATTTTCCCATCACATCACTTACAAGGGCAAAGAATTCCGCATTGCCTACCAATTGTCCCCGGAAACGGACAGTGTGGTGGTCTTATTGATTGGCCCCCACGAGAATTTTTACCGGAAGCTCAAGAATTTGCTTTATGCTTCTTAAAGATTGGTTTTAATGGGGCTAGCCAGAGGCATATATCCTGTAGTGGAATAAACGCCTTGGGTTGTCTGTTCAGTTCGTCCTTGCACGACTATAGACGTCCCGAAGGTGATGAGGGTTGCGATAGTGTGTGGCAAGCAGAAGAAAGCCTTTCGGGGGCAAGGTGTGGTGGAATATGTCGGTGCGATGGTTATTGCCGTAGCCGTTGTTTTGGCCGGTTTGTTGGTGGCTCCGCCCAGTTTAAATAACTTGATGACCACCATTTTTTCTTCAGTGACGGCCTTATTCACAGCGGCTTTGGGCTTTTAAGCTTAATAGTCAAGGCCAAGCGTTTTTGGGGAGGCTCTCCGGAGGCGTGTGTTTTATTTGTGGTCCAGGCTATTATCAGGCGTGTCGGTTTTTGTTACCATAGAGCTAACATTTATTGACACGCCTCAGTAGCTCAGTTGGATAGAGCAACCGCCTTCTAAGCGGTAGGTCACAGGTTCGAATCCTGTCTGGGGTGTTTTTATATGCCCTTTATTTATGGCCGCGGTTTTGTTTTCCGTCGCAGCATTTACTATCGGCAGAATGTTGATGATGGCCTTCCCGTTCATGGTGATGACCTTGCGGCGTCTGCGTTTTTGCTTGCTCTTCGGTGGCGGGAGTGGTGGTTGCCGCAGGGGTGCTGGCGGCTGCCGCGGTGCTCGCTTGCGGTTTGGATTTCCCAAACAGACCTGAGAAAAAGTCTTTGATTTTCCCAAAAACTTCTTTCACCCAGTCAAAAAATTGCTGTAAACGGGATTGACGCTCGCCCTTCTGGCCTTCGGTACAGTTTTTGTCGCTGCAAGTCTGCCCATCCGCATGAACGTGCCCGGGCCCGTGCCCAAATCGCACACTGCTCTGGGGCAGCGCCTTGGATTGCCCCCCTGGGCGCTGCTGGCTGGGGGTATAAACCGGGCGGTGAGCAATCGAGGAAATCATAAAAACCTTTCAGTGTGTTTTTTAAAGCGTGAATTTTTTAATCGGAGGTACGCCGCAAGTCTATTGGGGCTTCGATTTGGGGCGACAGTGCTGCCAGATGTGTTTTAAATCCTTAAAAAAGCTGTCGGCCAGCGTTTGAAACCACAGGAACACTTTTTGTATTGCATTCTTGTCCGCCAGCGGTTCCGGCGGGTCGTTTGGGCCGGGTTTCTTGGGGATGATTTTGTGGGGCTTAAATAAATCCAGGGCAAAGGTCTGTAGCCACTCTTTGGTGTCTTCGGGTTGGGGTTTGGGGGCATGCCCGAACAGCACGGCTGGTTGATTCTCCCTTGAGAAATGTGAATAAGTGCCACGGCTGGGTTGGTTTAGAATCATCATGGTTGCGTTTTTCTTTCGTGCTGGTGGACCTGATAGGAGCCCAGAATGGCTGCTCCCATTTGACCGACGTCATTGGCGCAAATCAGGCTGGCGCAACAGCCGTTGGCACAAATGGTACCGGCTCCGGCCCGGGCTGCTGTCTCTGATGCCGTTGCGGCTTGCGCTGTATTTTGACCCGGCCAGGTTTTGGCGGGCCGGGGAATGGCTTTGCCTACGGCCGGTAAAATAGCCAGACCCGTCAGTGTGGTGAGTGCCGACAGGGCAATATGGGTGGCTGTGGCCGGTAAGTGTAAGTATTTTTGAGCGGGTTGTTCCGCTTTTTCGCCCAGGTAATGGTTTAGACTGGCTAAACCACCCACTAGGGGGGAAAGGATGATGCCATTTACAACGTTTTGTAGGTTAAATTTAGTCACCAAGGGGGTGACAATAGCCACGTTCAACATGGCGCTTGCCCATACGGGCGGCTGCCAGTTAGCCGCTTTTTGGGCTTCTCCCAGTCCACCGATGGCCAAGAAGACTTTGGCCCACTCCTTCCAGTCGGTGGAAAACAGCCGGAAACTGGAAGAGGCCCGGGCGGGCAATTTTTTAAGCAGCAGAGCAGCTGTGATTAGAGCGGCACCCTTTCCTAAATGCAGTAGGGCCGGATTTTGATGGCTGACCCTGGCATTCAAGCTCGTTGGATTGGTTTTTTGAGCCTGACCTGTACTGACTACTGTTGCTGCTGAAACGGGGGCATTGGCTGTGGATTGTTTCCAAACGGGAGGGAGCCCTGCGTTTAGCGTGGCTATTGTGGGTGGCTGGAGTCCAGTAAGGCTTGGCGTAAGGGTAACCATGATTGTCCGTTGGTTTTTGGTGAGTTTTTACAACTGTATAAATGGGCAGGCAAAATGAAAATGATTTTCATTTTTAAGTAGAGGCGACCGTTTGTCAAACGAATAAAATCTATGGGCTTGTTTAAAATGTTTATGCTACCATTCGGCCACAAATAAAAATGGTTTTCATTTCATGAGCGTAGTTACCTCCAATCGTCCTGCTAAATCGACACAGGCAGTGCTGGAAGCCCTCCAGCAACTGAACCATGCCACGGCCCCCGATGTCATGGACTGGATCAATCGAGCTTCCGGTTCAAAAAAAGTGAGTTTGACCAGTGTTTACCGGGCTTTGAACCAATTGGTTTCCGAGGCTCGCATTAAGCCGCTTAATTTTAATGATGGTCAGGTGCGATATGAACTGAATAACCAGCATATGCACCATCACCACTTGATTTGCACCCGTTGCGAAAAAGTACAGATGCTGGACAGCTGTCCTTTTCAGCCTGTTCTGAGTGAACTGGAAGGCCGGTTTCGGGTGGATTACCACAACTTTGAAGTGTTTGGGCTCTGTGCCAGTTGCCTGGAGAGTCCTTAAATTTTGTAACCCTGCTTTATCCTATAGAAGGTATGAACCTTGGCTAACGTAAAATCTCTTTCATTATCAGTCCCGACCACGGACTCAGAAGCGTTCAATGCCTCTCGTCGGGTGGCTTTGAGTACCCGGTATGGCAAAATTGCCTTAAAAAGTTTTTTATATGTGCCCCTGTTTCCCTTGTTGGGGCATTACTTGGTTGATCAGACCGGAATCAGTCAATGGATGATTACAGCGGGCATTGTGCCTGCTCAAATTCTGGGTGAGGGTTTTGGGCATGTGGGTTTGTGCTTTTCAATTCACTACTTGTTTAATGGATTGAAGGCGGTCTGGAAAATGTTGAACCTGTTTTGGGTTCGTTAAGTCCGACTCACATGGATATACAAAAATAATCCCTGAGATATAGGCCTGGGCTGTATTTTCGGGTCATTTATAATGCGCTGGGGTGTTAAAAAAACTTAACCTTTTGGCGTCTAAACACAATTGCACCATTTTGATTGTTTTTATTAAATTGAGAGTTTATTTCTGAAGTTTTCTTTTGTATTTCCAGTCCTCCTTTTTGCACAAATGATAGAGAGCGCGAGCAATATGATGCAACCCCTCAGCCTTCAAACCAGACCTTTGGCTGGACGCCTGCCCTTAATGGCCGCCAGCGTGCCCACTGCTTTTGTTCCTCAGGCAGATTTGTCTTCTACTTTGGCCCGCCCTGCTGGCAGTGGTCAGTTCGATATGTTTTCTATGATCATGCCCATGTTGCAGATGCTGATGCAGCTGATGCAATTGATGGGTAATGGACAGCGTTTAGCCCAACCGCCACAGGCCGGTGGGGGTAGTGCGGATGCCGGGCAAGCCGGTGCTGGGCTTACCCCAGGCGCAGGTGGCGCTGCTCCCGGCGCTGGTTCTGCTCTGGGCGCAGGCGGTGCTGCACCTGGTGCTGGTGGTTATGGCGCTAACACACCACCTGTAGGTGGTGGTTATGGTGCCAACACGCCACCTGTAGGTGGTGGTCAGGATAAATGCGATGGCGAAGGTGCTGGTGCCGCTGATGGTAATGGCGGCGGTGGTAATGGCGCAGGTGGTGCAGCACCCGGTGGTGCAGGCTCTGCGGACAGCATGACCATTGCCCAACGTCGTGCCCTGAATTATAGCGACTTGAAAGCCAACCCGAATGGTGACAACAGTTACGCCAACGTTCGTGGTGGCAAGGAAGCTTTTAACGGGGTGTCCGGGCAAGATGCGGCCATTATGCACTTGGGTGGCCGGGGCCATATTTCCGCCGGAACCAGTGAAAATGGCGTATCCGGATCCGCCCGTATTTACAACAACGTTTTAAACAACCCGAATAATTTCACACCGGATGAAGTGTCCCTGATTCAGAAGTATGCCGATGCCGAAAAAGCGAAATATGGTTATTTCACCGGCGAAGGCCTGGATCATGACTTTGCCAATCAAATGGCCGCTCGTGGTGATATTTCACCGGACAAGCTACAAGCCTATCATCAGGCCATTGATGCCCGGGTGGCCAAAATGGTCAACAACCCCGATCAGGCTGCTGTAGCCAAAGAGGCCAGCCAGGAAGTGAACATTACCAGTGATATTGGTACTCTGCAACAACAGTCCGGTTTGAGCCGATATGAGCAAGCGGTCTACCGCCTGGCGGGTCACTCCACCCTGTTTAGTGGCGATGGCAGTATTGATGGCGATGTGTTAGCCATCACCCTGGGTAACGAAAATTCGCTGGATGGTCGTTCCTTTGGAAATCAGGACACCAACATCGACCCTGAAACCTTGTCCCTGTTGCAAAATGACTTGGCCATCGATGGCAAGTTGAACGGAGATGCCCTGCGTTCCGCCAACGAGAAAGTTCTGGATAAAATCTTTATGGGCGGCCCGGATGTCACTGCTCAGCAAGTCCAGGCTCAATCGGTACAACAAGCCCAGCAGAATGGCCGCAGTGCCGCACAGATTCAGCAAAGTCTGCAACTGAGCGCCAATGATGCCATCAAGCAGTTTGGTGGTTTCGTGAAGGATCACCCGGTGATTAGCGCGATGGGTGCAGGCGCAATGGCTGGTGCCGCTGCGGTTTGCCCCTTCCTGGCCGGAACCATGGCCGTGGGTGCTGGTATCGCCGCTGGTTCCAAAATGATGAGCCAAGAGGCCAAACCGGCCGCCTAAGTCGTTAGGTACGTTGATTTGAAAAGACTGGATGCACTGTGTGTCCAGTCTTTTTGTGGTGATGGGTTTCTCGCTGAAAAAACAGCCCCGTATTACAATCAGGGAAGAGTATGAAAAGCCGGTGGGCTTGAAAGCGGGAATCAGTATGACGGATCGCAGCATTTTTCTAGATGGTGAAAGTCTGACCCTGGAGGCCGTGCGGGAAATCAGCCGAGACACCGGCAAGCATGCAAGCATTCGGGTTGCTCTGGCCGAGGGTTGTCTGGATAAAATTCGGGCTTCCCGGCAAGTGGTGGAAGATGTCCTGAAGTCGGGCAAGACAGTGTATGGGGTCAATACCGGATTCGGTGCACTTAGCCATGTCTCCATTTCCAATGAGCAGGTGGATCAGTTGCAGGCCAATTTGGTGCGCAGTCATGCCGCTGGCACAGGTCCTATTCTGGAATTTCCGGTGGTGCGGGCTATGATGCTTTTGCGGGCCAACACGCTGGCCAAAGGCTTTTCCGGGGTTCGCCCGGTGGTGGTGGAAACTTTGCTGGCGTTGCTGAACGCTGGTGTCTATCCCAAAATTCCCTCGCAAGGTTCGTTGGGAGCCAGTGGCGATTTAGCCCCTCTGGCGCATATGACCTTGGTGTTGATTGGCGAAGGGGAAGCGTTTTATCAAGGCGATTGGCTGCCCGGAGCGGAGGCGTTGAAACGGGCCAATCTTAAACCTTTAACGCTGAAAGCCAAAGAAGGACTGGCCTTGTTGAATGGCACCCAGATGATGACGGCCATGGGCGCCTTAACGTTATTGCAAGCGGAATCTTTGTTGGCGGTGGCGGAAGTGGCCGGTGCCATGACCATTGAAGCGGTCAAAGGGAGCCAAAAACCGTTTGATGCCCGAGTGGCCCAAGTTCGGGCGCATGTGGGGCATGCCCAATCGGCGGCCATGATTCGCAGTTTGCTGGCCGGTAGTGAAATTATGGAATCGCACCGGGATTGCGCCAAGGTACAGGATGCTTATTCCTTGCGCTGTATTCCGCAAGTGCATGGGGCGGCCCGGGAGTTGATCGCCTCGGCCCGTAAAACGCTGGAAATTGAGATCAATTCGGCCACTGATAACCCGCTGGTTTTTCCCAATGGCGATATTATTTCTCAGGGTAATTTTCATGGGGAGCCGGTGGCCATGGCCATGGAGCAGCTGGCCTTGGCTTTGTGTGAATTGGGCAGTATCAGTGAGCGACGCATTGATAAACTGATGAATCCGGCTTTCAGTGAGCTGCCTGCCTTTTTGGCTGGCAAGCAGCAAGAGGGTTTGAACTCGGGCCTGATGATCATTCACTACACGGCGGCTTCTTTGGTTTCGGAAAATAAAATTTTGGCCCATCCGGCCGTGGTGGATACCATTCCCACCTCCAACGATAAAGAGGATCATGTGAGCATGGGGGCCATTGCCGCTCGCAAGGCCGCTAAAATTCTGGAGCATACCCGCTGGGTGCTGGCCGCCGAATTGCTGGCCGCCGCCGAAGGCTTGGAGTATCGGGGCGATCTTCAGCCCGGTCACGGGGTGTGGCGGATCTACCAAAAAATTCGGGAAACCGTTCCGCCCTTAACCGTGGATCGCACCCTGGCCGGGGATGTGGCCCACTTGGTGCAGCACATTGAAGATGGCAGTCTGCTGGCCGTCGTTCAGGATCTTTTGTCCTGACTGCTTAGTTATTCTGACTGGACATTCCCCTGTGGCGGGAATGACAAAGCATGGGAAATCAGGCGAGATAAATCCTGTCTATGATAAATCCCGTTGATTTGGTTAAACTAAAGGTATCGTTTTAACCGGAGAATGAGGGGACTTGCCATGGCCATGACCGAAGCAACGCATACAGTAGCCTTAACCGGAGCGCCCACCGGCACGCAAAAAGTGTGCAAATCCTGGCTGACGGAAGCGGCCTATCGCATGCTGCTGAACAATCTGGACCCGGCGGTGGCCGAAGATCCCCAAGCGCTGGTGGTGTATGGCGGTACGGGCAAAGCGGCCCGCAACCCGGCTTGTCTGGCTAAAATTCTGGAGACCCTGAAAACGCTGGAAAACGATGAAACCCTGCTGGTGCAATCCGGTAAACCCGTGGGCGTGATGAAGTCTCACCCCGATGCCCCGCGAGTGCTGATTGCCAACTCCAATCTGGTGCCTGCCTGGGCCAACTGGGAGCAGTTTCGGGAATATGAGCGCATGGGCCTGACCATGTACGGTCAAATGACCGCAGGCAGCTGGATTTACATTGGCAGCCAAGGCATTGTGCAAGGGACGTATCTGACCTTTGCTGAAGCGGCCCGCAAGCACTACAACAGCGATTTAAGTGGAAAATTTGTACTGTCCGCCGGAATGGGTGGCATGGGCGGCGCTCAGCCCCTATCGGTCAAGATGAACAATGGCGTCTTTTTGGGGATTGATGTGGATGCCACCCGCATCCAAAAGCGTTTGGACACGGGTTATATGGACAAACTGGCCAGCTCTCTGGATGAAGCCCTGCACTGGGTGCAAGCGGCCGTGGCCCAAAAAGAGGCCGTGTCCATCGGTTTGGTGGGCAATGCTGCCACCATTTACCACGAGCTGGTGCAGCGCAATATCATACCCGATATGGTGACGGATCAAACCTCGGCCCACGATCCGCTGGTGGGCTACTTGCCGGAAGGCTTGAGCTTGGCGGAAGGGGCAGTCCTGCGTCAGCGAGACCCCGAGGCCTATGTGCATCAATCCAAAGCGGCCATGGCCAAGCAGGTCAAAGCCATGTTGGCCTTTCAGCAACGGGGCGCCGTGGTGTTCGATTACGGCAATAACATCCGTCAGCAGGCCAAAGGGGAAGGGGTGGAGAACGCCTTTAACATCCCCGGCTTTATCCCAGAATATATTCGGCCTTTGTTCTGCGAAGGGTCTGGCCCCTTCCGTTGGGTGGCACTGTCTGGCGATCCGGAAGACATTCGGGTGACCGATGAAGCCTTGATGGCCGCGTTTCCCGATAACAAGTTGTTGATCAACTGGCTGACTTTGGCCCAAAAACACATTCAATTCCAGGGTCTACCGGCCCGCATTTGTTGGTTGAATTACGGTGAGCGGGCCAAGGCCGGCAAGATCTTCAACGATTTGGTGGCGTCCGGCAAAGTGAAGGCGCCCATCGTCATCGGGCGGGATCATCTGGATTGCGGTAGCGTGGCTTCTCCCAACCGGGAAACGGAAGGCATGAAGGATGGTTCTGATGCCATTGCCGACTGGCCCGTTTTAAACGCCCTGATTAACGCCGTGAACGGGGCCACCTGGATTTCCTATCACCACGGGGGCGGGGTGGGCATTGGGTATTCTCTGCATGCCGGGATGGTCATTGTGGCCGATGGTACTCCAGAGGCTGAGGCTCGCTTGCAGCGGGTGCTGACTTCCGATCCGGGTATGGGGGTGATCCGTCACGTGGATGCCGGATACGAGGAGGCCAAGGTGGTAGCCCGTGCCAAAGGCGTGCAAGTGCCATTTTTGGACTGATTGAATCAACTTTGTGATTTTCTCACGCCTCTTTGATACTCTTTTTTACAACTTCATTTGTTATCTCCGTTTGAAATGCGCCTATGTAAGCACTAATCTGGCCTGACTTTTCACGCTCTTCAATGCCATTTAAAAGATGCTGGGCGCGTTCTTTGGTTGTTGATTGAAATTCGGGGATTTCTAAAAGATCTTTCAAAATGGACTTTAATTCACTAGGCTTTGCATCGAGTCCTGTTGCTTTTATATATTTATCGTCTTTTAAGGCTCTTATTTGGGTGTTTTTGAGTTCATTTTGAGCTTTTTCAAGGGCGAAATTTGATTTGTTGATAAATAATAATCGGATGCTGTTCCAGAGGCCTTTAAAGAATGCTTGAAGGCGTTGACCTACTCTGGTTATAAAGCCGGGCGAGATCTTTTCAAGTCGTTCTAAATTCTTCTCTAATACTTCTTTGCTCTTTTTGCTTAGAGGGCTTTCTTTCACTTCTGACTGATTGGCCTGTCCAGCAGCGCCTTGGGCTGGGATTCCCGGTGTTTCCCCGCCAGCGAACCGAAAATTGCGTGGGGTGGGTAGGCCCTTTGCAGGCGTGGTAAATATGGGTTTGGCGGCGGAAATGGTAGGCACGGTGGAAATACTCCTGCTGGGTTCAAGGCTGACAACGATTGCGCAATAGATGCTTACTTTATGAAAAAAAGAAACCTTGTATCGTGGCAATTTTCCATATTAAACCGACTATAATGATTCTGTTGCCAATGCGCTTTAACGAGATGATGACCGGGCTTGGCAGGAGTATCGACACTGGGGTATCAAGAGGCTTTATTCCATGAACGCCTTATTCATTCAAAATATCGGGCAATTAGTCACCGTGGATCCAGCCCGCATGACGGCGGATAATCCCTTGGGGATGATCGAGAACGGGGCCATTCGGTTTGAAAACGGAACCATTGCCTGGGTCGGATCGGCCATAGAAATCAACCGGGTCGACTACCCCAACTCCCAATGGATGGATGCCCATGGGCGGGTTCTGCTACCCGGCCTGATTGATTCCCACACACACACTATCTTCGCTGGCGATCGGGCCAACGAGTTTGAAATGCGCCTGCAAGGTAAAAGCTATCTGGAAATCGCCCAAGCCGGGGGTGGCATTCTGAAAACCGTGCAAGCCACCCGACAGGCCACCCCAGAGGAACTCAGCGCCCTCACCTTGCAGCGGCTGAAGCGCATGTTGGCCTTGGGGGTGACCACCGTGGAAGTTAAAAGTGGCTACGGGCTGGATTTTGAGAGTGAGTTGAAATGCCTGCGGGTGCTTCAGGCCCTGCGTGCCCAAGCCCCGGTCAGCCTGGTGCCAACCTACATGGGGGCGCATGACATTCCGCCGGAATATCAGGGGCGAACGGACGCTTATGTGGATCAGGTGTGTGAGGTGCAAATTCCCGTTGTGGCTGAGCAAAAACTGGCCGACTTTTGCGATGTGTTTTGCGAAAAAGGGTATTTCGATGTGGCCCAGTCCCGGCGCATTTTGGAGACCGCTCGTCAGCATGGGCTGAAGTTGAAATTGCATGCGGAAGAATTTTGCGATTTGGGCGGGGCTAAGCTGGCCGGGGAATTACAGGCCACCTCAGCCGATCATTTATTGCACGTGTCCGATGACGGAATTGCCGCACTGAAGGCTGGAGGCACTGTGGCCACCTTGCTTCCGGGGACAGCGTTTTACCTGCGCATTAAAGAGTACGCCCCGGCCCTGAAGCTGATAGCCGCTGGGGTGCCCGTGGCGCTGGCCACCGATTTTAACCCCGGTAGCTGCGTGATTGATAACCTGCAACTGATTATGGCCTTGGCTTGTCTGCAAATGAACATGCCGCCTGTTGAAGTCATTAAGGCGGTGACAATCCATGCGGCTCAAGCGCTGGACTTACAGCACGATCGGGGGAGTTTGACGGTGGGTAAACGGGCTGATGCGGTGCTGTTTGATATCCATAGTTACAACGAGCTGTTGTATCGGGTGGGCAGTAATTTGCTGACCGATGTTTATGTGGCTGGTCAGCACAGTTCTCGCCAGCAATTAGAAGCCCAATTGCAGCCTGTAACTTAACGGGGAAGTGTTATCCTACTTCCGCAGAATGACCTGATCCAGTCCATCCACTTCTTGCAGTTGCACGTTGACCCGTTCCTGCTTGGCGGTGGGGATGTTTTTGCCCACGTAATCGGCCCGAATGGGCAGTTCTCGGTGTCCCCGATCCAGCAAGACCAGTAACTGGACCCCGGCGGGTCGTCCGTAGCCGTTTAAGGCATCCAGCGCCGCGCGCACGCTGCGTCCGCTGTAAAGCACGTCATCCACCAGCACCACTTTTTTGCCGGTCAGCTCCACGGGCACATAACTTTCCGAAGCGGGCTTGAAGGTTTGGCTGGTATCATCCCGGTAAAGGGTAATATCCAGGTAGCCCACCGGGACGGTTTTGCCTTCCAGTGCTTGCAGCAGTTTGGCCACCCGCTCGGCCAGTGGCTTGCCGCGGGTGACAATGCCCAGTAATACAATGTCCTCAATGCCCTGATTGTGCTCAATCAGCTCGTGGGCCAGACGCTTTAAGCTGCGTTCAATATCGCTGGCGTTGAAAATAACCACTTCGTTTTGCTGGCTGGCTGGCATCTTGGAGAACTCCTTGTCAGGCTTTCATTGGCTGGGCTTCTAACCGGTACAGTTCATTGAGAATGGCGTTGGCTTTGCGCAGGCATTCCCGGTATTCGTGCGAGCCAATGGCATCATGCACGATTCCCGCACCCACATGAACAGCCACATTATACCGCATCGGTAAATCGTGCTCCGTGTTGGTCAGCGGCCGCAGGTAAACGCTGCGAATGAGGATGTTAAAATCCATGGCCGAACTGCTGGCATCCACATACCCTAGGCTGCCGGTATACAGCCCTCGGGATACCGGCTCTAATTGGCTTAATAGTTCCACGCAGCGGATTTTGGGGCAGCCGGTAATGGTGCCGCCCGGAAATAAGGATTGAAGCAGATCCCAGCCGCTGGCCTGTGTCTTAAGCTGCCCGGCCACGTTGCTGACCACATGGGTGACATGCGAGTACCGCTCCAGCACCAGAAATTCATCCACTTGTACGGAACCGGGCTGACAGACTCGCCCCAGATCATTGCGGGCCAAGTCCACCAGCATCAAGTGTTCGGCCTGTTCTTTTTCGTTATTGAGCAAGGTTTGGCCAATGGCCTCGTCTTCTGCGGGGGTTTGGCCCCGTCCACGGGTACCGGCAATGGGGCGGGTTTGGGCCCGTCCCTGCTCATTCAGTTGGCCCAGTCGTTCCGGGGAATTGCAGACTAAAACGCCTTGTGCTGATTTCAAAAAACCGGCAAAAGGGGAAGGATTCTTCAGGCACAACCGTTCAAACAGGGCGTAGGGATCGAGGCTCAATTCTTTTTGCAGTTGCAGCGATAAATTGGCCTGATAAATTTCCCCGTTAAAAATATCCTGCTTCAGTTGTTCCACTGCATGCGTAAAGTCTTCCGGTTGAAACGATACCTGAAAGCTTTCCAGATAATCGGCCATGGCCGTGGCGTTTAAATTCAGGTCAGGGCGGTCAGCATTCGCTTCGGGGGTAGCGGATGATTGCGAGCCCGTATGCCATAGATCATGATAATTAGCTGTGCGCTGGGCATCTTTGCTTAAAACGGTGAGCGCTGCGGTTTTCAGGTTGATGAACAACCAGTCCTCAAATTCGAACAACTGCAATTCCGGCCAATCGATGGTTTTGGGCGGGGCGGCCTGTTGCCAGCCGGAATCGCACCAACGGTAAAACTCATAGCCCAACACACCAGCCAGTCCACCGGCCATGGGCAAGCCCAATGTCTGCTTTTCGGTGGGCCAGGGTTGACACTGTTGTCGGGCCAGTTCCAATGTTTCAAACAAGCGTTGCCGGGCATTCTGGCCGGTTAAGTCAATGTGTTGACTATTCTGTGGACCCGTCCAGTCGAGGGTTTTTCCTTGTAGGTGCAGGGATTGCCGGGCATGAAGCCCCACAATGACCCATTGGTTTAAGGGGGTTACGTCTGCCGATCCGCCCAGCATGAGGGCTTCCCCTGCGGATTCGCTCACCTGCCGGAAAAAGCGGTGCAGGTGATGGGTAGCCAGAGCCACCATGCCTTATTGCTGCTCCAGTTTGGCTAGCAGGGCCTCGTCCATTTCAAAATTGGCGTAAACGTGCTGCACATCATCGTGGGATTCAATGGCATCCATCAACTTCAGCAGCGGTTTGGCAATCGCTTCGCTGCCCACCTTGGCCGTGTTCTGGGGAATGCGGGTGACTTCCGCCGAATCCACTGTAATTCCAGCTTCCGTTAAGGCTTGGGCCACTGCGTTCAAGGCCAGTGGTTCCGTAAAAATATCAAAACCCTCTTCATCCGGGTTAGCGGAAAAATCCGTAGCACCGGCTTCCAAGGCATGCTCAAACAGCGCTTCTTCAGCGTGGCTGGTTTGGGTCACCCGAATGAGGCCCTTTTGCTCAAAAATCCAGGCCACACAACCATCTGATCCTAAATTGCCCTGGTACTTGTTAAAGTAACTGCGAATATCCCCGGCGGTACGGTTGCGATTGTCGGTCATGGCCTCAATAAAAATGGCCACCCCGCCCGGCCCATAACCTTCGTAGGACAGGTCTTCCAGTTGGTCCGCCCCGCCTGCGCCGATGCCTTTTTCTATGGCCCGCTTGATGTTGTCGTTGGGCACCCCCGCCGTTTTGGCTCTGGTAATGGCCGTTCTCAGCCGAAAATTGCCCTCTGGGTCACCCCCGCCCAGTTTGGCGGCCATAATAATTTCTCGGGAGCATTGGGCGAAATTGGCGCCTCGTTTGGCGTCTTTAACCGCTTTACTGCGCTTGATTTGAGCCCATTTAGAATGTCCAGCCATAATGAAAAATGCTATCACGAAGGATGAGACATGCTCAACTCATCGCAGTCTTTTGATTGTTTTAAAAAATTTAATGGAAGATCAAATGTTCCAAATTGTAAATTTATTGGTATTCTAGAGTTAAGAAGTGATGTGAGCGTTAGATGACCTACAAATCCCAAACCATTTCGGCGATTGTGATCACCGAAAATAATGCTGCAACCTTGGAACGATGTTTGTCTTCCCTGCACTGGGTGGATGAATTGGTGGTGTTTGATCGGGGTAGTACGGACGCCACGTTAAGCATTGCCCGTGGTTTTACCGACAAGGTTTTGTTTCATCCTTCTCAAAATCTCAATGTGGTTCGCCGGGATGCTCTATCCATGGCCAAGTGTGACTGGTTATTGCTGGTAGAGCCCGATGAATGGGTAGAAGAAATGCTGCGGCACGAAGTGGATGGGGTGTTGTTAAATACGCCGGCCCATCTCAATGGGTTTACCATCCCCCGGCAACTCAAGTTTCAAAACCAGTGGATTTCTGTGCCCCTGGGCGATGAGCCCAAACGGGTGCTTCGGCTGGTGCGCAAAAAGCAATGGCTGATTCGGGATAACTGGGAGTGCAGTTTGGCGGTCAATGGTGATGTGGGTAAGCTGGATCGCCCCTTGGGGTACGAGCCTTTTACCACCGTGGAAAGCTTGTTCGCGACTATTAACAAGCTCTCCACCTTGGCCGCTTATCAATATCTGGAAGTGCATGGCACGGCCAATGGGGCGCAAAAGCCTGCCAATTTAATATTTAAAACCAAGCTGGCCGCCTGGAAGCAGTTTTTCTTGCTGGGTGGTTTGTTTAAGGGCATTACCGGGCAAACCATGGCCATGGCCAATACCTTGCAGGTTTTTCTGAAATACGCCAAAGTGCGGGCGCTTACGGTTCGCTCCTGATTTGGCGAAAGGCCCTTTGCCATGCCCACCTATCACTATCGGTGTTCCCAGTGTCAGCAGGTGTTTACACAAACGCATGGCATGCTGGAAACTCTAACCTTGGTCTGTGAGGCTTGTGGGCATTTTTGCACCAAGGTGGTCTTATCTGCCCCAATGGTCATGGACGGCAAAGCGACAGAGTCGACTCCGGCAGAGACTCATCCCGTGACGGATGGGCATCACTGTGGGAGTGGTTGCGTCTTGCACCGTCATTCTTCCCAAGGGCCTGCCAGAGATCTTGAAGAAGGGTAACCCAATCATCAAAGCCCGGTGGCTGTATTGATGAGGCCGGGGTAGTGTTTCACCTTTTTATAAGGTTGCGCTTCCACCACCCAATCCTGATCCAGTTGGCGGGTTTGAATGATTTCCAGCTGCGGGGCGTCGGGCAAATCCAGTTGGAACGAGGGGCCGAAGGCGGCTTTGGCCATTTGATCTTTCAGTATTTTGGGGGCGTAGAACAGGTAAAACTTGTTCACCAAATTCTCCGCCAGCAGGGAGGAGGCCAGTCGACCACCGGCTTCCACAAACAGGCTGTTGATTTCCAGTTCGCCCAATTGCGGCATCAGGCTTTTCAGGTTTAAGCCGGTTCCTGCTTCATCCAGCTCAATAATTTTAATGCCTTGTGCTCTGGCTTTTTGAGCATTGGCAGTATTGTGGCTGGTTTTAGAAGTAACCACCCAGGTGGGGGCTTCGCCTTTGAAGATTTGGTACTTATCCGGATTGAGTCGGAACTGGCGATCCAGAATAATTTTGATGGGTTGCTTTTTAATGTTGGGAATATCCCGCACGGTTAGTTGCGGATCATCGGCAATCACCGTTTCCGAGGTGGTTAAAATGGCATCGTAATGCTGGCGCAGATGGTGCACGTATTGCCGGGAAAAGGCTCCGGTCAGCCATTGGCTTTCCCCGTGACGGTTGGCAATTTTACCGTCCAGACTGAGTCCCAGCTTTAAGGTGACAAAGGGGGTTTTGTGCACAATGGCGTGAAAAAAGAATTCGTTCAGCCGCCTGCATTCGGCTTCTAAAAAGCCGTATCGTACAGAAATGCGGGCGTTTTGCAGCATGTCCCGCCCAGCGCCAGCCACCAGTGGATTGGGATCCAGGGTGCCGCACACGACCCGCTGGATGCCGGACTCAATAATTTTTTGGGTGCAGGGAGGCGTTCGGCCGTAATGGTTGCAGGGCTCCAGATTGACGTATAACGTCCCGCCTTTGGCTTTGTCTCCTGCCTGCTCTAGGGCGATGACTTCGGCGTGGGCTTCTCCGGCCCGTTGATGGTACCCTTCGCCCACCTTGCGCCCTGCGGCATCCAGCACAATGGCCCCCACCATGGGGTTGGGGCTGACCGTGCAGGCACCCAGTTCAGCCAAAGCCAAGCAGCGGGCAATATAAGCCTCATCAATATTTTGATACAGTAAAGGAGCGTGTACAGGCATAAGCGTTATTATAGCGTATGCTTTGTCCTGATGGGTATTGGGGCCGATTGAAAATCGAGAAATCCACGCACCTCATCCGGTACAGTTCTGCATTAGGCATGTTTGGGGGAAGTCAATTGCTGGACAATTTTGATTGAAGCTTGTTGTTCAATATCGTATTCTCTGAAGTTTCTCGTCGATCACTCATCAGGATATCCAATGCGAATTTTATCCGGGGCTTGGCCCCATTCATCCAGCAAATCGGGCTTGGAGCCAGCGTTACCCCATAAAAAGGCGGACAGGTTTCAGCCTGCTCAGCCTGCCTTGGGGACGCAAGTTGCCGCCAAGTCTGGGGATGTCGTTTATTTCAGCGGCTCGTCTGAAAAAGCGCCCGTATCGCTGGAACGGCAAGCGGTTGTGCAATTAAAAATTCCTTATCCGTTTAAAGTGTACCGGCGGCAAAAAGATCATGAGCAAGACGCGCTTCGTAACTACATGCCCCGTACCCTTAAACCGGAAAATTTGTCCAGTCACCTGCAGGGCGCTAAATTAATCGCCCTGGGCGATTTGCATGGCTCTTATCAAAAACTGGTAGAAACACTACTGGCCACTGGGTTGGCCACCATGCCTCCGGATAGCGCCAAGTCTTTCCGGGAAATTTCTGACGCATTGGCCCAGGATATTTTAACGGAACCCAATTACCCACCGGGGGCCAATCCCTTCCGGCGTTATGTGACATCGCGCATTAACGGTAATTCTCCACAACGGTCGGAACGGCTTTTGAAAATGGCTGCTTTTTCTAAGGAGGCCATTGATGATATTAACCAGCGCCAGAAACGGTATCAGGGCTTCTATCAGCAATTAAGGCCGCTCATTCAACAACTTCGGTGGACAGGGGCGGAAGGGCAGCAGTTGCTGCTGATAGGAGACGTCTTGTCTGATCGGGGAGCCTTGGATTTTTTAACCCTGGATGTCATTGATCAAATCACCCAAGACAACCCTAAGCGCCTTATTACGCTGGCCTCCAATCACGATCATGCGGGCATGCAGACCCTGATTTATGCCATGTTTCCGATGGGTTGGAACACGGCGGCTTCTCTGGGACGTTCGCTGCTGATGGCCACAGATAGTGAGCGTCAGGTGCGGGTGGCGATTCATCCTGAGGGGGAAGCGGTTCAGATGTCATTACGCCCTGCCTGGAGCCCAGGCTCCATCTTCGATCTGCGGGATCGTTACCATCGTTATGTACAAGCGTCTCAGTTGGTGCACTATCGGCCGGAATCCAAAACCTTGTTTACACACGCTCCCATTAACCCGGTGGAAGTCTCCCGGTTGAATGACGTTCTATCTCAGCGATATCTGGAGTGTGCACCAGTCCCTCAATCCGATAGCAAATCCGGACGTGCCCGATTGAGTGATATCGGTTTTTGGCAGTCCTGGGCCAATCGTTTCTGGCAAACTTATGCCGGAAAGGCTTTTGAGGAAAATTCCTTAAAAACGCCCGTGGAAGAACTACTGGAAAGTATGGAGCCAGAACAGGGCTTTTTGTGGCGGCGCGATGCTTTGAAAGAGGAGGCCAGCCTGCCCTTTTTCAACAATGGCGTGCAAATGCTGGTTCATGGGCATGACCGGGGTTCGGTTGATTCGCCCTTCTCGGTGCATCATCAATGGTCCGCGCCCGCTGGAAAGGCACCGTATAGCGTGGTCAATCTGGATCAGGATACGCGAAAGACCTTGCATTCTGTGGAGAATCACCAGGAGTGCAGCCTGTACGCTGAGTTTTAGAGACGCCGATCACTGATCCCCCGAAGAAAAAGAAAAGGTGCCTTTTTTAGGGGCACCGTGTGGTTCATCAGGGAAAGAAAGAGAGAGATGTGGATTTATGTTTTATGTATCGAAAGTTGTCGTCGATACTTGATACTCCGGATGGAGGATTTTAAGAGCGTGTTACGAACTTGTTAAGTCTGTAGCAAGAAATATGGATATACTGTTTTTATGCTACTGGAGAGCTTGAAATGGTTTATGGGCCAATTGTGGGTGCCCTTCTGAAGCCGGGTTGAAACAGAGCATTAATTCAGAAGGCGTTTGGGTTTCACTGCCATTGAAAGCGCTACGAGGAGAAGAATCGTTGTGTCTATGATGTTACTTGCCCTGGGCTTGAAGCATTTTTACGAATGAAGGGTATTGATTTAAAGGGGAAAATGGGCATGGACAGTGAGAGTAAGCGACGGCTTCCTCAATCGGAAGTTGCTGAACACTGGGTTTGGGAATTATTATTACCGGGTTTATTCAGTCTGGTACTGATTGCCTGCTTGGTTCAGCTGGCTTGTTATGCGTTGCAAGCGCAGGCTCAGCCCGTCAGTACCTTTCAATACGCTATTTCCGCGTTTGCCCTGTAAGGGTAAAGTCAACTGGAAAGCTTTTTCTTTGGGTCGCCCATTTGCGGGTCGGGACACAATCTTGGCGGTTTGACCTATAATGAATGGATAAACCGGTAGGGACACACCAAGTCGGGTGCTTTTAAATGACGCATGTATGCTATTCCTTGCAAGAAGCGGCTGATAAGCTGAAATTGACCGAAACGGTTCTGGTTCGCTTATCGCAGTATTTTAAAATGCCCCGGTCTGCTTATGAGGCGTCCGGCTATTTGTCATTTAAAGGGGATCTCGCCTTTGCCGAGCCCGATCTGCAGTTTTTCGTCCGGGTGAAAGAACGCTTGTTGATGGGTGATACCCTGGAAATGGTCAAGCGCCATGTGGATAGTTTAGGGGCGGTGGGGCAATCGATGGCTTCTGTCGTGCCAGGGAATGCAGCTGGGGATTCAGGGGCGCAAGCCACAGCCAACGCCGGGGTTCCTGCGATGCCCTCCAAAATGCTCGATGCCCCGATGCGAGAGATTCAGGATCGTCAGCCTTACGAAAAAGCGGCGGAAGTTAGCTTTGAACGCTATAAAAGTGTGCATCGTACCGGTCTGGGGCGAGTGTTTGAAAGTATGCTGAAAGAGGTCGGGGCCACCGCCTCGGAGGGTGCCACCTCATCGGCTCAAAGCGGCACGCAGGCTCAGAAGGACAATGCTGTTAAAATGGCTGGGACCAAGCCCAGAACAGGGCGATTCTCTCCGTTTCTGCCGCCAGAGCCGGAGCGACCCCCGGTCGACTCGTCTGCACCGCTTGTGGACAAAGGATCTATGGGTAAGGCTTCAACACACTCCGCTCATACCTCTCTGGAAACGGCTTCGGTGGAATCTTCCTGGGAGCAATTGCTGAAGCAGGCCGTCCAGCAGCCCCGGGTGCTGAACAGTCACCTGAAAAGCGCGGCGGCTTTATTGCGGGAGCGGGCCACCACCAGTCAGGACGCGCATACTTTCAGAAAAAACAATTAGGCCGGGAGACGCACCTACTGTTAAATTGAGCCTGACCGCTATTGAGGAGAGGGAGGGGTTTCTAAGTGCAGTGGCAACTTTTTTTCTTGACCAGGTTTTAGGTGAATGAGATTTTATAAAAATAGCTGGGTTTTATTGCAACAAATAATAACCAGATAGGCTGTTTAACTCGTTTCCCCAAGTTTGGGGCTCCATTTACAACTGCACAACAGGGTGAATCGCAATGACTTTGACCGGACCATCTCTCTATCCATATCCAAGCGCTCCCCAGTTGACCTCTTCTATGCCGCAGCGACCGTCCTATCCCATGGCCAATCGCCCCATGTCAGCGACTGGATTCTCGGCGCCGGTGGCCTCCCCTACCTTGGTGACTACGGGCCGTTCGCAGTGGTCGGCACCCTATAATCCGTCTGGCCTTTCTGGCTTGCCTGCGGCTTTTCCCGCTGTGAATAACCTGTCCTCTAATGTTCAATCGTCGTCTGTCCCCTATGGGTCATTTTCGACTCCCCAATCTCTGTCTCAGAATCCCTTCAGTACCGCTTCTACGTTGAATTCACCGGGCTTGGCGTCTGCCTTGTCCAGCCTGACGGATAACAGCCAGCCCTTGACCGCCGATGCTATGGGGCAGAAGGTTGGCACGGTGGTGGCCAGTTTTATGAAAGAAAACCCCGCCTTGCTGGAAAAGCTGAACGGGGTGGATATGGACGCTTTGGCTCAGGATATTGGGCCTAAAGTGGAAAAGGCCCGTGCCCAGATTCAGCAGGCCATCAAGAAAATGCCGCAGGCGGTGGATAACCGATTGATTCGCATGCTGGACCCGGGAACCAGAGAGTTGGCCACGGAATTTGATCAGTGGTTGCGGAAAGAGCCCGATCCGTCTTTATTGGCGGACATGGCTCAGGAAGAACGCCTGAAGGCCCGTCAAGAGGCCGCCAAAACCCAGCGGCCCGGTTTGACCGCTAATAACGGGGGCGCTGCGGCTGATCCCTTTGCTGAAGCCGATCCGTTTGGCGATGCCTTTTTGGATGAAAAACCGGCCAATTGGAAAGACAAAGTCAAGAACACCAAAGATCAGTTATGGCAGAAGGCGCAATCTAGCTGGCCTCTGAATCGCAAGCAAAAGCCAAATGACGCAGGCTTGGCACTGGAAGATGCGTTCGCCAATTTGCGCAGCAAGCCGAAACCGCCTATCAGTTTAGATGACGGCATGACTGAGGCTGATTTGGACGCCTTGTTGGGCGGCGGATTAACCTTTAAGGCCAACGCTAAAAAATAAGCGTTTTCAAGCAGAAGCGAGTTTAACTGCCCGCTTTTTGCAGCAGGTTTAGATTTTCTTCCCGCAGCTGCTTTTTGATGACCTTACCGGTCTGGTTTTTAGGCAGTTCATCGTAGAAGCGAATAACAGTGGGCACCATGAACGGGGGCAGATGCTCCTGACAGAATTTTTTGAGTTCTGTTTCCGTGACAGTTTCGCTTTCTTTGAGTTCGATGCAGGCCACAATATCTTCGCCCAGTTTTTCATCGGGGATGCCGATGACTGCTGCATGCAGGATGGCCGGGTGTTGGTAAAATACATCTTCAATGCGCACGGGGGCAATGTTTTCGCCCGCTTTAATAATTAAATCTTTAATACGCCCGCCGGAAATAAACAGGTTGCCCTGAGCGTCGAAATGCCCCAAATCCCCGGTGCGGAAATAGCCTTCGGCGTCAAACACCTGACTGGTTTCCTCGGGTAGATTGTAATAGCCCAGCATGACGTTGGGGCCCTTGGCCATAATTTCACCTTCTGCCGATGTTTGGCCGGGTTGCCAGTCGATGGTTTTTCCCTGGGCATCCACCAGTTTGAGTTGCACATTGGGCAAGGCTGGGCCGACGGACTTTGGCACTGAGCCGACGGATGGGCGATTGACGGCCAGCACCGGGGCGGTTTCAGTCAGGCCGTAGCCTTCCAGCACCACCAAATCCAGGCTGTTTTCAATTTGGCGCAGCAGTTTTTCCGGCAGAGAGGCCCCGCCGGAGATACAGGCTTTTAAGTGGGCCAGTTTCTCGGCACCCACTTTCTGGATGCTGTGCAGCAGGACGCTGAACATGGTAGGCACCAGAGGCAGAACTGTAATTTTGCCTTCCACCAGGGTTTGCAGAATTTTCTTGGGGGCAAAGTTGGGCACCAGGTAAATCGGCGCTTGGGCATCCAGGGCATACAGACCGATAATCAAACCGTAGGCATGGAAGAGGGGCAAAGCCAGCAACAGGCGCTCCAAATGGGAGAATTTGAAGATGGGGTGAATGCCTTCCAGGTTGGCGATGAGGTTATTTTCGCTCAGCATAACGCCTTTGGGCTTGCCAGTGGTGCCAGAGGTGTACATTAAAATGCGCATGCTGTTGGCATCGCCAAAGGGTACTTGCGGGAATTGGGGATTCCCCTGCTCGATCGCTTCTTCCAGGCTGGGATAGGTGGTATCTTCAGCCGGTTGGTTGGCCATCATGACCGGAATGGGTCGTCCTTCAAAGCAGTGTTTGAAGGCGTAGGTGGTTAAAATCAGTTTGCTGCCGGAGTTCAGCACAACATAAATAATGTCGTCCGATGGGATGGACACGTTAATGGGTACCACAATGGCTCCAGCGTATAAAACGGCGAAAAAGCCCACCAGATACTCTTTCTGGTTCATAAACATCAGGGCCACCCGATCCCCGGGTTGAATGCCCTTGGCTTGCAGCACCGAGGCCAGCCGGATGGCTTTTTCCCGAAATTCGGCCAGTGTCCATTGCGTTTCATCTTCGATCAGGGCCAACAGGCTGGCATCGGGCTTTTGCAGGAGACGATCAAATAGCAAACTCATGGGGTTCCCTCTTTCAGTACTTTTAATGGGTTGCAGATTAGGGAATCGATGATTGTGTTATTCCCCAATTAAGTCTTTTGGCCATCATTCTGAAGGGCCAACCGGAGCTTTCCCGAAACTGCGTTCAGTCTGTGCAAGGCTTCCGACTGAGTCATTTTATCACGGGCCATTAAAATAGCTGGTTTTACCTGATAGTGGGTTTGCTCCAAAATGGCCGCGGCCTCGTCGGCGCTTACCTGGCCCAAGGCGGCCACAATGCGTCGGGCTCTGGCTTTTAGCTTGAGGTTGGTGGGTTGCACATCCACCATTAAATTTTGAAAGGTCTTGCCCGTCTGGATCATGGCCCCAGTGGTCAGCATGTTGAGCACTAGTTTTTGGGCGGTGCCTGCTTTCATGCGGGTGGACCCGGCTACCACTTCCGGCCCTACGTCCACCACGATGGGCTGACGGACTGCCTGAGCCAGTTTGGAATTGGGATCACAGGTTAATCCGGCAGTGAAGCAACCCAGGGCTTCAGCGGCTTGCATGGCAGCTACCACGTAAGGGGCTTGTCCACTGGCGGAAATGCCCACCGCCACATCATTCGCTTTTAGGCCTGCTGTTTGGACATCCTGTGTGCCTTGTTCGGCGGAATCCTCAGCCCCTTCCACGGCATTGCGCAGGGCAATCTCCCCTCCGGCGATAATGCCTTGCACCAGCTCCGGCGGTGCCCCGAAGGTGGGTGGACATTCGGAGGCATCCAGCACGCCCAGTCGGCCACTGGTGCCCGCCCCAAAGTAGAACAGTCGGCCGCCATTGTTAAAGGCCGTCTTGATGGCGTCCACGGTGATGGCGATTTGGGGAATTGCTTTTTCTACAGCCAAGGCTACCAACTGGTCTTCCGCGTTAATTTTGCGCAGCACTGCTTCGGTCGAGAGTAAATCGATATCCATGGTGCGGGGATTCACCTGCTCGGTGGGGATGACCGAATGGAGCGCCTGTTCAAACGCATTGGAACCAAGGGCAGAATCGGGCATGGGGTGTTGGTCCTGTACTAACGGTAAACGGATGACCTGAAGGCGTGGGCTTGGGTTACCGGGGGCGACTGTATATGACTATTCGTGATTAACTATTAGTGTAAAGCATTTTGTCGGTTCTGTTAGGGGAGAGAGCCAGTGAGCCCCAGTCATTCTGCTTCTGAGCACCCAAAAGTATTGGCGGTCATTCCGGCTCGCTACGCTTCAACTCGCTTTCCGGGGAAACCGCTGGTGGATATTCAGGGCAAGCCCATGATCCAGCACGTTTGGGAGCGGGTGCGGGGAGTGCCAGCCATTGAACGGGTTCTGATCGCCACTGATGACCCGCGCATTGCCCAGGCAGCCCAAGGTTTTGGGGCCGAGGTTATGATGACCTCTCCGGCCCACCCCTCTGGAACCGATCGGATGTGGGAAGTGGCCCAGACCTTGCCTGAGTTTGAATGGGTATTGAACGTGCAAGGCGATGAGCCCTTTATCAACCCCTCTCATTTGCAGGCGGCCCTTGATGGGATTCAGCGATTTCCGGCCGCTGATATCATTACCCTGGTCACACCCATTCATACGGTGGACGATTGGCAGGAGCCCAATCTGGTGAAGGCGGTGCTGACCGCTCAGGGACAGGCGCTTTATTTTTCTCGCGCGCCAGTGCCCTACCATCGGGATGCGCCGGAGGATGCCTTTGCTTTGCCTCAAGGCGCCTATCGGCACATTGGAATCTACCTTTACCGTCGCATTGCCCTGGAGCGTTTTACCCAGTTGCCGCCCTCTCCTTTGGAGCAGCTGGAAAAGCTGGAGCAATTGAGAGCCCTGGAGGCGGGGATGGCCATTTACGCTGCGGTGGTTTCCGAAGCACCGGTGGGTGTGGACACCCCTGCGGATCTCATCCGTATTCTGGATTCTTTGGTTTAGGGCTTCCCGATTTTAAAATGATGACGGTATAATGAGGTCTACTTTTAAGCGTCCCGCTCAGCTAGGGCTATGCGGGTTCTGTCTTAAAACCAAAAGCGTAGAAAGCATAATGGCAGTGAGCAACACAGTGAGTCCCTTTCTTTAAAGAAAGCAAGCGCCTTTGGGCCGGGCTTCTCTGTGGCAGTTGAGTTAAGTAGCATGGAAGCGTTTGAATGCGTCTGAATTCTTATTCTTGGATGTTAAGCACCCAATTGGTTTTAGCAGTGAGTTTGGGTTTCTTTTTAGGGCAAGTCAGTCCTGTAATGGCCACGGTGCCGGAGGAATCCAGTGTAGAACTGGAGGCGGCCAAGGTGGAGTCACTGGGTGAAACGCCTTTGCAGATTAGCGAAGCTGCGGCCATGGCTTCTCCGTTTATGGCTGCTGAAAATACGGCCTTACTGCGTCAGAAAGTGGTGGCGGTCAGTAATTACGTGCAAAGTTACAATCGAAATCTGCCTGCCGGTCAGATTGGCAGCATTGCTGATGCCATTGTGCGCTACAGCGAGCGCTATGGGGTGGATTACCGTCTGCTGACCAGCCTGATTGCCATTGAATCCTCATTTCGCTCGGATGCGGTCTCTTCATCCGGGGCCATTGGCATGGGGCAGTTAAAGCCGGCTACGGCCAAATGGCTGGGCGTTTTAAACCCCTACGATCCGGTGGATAACATTGCTGGCACAGCCCGCTTTTTGGGCTGGCTGGTGCAAAAGTACAACGGCAATCTGGAATATGCCTTGTCCGCTTACTATCAGGGGCCGGGTTATGTGGATCGCAATGGGGTCAGTTCCGTATGCATGCCCTACCTGCAAAAGATCAACCGGGCGCTGGGCTCTCTGCTTTAGTTGTAAACTTTTTGCAATAAAACCTTGTGATTTTAACACCCTTTGCCTTTTAGCTGGTTTTCTTTCTCAGATTACCCAACTGAGGGCACGATGGTATGCAGCCTGTTGGCTCAAGCCCGGCATTCTCCAAATTGCGTTTTGGCAATAACAGCTCCACCGTTGTTCAGGGGCTGGCGTCTGGGTTGCAACGCATTATTCGTGGACAGCCTTCACCGGCGACCAGCAAAGCCATTGAGATCAGCTTTCGACCCTTAATGCCCTTGATCGTGGCTGGTTCCGGTCTGCTTTATAATCAGGGCCGGGAAAGTTTAAAGGGTAGTGGTCAGGAAAGCAACGCCTGGTTGCGGGTTCTGGGTGAATCGTCTCTGGCCTATCTGGTGCTGGCCAATACCACGGGCTTATATCCGTTGCTGGGTATTGCACTGGCCGCTTACCGGGCCGGTAAGGAAGAAACGGGCCTGGGGCAGGTCAAGGCACTGGTCAATACAGCCACGACTTTAACGCTGGGCTATGCCGGGGTTAAATTATTTAAGCTGATGGCCAAGGTGGATGGTCGAATCGATAACGAGATTCTCTATAAATCGCTGGGCCGCCGAGAAGAGTCCACGGCTGAACGTCAGGTCATTCAGGATTGGCTTGAAAAACTCTCAAGTCATGAAGATGAGAACCTGCGTGGCTTTGGTGCCACCTTGAAAGATCTGGCCCAGGAACTGGATAAAAACGTGGATGTGCTGGACCGTTTAAAATCAGAGGGACGTACTGATGCGGTCTTGCAGGATTCTCGCGGTGTTCTGGAACAATTGAAAAATCTCAAGGGACAGGCTTATCAGCAGTTTGCCCAATTGGAACAGGATGCCCTGAAGCCCTTACAGGGAGAAACCAATCGTCGTATTGCCAAAAACCTGATGAGCAATATTCAGTATTCTCAAAGTGGTTTTGTGAAAGGGCTACGGGCCGTCAATCCCATTTTGGGATACGTCATTTCCGGTTTGATGATTGGCGCCCCTGTGGCCGCTCTGATCAACCGTGTGATTGAGAAACGGCATCCCGAGCTTAAGCAAAAGCAATTGAAAAAATCGATCCTGCCTTCGGAGCACCGTATATGGAGTGGCGGAGGGCGTCATTACGCCGGTGATTCCTGGGTAAAAGATCCGAATCCGGAAATTAATGTGGGACCTACTCTGGTTAACACCGGGAATGCTCAACCGGCTATTTTCTGGCCGGGGATTAATAACAATCGTCCCTTGCAGTAGGGTTTTTTAGCCGTTCTCAGTTCTATAAAAAAAGCGACGGGTTTTTGAGGCCCGTCGCTTTTGAGTTTAGTTGGAAAACTACAGTCTAGTAGTCATCCATTCCCGGCATACCGGCGGGCATGGCGGAGCCTTTTTTCTCGGGCAGATCCACGATCAGGGCTTCGGTGGTCAACAACAGACCGGCAATGCTGGCTGCGTTTTCCAGAGCGGAGCGCTCTACTTTCAGTGGATCCACGATACCGGCGGCGAACATATCGACATAAACACCGTTCAGGGCGTCAAAACCGATGTTGCCAGCTTCTTCTTTTACCTTTTCAACCACCACTTGACCGCGAGCGCCAGCGTTGTCGGCGATTTGACGGCAAGGGGCTTCCAGGGCGCGAACCAGAATTTCAGCACCGGTGCGCTCTTCGCCTTTCAAGGTTTCTGCGTATTTTTGCAGAGACAGGGTGGCTTTCAGCAAAGCGGTACCGCCGCCGGGCACAATGCCTTCCTCGATAGCGGCGCGGGTAGCGTTCAAGGCATCTTCCAGACGCAGTTTTTTGTCTTTCAGCTCGGTTTCAGTGGCAGCGCCGACTTCAATCACGGCAACCCCGCCCGCCAATTTGGCCAGACGTTCTTGCAGTTTTTCACGATCGTATTCGCTGTCGCTTTCTTCGATTTGACGCTTGATCAACTTCACGCGGGCTTCCACGTCGGACTTGGTGTGCTCATCCACCACGATGGTGGTCGCTTCACGGGTCACGGTCACGCGGCGTGCTTTACCCAGATGCTCAATGGTCACGTTTTCCAGCTTCATACCCAGATCTTCGGTGAACATCTGGCCACCGCTCAGAATGGCGATGTCTTCCAACATGGCTTTGCGACGGTCCCCGAAGCCAGGAGCCTTAACGGCCACAGCGCGGATGACTTTACGCATGCTGTTGACCACCAAGGTGGCCAAGGCTTCGCCTTCCACATCTTCGGCGATAATCAGCAAGCCACGGCCTTCGCGAGCCACTTTTTCCAAAATGGGCACCAGGTCGCTGACCAGGTTGATTTTTTTGTTGACGGTCAGGACGAAGCAATCTTCCAGAACCGCTTCCATGCGCTCGGTGTCGGTGATGAAGTAAGGGGAGATGTAGCCTTTATCAAACTGCATCCCTTCTACTACTTTCAACTGGGTGCCGATGGACTTTGATTCTTCAACGGTGATAACGCCTTCGTTACCCACTTTGTCCATAGCGTCAGCAATCAGGTTGCCAACCACTTCGTCGTTACCGGCGGAGATGGAAGCAACTTGAGCGATGGCTTCACGGTTTTCTACTTTGCGGGCTTGCTTGCGGAGATCTTCCACAATCACGCCGACGGATTTGTCGATACCGCGCTTCAGACCCAGCGGGTTGGCGCCAGCCACAACGTTTTTCAATCCTTCGTGGACAATGGATTGTGCCAAAACCGCAGCGGTGGTGGTACCGTCACCGGCCACATCGTTTGTTCTGGAGGCCACTTCCCGGATTAACTGGGCGCCAGCGTTTTGCTGGTGATCTTCCAGTTCCACTTCTTTAGCGATGGTGACGCCATCATTTACGATTTGCGGGGAACCGAATTTCTTTTCCAGAACCACGTTACGGCCTTTGGGACCCAAGGTCACTTTCACGGCGTTGGCCACGGCATCAATACCGCTTTCAAGGGCGCGACGGGCTTCTTCTTCAAATACAATGCGCTTAGCCATTGTGTTTATACCTCTGCTTACTAATAACTGTAGGGATAATGCTCAACTGTGGGCTTTGAAGGAATTAGCCTTCAATAATGCCCAAAATATCCTTCTCGGAGAGGATTTTAACTTCCTTGCCGGTAAGTTTCACATCAGTGCCGCTGTATTTGGCGAACAATACGACATCGCCAACTTGCACCTGCATTTCCTCACGTTTGCCGCTGTCATTGAGTTTGCCAGGACCCACGGCCAGGATTTTGCCTTTTTGGGGCTTCTCACGAGCGGTTTCAGGTAAGTAAATGCCACCGGAAGTTTGTTCAGTTTCTTCCAGGACTTCCAGCACGACCCGATCGCCGAGCGGTTTAATTGCGACTTTGGTTTCAGTTGTAGGCATAAGAACCTCCACAATCTAAACAGGTGTTAATACTACGAATTAGGTAGTTTTTGAGTATTTCTATAGTAGGCAAGACCAAAAGCCGTGTCTATCCGGTTAAGGAAAAATTAATAATTACCAAGACACACTGTTCAAAGGAGAAAAGCGGACTACAGTTCCATTGCTTGGAGGAGCCGACCTGATGAGGACACACGGTATGATCCGAACAGCGCGAAAAATAACTTGGACTTGGATAAGTGAAAGTTGGGACAAACCAGCCCTTGAACACCTTGGTTCTTGTGAAGGAAATACAATGACAGTGCCCTTGGATAGCAGTATTCAAAAAGCGAAACGCCCCAGTGGTGTTTCTTTGGCATTGTTGGTGTCACTGCTTTTTGTGCTGTTACTTTCTGGGTGCGAAGCGCCTTCAAGCACGCCCGGCTCGCGACCGGGTGGGGCTGTTCCAGGCCGTCCCGGTGGTGTGGGTACTCCCAAAGTGCCTGGTCAGTCTCTGGGAACTCCGGCGGGCACTCCGGGTGTTAAATCTCCGGCCAATGTTGCCTTAAAACCGGGAGGGGATCAAACGCCAGTCGTGCAGACGGCATCGGCCCTACTTCCTGCGAAGCCGGGTTCCCTAAGTCCGGATTCCCCAAGCCCGCTGAGCGCAGAGAAAACGCTCCCGGAAGGCACAGCATCTAATCCTAACGCTTCGGCCGTGAATGCATTGGGTCCGATTGCCAAAGTAGAGCAGGCTGGCAATACTGTTGAATTGGCCTCTTCCATTATTGCGGCCAAGGCCAATCCATTTCTGGACTGGTTGCCAAAGGCTTTGGTGAGTACTGAGTCATCAGGTGACAGTTCATCTGCGGCTTCATCGACTGTGACACCCACCGACCCGTTTGACGGTGTCACGTTATTGGGTGTGATGTCGCATGGAAAAAAGGCCATGGCCTTGATTGGCGTCGGTGATGGTCAGAGTCAGTTTGCTGAAAAGGGCAGTGTGATTACCTTGGGGGCAGGTATGGCGAAAGTGATAGCGGTGCGTTCGGACGGGGTGGATTTACAGCTTTTGGGTAAAGAAGCCCAGACCCGAACATTCAGTTTGCCCGATATTATTGGCTACAGTTCAGCCGCTAGTTCAGGGGCAAATGGTCAGGGTGAACCTGCCGCCTCGCAGTCTATGCCTTCTTTGGGTGCATCGGGTGGTTCCTCCAGTGATAAAACCAGTTCGGCATTAGAAAACTTAAAAAAATTATTCGAGCAATCATCAGGGGGGAGATCCGCTTCCCCACCTGGCGCCAGCACTCAAGTGAATTTGCAGGAACGTTAAAGGGAAATAGCCATGTTAAAGCCTCGGCAGAAACAATTCCTCAAGCCAGATTATTCTTTGAAATCTGGCTTCCAGCTGTTTAAAAAGACCTTTAATGTGGTGCTTGCTCTGAGTCTTTTTCTGCCGGGATTGCAGTTGGTGGCTTTGGCGGAAGCGGTTAGTGCGACTACGGTAAAGCCAGTGCAAGGACAAGTTTCCATTTCCAGAGAGGTTGCTATCTCATCCTCCAAGGAAAAAATTAGCTTAAATTTACGGGATGCCAATATTCGGGATTTGCTGAATATGCTGGCCAAGCAGGGTAATTTCAATATTATTCTGGATTCGTCCGTAGAAGGGACGCTGACGGTTGATATCAAAGATATCCCCATCAACAAGGCTTTGGAATACATTTTTACCCTAGGGCAATTGTCTTATACCAAAGATGGCAATACGGTTATTGTTGCTTCTGAGCAAACGGCGTTGGATCGTAATTTAACGGCCAAGACTTTTAAAGCCATTCCGGTTTTATACAAAGATGCCGGTACCATAGCCGGACAATTAAATAATACTATTTTGAGGGTGCAGCGTCCTAGTGGTAACAGAGCGGCTTTGGTTTCCGCCGATATGGATACGAATTCCCTGCTGGTTTTGGGGACGGACTCTGATATCCGGTTGATAGGAGATGCCCTGCGTGAGCTGGACGTGCCTCGTAACCGCAAGGTTTATCACATTAAGCATAATTCACCCGTTCATGTGGCTCAGGTGCTTGCCGCAAATTTTTTCACCAGTAACAATGCGAACGCCAATGGCGGTGCTGCGGGCGGTGGTGCTGCGGGCGGTGCTGCTGCGGGCGGTGCTGCGGGTGGTGGTGCTGCGGGTGGCGGTGCTGCGGGTGGCGGTGCTGCGGGTGGTGGTGCCGCGGGTGGCGGTGCTGCGGGTGGTGCCGCAGGGGGTCTCAATACCTTTACCGCCGGTGGTGTTACCTTTATTCCAGAGTCGATTTCTGCCACGCTAACTGTGTTGGCAACTGATGAGCAGTTGGGCCTGATCGACTCGATTATTGATCAGGTGGATGTGCGTCGTCCGCAGGTGGCCATCGAGGTTTCCCTGGTTGAGATTCAGGATTCCAACCTGAAAAATATGATTCCGACTTGGGATTCCTTCAACTTTGGGCGAATTGCCCGCTTAAGCCCATTGGGCTCAGGGGGAGCCAATTTATTTGAATTGGCCAGTCCCTTTACCAAGCAAAAATTACAGTTATCACGCCCGGAAACTTTTACCAACACGGTTTCTTTCAGTTACACCAGTCAGAATTTGAGAGGTAAAATCCTGGCCAATCCCACTATTGTCACCCTGGACAATACAGCGGCCAGCATTAGCATTACTGACCAGGTTCCTACCATCAGTCAGTCCAACACCATTGTGAATGGTACCCAAACCATTACCACCACCATTACGACACAAGAGGCCGGAGTCACTGTAGATTTAACGCCTCAAATTTTTAACGATGGTTCGGTGGTGCTGAGTTTACAGCCAGAAGTCTCACAGCCGGTGCGAACGGTTACCGCAACCAGTGGCAGTGGTGCATCGGCCACCACCACTTCTACCGTTTTATTGGCCACTCGTAGTATGGATATTTCGGGTGTTCGGGTTCAGGACGGTGAAACACTGGTGATTGGTGGCTTGCTGAGAGAAACGGCTCAAACCGATATCAGCAGAGTGCCAGGTTTGGATAAGCTGCCCATTGTCAGCGCCATGTTTCGGGCGACCAACAGCAACAACAAGGAAAAGACCGAGCTGGTGCTGATGGTTACACCGCATATTCTGAAGGAAGAAGCGGTCAGTTACTTTACTCAGCCTCAGGGCGGGACAAGCAAACCCCTGAACCTGAATCATGGGCAGGGTGGCATGCAGCCGGTATCGTTGCCTAAATTTATGGGTTCTGCCCCGGCACCGGAGCCCCCTGCCAATTCAAATAGTGGACTACAACCATTGCAGCCGATACCGGATGCCAAGTCTACTTCACAGTCAAAAACCTTGCCTCTTGCAACGGGTTCGGGGCAATCCCTGCCGAAAGTAGGGCAGGTGCTGCAAGATCCTAAAAAAGTATTTGCGGATCCGGTAAAAGAGGTAACGACTGTAGACGCTTTAAAGTCCGAGGCCGGTCCGGCATTAAAGTCCGGCAAGGAGTCACGGAAAACAAAGATGGATCGGGTCTATCAAAAATCGACTCCCCAGACCGAAGTGCTGGATAGCCTGGATGAAATTCTGAAAAACTAAAGTCAGGACAGTGACTTTCTCCAGATAAATTTGATGAGGACAGTGTTGGTAAATTTGTTCAATGAGCCTTGAAGAGAAAAATCTTAATAGCGGTGCTCCCGTTCCTATAAGTCGACCCGCTCGCAAGCGAATTGGCGAAATTTTGCAGGAAGCGGGTCTGATTAATGACGAGGAGCTGGAGAAAGCGCTGCTTGAATCCAAAAAGACCGGCCAATTTATTGGTCTGGTTTTGGTTAAATTGGGCAAAATTACCACAGAGCAACTGGGACAAGCACTGGCGATTCAATACGGCCTAAAGTATGTCAGTATTGCCAAAATTCCCATTAATCCAGAACTGATGGCGTTGCTTCCGGATGAGTTTATCCGGGATAAGCAGGTCATTCCGCTCGCCAAAGAGCGGGGCCGTTTGGTAGTGGCCATGGTGAATCCGGCCAACCGGGAAGTGGTTGACGAGATTACCTTCATCACGGGTATGCGGCCGTTGGTGACCGTTTGTACCAGCATTGAATTTATTGAATTCTGTAATAAAAATCTGACAGAATCAGCGACGACCTTTCTGAAGCAGGAAATTTCCAGTTTTTCGGGGCAGTTGCTGGAACAAGCACAAGAGCTGGATTTTCGTCAGCAAAATGATGCCGAAGTCTCCGATCCCAGTAACCCTTTGGTCAAGCTGGTTAATTCAATTATCGAGGAAGGCATTGAGCGGAACGCCAGTGATATTCACATTGAGCCCCGCCCCAAAAAGTACCTGGTTCGCTTCCGGGTGGATGGCATTTTGCGCACCATTCTGGATGTTCCTCAAAATATGGAATCCAGTTTTGTCACCCGGATTAAAGTTATGGCCAAGATGGACATTGCCGAGCACCGGCGCCCTCAGGATGGCCGTATTACCATTAAGTACAAAGGAACCGATTATAACTTGCGGGTTAACACCCTGCCGGTTAGTGATAACCGAGAGAAAATTGTAATTCGTATTTTGCGTCCTTCCAAAAATATCAGTGACTTTCAGGCTTTGGGCTTTGATGAGGAAGACGTTCGTAAACTGGAATATTTGTACAAGTCCCCGTATGGCATTATTTTGGTGTGTGGCCCCACTGGTTCCGGTAAAACCACCACGCTGTACACCGTACTTCAGCGGATTAACGACGACATTCGAAATATTTGTACCGTGGAAGATCCGGTGGAATTGCAGATTGAAGGCTTAAACCAGTCCCAGGTAAATCCCAAGGCCGATTACACCTTTGCCAGCAGTATGCGAGCCCTGTTGCGTCAGGATCCGGATGTGATTATGGTCGGTGAAATTCGGGATTATGAGACTTTGGAAGCCGCCGTTCACGCGGCTTTAACCGGCCACTTGGTCTTTAGTACCATTCACAGTAACACTACTGCTGCCACCATTACCCGGATGATTGAGATGGGGGCAGCTTCCAACTTGATTGGTTCTGCTTTGGTTGGTGTGTTGGCACAACGTCTGGTTCGGAATATTTGTTCGTATTGCAAGGTTCCTTATGAGGCCAGTGATGCTGAGAAGGCTCTACTTTTCCCGTATTCTGAAGCTAAACGCCTGGATAAACTGATTTTGTATAAAGGCAAAGGCTGCGAGTTATGCATGAACTCGGGCTACTCTGGCCGAAGTGGGGTGTATGAAATCCTGATTGTGGATCGGGAAATTCGACAATTAATCAATGACAGTCATTCGGACCTGGAAATTGAAGACGCTGCTATTGCTGCGGGCATGAAAAATTTAGGAATGAGCGGTCGGGCCAAAGTCTTGAATGGCACCACTACCGTTGAGGAAGTGACCCGCGTCTTGGGCGTAAACCTGGGGGGGCAGTAATTTATGGCGTCTTTTCAGTATGAAGCCATGAAGATTAGTGATCGCACCCGTGCGAACGGGGTGATTTCTGCGGTCAGTGAGAAAGAAGCGCGAGAGTTATTACGGGAACAGAACTTAATACCTACCAAAATCTCCATTATTTCCAGTGAGAGTAAAGGGGGCGGTAATAAAAAAAATCCTCTGGCAGAGTTCGTCCAGAATGTCATGGGGGTCAGTGCAAAGGATAAAATCGCCTTTACGCGAAATATGGGGATGATGGTTCGTGCCGGTATTCCGGTGACGGAAGCCTTGATGTACTACGAAAACTTTGCGGCCAATCCCAAGTTTCGCAAAATTGTGGGCAGGGTTCGTCAGGATATTTTGGCGGGTTATACCCTTAGTCAGGCACTGGCCAAGCATAAAAAAGTGTTTGATGAGGTCTATGTCAGCGTGACGAAAGCGGGTGAACGCAGTGGGGAGCTGGATCAAACCATGACCCGGTTAACCGAGATGTTGACCAAAGCCGAACAACTTAAAATGAAGATTATTTCCGCTGCCATATATCCCATTATTGTGGTGTTTATTTTGTCTCTGGTTTTATTGGTTATGTTTTTGCTGGTATTGCCAACGTTTGCCGATATTTACAAGCAAATGAACATAGAACTCCCGTTGATTACCCAGATTATGATGGGTATTAGCTTTGCTTTAAGGAGTTACTGGTTTGTTTCGTTTCCCTTATTGGGCAGTGTCCTGTTTGGCTTTTACAAGTTTTTGGTCAGCCCGGTGGGTAAGGAGCTGACGGATCGGATTTCATTGAAAATTCCGGTTTTGGGGGATTTGGTGAAGCATATTCAAAGCTCTCACTTTGTGTCCACCCTGTTTATTGCGTTTGGTGCTGGGTTGCCCATTACCGATGCCCTGGCTTTATCCACAGAGACCTTGACCCATACCCAAATTAAAGCCGCTTTTAAGCAGGTTAACTTTCAAATTCAAAGCGGCCAGCGGCTAGCCCTGGCCTTGGCCAATACGGGCTATGTACCCGATATCGTGATGTTGATGATCTCAACGGGTGAAGAGTCCGGGGATTTGGAAAAAATGCTGGAAGCCTCCTATGATTATCTAGAAGAGGAAGTCAATCACCGGGTGGGCATTTTAACCACCATGATGGAGCCGATAATGCTACTGGTGATTGGTGGCGTGGTTGGTTTTGTGGCTCTATCGATTTATATGCCGTTGTTCAGTATTTACGACGGTATTGGTTAAAGGACAGGCTCCACCGATCTTCACACCGTTCTGCACTAAAAAGCCCTCTGAAAATTCAGAAGGCTTTTTATCAGAATGAGTCTTAATTAAGAATCGATCTTATTCGATGTATTCTTTCAGGCGGCGGCTGCGGTTGGGGTGACGCAGTTTGCGCAGAGCCTTGGCTTCAATTTGCCGGATGCGCTCCCGGGTAACCCCGAACAGCTGACCCACTTCTTCCAGGGTGCGCTGACGACCATCATCCAGACCGAAGCGAAGACGCAACACATCCCGCTCCCGAGGAGACAGGCTGCTGAGCACTTCGGTGAGATCTTCCCGCAGCAATTCATGCGCAACCGTGGTGGCAGGGGCTTTGGCTTCCCGGTCTTCAATGAAATCACCCAGACGAGAGTCTTCTTCTTTCCCGATGGGGGTTTCCAGAGACAGAGGCTCCTGAGCCACTTTGATGATGTCGCGCAATTTGGGCACAGTGATCATCATGGCAGCGGCCAACTCTTCTTCCGTGGGTTTGCGGCTGAGTTCCTGAGCCAGCTTACGGGTGATCTTCTTCAGCTTGTTGATGGTTTCCACCATGTGCACCGGGATCCGGATGGTGCGAGCCTGATCGGCGATAGCCCGGGTGATGGCCTGACGAATCCACCAGGTGGCATAGGTGGAAAATTTGTAACCACGCTCGTGGTCAAACTTCTCAGCGGCCCGAATCAAGCCCAGGTTCCCTTCCTGAATGAGATCCAGGAACAACATGCCACGGCCTACATATTTTTTAGCGATACTGACCACCAAACGCAGGTTGGCCTGAACCAGCTTTTGTTTGGCCCGGGCGCCGGACTCGCCGCCAGCCACGATTTGACGGGCCAGCTCAATTTCTTCATCACCGGTCAACAGCGGAATACGGCCAATTTCCCGCAAGTACATACGCACCGGGTCATCCAGGGTGAGACCCCGGGTTTCCACGTTGTAGGTTACTTCTTCCTGCTCGTCATCGTTGGTCAGCAGGGCCACACTGCTGCTACTGGCAGCATCGTTAAACAGAGAACCAATCTGATCGGAATCCCCATCATCAACGGACAAGATTTCATCGACGCCGCTGCGCTCATCACGTCCGCGTTCGCTCTTGTTGATCATGGCCAACAAGGAGTCTTCGCTCTTTTTTGAGGATCTACGTTTGGTCATGGTTGGTATCCATCCCTTATTGCGTTGATAATACAGTTGATGTTGGTGCTGACTACGGTGAGGTGCCTAGCCGGGTGTTTGATTCCCCGGAGGCCCTGTATTGGCCAGCAGCCGGTCCTGAAACTGGTAGGTGAGCTCGACTTGGTTGCCGTCGTTGCGTAAAGCGTCTGCTTTCAGGGCTTGAAGATGCCTGAGTCGTTGACAGTTAGCAAGCAAGGCGAGCTGTTCTTGCGCCAGATTCGTAACTTTGTCCTTAAATAATGAACCCTTGATGTCACCCAAGCCGATAGACTCGCAAAACGACTCTGCCGTAAAGGCCAGTTCGGCGAATGTATGAATCACGTCCGGTTTGTCAAAATATAAGTGATTCATTTTGTCAATCAAAGTTCCCACGAATCCATTATCCGATGGATCAGTCTTTGTTTCAAACTGGGCGGTATCCAGATTTTCCAAGCCCATCAGAATCTCTTGATGAACGGGTTCATCAAAAGTCAAAGCCGCTTGCGCATGGAGGAGACGCATCATGGTGGAGAAACTTTCAGTCGAGTAGAGGGCAAGTTTGAGCAGATTTTTTTCCACGGCAACTTGCCGGGAGGACAACTGGGCGCGAAGGACGGTGACGTTCTCGGTGGGAGCAACATCGCTTCTCCTGAATGAAGTCGAACCCCCTTTTGAAATTGCTTTTTTTCGATCGGATTTTTGAAAATTGCCAAAGGTTCTGTTGGCCTGTGGATTTCTGGCAGACTCGTAGCGTTTTACTTCCAGGGCCAGGGACTCTTCGTCAAGGCCGATTTGCTCGGAGAAGAGTTTTAAATATTCTGCCCGCATGGTGGGCCGATGAATGGCTGCCAATAGAGGGGTCAGGCGATTGGCAGCCTGAATACGCCCTTCCGGGCTGTGGAAGTCGATGCCCCGAATGGCCATGCCCAGCTTGAACGTTAAAAAATGCTGAGCCGCGTCTATTAAGGCTCGGAAGGCGTCCCCGCCGTGTTGACGAATAAAGTCATCCGGATCTTTGCCGTCGGGTACAATTAGCACCTTAATTTGTACATCCCCGCTTTCGGCGTAGGGTTCAATGAGCTGGATGGCGCTTAAAGCCGCCTTTAGGCCTGCTTCATCCGAGTCAAAGGCCAGATAAACCGTTTGCGCCCCAAAGCGGGTCAGCAACTTCAGATGGCTGTCGGTCATGGCGGTGCCGCAGGAGCCCACCGCTTCCGTGATGCCGTGGAGATGTGCGGTAATGACGTCGAAGTAGCCTTCCATAATGATGGCTGTTCGACTTTGCCGGATGCTATCTTTGGCCTGATGGAAGCCGTAGAGAATCTGGCTTTTTTTATACAGCAGCGTTTCCGGGGAGTTCAGGTATTTGGGCTTGTCCTCATCGCTGAGGGCACGCCCCCCAAAGGCCACCACCTGTCCCTTTTCATCGTGGATGGGAATGATGAGACGATGCCGAAACCGGTCGTATTGGCCTTGCCCGTGATCGCGGGTACTGGCCAGACCGGCTGTATTGAGCAGATCCGGGTTGGCTTGCACAAAATCAAACTGGCTTTTGAGGTAAGGGGTTAGATTTTCCCAGCCTGGCAGGGCATAGCCCAGATGGAAGGCCTGAATGGCTTGCTGACACTGTTGCTTGTCAGTGTATCGCTTGCTCAGATACTGGCGCACCTCTTGAGCGGCGCCGGTTTGGAGTTGCAGGGCAAACCACTGACTGGCCGATTCATTGAGGGCCAGAATCTTTTGCCGGGCATCTCGCTGGATTTGTACCGTTTCGGCTTGCTGGCCTTCGTACTGAATGTCAATGCCCTGTTCCTGGGCCAAATCCCGGATGAGTTCCCCAAAGGTTTTGTTTTCAATTTTCATTAAAAAGGTTAGGGAATCGCCGCCCACCCCGCAGGAAAAGCACTTAAAAATGCCTTTTTCCCGGCTGACGTTCATGGAGGGGCTTTTATCGTTGTGAAAGGGGCATTTCCCCGTGTAGCTGCGTCCGGTTTTTTTCAGAACCACGTGACGCTGGATGACATCCACAATGTCCAGTCCGCCTTTGACCCGCTCAGCGGCTTCCGCAAAGGAAAGACGGCTCATTGGGTCAACTCTCCGGAAAACATATTGACGCTAAAGGCCCGGTAGGCTTGTGGGAGCAGGTAATTTTTGTAGGCTTCTATGGCAAAACGGTCGGTCATGCCGGAGATATAATCCAGAATGCGTCGTTCCAAAGGATCGGTTGCCGGCAGATTGGGGCTGAGGGCTTCCGGGTGCTTGATGTAAAACTCGTACAGGGCCAACAGCATGCGGCGCACGTTCTCGGTTTGCTCCATGCGCTGCGGGGCCAGATAGATATTGTCGAACATCCACTGTCGCAGGGCCATCATGGCCTCCCAGGTTTCAGCAGACAGGGCGATGGTGGGGTTTCCTTCGCTTAAATTTTTGGCGCTGGTGCTGACCATATCGGTCACCATGCAATCCAGTCGTTCCAGCCGATTGGCGCCTAACGCGGTTCGAATCGCCTGAGGGAGATCGTTATCCTGCATAATACCGGCCCGTCGGGCATCTTCCACATCGTGGTGCAGGTAGGCCATGCGGTCTGCAATGTCTACAATCTGGGCTTCCAGGGTCAGAAAAGAAGGTTTTTCTTTTGTTAGACCTTCCATGCCATCCAGCACTTCCCGGGTCAGGTTCAGGGGTTCCAGCAGGGTCACAATACGCAAGCCTTGTTCCTGGTGGTGATAGCCCAGGGGGGAAAGGTCGTTGAGCACATGCTCGCCAGTATGGCCAAAAGGCGGATGGCCCAGATCATGGGCCAGGGCGATGCTCTCAGTTAAATCTTCATTCAGGCGCAGTGCTCGGGCAATGGTGCGGGAGACCTGGGCCACTTCCAGTGTGTGGGTGAGGCGGGTGCGGTAATGATCGCCCATGGGGGCAATGAACATTTGGGTTTTGTGCTTGAGTCGTCGGAAGGCTTTGGCGTGCAGAATGCGATCCCGATCCCGCTGAAAGTCGGTACGGATTTGGCAGGCGTTTTCCACTTTCAGGCGCCCCAAGCTGGCCGCACTACGGGCCGCCAGCGGATGAAGCCATTGGGCCTCTAACGCTTCTGTGGATTCCCGAATCTCCAAAACACCCGCTGTCACGATCTTCCTTACCTGTTCCTTGTGCCTGCCTTGTCTCTCATAAAGGGCTGCCACTGGTTGTGTGATTGGTGAAGCTGTTCCAAGGTCATTCCCCGGAGTGGGTGGAGGTTATTACCCAGAAGTCGAGGCGTGAACCGATGAAACAGGCCGTCAACAGGATCGTTTCATCAATAATTGGAATGAATAGACTAGCACAGAAGGGGCTTCATCATCCACCTTTATGAAGCGATATAATGGCCCGGCCATTTTCGCCAAGGGGTTTGGGTGTTAGACTGATGCCTGTATCGGCTTTGGCAAGCGCTTGGTTTGAGGAAGGGGTTGCAGGAGATGGTTATCAGTCTGGAATCGTTGAGGGGTGGCGTGGTGGTCTCGGTTCAGGCCTCTCAAGGGGAGCCGCTGGATCGGCCCGAGATCTTGTGCGCACTGGCTGAATCCGCTTTAAATGGCGGGGCTTGCGCCGTGCGGATGGCCCAGCCGGATAATATGCAGCTCTTCAAGCGGCAGCACCCAAAAGTACCGGTGATTGGCATTACCAAGCCGCATCGTATTCCTAAAAATGCCCAGGAGCTGGTGTATATCACGCCGGGGTTTGCCGATGTGCAAAGCATCGCTGGGTGCTGCGACATTGTGGCCCTGGATGCCACTCTGCGGCCAAGGCCTTCTGGCGAAACCTTGCTGGAGATTGTCACTCAGACCCGTGCCGCTTATCCAGATTTATTGCTGATGGCGGATGTCGCAACGCTGGAAGAAGGTTTGAACGCTCAAGCACTGGGCTTTGATTTGATAGGCACCACGTTGTCCGGCTATACCGCAGAGACTTTGCCGCGAAAAGATCAGGGACCGGACTTTGATTTGCTGCAGGGCTTGGTGGCCGCCGTGGAGATTCCGGTGATCATGGAAGGCCGTTTGTGGGAGCCTTCTGAAGCAGCCAAGGCGTTTGCTCTGGGTGCTTTTGCTGTGGTCATTGGATCGGCGGTGACCCGTCCTCATGAAATTACCCGCCGTTTCGTGCAGGCCGTACCCTCGCTTCAGTCGTAACGGCTGGCTGCGCGCATTCAAAATTTGTAGCTGGCAAAATTTGCATCTGGATTGCCCCTGCCCTAAAATAAAGCGCTATTAATTCATGCTTTCTCTAAAGTGTGATTTTTTAAATAGTCCAAAAGACACATGTTGCCAGGATTTAGTAACGGCTAAATCCGCATAATCAAGGAGTCACCCAGGCATGTCCACTTCTCGCTATTTATTTACCTCCGAGTCCGTGACCGAAGGGCATCCCGATAAAATTTGCGATCAGATTTCTGATTCCATTCTGGACGCTTTTTTGACCCAGGACCCCAAGGCCCGTGTTGCCGCTGAAACATCTGTCACCACTGGCTTGGTGCTGGTTAGCGGGGAGATTACGGCGAATTGTTATGTGGATATTGCTTCCGTGGTGCGTAAAACCGTTCAGGACATTGGCTACGTGGGAGAATCCTCCGGTGGCTTTGATGGTAAAACCTGCGCCGTTTTGCTGAGCATTGATGAGCAGTCTGTAGATATCGCTGGTGGCGTGGATCAGGCTCATGAAGTGCGTGGCAAGCTCTCTGATGATGAGATTGACAAGATTGGCGCTGGTGATCAGGGCATTATGTTTGGTTTTGCCTGCAACGAAACCAAGGAACTGATGCCTTTGCCCATTCAAGTGGCTCATGCCTTGGCCCGTCAGTTGATGACGGTGCGCAAAAACGGGACTTTGTCTTACTTGCGTCCCGATGGCAAGTCTCAAGTCACTGTCGAGTACGTCAACGATAAGCCGCACCGCATTGATACCGTGGTTATCAGCACCCAGCATGACCCGGCCATTGATAACGAGACCGATAACACCAAGATTCAGCAGCGCATTGATGCTGACTTGCGCAAATTCGTCATTGATGAAGTGTTCAAGCACTTTGATGTGAAGCCGGATGCCGATACCAAGTACTTTATCAACCCAAGTGGCCGCTTTGTCATTGGTGGTCCTCAGGGCGATGCTGGTTTGACTGGCCGTAAAATCATTGTCGATACCTACGGCGGTTACGCTCGTCACGGTGGTGGCGCTTTCTCCGGTAAAGATCCCACAAAAGTGGATCGCTCCGCTGCTTATGCCGCTCGCCACGTGGCTAAAAACATTGTGGCCGCTGGCTTGGCTGAAAAATGCGAAATCCAGATTGGTTATGCCATTGGGGTGGCTCGTCCCATGTCCATCAACGTGAACACCTGGGGCACCGGCAAACTGAGCGACAGCGAGCTGGCTACTTTGGTGGATCAGCACTTTGATCTGCGCCCGGCGGCCATTATCCAGAACTTTGATCTGCAAGGGTTGCCCGCCAAGCACAATGGCCGCTTCTACCACAACGTAGCTGCCTATGGCCACTTAGGTCGCCCGGATCTGGATCTGCCCTGGGAGCGCTTGGATAAAGTGGATGCCTTGCGTCAGGCCACTGCCTCCAAGGTGTCTGAAAAGCCTGTGGTGGCTGCCGTATAGCGGTTTCCAACTTGGTTTTTTGGAAATGACCGGAATTCTAATTGTAAAAAACACTCAATCCCGCTGCTCTCGCGGATTGAGTGTTTTTAATTTTGCTCATATACTTTGATCAAGAGAGAGCGATACAATGAAGTAGTGCTATGTGTTAGCATTGTAATATTGTCTTCAGCGCACTGTGGTTTATTACTCGTTCACACTCAGTCGTTTTCACTGTCCAACTCAACTGAATCAGCCTTTTCCCCGTTTTGAGGTGTTAAACAGTCAATGCACATTCTGGTTAGCGGCGTCAGACATCGTACAGCCCCCATTGAGGTGCGCGAAAAATTTGCCTTGCTGGAAGGTGAAGTCGCTGCTGCCCTGAAAGTGCTGAGAGCCTGTGCCGGAATTGAAGAATGTGCCATTCTGACGACCTGCAATCGTACCGAAATTTATGCCGTGGTGCGGGATACTGAGTTGGGTCTGCAGTCGATCCAGCAGTTTTACAAGATTTTCAAGGGTTTGGATATTGTCCCTTATCGTCAGTACACCTTTAATTTGCTTCATGAAGATGCTGTGTCCCACTTGTTCCGGGTAGCATCCGGGCTGGATAGTCTGATTATCGGTGAGGGGCAGATTATGGGGCAGGTCAAGGAGACCCTGGCGCTGGCTCAGCGTGAAAAAACGGTGGGCTTGTTATTGGACAAGCTCTTTAAAGCGGCGCTCAGTGTGGGTAAGCGGGTACGTACGGAGACAGGTCTGTCTGATAAGGATGTTAGCGTCTCTCTTGCCGCCTTTCATTTTGCCCAGCAGCACGATTCGGGGCTGATGGATCGACGGATTGCCCTGATTGGCGGTGGCAAAATGGCTGAAATTATGATGTCCCTGTTCAAGCAGGGGATGACCCCGGCGCAACAGGCCAACGTGGTGGTGTTAAACCGCAGTCAGAGTCGTTTGGATGAACTGTGTGCCCGCTATGGGTATCAGGGTTATACCTGGGATCAGCTTGGTGCGGTGCTGGATCACGCCGAAGTGCTGTTTGTAGCCACCGGTGCCCCGCATGTGGTTCTGGGGAAGGCCGATTTTGAGGGACGTGGCCCCAAATTGGTCATTGATATTGCGGTTCCCCGAAATGTGGACGCCCGTGTTTCGGAATTGGATGAAATCGAGCTGTTTAATACCGATGATCTGGCTGGAATTAACGGTTTTTCCGGGGAGGCTCAGCGTCAAATCAAACAGCAGGCCCAAGCCATTCTGGAAGAGGAATGTTTGGCCTTCCAGCAGTGGCGTATGTCGCTTTCGGTGGTGCCTACGCTCACGCGCCTGCGGGAAAAAGTGGAAAGCATCCGTCAGGCCGAACTGGCAGCCAATCCTTCTCTGGGTAAGCAGTATGAGTTGATTGATCTGGTGTCCAAGAACCTCATTCGCAAGATTTTGCACGATCCCACGGTCCGTCTGAAAAGTTCTCGCAATTTGGCCGAGATTTACCAGCAGGCCTCCGTGTTGAGTCACCTGTTTGATATTGACATTGATTTGAGTGTCGATGCAGACACTGGCTCGGTGGAGCCTTCCGCCTTGTGGGATAATACGGCGTCGGCCTAAAGGGTTTAACTGATGATGACTGAAAAATTGGTGCGGCTGGGTAGCCGGGAAAGTCCTCTGGCTTTGGCCCAGACCCATCAGGTGGCGGAGGCCCTGCGTCAGCAATGGCCCGATGTTGAGGTGGAGATTCACACCTTCAAGACCCAGGGGGATATTATCCTGGACACGGCCCTGTCCAAGGCTGGGGACAAGGGTTTGTTCGTCAAGGAACTGGAAGTCGCCCTGCTGGAGAATCGCATTGACTTGGCCGTTCACAGCATGAAGGATATGCCGGGTGAACTGCCGGATGGCTTGGCCTTGGTTTCCTTTGGGGAGCGGGAAGACGCCCGTGATGTTTTGCTGAGTAAAAATCAGGTGCCTTTTGAGGCTCTCCCGGTGGGCGCCGTGGTGGGTACTTCCTCCCTTCGGCGAGAAGCCCAGCTGCGCCGACTACGGCCAGATTTGACCTATCAGGTGATTCGGGGGAACTTGCAAACCCGCTACCGCAAGCTGGAAGAAGGCCCCTATGATGCCATTGTACTGGCTGCCGCTGGCGTGAGGCGACTGGGCTGGCAGGATCGAATCACCCAAGCGTTTGATGCCTGGGAGCAGAGTGTTCCGGCTGTAGCCCAAGGGATTTTGGGCATTGAGTTCCGGGTGGCTGATGGTCGGATTCGCAACCTCATTCAGCCTTTGCAGCAGCCTTCCGTGGAAGTGATTCGTCTGGCGGAGCGATCGGTTTTGACCACCTTGGCCGGGGGCTGTCAGTTGCCGTTGGGCGCTTATTGTCGCCCTTGCGATCAGGGCTACGAGATGAAGGGCGTGGTGTTATCTCTGGATGGTACTGAGGCCGTTTATGCCTACACCATGTTTGAAGCGCCGGATGCGGTGATTGCCGGGCAGCGTCTCGCTCATGATCTTTTACAGCAAGGTGGACAAGCCATATTAGAGGCCATCCGGCCCGCCTGAGGCATCCCTTAATGCGTCTAAAGTCGGCTGCCGACTTTCTAATTTTCCAGAATGAAAGTCACCGGGCCATCGTTGACCAGTGAGACTTGCATATCAGCGCCAAAGACCCCGGTTTCCACGGTTAGATTGCTGGATTGACGGAGTTTTTCAACCAGTTGCAAGTACAGCTGTTCGGCCTCTTGGGGTGCTTTGGCGTTGTCAAACCCTGGGCGATTGCCTTTGCGGCAGTCTGCAGCCAAGGTGAATTGGGACACGACCAGGATGCCGCCGTGAATGTCTTGCACGGATCGGTTCATTTTGCCCTGCTCATCTGGAAAAATCCGCAGTTTGAGTAGTTTACCCACGTGATAATCCAGCTTGCTGGCGTCATCGTCTTTTTCCACGCCAAACAGCACCAGCAATCCACAATCAATATGGCCAGCGTAATGGCATGATCTACCATTACGCTGGCCTGAGAGACCCGTTGAATCACGCATTTCACGGCAAAATTGGTTCCTGCGTTTTAAGCCGTTTCTGGGGCGGCAATGCCAGTGGAGCCGAATCCGCCCTGACGGCCCTCCACCATGACCACTTCCTCGGCTTCCGTCCACTGCACCTGGGTGACCGGGGCAATGACCAACTGGGCGATGCGATCGCCGGGTTGGATGGTGAATGCCTCATTGGACAGGTTGATGAGGGCCACTTTGACTTCGTGGCGGTAGTCGCTGTCAATGGTGCCAACGCCATTGGCCAGGCAAATGCCGTGCTTAATGGCCAGGCCGCTGCGGGCCCTCACTTGGCACTCGTAGCCTTCTGGCAGCATCATGATGAAGCCGGTGGGCACCAAGGCCCGTTCCAGCGGCTGCAAGGTCAGGGGAACCCCAATGGCCGCCTGCACGTCCATCCCGGCGGAACCGGGGGTGGCGTAAGCGGGCAAATGCTTGGGAGCGTGGGCCAGCCGATGAATGGCCACCTGAATGGTGGGAGAGATGGTCTGCATGGCGCTACTCCTAAGCGGTGACTGGGCTGGCGTGCTGGATGATGCCGAAAAAGCTTTCCGCTTCCAGGCTGGCGCCACCGACCAGTCCGCCATCAATGTCACTTTGGCTCATCAGGGCTTGGGTGTTATCCGCTTTCACGCTGCCGCCGTATAAAATGCGTGTTTGTTCCGCAGGGCCGTATTCGCCTACAAAATGCCGAATTAGGGCGCAAACCCGGTTGGCTTCAGCGGCTTCACAGACTTTGCCGGTACCGATGGCCCAAACGGGCTCATAGGCAATGACGATCTTGGGCAAATCACTGGTTTGTAGCTGACTGCAAACGGCCCGGATCTGTTGTTCAATGACCGCATCGGTTAAGCCGTTTTCCCGTTCCTGCAATTCCTCACCCACACAAACGATGGGGGTCATGCCGTGCTTGAGGGCGGCCAAGGTTTTGGCGGTGACGGTTTCATCGGTTTCGTTAAAGTATTGACGACGTTCGCTGTGGCCCAGGACGACCCAGCGAATGCCCAGATCAGCCAGCATCAGTGGGGAGATTTCGCCGGTGTAAGCGCCGTTATCCCGGCTTTCCATGGTTTGAGCGGCGACAATAAAAGGTGCGCCCAATTTTTCCACTTGTTGCTTTACGGTGCTCAAAGCGGTGAAGGGCGGACAGACAACAATTTCGGGCAGTTCAGCGGTTGCCCGGGACTGCACTTTTTGCCAAAGGGCCTCTACAAAGGCGGTGGCTTCCTGAGTGGTTTTAAACATTTTCCAGTTGCCTGCAATAATGGGGCGGCGGGGGGTAGCCATCAATCTCTCTCCTGCGAAATAGGTCTCGACTCAAATGGTCTGTCAAACTGTTTGTATGTAGCAAAGGGGGATATAGCGAGAGGGGAGCAAGCGCTCCCCTCTGTAAAGTTGCGATTAAACGCTGACCGGAAGCCGTTCGGCAACCATATGGGTCAGTTCCGCCAAGCGGTTGCTGTAGCCCCATTCGTTGTCGTACCAGCCAATGACTTTAGCCATATTGCTACCAATGACCTGGGTGAATTCCGGGTCAAAGACGCAACTGTGCGGGTTGCCGATGTAGTCGGTGCTGACCAGCGGTGCTTCGGCGTATTCCAGTACGTCCTTCAGCTCGTTGGCAGCCGCTTTTTTGAAGGCCTCGTTGATGGCTTCCACGGTCATCGGTTTCTCGGTGACCACGGTCAGGTCGGTTAGGCTGACATCGGGCGTTGGGACCCGAACGGCGTAACCATTCAGCTTGCCTTTCAGGGCGGGCAACACGGAGCCAATGGCTTTGGCCGCACCGGTGGAGGTGGGAACCATGCTCAAGGCAGCGGCGCGAGCCCGACGCAGATCTTCGTGCGGGGCGTCCAGCAAACGCTGATCACCGGTGTAGCTGTGGATGGTGGTCATAATACCGGAGACCACTCCGAAGGTTTCGTGAAGCACCTTGCCAATGGGAGCCAGGCAGTTGGTGGTGCAGCTGGCGTTGGAGATGATGTGGTGCTTGGCCGGGTCGTATTCGTGAGCATTGATGCCGATGGCCACGGTGATGTCTTCATTCTTGGCCGGGGCGCTGATGATGACTTTCTTGGCGCCTGCTTCAATGTGTTTCTTGGCCTTTTCGCCATCGGTGAAAAAACCGGTGGATTCGATGACTACGTCCACACCCAGGTCTTTCCAGGGCAGGTTGGCCGGATCTTTTTCCGCGAAAATGCGGATGGTGCGCCCGTCGATAATCAGGGCACTTTCGGTGAAGTCCACTTCGCCTTTGTAGATGCCCATGGTGGAGTCATACTTGAACAGGTGGGCCAGTTGCTTGGGGGTGGTTAAGTCATTGATAGCAACGACGTTTAAGTCCACACGAGGGTTTTCCAGAGCGGCCCGAAGGGTCAAGCGACCGATGCGACCAAAGCCATTAATGGCGACTTTGCTTGCCATAAGCATTTTCCTTCTTTGCTAAAGTTCATACGGCTGTTACAGCCAAGATAACTGCCAGTTCAATATAACACAAGCAAAGTGCAAACGTGTGGTCAGGGGAGTCTCCGGCGCTTGTTGACGAAAGCGTGTTTGTTTTGCCTGCAGGTCTTGATGGGGTTTATTCGACACCTGATAGGTAGGCCTTAGAGACTATCCGAAAAGCTTCCATTCCGGGTGTCTACTGCATTTGTGTGCTGCTCAGATGCGTTACTTATCAGTATAAGCGTCTTGCTTGCGCTGCTTCGGCCTTGCAGCCTCACCTGACTGAAAACTTTTCGGATAGTCTCTTAGCGATTGGAAACCTTGGGAAAATCCCTGAACCCTGTCCTTCTTCTATTTTGCAGCCGGGTAATCCGAGTGTTGTGGATGGCCTGAGTCACGTTAACCGGGGATTCTTTCAGGTAATCCAGCGCTTTAATGGCGCTTTTGTCCTCAAATTTAAGCGAGGTTTGTCCGTAGCTGGGCCGTGTGCCGTGTGTGGACTTTTCCGGAGTTTCCGATTCACCAGTCACGCCACTCTCGGTTGCTGCAGGGTGGGGATATAGTTGGACTAAGCCCATATTGGCCGGGAATACCCCATTGCCCAAGGATTGGCGGGCCTGAGTAAACAGCACCTTTAAAAGCACCAGCCCACCGATGACACAGAACAGGCCGATACCCCCAAAGAAAACAGCCACCGTAATTACCAGCCAGGGGGGAATCGATTGGAAGCCTTTGCGGACTTCACTGGTAAGTTCCTTGATGTCACTGAGGCCCACTTTAACCGGCTGGACAGTGTGAGTGGCACCTTGCGGATTGGCTTGGGCCTCAATCGAGTTAGCCGGGCCTTGCAGTGCATCGGCGGGGACAGATTGCGCTGGCGGTAGCGCGTGCAAATACCACAGCGGATCGGATTTGGCGCTGGCCTCCGGTTGAGGCTCAGGTATAGATTCCGCCACCGAGATGGTATTGACAGGTTCTGTCCGGGGGGTGGTATAGGATTGGACTGGCTTGCTGGCCTTACGCACCGGCTGCTGCTCCTGCTGGAAATCTGTGGGGCGATAGACATAGGGATTCCAGACCCCTCCCTGAGTGGCCCGAACTGGCGCAGGATTCAGCTTCAGTCGGTTGTTGTTGATGCTGGCAGTGCCCACTTCTTTTTTGGGGCTGGGCTTGGGGAAATGAGCGGCCACTTGCTCAAAGTGGCTGGCAGGCTCTTTGGTCACCGCTGGCCGGGGCTTCAGTTTTTCCGGGGTGCTGACCGCCACCTTTTGAGGCTGCTTGCCGTGTTGTTGTTGAACGGAAACCGAATACTCATTGGCCGTCAGGTTGGGCAAAATAATTTTAACTTTGCCGTCGCCATGGGGAACTGCTCGCCCGATAAAGCGATTTTTATTATCCAGTACCACCGGAAGGCCATTGTCGATTTGTTCTTGAGAGAGTTGGGTTTCCGGCAGAATAATGGCGAATTGTTTGCCCTGGTGTTCGGTGCTGTAGCTGACGCGTTGATCGGTGAACAAAGTCACGGTGACGTTTTTATCCTGGGTGTTGATGGCAAAGCCATTCAACTCGGCAGCCAGGGATAGATTGGGTGTCAGAAGGCCAAGCCCAAAGGCCAGCATCATGCCATTAACTATTGGATGTCTCAACGCCACGTCAACCACTCATCTGATCTAATACTGGTTGTATTGTAACTGATTGTTGCGTATTGGAGGAATAGACCATGGGGTCAATCTCAATGGGCGTAAATCATGCTCAATATTGCGGTTGAAGCCATTTAAACCAGGCCGTGTTCAAACGCATAGGCTACCAGCAAGGTTCGCTTATTCAGGCCGGTTTTTTTCATCAGGTTGGCAATATGGCTGTCCACGGTTTTGACCGACAGGCATAACAGTTTGGCGATATCCTGATTGCTCAGGCCTTGGGCCACCTGAAACAGAATTTCCTGTTCCCGGGCGGTAAAGGGATTGTCGGGTCTCTGCCCTTCAGCGCTAGTCAGCTTTTCGGCCACATCGGGCGATAACACAGTAAGCTGATTTCCCGCAAAGGCCTCCAGCAATTTCTGTTGCAGGGTCTGTTCATCGACCGTTTTACTCAGAAAGCCGGCTACTCCAAGGCTTTGGGCCTTACGAATGTATTGCAGGTCGGAATGGGCTGAAAACAGAACAATTTTCAGTTGTGGAAAGCTGGGTTGAATCTCTTCGGCCAGCTGGAGGCCATTTTTGCCGGGCAAGTTGATATCCAGTAAGAGCATATCGGGTTGCTTGAGTTTGATGAGGCCAAGTAATTCCTCGCCATTGGCGGCTTCGCCGACCACTGAAAAATTGGGGGCCCGGTTCAGCATTTCTCGAGTTCCTTGACGAACCACATCGTGATCATCCACCAGAATCAGGGTGATGGTTTTCTTGGTTTTGCTCACGTTGCCGCTCATGGCTGCTTCACCGGGACAATTAACTGAAAACGGCTTCCTTGCTGTGGGGCGCTTCGGATGTGAAGTTGCCCGCCCAGTTGTTGAAGTCGCTCCTGAACGCCGGTCAGGCCCAGTTTGTGGTGATTGGTTTGCTTGGGGTCAAATCCCCGGCCATTATCGCTGACTGTGCCGCTTAAAATTGGCCCTTCCTTTGGGGCATAAGCCAGGGTGATTTGTACCTGACTGGCTTGGGCGTGGTGTTTGATGTTGGAGCAAAGTTCCTGAAATACTCGAAACAGTGGCAGTTCGTAGTGTGGGGGGAGTTGCTTTAACTCTTCGTTGGACGTGTTTAGGGTGACTTGTGTAACGCCAGATTGCCGCAAATCGTCTGCTAAAAACTCCAGTGCGGCTACTAGGCCCAGATCTTCCAGTATTTGAGGCTTCAGGTTGTGACAAACCCGGCGGAGGTTATGAATGACCGAATCCACTTTGTCCGCAGAGTAACCTCGTTTCAGATCGACCAGCTCCTGCACCACCCCGTCGTGGAGTTCCTGGGCAATGCGCTTGCGTTCGTCTTCCTGCAGTCGGATATTTAAATCTCTGGAGTTGGCCAGTTGCTGGATCAGCCGTTCCAGGTCAAAGGCCGTTATGCCGGTCAAAATCAGCCCAAGCACAATCATGCTGAGGGTGACCCACTGGGTCACCTGTTGGGCCTGAGTCTGGAGATCGCTCAAATCGTTTAGCGGTTCCAGGTTCAGGGTAAAAAATTCGTTTTGGGAGAGCTCGTTGACCAATGTCTGGGTGGGCCGAGGGTTCTGGAGAATGGTTTGCACCAGTGGCGAGGACGATTCTGTTTTGGCGGGTTCTGTTTTTTGTTCAATGTCTGCCAGCAGTAAGGCTTGCCGGTAGATTTCGTTCCAGTCGGCTTGGGCCTGCTCTGGGGCTTTGGGTAACTCCCGTTGTATTTTTTTAATGCCCCAGCGGATGTTGCTGAGGATGACCAGCTGGCTGACATTATTGGTGACCCGACTGACTTCCTGTTTCCAGCCCAAGGTTTGCTGGTAGGCGGTGCCTCCCACTAAAAACGTTAAAAGCACCATTACAAGCAGTGGTGCCAGAATTGAATGTCGGGTATACACGCGATGGATGCTCAATAAGCGTTAATGAAGAAGGAAGGCCAAATATTTTTGGCCTTCCTTCTCGTTAAACTCTTTAAAAGTTTAATTTGTTCTTCTGAGAGTTTCCACCGGTTGGAGTGGCCGTACCGGTCACAATACCATTAGTGAAAGTGTAACTAACGTTGTTCCATTTAGAAAAGGCAGTTGCATTGCAGGTGATAGTGCTTGCTTTTGTTGTACAAGCATTGGCTTTGCCAAAACCGCCAATGGCAATGGTTTTTGGTGATGCCGCAGTGGTGGTATCGGAGACAAAACTAGCAAAATCGTTGGGAGTGGCCGCTTGTTCTGCGGTATAAATGGCTGCGGCACTGGCCAGCTGGGCTTTTAAATCTCTAATCAATGATTCTTCAGCCTTGGCAGTGGTATCGCCAAAGCGGGGCAGGGCTACTGCGGCTAAAATGGCGATGATGGCAATTACCACGGCTAATTCGATTAGGGTGAAACCTTTTTGAGTTGTCATAGGGGGCTCCTTTTCCTCACCATACACAGTTTGAGTGGATTTTAGTGTCATAATAAAATAATGATTGTTTTATAAATTATTATAGCTCTGTTTAGGGTTTCGGATTTTTCTCCGGGAGCTATATCGGTAAAATTACTGATCTTTTTAATTTGAAAGTACTTGATAAATTGTTATTAACCCATTTGTTGATTGAAACACAGGGTTATAAAGTGAGGGGTTTTCTTTTACTGTTTGTGCCAGAGGGCTCTGCTTGATGGTGAAGTGCCAGTTATTTTTTAGAAGCTTTGTGTTGATTTGCAAAGAACTGATTAAAAGGTACTGAATGTGTTTCTTTTTCGCCAAGGTCAGGTGGGTTGTTATTTGGGATTGGAATACTGTGAATAGACAGGCTGAATTTTGATTGGGGCAAAGCTGCTCTAGTTTGGTCATGGGTAGAAATAAAAAGGCATCGAGGGTTTGGTGGGTAGTATTCAGCGCATAGAAGTAGGCTTCATCCAGATTTTCAATATAAATGCTGCTGTGTGGCGGGGTTTGGGTGTTTAAAAAGCGCAGTGCTTCCGCGTAGTCCTGCCAAACATTCAGTTTGCTGTTAACGGTCATTTGATTGGGGTTTTGTTTGTTGAGGTAGGGCTGTAGATGAATGCTGTTCAAGGCCAAGCCAGCCAGTAGCACTAGGGGCAGGATGTATTGCTTTCGCTCACTTTTCATCCAGTGGACAGAGAACGCTGACAACAGCAAAGCCCACAGGATGGGCAGTAGGGGCATTAAAAACCGTGGATAGACGTTGTAGAAACTCCAGAACGGCAAAATCGCCAGATAGACCAAAACATAAAGGCCTTCAGGTGAAAAATTTTTGGCTTTTAGTTGATGATAGGCGTAGCGGCCTAGTAGCAAAATCAGGGTAAAACTCAGGCCGAGGATGACGCTTTCGGAGAGCAGGGTGGGCTTGTTTAGAAAAAATCGCTCCAGCAGGGGGGAAAACTGTACGGAAAAATTGCCCAGTAGCTCACCAATCCCCTTGCTCATCAACTCAGGTAGGGTGTATTCATACTTTAAATCCATGCGGAAGGATTGAAAGTAAGTCTCCTGGAAGGTGCGTACTAAAAAATCGCCCAAGACGTAGGTGGTCTCTTTCCGGGAGCCGGACCACAGGAACCATGGTAGCGAGAGTAAGGCGCTACTGAGCCAGTAAGCCCCGGCTTGCTTTCGCTGCCCGGTTAGCCACAGCCACAGGCCAATGGCCATAATCAGGGGTAGGGCCATCGTGCGGGTATAAAATGCGGCCACACTTACAACCACCAGTAAGGCCACTTTGGCAGGCGTGAACGGTTGATTTTTCTCCTGAAACCGATGACACAGAATGAGGGTGAGGGTGCTGAGCAGCATGAATAAGGGCTCAGACATCAGATCAATGCTGACTTCCAGAAAGCGCCAGTGGGTGCCCAGGATAGCGACTAATAACAGGCAAGCCCAGTGAGGAAACTGGCGGATTTGACGGAAATAATAGCCCCACAGGGCCAAGGTACCGGTAGCTAGCAAAATATTGATGCTTTTTAACCACACGATATTTTGCGGAAAGTGAGGGTTAATCAGCCAACCCGCCGCCAACAGCAAGGGAAACAAAGGTGGATATTTGTAAAAGTACGGTTGATCCACGATTTCCATTAAGCGATAACCATGCCCTTGGGCCAGGGCTTTGGCCACCATCAGGTACATGCCATCGTCGTAGAGAAACCCCACTACCTCCGGGCGCATCAGGTAGTATGCCAAAGCCGCAAACCCTGCCAACAGGCCCAGCCACAAGCCAGCGATTTTAATATCGCATCGTTTAAAGAACACGCTCACTCCCCGAAATTCAGGATACTGTTATTGTAGCAAGTTTTCAGCGCTGTCTGTGGGGTTGGCGGAAGAACCATTCCATAGGGCCGAGGGGTGGTATGATGCTGCCATGAACGCACTGAAACCCAGTATTTTGATAGCTCCTGCTTGTTATAAAGGCACCCTTACCGCTTGGGAGGCTGCTGAGATCATGCAATCCGCCCTCATAGAAGGCTTGGGGGATACTATGAATATACAGCTATGCCCCATTGCCGATGGCGGGGATGATACCTTGATGGTGCTAAAACAAAACTTGCCTCAGGCGAGCCTGAAAAGCGCAATGGTGACTGGCCCAGTGGCCGGCATGCAGGTACAGGCCCAGTATTTGTGGGAACCCGCCACCAAAACGGTGATTATTGAATCCGCGCAGGCCCATGGCTTGAAGCTTTTAGGCGCTGAACGACACCCTATGGAGTCCACGTCCTATGGGGTGGGGGAATTGATTCGTGAGGCGGTGCGTCAATGTCAGCCAGACACAGTGGTGGTTACCGTGGGTGGGAGTGCTTCCACCGATGGTGGCTTGGGGGCTTTGCAGGCTTTGGGCCTGCGCTGCTGGGATGACCAGAATCACGAAATTCAAGCGCCCCTGAGTGGCGGTGATTTATGCCGTATCCGTCGGCTGGATGGCTCACTGCTTTCTGCCGGATTGGTTTCTGGCAATGTGCAAATGCCTGCCTTGCGCATTGCCACGGACGTGCACAATCCGCTGCTGGGTCCACAGGGTGCGGCGACTGTTTTCGGGCCTCAAAAAGGGGCTAGCACTGAACAGTGCCAACAGCTGGAACACGGGTTAACCCATGTGATCTCCCTACTCAAAGACTGTTTAAAAGTGGATTACGCCGACCTTCCCGGTGCCGGGGCTGCGGGCGGTTTGGCCTTTGGTTTGCTGCATTGCTCAGATAATGCCCAATTGATTGCAGGCAGCCAGTGGATAGCGCAAGTCTTGGGCTTGCCTGAAACAGTGGCGGCCGCGGATATTATTCTGACTGGGGAGGGCCGCTTTGACGCGACATCACTGGGCGGGAAAGCGGTGGGTAATTTATTGGCGCTGGTAGGAAACAAACCGGTCTTTCTGGTTCCCGGGCAGTGCCAGCCGGGTTTGCAATTGTCAGATAATCTCTATTGTCAACCGCTGGCACAGGATGAATTCAGCGCTCGTGCGGCCATGGCGAACCCTAGACAGGCCTTGCGGGCTGCAATTTTGCAGATGTTGCCTCTGTTGAAAAACCATTTGCAAATAAGTTAGCCAGGGCCTCCATATTGGCAGGCCGATACGTGCAGAGGTTCAGGTGCGCCTGGGGCGCCGCCAGTTTTTGCAAATCGTAAGGCGTTCCCGCTGAGGCCAGTAGGAAACGGGCTTGGGGGAATTGCGCTTTTAACAGCGCGTACAAGTCGGCTTGACTGGTGTAAATCAAGGGGTTGAAGCTGACAAACAGGATAGTCTCCGGGCAGGAGGTCGCCAGTGTGCCACATAGCGCTTGGGCCTCAAAGGCTTGCTTGGCGGGGTAGGTCAGGCTTTCTACTTGGGTAAAGCCTGCCGCCTGAAAATAATGCTCCAGCGGTGGGGAGGTGGGCACATCAAAGGCGTAGTTGCCCATGCCGGTGCGATCGGGATGCACCAGTATCAAGGGAGCCTCTAAGGACAAGGGCAGCGCAGCGGTGGACCCTGCCAGTAGGGTAATGCCTTGCTCGGCCCAGTCTCGGGCCTGTTGGGCACAGCTGGTTGCGGTTAGCGTGATGTTGTTCGCTGGTAGTTCCGCCAGATATTGGTCTTTTAAGCGGGCAATCCGGGTGAGTGATGCCTGCAATTGGCTGAGGGGAAGCACCCCGCTTTCAAAGGCCTGAAGCACCGCTTCGTAAACCGCCCATTCCGCCTCGGTGCTCTGCTTGTAGAGCAGAATATCTACACCCGCTTTGAGAGAGGCCAAAGCGGCTTCCACCGGATTGCGGTGCTTGGTGATGGCCCCCATGCACATATCATCAGTGATAATGACGCCTTGGAAGCCACATCGCTCTCTGAGCAAGCCTTGAATAATGGCGGGCGAGGCTGAGGAGGGCAGCTGTTGCTCGACTTCCGTGGTTTGCAAAGCTGGGTAATAGCCGTGGGCCACCAGCATGACCGGTAAACCGGCATCTATGGCCTGCTGAAAGGGTTTGAGTTCCTCTTCGGTGAAGTGGAGGGTGGGCAAATCTAGGTGGGAATCCACGGTGCCGTTGCCGTGGCCGGGGAAGTGCTTGCCCACTGAAATCAGGTTTTCAGCTTCAAAAGCTTTCAACGCAATTTCTGAAAAGCGCCACACTGTTTCGGGATCATCCCCAAAGCTGCGCACCCCGATAATAGGGTTTTCAGCCTGTAAATTCACATCCAGGGTGGGGAAAAAATTCAGGTTAAAGCCCAGTGCCCGCAAGTGTTGGGCCATGGCTTGATACATTGGCTGAGCCAATTGCTCCGGTGCTGGGGCCAAGGCCACCGCCCTGGGGGATAATGCGGTGGGGAACAAGGTGTGGGGCAAGCGCTCCACCTGTCCGCCTTCCTGATCAATGCCCATCAGCATGCGCGGGAGATGAGCCGGGACACTGGCTTGCAGTTTGGCGGTCAAGTCCGCCACCGCCTGTGGGGTTTGCTGGGGTAAGGCGTCAAAATTATCCCGAAAAAAAATCAGGCCACCCACCCCGCGCTCCAAAAAGCGGTGGGTGATGGGGTTGGGGTTCAAGCCTTCGTAACCCACCATAAACAGTTGGGCCACTTGCTCAGCCAAGGTTAAGTGCTCAAACCCGTTCGATATAGTCATAAAGGCCTATTTGCCCACGCAGAACTGCTGAAACACGCTGGTCAGAACTTCTTCGGTGGTGTCGCGTCCCATCAGTTCATCAAGCTTGCGCAAGGCTTCTGTCATGGGCATGGTCACCACATCCAGCGGTAGGGTGGACTGAATGGCCGTTTGAGCCTGTTTCAGGCACTCTTCTACTTCAATGCAGCATTTAATCTGGCGCTGGTTGAGTGACAAGGTCAAGCCGGTATCCTCATGGGAAAACGCCCGAATTTTTTCTTGCAAGGCCGCATAGATTTCATCCATGCCTTCTCGTGATTTTACTGAGACGTAAATCCAGTTGGGGAAGGTCTTTTGACCGGCTCGTAATAAATCCTTCTTGTTGCCCACTACAATAGTGTTGCTGGCTTCCAGCTTGGTTAAAATCTGCATGTCGTAACGCAGTAAGCCCACCGAGCAATCGATTAGATAAATCACGATCTGCGCTTCGGAAGCGGCTTGCCAGCTACGCTGAATGCCCATCATCTCAATGCTGTGGTGGGTTTCCCGAATACCCGCTGTATCAATCAGGGTGATGGCAATGCCATCGATATCCAGAACTTCGGTGACCACATCGCGGGTGGTGCCTGCCTGATCGGTGACAATGGAGCGATCCCGAGCCAGCAGCGCATTGAATAGCGAGGATTTGCCGGAATTGGGCATGCCCAGCAAGGCTACTTTTAAGCCTTCCCGAACCATGCGGTTGCGCTGAGCGCTTTCCTTAAGGCGGGAAATGCCTGCCAGACATTCGTCCAGTTGATGGGCCAGGACTTGCCGATCGGGTTCGTCCACTTCATCGGGAAAATCAATGCTGGCAACAATCTGGGCTTGCAGAGTCAACAGGCCCAGGCTCATCTCATCAATGTAATTACCCAAAGAGCGGTTTTTCAAATTGTTGGAGGCTTGCGAAATCAGGCGTTCGCTGCGAGAAGAGATCAGGTCCATGACCGATTCGGCCTGGGTCAAGTCCATTTTGCCATTGAGATAAGCCCGCATGGTGAACTCGCCGGGCATGGCCATACGCGCTCCGTTTTTGACGCACAGGTTCAGAATTTTATGGGAAATGACATCGCCGCCGTGACAGTGGATTTCGATGACATCTTCTCCGGTGTAGCTATGGGGGCCTTTGAAGGACAATAGCAGCACTTCATCAATGATATCGCCTTCATCGGCAATCCAGCCGTGGTAAAAACGACCCTGCTGGAACTTTAAATTTTTCTTGGAGAATAGCTCATAGGCGATACTCCAGGCTTCTTTGCCGCTAATACGAATGACGGCCACACTGCCTTGGCCTCGGGCGGTGGCAATGGCGGCGATAGTACTGTCAGTGCTGATCATGATCGGTGTGTGGCTTTCTCGATTGATGGCATTATCGGGTCGTTGGGAATGAAAACAGACCGGGGTCCTATTTTGGGTTCTCACCAGTGTACTGTAATGGCGGCTGCTACGGCAACTCTGCCTCGCTAAAACAAGCTCAGCTGTGGGGTTTCCAAAACCTCCTCGCGGGAAGCTTTTGTGCTGACCGCTGCCAGCTCTTTTCGTTGCATCTGGCTCAATATGGCTTCTGCTTTGTGGATAATTTCCACCGGCAATCCGGCCATTTTGGCCACCTGAATGCCGTAGCTCTTTTGGGCCGCTCCCGGTTCCACCGTGTGTAAAAATTCAATTTCCCCGTCCGCTTCAGCCACACAAACCCGGTAATTGACGATTTTGGGATAATTCTGCTCCAGCGTGTTCAGCTCATGGTAATGGGTGGCAAACAGGGTGCGGCAGCCCATACGCTGGGTCATATACTCGGATACGGCCCAGGCGATGGAAACCCCGTCGTAGGTGCTGGTGCCCCGACCCACTTCATCCAGTAATACCAGACTGCGGCGGGTGGCCCCGTGCAGTATTTGCGCCGTTTCGTTCATTTCCACCATAAACGTGGATTGCCCGCTGGAGAGATCGTCCACTGCGCCCACCCGGGTGTAAATGCCATCCACTAGGCCAATGCGGGCATAACTGGCTGGTACAAACGACCCCATCTGGGCCATTAAAATGATTTGAGCCACCTGTCGCATATAAGTTGATTTCCCGGCCATGTTGGGACCGGTAATAATCATCATTTGCGGGATTTGCAGTGCCTCAGGATCGGCGGACAAGGCCACGTTGTTGGGCACAAAGCGTCCCAATGGCAGGATTTTTTCCACCACCGGGTGGCGGCTTTGCTGCAAGTTGATTTCCAGAGAGTCATCCACGTGCGGGCGCACGTAATTTTGTTCGACGGCCACGGTGGCTAACGATTGCAATACATCCAGTACGGCTACCCGTTGGGCGGAGTCGGCCACGATATGGGCGTAGGCCAGCAGCTTTTGCCGCAAATCCATAAACAGGTTGTATTCCAGCTCGTACTGGTTGCTCTGAGCGTCTAGCACCTGAGCTTCGTGGGTCTTTAAAATGTCGGTGGTGTAGCGCTCAGCGTTGGTTAAGGTTTGCTTCCGGTGGTAATCGGCGGGCACGGCCCCACTGTTGGCCCGGGTGACCTCAATAAAATAACCAAAAGCGCTGTTGAACGACACCTTCAGTGTCTTAATGCCGGTTCGATCCCGTTGTTCCTGTTCGTACTGAGCCAGCCAGGTCTCATGATTGCGCACCAATTCCCGCATCTGATCCAGTTGGGCGTGGAAACCGGTCTTAATGATGCCGCCCTCCTTCAAATTCAGGCTGGGAGAATCATCAATGGCCTGCTCGATCAGGGCCATCATCTTGAAGAGTTCCGGGGGAAAGTCCTGCATGCGGTTTAAATAAAAGCTTTCCAAAGGCTTGAGCAGGTTGGATAAATCTGGCAAGCGAGCTATGGAATGCTTGAGGGCAATTAAATCCCGAGGACTGGCGCTAAAATTGGCCACCTTGGTGCTAAGGCGCTCGATGTCGTAAATATCGGGCAGCAAGTGGCGCACCGATTCTCGAATGTCCGCATGTCGTACCAGTTCTTCCACTCCGTCCAGTCGAGATTCAATCTCTGGTAAGTGGGTTAGGGGCTGGCTGATCCACTGGCGTAACAAGCGGGCGCCCATACTGGTGCAGGTCTGGTTGAGTACCCACAACAGGCTGCCTTCCACTTGGCCGTTTTTGGCTGTGGAGAGTAACTCCAGATTGCGGCGGGCCGTGGTGTTCATGGTCACGGTTTGCTGAAGCGAATAGAGCCGAATGCCGTTGAATACGGGCAGTTGATCCAGAAAGTTCCGGCTGATGTAATAGCCAATGGTGCCAGCGGCCTGTAAAGCGCAGGGGCGATCTTCCAGGCCAAAGCCTTCCAGTGAGGCCACTTGAAAAAGATCCAGTAGACCACGTCGGGTATCGGAAACCTGAAAAGCGCCTTCTGGCAGCGGGGTGCAGCGGTAGTTCTCACTGATTTCCGGCGGCACATCGGCGATAAAGCTATCCAGTTCGTGAATGGAAGTGGCCTTGCGTTTGCGGCCTTTCACCAAAATCTCCACGGGACGGATGCGATCCAGTTCGGACAGCAGTTCCAGAAAGCTCAATTCAGTGACTCGGAATTCTCCGGTGGTGACATCGCAGTAGGCCAGCCCGCAAGTTTGCTGGGATTGAATGTGGAGGGCCGCCAGAAAGTTATTTTCCTCTGGGCGGAGCAAAGATTGTTCGGTAATGGTTCCGCTGGAAAGGACCCGTACCACTTGCCGTTTGACCAAGCCCTTGGCTTGACTGGGATCTTCCATTTGCTCACAAATGGCCACTTTTAAATTTTGAGACAACAGCTTGGTTAAATAGGCTTCTGCTGCTTTGACCGGAATACCGGCCATGGGAATGCGGCCTGCTTTCCCCGCGTCACGTCCGGTCAGGGTAATTTCCAGCACCCGCGCCGTAATCAGAGCATCCTCAAAAAAAGTTTCGTAAAAATCTCCCATGCGGTAAAACAGTATAATTCCCGGATACTCGGATTTAACCGTCAAAAATTGACTGACCATGGGTGTGGCCCCATTCGGATCCACCGACATGGAATGAAGGGTGTCGTAGTGGCCCTGTTTGCCAGTGGGCACTTTGGGGGTGTTTTCAGGGGAAGCGAGCTCTCTCATGTTTTGATTCTAGCAAGATTAGGGGCCAAAGTCTGGCCAGGTTAAACACTGTAAATATGCCCTTGGGTAAGTCTCACATGTAAAAAGCCAGACTGCGGGCAGCCTGGCTTTTTGATGATGTTTTGGTTTTGAATGCAGTGCCTATTTAACGTCTGGGGTGCCTGCGTTCAATTTGGAGAGCACCTCATTGGTAATGTCGGTACCGCCCACAAACACGGATTGTTTGGCAATAATGACGGACAGGTTCTTGCTGCGAGCCACTTCTTCAATGGTAGTGGTCATAGAAGTTTCCAGGCTTTTGGCTTTGGCAGCCTGAGTGTCGCGGTATTCATTAACCTTGGCAGCCAGCTTGTCTTCCAGGCTTTTCTGTAATTGATCCACAGCCACCGGGTTGTTGGGCTGTTTGGTTTTGGCTTCCCGAATTTGCTTTACGAATTCGGCCTGCATTTTTTCCAGATCAGCTTCTTTGGCCTTCATATCATCGTTAAACATTTGGGCCTTGTTGTAAGAGCGGATCAATTTTTCGTAGTCGATGGTGCCAATGGTATCAGCCGCCTGAGCTGCCCGTAGGCTACCCAACCCAATGACCAGAACGGAGAGGACAATCGTCAGGATACGTCTCATGGATAATAAAAACTCCTTTGGACAAACAGACAAGCAATGCTGTCGATTATTTCAGAAATTGCTATATTGAACAAGATGCAAAAGGCAGAGTCTTGTTCCTGAGCAATTTTTCGTCAGCACGGGCTAGAATTTCTCGCCGACCCCAAAGTTCCAGGCCCGGTTGTATTTGCCACCCCCCGCAATGGGAATGGCATAGTCAATTCGAATGGGGCCAACGCCCGGCATATTCAGGCGAATCCCCAGACCGGTGGACATGCCGCGGCCGGTGCGATTAAACACATTGTTGAAGTTGGACTCGCCTATGACAGTACCAGCATCCAGGAATGTAGCCAGACTGAGGCTGTTGAGTACCGGAATGTTTTTCATTCTGCCAATCATGGGCACTTTGGCCCGTAATTCAGCAGAACTTAACAGGTAGCCGTTCCCAATCCCCAGACCGCCTTCCTGGAAGCCCCGAACCGAGTAAGCGCCGCCCATGCGGAACATGTTGAATTCCGGGATATCACCCAATAGCGAATTGCCGCCTTGTGCGTTTAAGGCCAGGGTGATGCCTTCCCGGATTTTGATGTACTTTCTCAGGTTGGCGCTGACCATGCCGTAGGAGTTGTTGCTTAAGCCATAAGCACCGGTCAGGGACACGGTGTTCAGCCAGCCGGAAGTAGGATTGAAGCGGTTATTCCGGGTGTCGAACGCCAGCGTGGGTGACAGCGACACAAAGGTACCGCCTTTGAGCTGGTCTTTGCGATCAGAGCTGGAAATACCGAATTCTTTTAAGTCGTTATTATCGGCAAAGTCCCGAATCCGGACGTTTTCACCCCGCAGGCTCAAGCCCACAGAAGTATTTTTGTATTTCATCAGCGGCGCGCCCCAGGCCACTTCGGTACCAATCCGGCGCTCAATACCCAAGGGGATGTTGAAGCTGGAGTAGTCACGGCCATAGAGGTTGGCACTGAGTGAGTTGGGCGTGTTCATGAAGCTGGGATCGCTCCAGCCTACATCGAACTGATAGGTGCGGGCGCTGGCCTGGGTGTTGCGATCCCGGCCAATAATACCGCTACCCACCGCGAAAATAGAGTTGACGTTTTGTCCGCGTCCCAGGAAATTGGGGTCGCTATAGCCGAGCGAGCCAAACAGACCGGTGTTGGTGTCCACGCCACCGCCCACAGAAATGGAGCCGGTGCGTTTTTCATCCACCTCAACCGTCAGGTTGTATTTGTCCGGGTTGTCTGGTGATGCGGTAATGACGCGGCGCACATCGGAGAAGGCCTGGGTGCCGAAAACACGTTTCAGGTCGTCCGCCAGCGCTTTTTCGTTGTAAACATCGCCAACTTTGGTGGTCATTAGGCGCTTAATGACGAAATCTTTGGTTTTGCGGTTGCCCACAAATTGCACCTTATCAATGGTGCCCTCATTGATTTTAAGGTTAATGACCCCATCCGGATCGTCTTCAATGTTGGAAACACGGGCCAGCACGTAGCCTTTGTCAGCGTATAGCTTTTCCACCTTCTCAATGCTTTCATTCAGCTGCCCGATGTTCTGGGGCATGCCGGTTTGCTTGGCGAAAATGGCCTGAAGTTCGCTGTCTTCGATAATGGAGTTGCCTTCAATGTGAACGCCGGTCACGGGCGCGTTCTCTTGCACCACAATGCGCAACACAATGCCTTCACTGGTGGAAACGGGCACGGCTTTGATTTTTTCCGTGAAGTAGCCCATGTCATAGATGCGGCGCAAGTCATCTTTCAGCGTGTTTTTGCTGTACAAGCTGCCAGGGCGCATGATCATGGAATCTTTAATTTTGTCCGACTGAACCAGTCGATTGCCTTCAATACTGATTTTGTTGACGGTCAGACCTTGGTCATAGCGCTGATCGCGGGCGGCCCGAACTTCATCGGGGGCGAACTCGCTGAGCGGGGTGGGGGTATTTTCCTCGGTGGAAGTGACGTCCCCGGCTGGGGCCAAGGCATCTTGTGCCCAAGCCTGGCTTACAGAAGTGGAAACGCCGATGGAAAGGGCCAACAATGCCAGCATTAGGGGCGGCTGATGTATGGGGAGCAAACGGCTTTTCAAAACGTAAACCTCATCATTGTGGTCTGAAAGTTAGAGAACTAAAAAAAGAAATCAATATCTGGGCATTTTCCTACAGATACCAAAATTGTCCCACAAGCAGATCATTTTGGGAAACAGCATCTTGGTAAAAGCCATGTGCAGGGCCTGATTACTCAGAGCTGCCTTTGGTGATTCCGCAGGTTGAGCTATTAAAAACAGAAGGGTCAGCACTTTTGCGTTGAAAAAACATTAGACCAATTCGTCACTCAAATCGGCCTGTTCTTCAGCTGTAGGGGTTTTATAGTGTCCTTTCAGCAGAACTAGACCACCTATCAGCGATGTGCAGGTGGAAATAATGTCCCAATACACAGCAAAAGCCAAGGCGGTATCCGGTTGAAGGCCTGCCTTGGTGAGCAGCAGTAAATAAGCGCCCTCTCGCACCCCAAAGCCGTTAAAAGCAATTGGCAAAACACTGGCCAGTGAAACCACGCCGTAAACCACGGTCATGTAAAAGGGGTTGACCGAAGTGTGCAGGGCTTGAGCAATGAGCAAATGCATCACAATCATCATGCCGTGCACAAACAAAGAGATCGATACGGATTTTGCCAATAAGCCCACATTGGCCCAGTACACCTTGGCCTGCTCCAGCAAGGCCAGCTTGGGGAATCGTTGGGTCAACGCTTGCAAAGGCACCAGCCACAAACAAAAGTAGCCCAGTAGCAGCAGGCTGGAGAAACCGACCAGCAACACACTCAAGTCAAAGTTCAGTGGCTGTTGCAGGAAGGGCAGTTTTACCGGAATAGCCAAGTGAGTGCCGTGCAGGGCTGGGCTGAGACAAACGGCGCTGGTCAGCAGTAAAAGTGCCACCAGTCCAACGCCTCGCTCGGCCAGCAGGGTGAGTAGCGCTTCCCGTTTGCGGCGACCCGTGCTTTTGGCCAGATAGTAAAGGCGTAAAACATCGCCCCCAATGGCGCCGGGTAAAAACAGGTTAAAAAACATGCCAATCAGGTAGTAGTCGTAAAACTCCCGGAGGGCCAGTTTGAAGTCCAGGGCGGCGCTTAAAAACTTCCAGCGATAAGCGCTGATCAGTTGACCCACCAGGTAAACTACCACACCCACCGGAATAAACCACAGGTTGGCCTTGGATAACTTGTGCAGGATATTCTCCAGCCCGATGTGTTGCAGTAAAAAGCCTAGCAATACCACGCTAATCAGGATTTTTAAGGCCTGTTTGGGCGAGAACGAAGGCTTTGGTTTAGCGTGCGATGGACTGGCCAAGGTGCGAGTGTTCATTTTGAAGCGTTTCGTGCTGAATAACTTCGCGGACCTTGTAAATGGGCTTGTCCTGCGATTCGAAGTAGGTGCGGGCCTGAATTTCGGCAATCATACCGGTGCTGATTAGCTGAATGCCGGTTAAAAACATCAGCACACCCAGCAATAACAGGGGGCGGGTGCCGATATCGTGGCCAAAGAATAGTTTATCCACGACCAACGAGCCTAAAATGAGAGCGCCCACAAAGAAAAAGGCGAAGCCAGCTCGGCCAAACATGTGCAGAGGACGGGTCAGGAAACGCTTGAGGAACAGTACGGTGAGTAAGTCCAGAATGACTTTAAAGGTTCTGGACAGACCGTATTTGCTGGTTCCCGCCACTCGGGGACGGTGGTTGACCGGTACTTCCTTGATGACGGCTCCATCAATGCTAGCCAGGGCCGGAATAAAGCGGTGCATTTCGCCATATAGTGGAACTTCTTTAGCCACTTCGGCCCGATATACTTTTAAGGAGCAGCCATAGTCGTGGATTTTAACCCCAGTGGAAGCCCCAATAATGCGATTGGCAATCATGGAAGGTAACTTGCGGGTCAAGGCCTTGTCTTGGCGGTGTTTGCGCCAGCCACAAACGATATCCAGGTTCTCTGCTTCCAGCATGTCCACAATTTCAGGCACCTGAGCCGGATCGTTCTGCAAATCGCCATCCAGCGTCACAAAATACTTGCCTTGGGCGTAACGAAAACCCGCAGCGGTGGCGGCCGTTTGTCCAAAGTTGCGTTTCAGGCAAACCACTCGCAATTGGGGAAATTCATCGCTTAAATGGCGCAGTGCTTGCACCGTGCCATCCTTGGAACCATCGTCGACCAGAACCATTTCAAAGGAGCGATTCAGCCGGTAGCCAGTCTGGGCCACCTCTCGAATCAGGGCGTCCACGTTGTCCACTTCGTTGTAAACCGGAATAATGAAGGAAACATCCACCGTGTGGGAAAATTGTCGGTGGGGAAGGCTGGAGAGGGTGTTCGCTGCGGTCATGGTCGGGTTTCCTGTGGTGTGGCATTTTGCCGTTTGCGTACAGAAAGTAAACTATAAACACGGTCATTTTCAACAACCGTTAATTCTAAGGCGTGGGGGATTAAGGGGCGAAGGGTGTTCAAGTGCTCATTTTTAGTAATGATAAAGCTTTGTGGGTGTTGCTGGAGCTCGGCCAGCAGGGCGGGGGCTTGTTCTTCCACGAAGCGGGGAATGCGGCGCTTTCCGTAAAACGTCAGGCTGGTCCGTTGAATTTCATAGAGTATCAGCGGTTGGCCATTGGTTTTTTGCAGGTAGTTCATCATAACACTTTGGGCAGCCTGGCTGATATTGGGGACAATGCCCTGTAGGGCAACCATTACCAGCAGAAAAATAGTGGAAGTTTGCACGAAAAGCGCCTGTTTTGCTTTTTTCCGGCTCAGTAACCAACTGGTGGCCACCGACCCGCCGAGGAGTACCAATACTGCGGCCACATTGTAGCCATTGGCCTCAATACCAGCCGCTTCCCGGGGGAGGAGTTTTTCCATATTGCTTATAAAAACCGAGCCTCCAATCAAAGTGCTGAGGGGTAAAATCAGGCTTGGAATCAGCATCCAGCGCCAGCTAGTGTTTGATTTTTGCGTGCTGCTTTGGGAAAGTGGGTGCCAAACGCTGGCTGTCATCAGGGCCAATGCGGGGAACAGGGGCAGAATGTAGGTCAGCAATTTGGTGCTGCCCAGGCTGAAGAATCCAAAGACAAAGCAGGTCCACACCAGACCGTACAAGGGGATCAGGTAGTGAAAGGCTTGTTGGTCAACTAATTGTTGATGATTGGTTCGGAATGACTGCCACAGATTGCGGAGGGCGGCGGGCAAGTAGGCCGTCCAGGGTAAAAATCCGGCGAGCAAAACCAGTGTATAAAAATAGGGCGGTTGTTTGTGCCCGGAAACCACGTCGGAGTAACGTGTCACGTTGTTCATGAACTGAGATTCAATAAAGATAGGGCCATTCTCTTGGTAAATGGCCCAGTACCATGGCGCCGCAATGAAGAGGGCGATTAGAATAGCCAGAGGCATCCACCGGTTGAGGAGGCAGCGCTTGAATTGCCCAATGACTAGTGTATAGAGCGTGAAAATGGCGCCGGGGATAATCAGGGCTACCGGGCCTTTGGTTAAAATGCCCAACCCGGCAATGACTCCCGCTGCCAGCCACCATTTTAAATTGCGATGGGCGGCCACAAATAAGCACAAGGTGGTGCCGGTCATAAAGCAGGCCAGGGTCATATCAGTAATGGACATGCGGGCAATGCCAATGAACAGAACGCTGGAGGCCAAAATTAACGCTGCATAAAGCCCAAACTGACGAGAAATAAAATGGCGGCCAAAGGCGTAAATCATGCCCACGGTGGCGCTGGCGGTGACGGCACTGAAAAAGCGGGCTGAAAATTCAGACAGGCCGAAGAGTTGATAGGCCAGCGCAATCAGCCAGTAGAAAAAAACCGGCTTTTCAAAGCGCACTTCGTAGTTGAAATAGGGGGTAATCCAGTTGTGGCGTTCCAGCATTTCCCGGGCCGCTTCCGCGTAACGGGGCTCATCCAGATCAAATAGCGGATAACTGCCCAGCTTGAAGAAAAAGACCACGGCGCAAAACAGCACCAGTATGGCAATATCCTGAACGAGTGCGCTGGATGTCTTTTGAGGCGGTTTTTCGAGGGGTGCTTTAATGGAAGTGCTCATGGTGCTAGTATTGTATAACACACTCGTTCAGCGATATGAGTTCTCCGAAAATGCACGTAAAACTCCCTTTTACCAAAATGCACGGCTTGGGCAATGATTTTGTAATGCTCTCTGGGCCTGACGTGGCCGGTTTGGATCTGCATCCGGATCGCCAAAAAGAGACCTTGGAAAAACTGGCCGCCTTCTTGTGCGATCGTCATTTTGGGATTGGCGCGGATGGCCTGATTTTACCCGTGCCCGCCTCGGACTCCAGCCGCTTTGACACCCGTTTTGTCTATTTAAACGGTGATGGCAGTTGGGCTGAAATGTGTGGGAATGGGATTCGTTGCTTTGCTTTATTCGTGAAAGATCTGGGCCTGGTGCACAGTGACTCTTTCACCGTGGAAACCTTGGCTGGTCCTATCAGCCCCAAAATCAATGCCGATCGCACTGTTACTGTGGATATGGGGCCGCCCATTCTGGAACCGGCCTTGATTCCGTTTGTGGCGGAGAATGCCCAATCGCCGGTGCAGCGCTTGCCCTTATCGGTTTTGGGACAGTCGGTTCCTGTGACGCCTGTGAGTATGGGCAACCCACACTGCCTTGTGTTTCAGGATGAGTTGCCTCAAAAGCTGGATCCGGCCGTATTTGGTCCGGCACTGGAAATCCATCCTGCTTTTCCCGCCAAAACAAATGTGGAATTTGTAGAAGTGCTTTCCCGACAGGAATTAAAAGTCACCGTTTGGGAGCGCGGTTGTGGGTTTACCTTGGCTTGTGGCACCGGGGCTTGCGCTACTGGCGTTGGGGCCATGATGTTGGGTAAAGTGGATTCGGTGGTGAATGTGGCCTTGCCCGGAGGCACGCTGAAGATTGAATGGAACGGCCAGCCTGATGATCACGTCTTTATGAGTGGCCCTGCCGCGTATGTGTTTAATGGTGAAATCGAGGTACCTGCCTCTGTTTTGCCTAAAGTTCCGGTTTAGTATTGGTTGTTGTAGTGACTGGCTCTTGTTCACGTTTGTAATGAAAACTTTTTGTGATTTTGCCGTCATCCCCATTGAATGAGTTATAAAGCGAAGAGAACGATATGACAGGACTGAGATTCCCCCTTAAAAAAGGCTTAGTGGCTATGGCCGCCAGTGTTTTTCTGGCGCTGGGCGGGGTGGGTGCTTTGTCCGCCCGGGCCACTGATTTGCCGCCCGGTGTCCTGAACTACCTGCGGGAGAAAGATCCGAAGGTCAAGGTCCGCTTTGACGGTCTGGTGATGTTCAGCAATGGGGAATCCTATGTGCCGGTCATTCCTCAGGACCCCGATTTGCACCCGGATTCGCAACGGGTCATTGCGGTTCTGCCAGAGGGGGCCGTTTACCCTGATTTGATTCAGTTTGATAATAACTTTTTCCTGATGAAGTTGATTCTGACCTCTTCCGGTCGACTGACCTTTCCCAAAATGGCGGAATACCCCATGCAGTTGCGGGAAGGGTTGTTGCCTCAGGACTTCTTAATTCCCGGGAATTTGTTTATCCCGGTGGAACTGAAGATCCTTCTGGGTTCCTTGCCTTATAACCCATCGTATGTGCCGGAGAAAAAGCCGGTAATTGTGCCGCCTTCGGTCACTTTGTCCCAGCAGTCCGGGCAAAGTGCCCCTTTGACGGTGGGGAATCGTTTAACTTATGTGTTTGATTTGAATAATCAAAAAATCGTTTCCATTGAGCCTTTGACCGGGAAAACCACTGGGGAAGTGGCATTGGAAGCTGTTCCGGCCGGGTTGAAAGTTTCCCCTGATGGCAAACTACTGTTTTTACCCTGCTTATCTACCAACGAACTGGTGGTGGTGGATACCGGGTCGAATCTGGTGAAAACCCGGGTGCCGGTTGGTCAACGCCCTGACTCGGTGCTGTATGTCTCCGGCATGAATGAGGTGATTGTCAGCAATCGTTATTCGCCTTTTCTGTCTGTGGTGGATGGCGAGAAGCTACAAGCCGGGGTGAAAATCAACTTGCCGGGCAATGGTGGGGTGATGACCCTAATCCCGGGTGAAACCAAGCTTTTGGTGGCCGATTCCGGAAAGCCCCAGTTGTATTTGGTGGACTTGAAGACCCGAGCGGTGGAAAAGACCATTCCCGCCTTACCGGATATTTCGGTGTTGCGGGCGTTCAAAAATACCGCTGGCGAACTGGAAATCTGGGTGGCCAGCCGCAGTCAGGATGAAGTGTCTGTGCTTAATCTGTCGGGAGCGGTGCTTAAGACACTGACGGTCGGTAAAAAGCCCGTGGATATGATCACGAATCAGAACAAGTTGTTCATTTTATCCGCTGGCGATGCCCGTTTTGATGTGGTGGATTTGACCAACCGCACTTTGCAGCCAGCCATTCCCTTGCTGAGCGATACGTTTCCAGCTAGTGTGGTCAATGCCCCTTCCGAACAGCGGGCCTATGTGGTGACCGCCGGTTCGACAGACCTCATTGTGGTCAATTTGGCATCGGAGCAAGTGGAAAAGACTGTGCTCGTTAAATTTCGGGGTGGATTTATCGCCATGACCCCTGACGCTGCCGAGAAAGAGCCGGTCATCCCGGTGATTGAAACCACTGCCTCACAAGTGCCTCAAGGGCCGGTGAAGGTAAAGTCCACAACCCCTGTGGTGCCCGTGCAATCAGCCGCGGGACAGGGTAATTCGGGGAGGGTTTCTCGTAAATTCTCCATTATCAAGTTTGGGCAAGAGACGGGTGAGAAGAAGAACACCTCTCGCAAGAATAGTGGTCTTGATGGTGCGGGCAAGCCAGGCTCGGCTGCCACATCGGTGGACGCTGACAACGGGGATTTACCGGTCAAGGCGGGTGCCCGTCTGGAGCAACCGAATGTCCTGCCTGCCGCGGCCGATTTACCGGCAGAGGCCACGGGCGGGGGGAAGGCCTCCGGTAATCCATTGCTGCCGCTGGACGATAAGCGTAAGTAAGGGTAGGACCCAAGCCCACGTTTTACAGGCGTGTTGTGCCGTGCTCTGAAAAAATACGCGCTTAATTTTTAAAGCCGCACCGGATTTTCCAGCAGGGTCAATGTGCCCGTGGTGGCGTTGAATTCGGCCAAGCAGCCGATGGGCAGTGTGGCGGTTTGCTCCCCATGTCCCACCGAAAAGCCAAAGCCCACCGGCACTTTTAAAAAAGCGGTCAATGCTTGCAGAAATTCTGGCAGGGTTTGCTCTGGCTCGGTTTCGATTTCCGAGAAATCCGCTAAGAGTAGGCCGGTAATGCCATCGAACAGCCCGGCCATTCGGAGTTGCTGAAACTGGCGATCCAGGGTGTAGTATTTTTCGTGCCAGTCCTCAATAAACAGCACATGCCCCTCGGTTTTTGGCTGAAAAGGGGTGCCGCATAAGGCGGTCAGCAAGGAGAGATTCCCCCCGATGAGCCGCCCTTGGGCGATTCCCGGTTGAAAGCACTGATAGGGATTTTGGTTGGGGATGCTGTGGGGGGCTTTGGTATTCCCTTGAATCAGTTGTAACAGTTGACTTTGGCTGTAGGGTTCGTTATGTATGAGGTTGGAGGTGAGCATGGGGCCATAAAAGCCGATTAGCCCGGTTTGTTGATAAATGGGCAGCAGTAGGGCGGTAATATCGCTGAAGCCAATGAGCACTTTGGGGTTTTGTTGGATGAGGGCAAAGTCTAGGTGGGGGAGCAATCGGGTGCAGCCATAGCCGCCCCGGGCGCATAAAATACCTTTCACCTCCGGATCGGCAAAGGCGGCCTGCAAATCGCTCAGGCGTTCGGCATCCGTACCCGCCAGATAGAGGCGCTTGTTTTTGGCGTTGGGCATCAATTTAACCCGAAAGCCCGCTTGCTCCAGCAGGGCAATGCCCTGGGCAAAGGGATCGGGTTTGGCAGGCTCGATGGGCGTGGCCCCGGCCGGGGAGACAATGGCGATGGTGTCACCGGGGTGCAGGGCTGGGGCTTTGGTGGGGGGCATGTGGGAAATCCTTTAACAAGCAATAGAGCCAGGTCATCAAAGACCTGACTCTATTATTTTAGTAGATTTTGTTGGCTTGTATGGCCTTTAGCTTCCGGTGGTTGCAGTTGTAGCTCCACTGGGTGCGGCTTGGGGTTTAGGGGCACTTTTAAAAGGGTTATTAGGCAGGCGGTTTCTAAGGCTGTCTACAATACTTGCCATTCTTCCTTTTTGTCCTGCGGTTGTGCCTGTGGCGGTTGTGCCTGTGGCGGTTGTGCCTGTGGCGGTTGTGCCTGTGGCGGTTGTGCCTGTGGCTTCTGCGGCGGCGGGTTCAGGAGCGGTCAGCTTTTTGGTGAAAGCTCCTTCGGCCGGCTGAATGGCTGCATCAAGTGTTTTGACTTCCTCTGAACTGAGGACATCAGCCAGCGCCTTGTCTGCTTTTAAGCCTTCGGCTATTTTATCGGCATAATCCGTGTGTGCCTTTTCATAAGCTGCAAATACCTTGTGCTCTTCTTCCGTGATTTGTGATTTCAAGTTTTTCTCGTTTATGTCGGTAAACGGCTTTTTGAATTCTGTGGCTTTGGTGCCCACGTTCTCTTTGGTTAAGCCTTCGACGAATGCCTTTTTGGCTGCTTGGGCTTTTTCAACCAGTTTATCGGCAGCAGTCTTTAAATCACCTGTTAGTTCATGGAAAGCCTTACTGCCATATTCACCGCCGGCACCCTCGAAGATGTTCAATTTGCCTTTGTAGATGGCGATACCAGTATAAATTGCGACTGCAAGACCAGCTACAATGGTGCTAATGCCTTTCCAGCTGCTCCAAAAGTTTCCACCGGATAAGCTTTGGTTAACATCGGCCAACCCACCGGATGGATGCTGAAAGACACTGCCCTGCTGGTTATTGGGGGCAGCAGGCGCACCGGCAGCGGCCGCAGGGCCAAAGGCGTCTTGACTCAAACCTGCCGGGATACCGGCTTGTGGCAGCCCGGGAGCTGTAGCACCCGGAAAACCGGCGCCGGGCATCGGCATAGCGGCCAGGGGATTCATGGGGGCTGGTCCGCCCAATCCCAATTGCGGTGGCAACATAGGGGTTGTGGGAGCGTAGGGGGTATTGGGCAGATAGCTCATTTGGGAAAATCTCCTGAGTTTTTGGGAATTTGCGTAATCTTGCCTTCTTAAAACCCCTCAATGGATGTTTGTGCGACATGCGTTCAGTTTGTGCGCAAAAAATCTTAATAATTCGATGGGTCTGAATTCAATGTTGTCTAACCTTGATTTAGGTGGGGAGGTTTAATGCAAGAAACCGCAAGTGTGAGGGTGTGATTTTAAACCGAATTTAAAGTGAAGTTATTATTGATGAAAGAAAAAGGCCATGCAAGGGCAAGGCCGATTCAGCGCCCGATGGATATAGCCGGGCATTGGAAAAGCAGCCCTGAAAAGGCAAAGCGAGCAAAGCGGCTTAACTGTGGCTAGCCCAATCCACCGAGAATAAGTTGGGCGTATTCGCCTGCCTCTCCGTCAGGATCCAAGGCCACGGTTTTCTCCAGGTGGCGCTTGGCGTTCTCCAGTTCCCCAAGGTTCAGGTAGCAGGTGGCCAAATCGCTGTGGCACCATGGGTCGTTATCTTCGCTCTTTAGCTGGAATTGATACTGATTGAGGGCCTTGTCCCACTGGCCCATTTTGGAGTAAATGCGGGCCAGGTTTAAAAAGGTCCGGAAGTCATCGGGTGCTAATTCCTGGGCCCTCAAGAAATATTCTTCCGCAGCCGGGTAATTTTCCTGATCTTCGTAGGTGTTGGCCATATTAAAGTAGGGGTTGATGTAGCTGGAATCAAATTCAATGGCTTTTTCCCACCATTGCAGGGCCACGGTATTTTTACCCAACAGGGCGCAGCCAACACCCGCTTCAGTGGCATAGATGGCCTTGTTTCTGGCGGAAGCACGAGAAATTTTAAGGGCTTCCCGGTAGAAAATCACACTTTTTTCCAATTCGTACTCGCTGCGAAAACACCGGGCCAAATGGAAGTAGGCTGTTTCCATAGCGGGATCTTCTCGTAGGGCGCTTTCATAGAGCACGATTTTTTCGGTCACATTGGAAATGCGATGGGCTTTGAGAATGAGTTTGATGGCCGAGAGTGAATCACTCAGCAAGGGTAAGTCATTGGCTTCTGTATAGCTTGTTTCAGGGGAGATGGCCTGAAGGAGTTGATAAACGGCCGAATTAATCACCCGGTTTAATTCCTCTACCGGAATTTCAGGATCCCCGCCATCGCCAATATTCTCAATATCCAGACTCAGAACCGATTTATCGGTGAAAAGAATTTTATCTTCGGTCAGGCTGTAGAGACTGACTTCGATTTCCAAATCACTTTTGAGTTGTGCGGACGGTTGAAGAATGCCACTGATCAGGTAATTGGTTCGGGTGGACTGGCAAATTTGCTTTAGTTTTTTCAAGGCGTCCGCTGAGTGGAAATCTTCAGGGGCGTGGAGCCAATGGGGTTCCACTTTGTCGCCCAAGGTGACTAAATCTTTGTACTGCACATTCGCCAGACGAGCCGCCTGACTCAGGATGCCATAGATCAAAAGTTCTTCGCACTGGTGGATCAAACCAGAGGGGGACGGCTTATAAAGCCCAATGGCGACTAGATTTTGGGTGTCAGATGTCATGATAACGTTGGATGGCTCCCAATCCCACTAGGTGCTTGGACATTCTTGAACTCAGCAATGGAAAAACAACCGTATTATTATCTTCAAGTATAAGCCCACTTTTGCATTTTATTCAGGGTCTATCTCCCTAAAGTATGAACGAACGGAGGGCATTTGGCTTCGGCTAGTTGCTGTAAAAAAGGACCTGGGGTTGTGGTGTGTGAGGGTTTGTCCCAAGTGGAGATAAGGGGCGGGTCTGTTTGAGAATGGCACCCGTGGCGGATACGATGGCCGAAACGCCCGTATTGCTGGCAATGGCCAGTGGCGTTTTGCTTTCTGCCGCCCGTAGTTGACCGATGGCCAGAAATTGGGCTTCAATCAGTGGGTTTTGATGAAACCACCCCAGATTGCTCAGGTTAATGAGCAAGTTGACCCCCTGATTTCGATAAGCCTGGCTATAGGAACCGTCGATCAGTTCAAAACAGACCAGTCCACCCAGTTTGTAAGGGCCTGCGGCTAAAGGTTGAGTGCTTTGCCCCATTTGATAAGGGGCGGAATACTCTACCTGAAAGGTTTGCAAAGTGGTGCTCAGCAGGGGGCCGAACTGGTAAGGGGTGTACTCTCCAAAGGGAACCAGTCGGCGTTTATGATAAAAACGCACGAGCTCCTTTTTGACGCCAGACAGTAGGGCAATGCTGTTGAACAGTTGGCCATCCTGTGCGCGGCTGCTGACACCCACAGCGATATAAACGGCCTTCTGCCGGGCTAGATGACTCAGTCGTTTGAGAACAGGATGCTCTTGGGGGGCTTGTAAGTTCACAATGCCCGGCACCACGCCCTCTTCTGGGAGTAAAATCAGGCTACCTGTCGGGAAGTCCGTTTTTTGAATGGGTTGTAGATAGGCGGGCTCAATCTCGTCTAAGGTCAACCGTCCGGAACGAATCAGCTCAATGGGTAAATTGGCCTGAATGATGGCCACCGGCAGTGGTATTGGGGTGGTTTTTGTTGGTTCGGGGCTTGTGTTGAGCAGGGCCAACAGGGCCGGCAGGCACAGCAGACCCAGATTTTTCAGGCTGTTTTTGGTTTTCAAAGGGTCTGCTTTGGGGGCTCGAAGGTTTTCCGCCAGCAGCACGGCATAAAAAATTACTAATAGCGTAATGCCAAGCCCTCCCAGATGGCTGGCCAGCCAGCGCATGGGCCATAATCCGGCTTGCGTGTATTCCAATAAGCCCCAAGGCAGTGCCAGTGGAGTGGCATTTAGCAGGTAAAATAGACCAATCCAAGCCAAGGGAAGGCCAATGAGTCGCCAAAGAAAGGGCTTTTGGGGATCGGCCAGTCCAAAAAACAGGCTGGTTAATAGGCCGCCTTCGGTGGAAATTAACAACCAGCCAGCCAACGTGACCAATCGGCTGCTGAGTTCATCAAAACCCAGCCAGGTCAGGGGATGTAAATCGAAAAACCAAAGGCAGTATACGGCCTGAAAGCAAAATCCGAACCAAAACCCGCCCCAGGCTCTTTGTTTAAAGGTGGGGCATTGGTAGGCCCACAGGAGTGCCGGTGCAATTGCTAGCCAAGCCAACCACCATTGGCTGTATCCCGGCGCACTTAGTCCCAATAACAACCCAAAAAGGGCCATCCATAGTGGGTTCCTTTTCAGTTTGGCGTCCAACAGGGGCTGTAAAATGGACGATTTGGGAAAAGAAGCTGTCATGTTGAGATACGGTCTCTTGCTATAATGCCGCTATGAGAATTTTAGGCATTGATCCGGGATTAGGCAGAGTGGGCTTTGGCCTGGTGGAAACCGTTCGGGACACCAATCAGTCCGCAGGTTGGGTGGGAGAGGAGTTCGGCCCTTGCCAATGGGGAATCATTGCCACCACCAAAGATAAGTCGGATGGGGCCCGTCTGCAAGAAATTCACGATGATCTGACCCATGTTATGGAGCAGCTTCAGCCCGATGTGGTGTCGATTGAGCGCTTGTTCTACTTTCGGAACAACACCACCATTATACCGGTGGCCCAGGCACGGGGGGTCATCCTGATGTTGACCCATCGCTTTAACTTGCCGGTTTATGAATATACCCCCATGCAGGTGAAGCAGGCGGTTACCGGGTACGGGAAGTCTGAGAAATCTGAGGTGCAGGAGGCTTTGATTCAACTGCTGAAGCTGGACAAAAAGCCCACACCGGATGATGCCGCGGATGGCCTTGCTTTGGCGGTATGCTACTACAATCAGGTGGGTCGTTTGCGAGTCTTGCAAGGGGCTTCGGGGGCGCTGTAGCGAAAAGTGACAGAGGGCTTGGCTTATGGGCGTAGTTGTTCCACTGGCGTCTTTTGGGTAGAGTTAAAGCATATATGCCATCAGCACAATGAGATGAGGATTTTGCTATGCAACAGGCAGTACGTGTGGCCGTTTTTGGTTTTGGTGGTTTGGGCAAAGGAATGGCCCGTTTAATTCCCCACCGCCCTGATTTCAAGTTGGTGGCCGTGGCCGATAGCCAGGGGTTTGCGTTTAACGCCAATGGTTTGTCCCTGACCGAATCTTATGAATTAAGCCAACCTCTTCACTCCGATTCGGACTCGATCATTAGCTTGCTGAAGGCCCATGCTGGTGAAATTGACGCTGTGTTTATGGCGTTGCCCAATTTGCCGGTGGAATTTTTTGCCGATACCGTAAAGCGCATTGTGGCTGAAACCGGCTTTAAAGGCGTATTTGTGGACGCCCTGAAACGCACTGAAGCGGTGGAGCGTTTATTTGATTTGCATGATGAATTGCGTGAGCAAGGTATTTTGTACGTCACCGGCGCGGGTGCGACCCCAGGCTTTTTGACCACCGTGGCCGCCGTGGCCGCTCATTCCTTCGTGGAAGTGCTGGATGTGAACATTCACTTCGGGGTTGGCATCGCCAACTGGGAAGCCTATAAAGCCACCGTGCGCGAAGATTTCATTCACCTGGAAGGCTTTGACGCCAAGCGGGTAGCCTGCATGAGCGATGAGGAAATTTCTGAAGAGTTGAGCGTGCGCAATGGTCTGCTGAAGCTGGTGGACATGGAACACGCCGACGACGTGATTCTTGAACTGGCAGGCGTTTGCCCTCGGGATCGGGTGCGTGTGGGTGGCTTGGTTGATACCCGCAACGCCAAAAAGCCGGTGAATACCACGGTTACGGTGACGGGCCGCACCATGAGTGGTGCCGTTGGCAGTCATCAGTTTGTGGTCAGCGATGAAGCCACCATGGTGGACAACGTGTGCGGCCCTGCGTTGGGCTTTATGTTGCGGGCTGCCGAAATGCACCAGCGTGGTTTCTACGGCTTGATTACTTCCGCTGATATTATGCCCCGCTTTGCCAGCCGGGTGCCGGGTGCGCAAGCACAACCCCTGCAAGCGGAAATGGCCCTGAGCGTTTAAGCCGACTGGGCTTTCTGCTGATGTCTCTGTTTATTACCGGCACGGACACAGGGGTTGGTAAAACCGTTCTGACTGCTGGGTTGGCGGCATTGCTAATCCGGGAGGGTAAATCGTTCTGCGTTTTTAAGCCCATTCAAACCGGCTCGCCTGATCCCAATTGCCCGGAAGATCCCGAACAGGTCAAGTATTGGGTCAGTGCGGACGTGCCTACGTATTGTACGTACTGCTTTCCGTCACCGGTGGCCCCTTATGCCGCGGATCCAGAACGGACCATTCAGCCGCGCCAAATATTGACCCAGTTCAAGGAGCTGCAGTCCCGCTATGATGTGGTGCTGGTGGAAGGGGCTGGGGGTGTTCGGGTGCCGGTAGCCCCGCACTTTGAGATGCTGGATCTGGCTCGCATGTTGCAGTTGCCCGTGGCGGTGGTGGCTCGCCCCAATTTGGGAACCATGAACCATACTTTGCTGACCGTGGACGCCTTGCTAGCGCAACGGTTGGAGGTGAAAGGCGTGGTATTTTCCAATTGGCGAGCCGATGATCCCGATCCGGCTGTGCATAGTTTGCGGGAAGCGCTGGAGCCGTTTTTGGCTGTGCCAATTTTGGGCTTATTGCCGCCATTGCCACAAACGGCCGGTAGTTTTCTGGATGACGCGGTCATCGAGCAGTTTGAACGCCTTAATTTGCTGGAATCCCATTAATTCAGCAAAATTTCCTCAGGCGCAGCTTTTAAAGCGCCCTTTTTTTGTGTTTTGGGGTACTCGGTAGAACAACAGGGTTGTTCTAACTTACTAAGAAGCTGACTGGCCGAAGTAATTCAGATTAGGATTCCGGGCGGCGGCCACTTCATCCACTTTGCTGACCGGTGTGGTATGGGGGGCGTTCAGCACCAGTTCCGGTTGGGTGCGACATTCTTCGGCAATGGCTTTCATGGCCGCTACAAAGTGATCCAGCGTGGCCTTGGACTCGGTTTCGGTGGGCTCAAACATCATGGCCTCATGCACAATCAGCGGAAAGTACACCGTAGGGGGGTGATACCCATAGTCCATCAACCGTTTGACGATGGCCATGGTATTCAGGTGCGAATCATGCACTTTTTGCTTGGCGTTGGTCAAAATAAACTCGTGCTTGCACACCTGATCAAAAGCCACTTGATAGTCCTCTTGCAGGCAGGCTTTTAGGTAGTTGGCGTTCAATACGGCATCTTGGCTGACCTGAGACAGGCCTTCCGCCCCGTAAGCTTGAATGTAAGTCAGGGCCCGGGCCATCATCTCGAAATTGCCGTAAAACGCCTTCACTTTACCGACCGATAAGGGCCTATCTTCGTTCAGGAAGTATTGCTGCCCGTCAAAATCGGCGATGGGGGCAGGCAGGTAAGGGGCCAGGGTTTTGGTAACGGCCACCGGACCACAGCCAGGGCCTCCGCCTCCGTGCGGAGTGGCAAAGGTTTTGTGGGTGTTGATGTGCATGACATCAAAGCCCATTTGGGCCGGTTTGGCTTGCCCCATGACCGCGTTCAGGTTGGCGCCGTCATAGTACATAAAGGCGCCCACTTCGTGCACCAAACGGGTAATTTCCAGAATATCTTTCTCGAATAATCCCACGGTACTGGGGTTGGTCAACATCACAGCGGCAGTCTTATGAGAAAGCGCCGCTTTAAGGCGAGCCAAATCTACCAGACCATTGGCCCCGGATTTGATTTCCACGATTTTATAGCCACACATGGCGGCAGAGGCTGGATTGGTGCCGTGGGCAGAGTCGGGGACGATGACCTCGGTGCGCTGGGTGTCTCCCATATGGGCAAAGTGAGCCTTGATCATCATAATGCCCACCAGTTCCCCTTGGGCCCCGGCGGCTTGTTGCAGGCTGACCGCGTCAAAGCCGGTAATATCGGCCAAATACTGTTGCAAGGTGTAGATGATTTTTAAAGCCCCTTGGCTCAAATGGGCCGGGGTCATGGGGTGCAGGCGGGTCAATCCGTCCAGCATGCCGTAGTAGTCGCACACCTTGGGGTTGTACTTCATGGTGCAGGAGCCCAGGGGGTAAAACTCTTTATCAATACAATGATTCAGCTGAGACAGGCGTAAGAAGTGCCGCACTGCATCCATTTGGGAAATTTCTGGCAGGCGAGGGGCGGCTTCTCGCAAAAAATCTGGGGGAATCAAGGATTCCAGGGGGTTTTCCTCAACGCCCACCGCTGGCAGGCTCACCCCTTGGGCCCCCACGTGGGAGAGTTCAAAAATGGACGGTTCCAATACAGGTGTGTTCAACAGGGGGGCGTTCATTAGCAGGTGGCCTCCATTTGTTGCAGAATCTCAGCGGGTTGTGGGGTGCCGGGTGGGGCATTCAGCTTGAGAAACTCCCGCACCGCTTCCACATAGCGGTCCATCTCGTTGGGGAGGGTCATTTCGGTGCAGGCAATCAGCAGGCAGTTTTTGGCGTCTGGGTAAAAACGCTCCAGGGCAATGCCGCCCAGAATACCTTGCTGCTCCAGGTGCTTGAGTAAGGGGGCCACCGGCACCGGGAAACGCAGGGCCACTTCGGCAAAAAACGGCTGACCCGCCTGATACAAGGTGACACCGGGCAGTTTGCGCAACTGGCTGGCCAGGGCGTGGGTGCGTTGCAACGACAGATTGGCCAGATGCTTCAGGCCGTTTGGCCCTACCAGGGTCAGATAAACGGTTGCCTTGAGTACGTTCAGGGCCTGATTGGTACAGATGTTGCTAGTGGCCTTCTCTCGCCGGATGTGTTGCTCCCGGGTTTGCAGGGTGAGCGTATAGCATTGCTTGCCGTGGCGATCGGTGGTTTTGCCCACCAGCCGTCCCGGTAATTGCCGCACATACTTGTTTTTGGTGGCAATGTAGCCACCGTACGGGCCGCCGAAAGACAGGTGATTGCCCAAGGGTTGGATATCGCCGGTGACAATGTCGGCGCCATAGCTGCCGGGCGCTTTGAGCAGTCCCAGGGAAACCGGTTCTGCGGACACGATGAAGAGGGCGCCAGAGGCTTCGCAAAACTGTCGAATGATCTGGGTTTCTTCCAGCCCACCCCAGTAGTTGGGGACTTGAACAATGACACAGGCGCTTTGCTTGGCCTGGGGGTGATTGGGGCTCAAGGTTTCCCCGGGCTTCAGCGGATCAAAGGTCTCCACGGTTACCTCGCCCAGCCCGTTGGCGTAGGTTTCCAGTACTTTGCGATAGTCTGGATTGACCGAGTTGGCGATTAGAATACGATTACGGCGGGTGGTTCGCATGGCCATAAAGGCTGCTTCAGTCACTGCCGAGGCCCCATCGTAGACCGAGGCATTGGCTACATCCAGGCCGGTCAATTCGCATATCATGGTCTGGAACTCGTAGGTGACTTGCAGGGTACCTTGGGCGATTTCCGGCTGGTACGGTGTGTAGGCGGTGTAAAACTCGGAACGGCTGGCAATGGTATTCACGGCCATGGGGATAAACCGATTATAGGCCCCGCCTCCTAGGAAGCAGGTGAGCTCTGTGCCTTTGTTCTGGCGTGCCAAGGCTTGTAACTCGGCCTGTAACTCCGCTTCGGGCAAGCCCTGCTTGGGTAACACCGAGTAATGCATATTCTGGCGTAGGGAGGCCGGGATGTCACTGAACAGGGCGTCGATATTCTTCACCCCGATTTTGGTCAGCATCAACTGACGTTCCGCCTCGGTGTGGGGAAGAAAGTTATACATCACTTTGCCTTTCCTCTCTTTTGCCTTTTCTCTTGCTGTGCAGCTGTTGCAAGCTTTGGAGAACGCTGCGCTTGGTTACCCCGATTTACCACTTGTTTGATGAGTAATCGGTTTACGAATTGCGTTTGGACGCACGGTATCCGCAAACACCACCATCGCCATTATAGTATGACGAGAGGGGTCCGCCAAGTGAGGAAGCACAGTTTGCTGTTAAGAGCGGTCAGGACAAAAACGAGAGAAGGCTTTAGTTGGCTTCGCCAATAAATTTCAGGTAGCTGTCCGCATCCATCAGTTTTTTTAAATCATCCGGATTGGATAAGAGAATTTCCAGCATCCAGCCGCCGTTGTAGGGATCATCGTTGACCATCTGGGGCTCTTCGCTGAGTTGGGTATTCACGGCTATAATTTCACCGGCCACGGGCAAGTAAAGCTCAGATTGGGCTTTTACGGACTCAATGGAGCCAAAGGATTCATTCTGGTCAAACGTTTGGCCCACATCGGGTAATTCCACAAACACGATATCGCCCAATTGTCCGGCGGCGTATTCGGTAATGCCTACCCGCACCCGATCATCATCCATGGTACGGACATATTCGTGAGTTTCTGCAACTAAGATGTCATCCGGCATAATGAATTCGGTAGCCATGGGGGGTAATCTCCTAACGGGCTCTACTTCTGATAAAAAGGTCTTTCAACGATCTCAGCGTCCACATCCACCCCGCGAACCCGGATTTGAATGGTGTCACCCGGGCCGATGACCGTCTGGGAACGAATATATCCCATGCCAATAGGCACGTTAAACAGGGGTGAAATGGACCCGCTGGTTACAGCGCCCACCGGTGTACCGTTTTTATAAATGATATCGTGCTGGCGGGCAATGGTCCGTTTGTTGATGGTAAAACAATAAAATTCCTTGTCCAGCCCTTTTTCCTGTTGCTGGAGCAGGGCCTGCTTGCCGATGAAATCTCCCGGCTTGTTGAGCTTGACCGACCAGGCCAGTCCAGCCTCCAGAGGCGTGTCGGACTCGGAAATGTCGTGCCCATGCAAGGGGTAGGCCGCTTCCAGACGCAGGGTGTCTCGAGCGCCCAGTCCAATGGGTTGCAAGCCGATGGGTTTCCCCAAGTCCAGTAGTAAATTCCATAAATATTCCGCTTTTGCAGCGGGAACGATAATCTCCACCCCGTCCTCACCGGTATAGCCGGTTCTAGAGAGAAGGGCTGAAGTTTCCTGGATCGTGGCATCGGTAATTTGGAAGCGCTTGGGCAGATAATCCGTATCAAAACCTGTGCGGGCCAGTATATCGGCAAACAAGGGGCCTTGTAAGGCAAACAGGCTGTAGTGCTCGTACAAATCCTGCACCTGAATTTGCGGGTAGTGCAGGGCCTTTGCCTGTGTCCTTAACCAGTTCAGGTCTTTTTCTGCGTTGGCTGCGTTGCAGATGACCATAAATTCCTGAAATTGGGGAAAGGCGGGTAGTTCAGGCAGCATGTAAACAATGACATCATCAATAATGCCGCCCTGCTCATTTAAAAACTGGGTATACACCGCTTTCCCCGGAAATAGCTTGCGCAAATCCTGCGCCACCAGTCGGTCCAGAAAAGCCCGGGTGGTTTCCACATCGCCGCAGGAAACAATCACCAAGGCCATGTGGGAAATATCAAACAGGCCTGCCGATTGCCGGACGGTGTGGTGCTCTTCCAACACTTTGCCGTATTGCAGCGGCATTTGCCAACCCGCAAAGTCAACCATTTTTGCGCCCCGAGACACATGGTTGTTATAAAGCGGTGTCTGCCTGGCGATCGTATTTAGTTCAGGAGCGTTTGGCTCCGGCGTGGGTTGGGTCATCATAAAGTAGATTTTTCACCAGCCCCTGCCGCTTGTCAATTTTAAAAATCCGGTGGAGCAAGTTGCTTGTTAGCAAATGGGATGCGCGGCGTTGCTTAGAGACTATCCGAAATGCTTCCATTCCGGGCGTCTCCTGCGTTCGTGTGCTGCTCAGCTTCGTTACTTATTCGTATAAGCGCCTTGCTTGCGCTGCTTCGGCCTTGTAGCCACACCAGACTGAAAACTTTTCGGATAGTCTCTTGGGGCACCTTCAGAGTAGGCGGCTGAATTAGTTCAACAACCAAAGGGTGAGGGCATACAACACGCCAACCAGAGCGAGTTGAACCGTTACACTTTGCAGGGGTTTGACACGACTGGCGCTAATGGCGATGGCCTTGGGTTGAGAATGGCGCTGGTGAGCACGGGAATTTTGGTAGGGTCGCATTCAGTCTTACGCTCCATCGTTATCTGCTTCTATATCCGCTTCGACGTTTTTAGCGAAAACTTTAGGGAAAAAATATTTTTTGTTACGAAGCGTGTGTCTGGTAACTTTGCTCAATCACTTGTTCAATCAGAGACGGGTTTTCCCGGAGGGGGGAACCTTTTTCACTGTAACATCCTCGCGTATAGTATAGCAGAAATTCCATATTTCCTTTTGGTCCGGTTATAGGAGAAAAATCCAGTCCGGCCAAAGTCCAATGAGACAGTAAACGCTCCAGATCTTGAAGCACCCCTTTCACAATGGTCCGGTGGGTTTCCAGGCCTTTAACCACACCTTTGAACGTACTGTCCTGAATGTAGTCCTTATGCTCAAACTGGGGCTTCAGCAGGGCCACTATTTCGGCGTCAGGGCATAGTAAATTGCTCAAAGGCGGAAGCACTTTTTTCAGGGAGATAAAGGAGGTATCTACCACGCCCAGCGAGGGAAGTCCTTCTAATTGTTCTGCTTTCAGCTCGCGAATGTTGGTTTTTTCCAGCACCTGAACCCGCTGGTCGCTGCGCAGCTTCCAGTCCAATTGGCCGTAACCCACGTCCACGGCAATGACTTGACTGGCCCCGTGTTGCAGCAAGCAATCGGTAAACCCCCCGGTGGAGGCTCCCACATCAATGCACACCCGATCCTGCACCTGTATCCCAAACAGGGGAATGGCCTTGGCCAGTTTCAGTCCGCCACGGCTGACAAACGGTTGCAGGCCGCTAACCTCAATATCGGTTTCTTCTACCGAAATTAAGGTGCCTGGTTTTTTCAGGGCCTCTCCGCGCACCTTGACCTTACCATCCATGATGAGGGCCTGGGCTTGAGCGCGTGTGCTGCACAGACCTCGATCCACCACGAGTTTATCCAGTCTTTCTTTTTGAGTGGCCAATGTTTGGATCTCTTTTGAATCTCTTATTGTAGACTTTTCTCTATACTACAAGGAATTGGTACGCCGAGAAAGCAAAGCAAACTGGCTTATGAGCGATAAATTTCTCATTGTGGGGTTGGGCAACCCCGGCAAGCAGTACGAAGCCACCCGCCATAATATTGGCTTTATGGTGCTGGAGGCCCTGAGCCGTCGGGCAGGAATCGTCGGCAAGTCTGAGAGTCGCTTTAAGGCTATGGTGGGCTTGGGCCGTCTGGGCAGTTATTCGGTGATTCTGGCCCAACCGCTGACGTACATGAATTTATCGGGTGAAGCTGTTCTGAAGCTGATGAATTATTACGATGTGCCCCCGGAGCGCTTATTGGTGATTTATGACGAGGCGGCCTTGCCCTTCGGAAAAATCCGGGTGCGGCCTGCGGGCAGTGATGCCGGTCAAAAAGGGGTGCGTTCTATTATTCAGCAGTTGGGGGGCAATCAACAATTTGCCCGGCTGCGGGTGGGTATTGGGTCTCCCCCACCGCCTATGGCCATGCCGGATTTTGTGCTGTCCAAATTTGCCCCGGAAGAGCAGAAACACCTTCCAGAGATTGTTGACGCGGCATTGGATGCCGTGGAATCCTGGATGAGCGTAGGTGTGGAAGAAACCATGACCCGTTATAACGGGCGCCTGTTGTTACCCCAGTAACTAATGGGCACCTAGCCACTGTTTCAGCATTTTCGTCAGGGGGCGATAGCTATGATCCAGGATAAAGTTCACCCCGGCATCAATGGGGTGCACGATAAACGGAATAATGGCCATGCTGCCAATTAAAGGCAGGGCGATACACAGGTTCTTTTCCGCTTTAGGCCCCCATTTTTGAACTATTTCGGCGAACCTTTGGGAGGGCTTTAGTTTTTGCAGCAGATGATCGTCAATCCCTTTTTTCAGCTTGCCCAATAGGCGTTGATCAAAGCGATACCAGCCTTTGGCTTCAATTTCGTGGCTGATTTCATGCTGGAGTATCTCTTCCGCCGCCTTTTGTTTGCCCAGTAGGCGATTCAGGCCCAATTTCAGGCTGTCTCGGGTCACTGCCACCAAAAAGGCGGGGATGGAATAGCTGGCCCCATATTGAAACAGGGCCGCATCCAGGCCAGAGGTAGTAGCGCTGAGGACTTGTCCGCCCTTGCTATCTCCGGCTTTTTTGGATTGCTGATATCCTTTGGCCGCTTTGTCAAAGGCATCCAAGGCCACATAGCCTCCTACCGCTGTGTAGGAGTGCTTGACGATGCCATCTGCGCTGTTGGTTGTGAGGGAAAAGGCTTTGAGCCAGTCCTTGAGAGATTCGCCCAGTTCGTTTACATACCCCAGATAGCGCAAGGGCGTGTCTCTATAGAGATCTTTAGACTGTTCTGTTGAATGCTGGTGATGATGGCCGCCTTGATGGGGCTGAGTATGACTCGGGGCGACTGCTGGGAAAACACTTTGGGCAACCGGCATGGGGTTTTGAATGGCAGATGGCGCATGGAAGGCCTTGGTGGCCGTTGGGCTGTTCCAAATTGGGGAGGGCGCTGGGAAAGGGTTTGGCCGAGGGGTGCCATACCCACTGGGCGGGTATGCCTGTGGGGAGGCCCAGGCATTCATTGGCAGCAAGGTATTTCCTAAAGTCGGTTGCAAGGTCTTTGGCTTCCTTGGCAGATATGACAGGGTCAGATATCACATGGGGTTGTTGTCTTAATGGCCGTGAAGCCAGTTTGTTGATAGTTTGTGAAGTCTGTTTAAGGGCAGGGTTAAGCGATGTTTTTCTGGCTTAAAACACGGGCACTGCCCAAGGCCTGCGCCAGTTGGGTCAGGAATTGTTTGACCTGGGGGATGGGGGCGTTGTTGTTGATGACCAAATCGGCCACTTCACGGGCGGGAAGAATATGGCGTTCCAGGCATTGCACGGTGGTGTTCCACATGTTGTCGGTAATACCCCGGTTTTCCTCAATGTTCCGAGAAAGCCAGCGTTGGCGACGGGTCTTTTCATCCACGTCCACGTAAATTTTAAACTGATACAAGGGTAAAATGGCCGGTTCGTAGAAGGCATGAATCCCTTCTGTGACCATAAAGGGGGTCACTGGCAGATGAATGGCCTCTTCAATAATGGCAGGCTTTTGCTCGGGGGTGCCAAAGCGCAGTTTCGGAATGTAAATATGGCCGCCCAGTGGTTGGGCCTGAAAGCGCTGTAAATCGCGCCCTAAATGACGAAAGCGTATGTGATCCGGGTCATCGAAATCGATATGATCGTAAAACAGGGTCAGGGGCAGGTGCGGAAAATCCGCCTCAAAGTCCCGGTAATAGTTATCCTGGGTAAAGGAGGCCACATCGGTGAACTGGCTGAGCTCCTGCACCAGCGTTTCCCGGATAAAAGACTTACCGGAACCGGAAGGGCCTGTGAGCGCCAAGATGAAGGGTTGAGGCACAAAGGCGATATGATGGGCCCACTGGGACAAACTTTCCCAGAAAAAAAGCGAAACCGATTGAACCACGGCCATTTCGCTTTGACTGTCCTGATCCAGAAGCGCTTGTACTTGAGAAATGACCTGAGTTTTCAGTTGATCAGGGAGTCGGGCGGATTTAGCGGCATGCTCTGTGCCATTTCTGGATTGATTTTTATCGCTCATAGGGACGTCTGTTTCCGTGCAGGGGTTCTATTATTCTAGCGGAGAGCCTTCATAGACAACAGAAAATTTTGTAATGACCGGTGGGGCAAGGGCTTTGAGGGCTGGATTGCACACGGGCGATCGCTTATTTGGAAAACCGAACATTTATCGGTTTACATCCAAAGTTGGCTCAGTCAACATAAAGGTCCTAGGACGGCCTAACTGATTTTGTTGAATTCGGGGTTTCAAGCGTGATTAGCCAGCAATCGGACAATCTGGACGCCAGTCTCGCGCCATTGGTGGCAGCGGGAATGGAGGAGGGGTCACAACCTTCTGAAAATTCGCCCCTGTCAGCGCGTCGTGCCCTGAACGGAACGGCCTATCGTATTTATCGCTTGCTGCAATGGCTTATTCAATCGCCCTTGACCGTTGATCAGCTGAATCGTAAGTTTGAGCAAGAGCCGGGCATTGGCAAGCCCGTTTCCAATGATTCCATCTGGTTGTATATCAATACCCTCAAGGCTCTGGGATGTGTGATTCGTCGGCCCAGTCCACGCAATGGATTTGCCTATCAAATGGTCAGTCATCCCTTTGGCTTGACTCTGGAGCAAAGCCAGCTAGAAGTGCTGGCTCAGGCCAAGGTTGTGGCTCAGCGCCATTTTTCTCCCCAGGAAATGTTGGCCCTGGATGGTTTGCTGAAGAAGATGGTTGTGCAGAGTCCACTGCAAGGGGCTGAGGCTGGAAATGAATGGATGGCTCAGTTGTTTGAGCAAAGTCGAAGTCTGGATTCTCAGGAGTTCCGGACACGCATTGACCAACTGGAGAAGGCCCTGCTGGAAGAAAGTCTGCTGGAAGTGACCTATGCCTCCCCCATGAAGGGCGAAAGTGTGTTTACTTTTCTCCCAGAGAGCCTGTTTTACCGCCAAGGGGTGGTGTATGTGCGCGGGGAGCGGCTTGATTATCCGGGGCCGAGCAGTTTGCGGGTGGATCGTTTATTGGGCGTGCAAGAGGTGCAGGACGATGACTTGCGGGCTCAGCTGATTGACCGTCAGCAGGTCAAGGCGGAGGTGGTGCTGAAAGTTTTCGTGAAGTCACCGCAGGCCTTTCAAGGCTTTGCATTGGACCCCAATCAGGGTGTGTATCAGGAAAGCCGCCTGTGGGTGGATGGGCTGAATCCCTATTACGAGGTTCGCCTGCTGGTGCGGGACTTCTTTTACGTCAAGCAGACCCTGTTGTCTCTGGGTTTGCCTTTTTCGATTGAGAGTCCGGAGGTTTTCGGGCAGGAGATGCGGGATACGCTCAAAAGTATGCTGAAATTTTACGAGGCGAAAGGAAGTGCAGCGGATGGCCATGGCTAGTGCGCCCTCAGAGGTGTTTCAAAATATCAATATTTCGGCGTACCGGGTGCTGTTCATTCTGTTGATGCTGGTGCGGTATCGCAGCCTGAACATGGTGGAGTTGAACCGCTTGCTCTATGAAAACCCTATGATCGGCCGGGGGTACAACTCGGAAACGCTGACCAAGTACATTAACACCTTGCGGGAAGTGGGCTGTCGCATTCCTCGATCCACCAACCGAAATGATTACAGTTACGAGCTGTTACGGAATCCGTTTCCGGTGTCCCTGGATGCCAAGGAGCTTTCCGCGGCCCGAAAGTTGATGGATGTTCTGGCCAGTCAGCCGGATGAGGTGCTTTATCAGGACTATCGTCGATTTATGGAAGGTCTGGTTTGGGCGGTGGGCTCTAATGCTTCTCTGGAATGGGAGGAGGAGCCTGGCTTGGTGCCGGTCACCCCGTTGCGAGATGTGGGCTTGTGGCGGCAGCGTTTCAATGAATTCAAGCGTTATTGTCAGGAGGCATTTGCCCTGGAGATTCAGTACGCTGATCCGGAACACGGTGAGCAGGCGCTGTCCATAGAACCCTATGAGGTACTGGAGCGAGGAACCCGGCTTTTGTTGCTGGGTCTGGATCGGGGGAGTCAGGAGCAGCGTTTGCTGGATCTGGATCGGGTTGCCTCGGTGCGTCAACTGCCCTCTAAAAATCGAAGGCCCCCGGTGCAAGTGACGGTGGTGTTTGCCTTGTATGGCCGTTTGGCCAAGAGTTATCGCTTGTACCCGGATGAGCGGCTGGTGTATTCCTCGGATACGGAAATTCAGGTGAAAACCCGGCTTACGGAGACCACTGGTTTGATGTTGCGTCTCCTGAAGTATGGAGCGTCCTGTCAGGTTCTTTCCCCTGATGGCCTGCGAGACACTATGCGTGAGCATATCGCGGGTTTGCTGTCGGTGATGGAGGGCCAGCCTCCCGCCGGGGTTAGTCTTTAATACAAGATAAACAGGCGACTGCCGCCAAAAACAGGCTGATCATCCCGATAACCCAGAAACATGGCGTCTTTCAGAGGTTTGTTGACCCCGTACTGCTCCCGAAATTCCGCACTGTCCGTATTCATGGCCGTCATAAAGGGATTACTTCTTTTGGTGCTGGTGCCTGTGCTGCTGGTAATGGCCGGTGTGGCCAAAGATGGCAGGGTGGCTTTCACCGCTTTGGTAAAGGGATTGCCGTTGCTGGCGGGCACATTCAGTGGAAATGGGGGCTGGCTCATGCGGGACGGCTTCCTCCTGGTTGGTGGCGGGTTGAATTCACTCAATGCTCATTTCAAAGCTTATTCTAATTTGCGGGCCTGTCAAAAGCGTCCGGCAGGTGCAGTATTTTTAGTGTTTTTCCGCTGTCCACTGGTTTGGATTTACGGTCCGGTTGACTTGTGGGCGAGCTACCGGCTTCAGTACAATAAGGGTCATTATCAACCCAAAAGGAAAAGCCGTGGATTTCTCTGATATTAAACGCCGATTGGATGCGCTGGCCCCTCGTCTGCATGCGGCAAGGGGGTTTCTTTGACACTCCGGCCATTCGGGAGCAAATTGCCAATTTAGAAAATAAAAGCACGCAGCCAGGCTTTTGGGATGATGCGGATGCCGCCCAATCTGCCATGCAGGAGCTGAACGAGCTGAAGGATAGTATCGCTCGCATGCAGCGCTGGGATCAGGCTTTGAGTGATCAGCAGGTCTTACTGTCTATGGGGCAGGAAGAAGGGGATGATTCGGTGATTGCTGAGCTGGACAGCGAATTGTCTACCTTGGAAGTGGAAGTGGACGCCTGGGAGCTGCAAAGCCTGTTGAGTGACGAGTACGACAAGTGCGATGTCATTATTACCATTAGCGCCGGGGCGGGTGGCACCGATGCTCAGGATTGGGCCCAGATGCTGATGCGCATGTACCTTCGATGGGCCGAGCAACAGGGCTTTAAGCGGGACGTTCTGGATGTAAATGAAGGGGAAGAGGCTGGCATTAAAAGTGCTTCCATTCGCTTGAGCGGGAAGTACGCCTATGGTTACGCCAAAGCCGAGCGGGGCGTCCATCGTTTGGTCCGCATTTCTCCCTTTAACGCTTCCGGGAAGCGGCAAACCAGCTTTGCCTCTCTGGAGGTGAGCCCGGTGGTCACTGGGGTGACCGCTGCGGATATTGAGATTCGGCCTGAGGACCTTGAGTTGGACACCAGTCGCAGTGGGGGTGCTGGTGGACAGAATGTCAACAAGGTGGAAACGGCGGTGCGTATCGTGCACAAGCCCACCGGTATTGTGGTGCGTAGCCAGCAGGAGCGCAGCCAGTTGCAAAACCGGGAGATCGCCATGGATATGCTGCGATCCAAGCTGTTGGCCCGTAAAATTGCCGAGCATGAAGCCAAATTGGCGGCCAGCCGTGGCGAGGTTATGGATGTCAATTTTGGCAGTCAGATTCGTTCTTACGTCTTTCACCCCTACAGCATGGTCAAGGATCACCGTACTAACGAGGAAACCGCCGATGTGGACGGGGTTATGGATGGCGATTTAACCCGCTTTATTGAGGCCATGTTGCGTTTGAGGCAATCTCAGGTCTTGGCCACAGAGGCGGCCAGTTAGGAAGAAGCGCCGAAGCGGCCAGTTCGTAGAAATCGGTTACTATAAAAACAGGCATAACCCATCAAGGAGTTCCGCTGTGGCACAAGCGTCCAATCAAACCATTGCCGTTATCAACGGTCCCAACCTCAATCTGGTGGGGGAGCGGGAGCCTCATATCTACGGGGCGCAAACCTTGAAGGATATTAATGCGGGCCTTACAGAGATGGCAGCCAACGCTGGATTTGACCTGATCTGTTATCAGTCGAATCATGAGGGCGATTTGATTGATCAGGTGCAGGCTTTGCGGCTGACCACTGCCGGTCTGATTATCAATCCCGGTGGCTATGCCCATACCAGCGTTGCTCTGCGGGATGCTTTGTCGGCTTATGCCCATCCCATCGTGGAAGTGCATATTTCAAATATATACCGCCGCGAAGCGTTTCGGCATCAGTCTTACCTGAGTGCGGTGGTGACCGGCGTCATTTGTGGGTTGGGAGCCGATGGCTACCGTCTGGCCTTGCAATCCCTGATTGAAACGCTCAAGCCTTCTTCTCTGGACCGGGTTATTTAACTTGGCAAGGGGTTAGCACGGCATCTTTCATGCCGTGAATCAGCTTTTTATCGGCGGGACAGGCGGTAGCCAAGACCCCTGCCAGCGTCACTTGGTCGTTTTCAACCAGATAGTAAGGACATATCCGCACTCGAGCCTGGAAATCCCGGATTTCGCCTGTGGCCATCTCCAGCCGTTGGGCGGGTAGCACGTCGGCGGCTTCAAATTTTTGCAGAATGTAGGGTGTTTGCCCAAAACTGGCCAAGGCGGTATCTAGCTGTTGGCCCCAACTGTCGCTGGAATGGTCGTGTCCGATGGTCACGCCCCGGCTCCCCCAGCCTAGCGGAGAGAATCCAGAGGGCTTCAGGACCAGTTCCCGCTCTTTCTGAGAGAGGGTTTTCAGTTGCTGGAAGTCCTGAATGACTTTACCGCCAGGGGTTAAATTGGCAATCACCGCTTGTGGGGGCAGCGGGGTGGGGTCTACAATCCACCCCTGTGGCACCCAGTGTTGGAGCTGCTGGAAATCGGCCTGACCCAGTTCTTTGGTCCAGAAATCAGCCAGAACGGGGTGGTGCAGCAAGGCCAGGGAAAGCTTTTCTTCCACATGGGGTTTGAATGGCGGGGTACACTTCACCAGCCCTTTTTTCACCGCGTATTGGATAAGCTCGATTTTGGGAATGTTGGGCAGATCAAACAGTTCAAAAAAGCGGTAGATAACATCAATCGGCTGCTCTTGGCCAGTGGCCGGGTTTTGAAAAACCAGCTGATCGCGCACCAGGTCAATTTCTTTGGGGTGAATCAGGGCGATATGGGGGTAGGCTGGCAGCAAATCAGTGCCCTGCTGAATGGTTTCCACCAGCCAGCTCATTTCAGCCCGATAATCCCCCGCCTCATCGGATAGGACAATGGCGATAAACGGTTGCGGGTGGTCGGGGGTCAGTGCTTTGAGCATGTTCAGAAAGGCGCCAGGCAGGCCTTGGCTGGATTCAATCACCGGAAAACCATTTTGTCGGTAAAAACGGTTCAGGGCGGCAATAAAACCGAGCCCACCGGGAACGGCATCGATTTCGCACAGGGTCCAGCCGTCTTTTTTTAACAGTAGATCCGGACGAAGGACCAGGGGCATCTGGCTTTTTAGTCGCTTCAGGCTGGCAAGTTGTTTCAAGGAATCGGGTTTACCCTGATCGTACAACCCGGCAATCCAGTCCGGTGTGGGCAGGTTTGGATTCTGGCTTTGCTTGTACAAGGTATCAATGGCTTTAATGAATTTTGTCAGGATTTTTCCCAGCGTTTGCAAGTCTTCCAGTTGTGCCACTGTCAGGGTAAAAGGCGCTGGCGAGAGCTGCCAGCCTAGAACGTTATCCTCTGCGCTTTGCTGGCCGTACAGCGGGCTGGTTGGTAGATAAGAAAAATCCAGAGGCATCGTCGGATTGGCCTCTGCAATCGGGTTCGACAGGGAGGGATTGGTCATGGGCTGGGTTACTCTGATTAATTCGGATTAATGGTAAAAGGTGCGTTATCGATGATATTCTACGGGAAACAGAGGGGCTTTGTCGGTATAAAAGGCCTTTTGAAAATGAAACGGCCTGCTGCGTATTATAATAATTAAGAGTTTGAGGGGATTGAGCCCTCCAAAGGATTTAGAGCCCAGTATGTTTTTCAAAAAAAATAAGTCGAATGATACGCCCCTAGACCCCAACCACCCATCTGCTGCCCACCGGGACCCAATGGATGGTCCCAGTTTGTTTGCGCCGGGCTTGAATCCGAACGCACAGCCCATTGACTTTGGCTTTGGGAGAATTCCCACCCCGCCCAATTACGCTTACCCGCAATCCTCACTGGCGCCTGAGGTCATGCCGCCCGTGCAGCCTTTTGAGACCAGCGGCTGGGCCCCCCAGTTTGAGGCGTCAGACCCTGGCTTTGAGGCTCAGCCCATGCCGGAATTGTTGAACGATGCGGAATTGTCTGCCGCTGCCCCCAGTGCTGAAGGGGACGCTCCCTTGCTGGAGCAGCCTATGCCTTCTGGCACAGGGTCATCTTATCTGGGAGAAACCTTTGAAAACTACACCCCCAACCCGTTAACAGAGCCTTTGTCCGATTCCACAGAAAACTTGGGGTGGGAATTGCCTGCCGAACCAGCGATGAATGCTGAGTTGAATACCGAGTTTAATACCTGGAATAGTGGACTGGAGACACAGTCCTGGGCGAGCGAAGCGCCCCCCGGTGATGCGGAAATGGCTTACCCACCTTCCTCGGCTATAGAGTCCCAGTCGGACTGGGCTATGCCGTCTGAAGGGGTTTTGGAAGCGTCGCTGGATTCTGGCATGGGTGATTTAATGCCTTGGGAGCAATTGCCCGATAATCCCACCAATGCTCAGGTATCTCCATCGCCTGAGGCGCTCTGGGAACAGTTCGATTCGGGAGCCACTCTGCCGGGTGAGCAGGTGCCGATGGCTTCGGGTGCCTTTCTGGATTCGGTACACGAGAAACTCTATCCGGAAGATCCCTTTGCCCCCGGCTACGATGACCTGGTCGAAGGTCAGCATGCTTTTGAAGAAGCGGCTCAGTTTCTTTTTCCGGATACGGTGAGCGCTCCCTTGGACTGGCAGCCGGATGCCTACCCGTCAGAAGGGATTGATCCGTTCACTGCTCAGACACTGTCCCTCGATAATGCGGCTTTGATAGAGCCTCCTTTGGAATTGGGCCCCAGTGTTCAAAGCGATGTCTCCGAAGTGAGTGATATGACCGCGTACGCCGCGGAAATGTTACAGACTCATTTGCCGCCATCTCAGCCCTCAGGTGCTGCCCCGTCTGCGGGTGACTCTTGGCTGGTCGATGACCCCTTGGAGGCTTTTGGAACGTTTGACTCGTCTGCAACACCGTCGCTGAGTAGCCCAGAGAACTTTGGTCTGGAGGGACCCAGCTCCACCCACACAGACCTGACTGGTTTTGACTTTTCAAACAGCGGCTTTGAGTCCTCTTCAACAGGTTTTGAAGCGCCGGAAATACCTTTGGAAGGCGTACCTTCAGAAGTCCCGTTAACCTCGTTTGATCCATTGGGTCCAGAGGCTCTGGATTTTGATCCGTTTACTGTCCCGTTGACGGCATCGGCAGAGCCGCTTGGGGCGGGCTTCAACCAGTTTGAGCCTTCCGATAGTGCGTTTGAATTGCCAGTGTCTGACCTGGAAGCCCAATCCCAACAGTCTGTAGACATTTGGCCTTCAGGCCAGCAGACACCTGAAACTTTAATGGGGCCGTCTCTGGTGGAGCCGGATGGTTTGGATTTTGATCCATTCACACCGTTATCGACGGAATCTGCCGCCCTGGAAGCTCCTCAAGGGATGCTTGAGTCCTCGGCGGTCTCTATGGATGACGCTGGGATTTTATGGCCCGGTGAGGCGAATGCAGATATGGCGGTCTCTGATCAGGGATTTTCGGGGGAGGATGCCAGTTTGGCGTTCCAGTCTTGGGAAATGCCAGAAGCTGCCTTGGGCCAGAGTGATGAGGCATATACGGTCCCTTTGCCAGAGCTTTCAGACGTTGATGCCGTTGGTGAGCCGACTTTGTTGGAGCTGAGTGATCAGGATTTTTACGCCACAGAATTTACGTTGAACGAGTTTGGTGAGTTGGTGCCTGTGGATCCCACGGAAGCAGGCGTATCGCTAACACTAGAGCCAGCGTTCGAGGCTCCCGGTTTGCCCGAAGCGCCCCCCACGACTTTGGATTTTGCTGTGGAGCCAGTGGCCGAGACTCCTGGTTTGCCCGAAGTGCCACCGACGTCTTTTGAGTTTGAAGTGGAGTCAGTGTTCGAGACTCCCGAGTTGCCCGAAGTGTTTTCTCTGACACAAGCCGCTGGTAATTCGAGTGATTCTCAGTTATTTGCGGAAGAGGAAGCTTTTCAGAGTCCTGTAGAGCAACTGCCAACAGAAGCAGTCTCTCCGTTTCAGCAGGTTGCACTTCCTCCGATTCCCATCATGCCTGCCCCCTTGCCCGTTGAGGAAGCACAGGTGCCTGAGGAACATCCTCCATTGCCAGAATACAGCGGTCCCTTGGAGGCTCAGTGGCACGATACGTCCTCTGATGTGACCATGTCTGCCATTCAGCCCTCACAGGTAGCGCCTCCGGACGAGTTTTTATTGTCAGACATCCAGATTTTAGCGGTCTGTCCGCTGTTTGGCGATAGACGATTACTGGTGGTCAGTAGCAATGGCATGTATGCCCTGATGGGGCAAGTGGGCTTGCAGCAACCCCAAATTGCCGTGCTGAAATTGTTTGACCACAACCCACTGGCCTATCAGAATACTTTTACGGCTGTGGCCGAGGCACATGCGGATAGTCAGGGTATGTTCGTGACTCAGGTTGGGACATGGCGTGGCATTATATCCACGTTTCAGGATAAAATTACCTTGCACACGGATCTTGGCTAACGCCTCTGGCTGATGTGCGCTGTTGCCTGCCTGAAAGGTGTGTGAAATGTCTCGTGGTCTTCCTCCCTCCTCTTTGCCGTCTACTTTAGCCGAACGAGTGCGTTTCCTGCGGGAAAAGCGCTATATGACCCCCGATTTGCTGGCGATTAAGGCTCAGGTGCCGGTCAGTATGATTGAGGACATTGAAGGGGGCATAGAGCTGTTTCTGGCGCCAGCGGTCCGTCAGCGCATTGCACGGGTGTTGCATGTGCGTCCCTCTCAAATTCAAGAAGTGGAGACAGCGCCCGAGTTCAACGATGCGGAAGTACCGCTGCTTCGGCGCAAAGGCATTGAGCTGCGGGAGGCCATTATGGAAGACCCGGATGCGCCCCATTTATGTCCCAGTTGCGGGGCGCCACTGGCAGCAAGGTTGTTTGAGCGTCGCGATTTGCAAGATCGGCCCTTGGTGGTGATCAAGGCCAATTGCACCCGTTGCTTGTTCCGGCTGACGGACGATTAAACGCTGACCCCTATTTTTTCCAGCTTTAGGACGGGCTTAGCAGTCGGATATTATCCACAAAGCCTAAAATCCAGCCCAGTAAAAAAAGCTGGGTGACAAAGGGTGTGGCGAGGACAATTAGCATGCGTTCGACGGTCATGCGATAAGTCATCATTAGGGCCATGCCAAATAAATAGACAGTCCAAAGCCAGATGACAAGAGCGCACAGTATGGCAAGACCGGCACCCACAGGGCCGAGTCCGAATTTCACCAGGCTAATGGGGCCTAATAATAACCAGGGAAGCGTGGCCAGACCCGATAGTGTGAGGAAGTGCCCAATGCGTGCTTTTCCGGTAAAGGCGAAGGCCAGCAAACCGGTGCACAATCCGGTAAAAGCCCAGGCAAATACGCCCGCAATAGCGCTGATCGGAATCGCCCAGCTTAAATTGCCAGCGTTTCCCCCTTGGTTGGCAAGCTGAATGGCCGGGGCCAGGGCTGAAATTAGAATCACAGCGCTTAGAGCCTGAACGTAAACCCGGCTGGGCAAGGATTCAGATTCTGCTACTGTTTTAAAAGTTGCTACGGGGTGAAACAGGCTATTATACAGTGTCTCTAGCCCGTCTGAAAAAGTAATATCAGGTGTTGTCGTGCTCATGGCTTTTAACTACTCCATGATCCAAAGGGGCTGGTTGTTGTAGCGCATGCTCACAGGCAGCATTTTTAAGGCCATAGCGGCTGGCTCCTGAGCACCCGGGGAGAGCATCCCTTCGGATTTAATTCCTAAGAACTCCAGCAGGTGAAAGTTTTCGCTCTCGTTTTCCAGCGGCAGGCGCTCTTTGCCTTTCAGGAGAAACTTTTCCTTAGCCAGTCGATCCAGCTCGGTGTAGGCCAAATCCCAGTCGCCCAGCTTGTCAGCCAGACCGGCTTCAATGGCCTGCCGTCCGGTGACCACCCGACCGTCTGCCACCGCTTTTATTTTGGCGGCCAAGGCAATCTTTTTAGCGCCATCTGTGATGAAGCGGGTGCGGCCTTCAATGACCGTGTTCAGGAAATCGTGGTAACTGTCGTTGATCACGTTCTGAATCAAGTTGATCTCATCAGGGCGGGGTTTGCGATACGGGGAGAGAATATCTTTAAATTTGCCGCTTTTCACGGTAACCGCGTGTACACCCAATTTGTTGTTCAGCAGGTCGCTGAGTTCGATGGTACTGATAATCACCCCGATGGAGGCGGTCAGGGTGCCCGGATTAGTCACGATCATATCGGCGGCGCAGGCCGTGTAGTAGCCGCCACTGGCTGCCAGGTCGCCCATACTAACCACCACTGGTTTCTTTTTGCTGACCCGTTTTACAGCGGCGTTCAGCTCCTGACTCATACCCACCGTGCCGCCCGGCGAATTAATCCGCAGCAACACGCCTTTAATACTATCGTCCTTGGCGGCGTCATCCAGACCCTTGCGCACGGAGACCGCGTTGGATTCACTGGGCAGGAAGCCACCGTCGTTACCGGCGTCCATCGTAATAGGGCCGCTGAGTTCTAAAAGTGCCAGATGGGGCTTTTTGTTGAATATTGCGGAGACGTTGCTGCCACTGATATCCTGTTTGGCCTTGGCGGACTCCTGCACGATTCGGGCAGAGTTGAAAATGCCCACCACCAGGGCTAATAACGAAAAAGTCAGCAAGCCCAATGCGACTTGGCGTGAAGTGATCTGGGTGTTCAATGTGGTTCTCCTAACCTCTCTCCGAATGGTGTCTCAAAATCTGACGATTTCACCAGCAACCAATGATGCACAATATATTGTAACTTACCTTGCCGGAACGGAGTGCGCTCCGGTTGATTTGTCCTAAAACCGAACATTTAACCATTTGGCTTCTGATGCGCTTTTTACACAATGCAGAGGTACGATTTGTCTTGCGCTGGTGGAAACGGAGCCTTCATGATTGCAACGGTTTATACGGGTTCCCTGACGGGTCTGGATGCCCATCCCGTGGTGGTAGAGGTTGATTTGAGCGCCGGGCTTCCGGGTTTAACCATTGTGGGTCTGCCGGATACCGGGGTGAACGAGTCCAAGGAGCGGATTAAGGCGGCCATTAAAAACAGTGGGTTTGCTTTTCCATTAAAAAAAGTGGTGATCAACTTGGCACCGGCCGCATTGCGCAAGGAGGGCACCGGCTTTGATTTGCCATTGTGTGTGGGCATTCTGCTGGCCGCTGAGTATTTGGCCCCCACGCCATTTTTAGAAAAGGCCTGCTTTATCGGGGAAGTTTCTCTGGAGGGCTCCTTGCGGCGGGTGAATGGGGTGCTTTCCATGGCTTTAATGGCCAAGCAGGAAGGATATACGGCGCTGATTGTGCCGGATGAAAATGTGCTGGAAGCCTCTTTGGTAGAGGGGTTGGAGGTGTATGGGCTTAAACATTTGAATGAACTACCGGTGCTGTTCTTGCATCCGCCCAGCTTTTTAAGGCCGGTGGATCGGGCGGCCTTGATTGCCTCGGCCACGGAACTATCGGTTCCCTCGGTCGATTTTGCCCATATCAAGGGGCAGGCTGTAGCCAAACGGGCTCTGGAGATTGCTGCCGCTGGCGGGCATAACATGATGATGCTGGGGCCGCCGGGTAGTGGAAAATCCATGTTGGCCAAAGCCTTTGCCGGTATTTTGCCGCCCTTATCTTTTGGGGAGGTGTTAGAAGTCAGCCGCATTTACAGCGTGGCTGGTTTGCTGGCTCAGGAGCCGGGCAGCGCTCAACAGAGCCTTATGCGCCAGCGACCCTTTCGGGCGCCTCATCATTCGGCCTCCAAGGCCGGTATTACCGGCGGCGGCAGTCATCCCCGTCCGGGCGAGATTACCCTGGCCCATCGAGGGGTTTTGTTTCTGGATGAATTTGTGGAGTTTCCCCGCAATGTGCTGGAGGTGATGCGCCAGCCCCTGGAAGATGGGGTGGTGACCATCAGTCGGGCCCATCAAAACATTACTTATCCGGCCAAGTTTATGCTGTTGGCGGCGCTGAATCCCTGTCCTTGCGGTTATGCGGGCGATAGTGTGAAGCAGTGTACCTGTAGCGAGATGCAAGTAGCCCGATATCTGCAAAAACTATCCGGCCCTTTGCTGGATCGCATTGATATTCACCTGGAAGTGCCACGCCTGAATGAGAGTGAATTGCTCAATCAACAGGTTAATCAGGAGCCGGGTGCCTCCAGTGCGGAGGTGCGAGAACGGGTGATTCAGGCTCGGCAACGGCAGGCTTTGCGCTTTGAAGGGCAAGGCATTTTGTGTAACGCTGAAATGACCCCGCTGCAAATTAAAAACGCCTGCCTGCTGGATGCGGCCGGTCAAGGGTTAATGCAAAAGGCCATCCAGAAAATGCACCTGAGTGCCCGCACCTTTGATCGGATTTTGCGCATGGCCAGAACCATTGCCGATTTGGAGCAATCTGAACTGGTCAAAGCTTCTCATATTGCCGAGGCCCTGCAGTACCGCTCCATTGATAAGCTGTATCGACTGCAAAAAGGGGCTCAAAGTAAGGCTGGTTAGTGGATTTTATTTTTGAAGGTTTTGAAGCACTGCGGGCAATTTTGAAGCGCCAGTGACCTTTAAGATGAGAGAAAACTATTGGCTGGATCTTACTTTTTAACCTACAATACGACACTATGAGCATTATCGAAAAAGCAGATGTCATCGTAATTGGCGCTGGACACGCCGGCATTGAAGCTGCCATGGCGGCTGCCCGTCTGGGGTGTAAAACCCTGCTGATGACCATGAATCTGGATACCATTGGCCAAATGAGCTGCAATCCAGCCATTGGCGGCCCTGCCAAAAGTCAGTTGGTGAAGGAAATTGACGCATTGGGTGGGGTTATGGGCATTTGCGCCGATGCCACTTATTTGCAACTGAAAACGCTGAATGCCAGCAAGGGGCCAGCGGTTCGTGCGTTGCGGGCCCAGTCCGATAAGGCTGAGTATCGTGCCTTTACCCGTAAACTGGTGGAATCTGAGCCCAATCTCAAGTTGCGCCAGACCATGATCACCAAATTGCACGTCAATCCAATCGATAACAGTTTTAACGCGGTGGAAGACAATCTGGGCATTGTCTATCAGGCCAAAGCTCTGGTTATTACCACTGGCACCTTCCTCAATGGGAAGCTGTGGGTGGGTGAAAAAAGTATGGGCGGTGGCCGCCCTGGAGAATCGGGTTCTTATGGTATTACCGGGTGTTTGGCCGATTTGGGGTTAAAGACTGGCCGCCTGAAGACGGGGACTCCCCCGCGTCTGGATGGTCGCACCATTGATTTTACCGGGCTGGAAGTGCATCCGGGAGATGCGGAGCTCAAATTCTTCTCCTTTTTGCCCAATCGGCCCGTGCGGGAGCAAATGCCTTGCTACTTAACCCGCACCAATGAAGCCACCCATGCCCTCATTGATGAAAATTTGCATCGCTCGCCCATGTATTCGGGCTTGCTACAGGGGGCGGGGCCTCGATATTGTCCCTCCATCGAGGATAAAGTTCAGCGTTTTCGGGATAAAGACAGTCACCATCTTTTCATTGAGCCGGAAGGCCGGGATACCTATGAAATGTATCTGCAAGGGTTTTCTACTTGCTTGCCCTATGAAATCCAGGTGGAGATGGTGCACTCCCTACCGGGTTTGGAGAAGGCTGAAATTTTGCGGCCTGCCTGCGCGGTAGAGTACGATTATTTTCCGGCGTACCAGTTGTTGCCCTCCCTAATGACCAAAGTGGCGCCGGGTTTGTTTTTAGCCGGGCAAATTAATGGCACCAGTGGCTATGAAGAGGCGGCGGCCCAAGGCTTGGTCGCTGGTATTAACGCCGCCCGCTTCTGTGGCGAGCAGGAAGCCTTGGTCTTCACCCGGGAGTCTTCTTACATCGGTACCTTGGTTGATGACTTGGTGACTAAGGAAATCCATGAGCCTTACCGCATGCTGACCTCCCGCAGTGAGTACCGCTTGTTGCTGCGTCAGGATAATGCCGATCAGCGTTTGACGCCGTTGGGTCGCGAAATTGGTTTGGTGGATGCCCAGCGTTGGGACGTCTATCAGAAGAAGAATGAAGCCATTGCCGTTGAGCAAGAGCGCCTTAAAACCGTCAAGCTGGATCCGGTAGAAGGTGTAAATGCCATATTGGAAGCCCAATGTGGGGAAGTGATTCGTGAAAAAACGACTCTGTTCCAGCTTTTACGTCGTCCATCGGTGACCTATGAGGTTTTGAAACAGGTGGAGCCCGGCTGTGCGCGGGTGGCACCGGATGTTTTAGAATTTGTGGAAACAGAAATTAAGTACGAAGGTTATTTGCAGCGGCAAAACCGCAATATTCAGCATTTGTCGGAAGCGCATAAAGTCAAATTGCCTTTGGATATGGATTATTTGAGCATCAAGCAGTTATCCAACGAAGCCCGTGAGAAATTGAGCCGTATGAAACCGGCGGACTTGGGTCAGGCTTCCCGCATTCCCGGTTTAACCCCGGCTGATATTTCTGTACTGCAAATTTTAATGAGTCGCCAAAAACAGGTGCAGGCGCTGGCAGATGCCGAAAACGCCGCTCCAGCGGAAGCAGGCGTCTCAGCCTAACTGTTTCGGCCTTTTGGGTTTGCCTGTTATAGGGTCTTTTGCCAATCACGCTGGACTCCTCTTGATAGTGGAGCTTTCGCACTTTTGTTAAAGCTGCGTTGTCTTTTGCCGAATCTTCAATACAATCCCAATACAAATGATGGCATCGACTGAGCCTCGCTGACACGAGGCTGTTAGTGGTCGTCGTTTGTGGCAGGATGGACCGGTCAGCATTTACCTGAAAGCCACTTAGACTATGGCCCGCTTTGTTTATCGACTGCAAAAAGTATTTGAGCTGCGTGAGCGCCGTAAAAAGGAGCAGGAGCAGCGCGTGGTGGATGCTCAGAAGCGGGTTCGTGAGGTGGAAGTGTCCATTGAAGAAAAGAAAGACGAAATTCGTGACGTACAGAAAAATATGCTGGCTTCGCCGCATACATTAATGGCCGCTCACGATAGTTTTTTGTATCACCTGAACGGTCAGCTGGATCAATTGCACGGGGATCTGGCTCAGGCCAAGGCGGTGCTGGATCATGAACGGCAATTGCTCATCAAGGCCCAGGCTGATTTGGAAGCCCTGGTTAAACATAAGGAAAAAGCCCGAGAAGAATGGCTGGAAGAAGAAAAAAAGCTGGAAATGAAACGACTGGATGAAGTTGCTGGTCAGCGTTATTTCCGGGCCCAACTGGAAAAAGCCGAAGACGATGCTTTGGAGGCAATTCTGTCCGAAGAAGAGGCACTCGATTATTAAAGTTCTGTCTTAAATCCAATTTTGAGAAATCCATTTTTAGGATCCTGTTTTTTAGAAAGTCATGAGAAGGAATCGCAGTGAATGAAAATCGAAGATTCCCCCTTTCCCTATCGCTCCCCAGTTGAAAAATTGCGGTCCAATTCGCTGCAAACGTCTTTTGAGTTTGCCCTGGATGAATTGGACATGTCCTTTTTAGAACTGTTGGATTCCATTAACACCAAAGCCGATGCGGGTAATAAAGGGCCTGTCGCGGGCGTGGATCCCGATGCGGCGTTGAAGTCAGACAAGGCCGTTGTGCCGGAATCCAAAAATGTGGTGCGTTTACCGGTGCCCGAAAAGCCAGTGTCCTCAGCCAGTGATGAAGGTGATTTTCACACTTCGGTTGATGCTGATATGGTTTTAAAGCCGGATGATTTAACCTTGCTGGATATTCAGTATTTAAAGCAGGAGGTAATTCCTGCGCTGCCTATTTTGGTAGGTCAGGTGCCCTTTAATACGGTATTTCCCACCGGTGGAGATGGGGAAATCAGCTACAAGGGCTTTGATGTTTCTCCTAAATTATCCGAGTTAATTGAAAAAGGATTTAAAACTGGTCGGCCCATTCGGGTGGAGCTGGATGCCACTTCGGCTTTGGTGCTGAAGATTCGCAATGGGCAGGTCTCCGCTGAATTTGTTTCCGCGGATCGGGCTGCCGCTTTTGCCGTTCAGCAACAACTGGATGAGCTGCGTAACCGCATGACCGCCCGCAATTTACCAGTGGGCACCCTGGAATATAAATATCAAAATCCACGACAACATCAAAAGCAATCGGATGAAGAAAACCCATCCCATTCGGAGTGAGCACAAGGCCTGAACGTTAAACGGAGGACGTCTGATCGTGATTGATCCATTTATAACCGCGTTAAACACCCAAAAGGCCGCTTTGGGCTGGTTTGACTCATTGGCCTCCAACATGACCAATATGTACACCCCCGGCTTCCGGGAAATGAAAACCACGTTTGGTGATTTTGTAAACGGGGTGCAGTTACTGGAGTTACCCCGCAATGAGGGACAGGGAAAATCCATGCCGGGTCGTGGCCCCAATAACCTGATGGTAGAGGGTAAGGGCTATTTTGTAGTGCGTAAGCCCGATGGCAAATTACTGTATACCCGTAACGGCGACTTTGACCTCAGTGCCGAAGGCACACTGGTGAACCCTCAAGGCTATGTGGTGCAAGGCTATTTGCTGGGAGAAGATGGCCAGATGGTCAATACGGGGGACTCCAATGCCTCTCCCGTGGCCAACAATCCCAACCACAGTGCTGGGGGGCCGGGACATATTCCCACCACCGAAATTAACATGTGGATGGATCCCAGCAACGGCAAGTTTTTTGGCAAGTACGACGAATACAAGGTCAAGTCCGATGGCACGGTGGTTGGTGTGGCGGATAAGGGGAAAACCATGACGCCCCTGTATAAAATTGCCCTGGTCAATTTTATCAACCCTGGTTCTCTGGGAATGCCGGAAGATCAGATGTTTGAGCCTACGGAATTGTCCGGTGAGCCGGTAGAAGGTTCCGGCGAAGTGCGGGTGGGCTTGCTGGAAGCGTCCAACACGGATTTCAGAACCAACGCCAACTATCTGGCCCAAGCCAAGCTGCAGTTGGATGTGACTTCCAAACTGATTAGCACCAACAAGACCTTGCTGGAAGAGGCTCTGCGTCTGATTCAGTAAGATTGCTTCCTCAACTTTCGGCGGGCCTGCTACACTGAATAGCGGGCCCGTCTTCGGGCTTTGTTGAACAGTCTTTTGACGATGGAGAGCAGTCCATGAGCCGGACGGAGAGCGAGCCAAGTGCAAAATCAGCGGATGGATTGACCGTGTCTGCTCCGTTGTCCGTTTATTATCATACGCATTGGGATCGGGAATGGTATCTCCCCTTTCGCGCTTATCAGTTGCGTCTGGTGGAAGTGGTGGACGATATTCTGGAACGCTTGGAAAACGGTGTTTTTTCCTGCTTTATGCTGGATGGGCAAACCGTGGTGCTACAGGACTATCTGGAACTTCGCCCCCAACAGGCAGATCGGCTGCGGCATTTCATTCAACAGGGGCAACTCAGTATTGGCCCTTGGTATGTCATGCCCGATGAGTTTTTGGTGGGCGGGGAAAGTCTTATTCGCAATTTGGCGCTGGGGCTTCGTCAATCTCGGGATTGGGGCTGTCAGTCTTTTACCGGTTATTTGCCGGATACCTTTGGGCATTCGGCAGATATGCCGACACTGTTTCAGCATTGCGGCCTTGAGTCCGCGGTGGTGTGGCGGGGTGTTTCCCCGAAAAAAAGCGTGTTCCAATGGCAAAGTCCCACGGGCGATCAGGTCAAAACCTTACACCTGACCGATGGTTATTTTCAGATGATGTTGCAGGACTGGACGGCGGAGCCGGAAGCACAGGCGACTGCTTTGAAGGGGTTGGTGCAAAAATTAAAGGCTGCTCAGGTGGATGGCATTCCGCCACTGTTGCCCCTAGGTGGTGATCATTTGGGGCCATTGCCCGCCGAGGCCCATCAGCGGCTGAAGGATTTGTATCCGAATTTGCGGGAAACCACCCCGGACGCTTACTTGAGCCAAATTACCCCGACCGAAGGGCTGGAAACGGTGGCTGGGGAATTGGTGGATAACACCGGGAGTTTTCTGCTGCCGGGGGTGTATTCTTCCCGCATGTACCTGAAACAAGCCAACCGCAAGCTGGAGCATGTTCTGGTTCACCAGCTGGAACCATTGTTGGCCATGGCGCAAGCGCTATTGCCCAGTTTCCAGGCTGATTATCCAGAGCGGGCTTTGGCCCTGGCCTGGCAAACTCTGATGCTCAATCATCCCCACGATAGTATTTGCGGTTGCAGTGTGGATGCCGTGCATCGGGAGAATGAGGTGCGCTTTGAACAGGTGGATCAACTCGTTCAGGGACTGCGGCATCGTACCGAGCAGCGTTTTCGTCAGGCGCTAGCGACTGAGGATGAGTGGATTGTGTTGAACACCAGCGGGCGTCCTTATACGGGTGTGGTTCCGGTGACAGAAGACGTACCGGATGCGCAGGCCCCTTCTTTTTTGACCCAGCAGGCATCGGAAACCTCCGTGCTTCAGGATGAGTACGCCCACAATAGTCAGCGGATTCCTTTGTCCCACCTCACCAAAGTGCGTCGTCAGGGTTGGATTTGGGCGGAGGCGATTCCGCCTTTGGGCTATGCTGTCCTGAATCGTGCTCAAACGCTCGGGACACAGTTGCCAGCAGCGGTTTCTGCCAATGGTGCCTGTTTGGAGAATGATCAGTTGCGGGTGGCCGTCGATGCCCAAGGACGATTATCCGTTGAGACGGTGGCCACTGGGCAGCGATTTGAGAATTTGTTGACCTTTACCGATCAGCCCGATCAGGGGGATTCCTACAACAGTGGGCCGGTGCCGGGGGCTGCTCCCCAAGTGGCTGTTTTTACGGGTCGTCGGGTGTTGCAGGGCGGGCCACTGGTGGGCATACTGGAGCTGACCCATCACTTCAAGGGTTCTGATCTGTTGCTGGTCACTCAGGTTCGGCTGGATGCGGGGAGTGCCCGGCTGGATTTTGAAACTACGTTTATCAACCATACCATCCAGCATAAGGTGCAAGCCGTCTTCAATACCGGGCAGCCGGTTCGAGAAGTGGTTGCCGAAAGTCATTTGGGGGTGGTGCAGCGTACTTACAACCCCGATTACCGGGAATTAGACCATATTCCAGTGGCGCCCATGAAGGAACTGGCCACCAATACCGGGCCCATACAGCGGTTTTTTAGCACCAATGGTCAGGGCTGGATGACCGAAGGCTTGTGCGAATACGCAGTGTATCAAAACACCGTGTGCATTACCCTGCTGCGGGCTTTCGGAGCTTTGTCCAGTGCGGATACGGGAGTTCGGGGGGCTCAGGCTGGGCCTCCGTTTGAAACGCCCGAAGGGCAATGTCTGGGGCGTGTTTTTCAGTGTCGGTATGCCTGGACCCCCCAAGGGGATGAGCCGAGTCCTTTATTTGAGATGGCGGACCGGTTTTATGGCACGGTGTGGGGGCTGGCGGGAGTTGCTCAGCAGTCCTGTAAGGCTCAATTTGAGGCGCTGATTGTTGTGGAAAATCCTCAACTGGTGGTGGCTGCCTGTTACTGGTCTGTGGGAGTTGGCTGGATATTGCGGGTGTTGAACCCGACCGGGCAAGAGCAGCGAACGGCCATTCATACCGGGTTTGAATGCTCCTCGGTTTGGGAGGTGAACTTCCTGGAAGAACGACAACGCACGGTTTCGGCGGCATCTTTGAGTATTCCGGCTCGAAGTGTTAAAACCTTTCTGTTTGCGGTGTAGAATAGGGAGCATTAACGAGGTAAGCTGATGACCCGCACGCGTTTTGTCACCCTTTGTATTTTAGCTGGCTGTTTGGCTTTAGCCTGTGCGCAGCCGGTACAAGCCAAGTGGTTTGGTAAAAAAGTACCTCCGGAAAGCGATCCGGTTAAGCAGGTGCAAACTTTTCAGCCGCCTCCGGAAAATGCCATGCTCACCTACTGCGAGCCTTACCGAAAAAGCGCCGTGGATTTGAGCAAAAAACCGCTGCTGCTTAAGCCTTTCTTGGAGCCTCGGTTGCTGTGGCTGATGAATGAGTACCACAAATGCACCAACGAGCTAATGACTCAGGAGCATGAGTACCTCAAGCACGTGGATATTGAGCTCCCACCCAGTCTGCCCAAAATGAAACCGGTGGTGCTTCCCATCAACCAGCCGGAAGCGTCGCCTGAAGCCAAGCCAGATGTGCCCAATGGAAACCTTTAGTGCGTTGAGTGGCATCTTGCTGATGCTGGCTGAATTTGGGGTGTTACTGGCTTTGGGCTATTTGTTGTTGCGTCTGATTTATTGGCAGACGCTGGTTGCCGAGCGCCAATCGCAATGGTTAGCGGACTGTCGGCAAGCGGCCCGCCAGCTTCGTGGCTTGCGTCGTCAAATTCTGACGGTGGAGGCGTCGGCTATGGGTTTGCCGCTGAGCCCCCGTTTGCGTCGAACCTGGAAATTGATTCGCTGGACGACCCAGTTTTTCAAGCGCTCCGGAATGGCCTGTTCTTGACGCTTTCGGCCCGGTGGCGTAGACTGGCAGTAGTCGTTGTTGTTCAAGAAAGAGGAGAGAACGGTGGCTAACGAATCTTACAAAAGTGACGGCGACGGTATCTTACTTTTTTTGTCCGGCATGGCATTGGGTATTTTAGGTGGCGGACTGGCCGGGGTATTGTTTGCCCCCAAGTCTGGCGATGAGTTGCGGGCCGATGCCAACGCCTTTGTGCGTAGCTTGCCCGGCCGCATGAATGAAGAATTGCACAACCCCAACGCCCGCACCCGTGAATTTATTGAAAAGACCCGCTACAGCATTGAAAACCAGGTGGGCAAGGTCAAAAAAGATCGAGACGCTGATCGTATGGCCAAGGCCAAAAAAGCCGAAGAGTTGGCCAGCGGTTACGAGTTTAACTAACGAACGCACGAATTAACCCTGGGGGGAAATAGGCTGATGGAACCAAATGCCACCCAATCGGAAATGGCCCACCTACTCCGCGTGAGCTGGATTGTCCTTATTCCGGCGGGCGTTTTACTGAGCCTGGTGCTGTACAAGCTGGCCATGCTGCTGCACAGTCTTTTGGATTTTCTGAATTTGGCCCGCTACGAGCTCGCACCGGCCATGAAAGATGTTCGTTTGATTGCCGAGCACGTGGAAATGCTGAGTGAACGGGCCGCCACTGGCGTGAAGTCCATTGAGGAAGGGGTGGCCTCTACTGGGCCTGCTTTAAAATCCTTGGGCCGAGAGATTCAACACGGATTCCAGTCCTTCTGGGGTGGAATCATCAAATCATTTAACCGCAAGCGATAGGGAGATACACCATGACCAGCTCATCCTCACTGGGAAAATTTATTTTAGGCACCCTGGTTGGCGGGGCGGTCGGTGCGGCCATCGGCATGTTGTTGGCGCCTCGCAGTGGCGCCGAAACTCGTGAACTGATTCGGGAAGAATTGGATAACCGTTACCGGGAATCCTCGGATGTCCTGCGGGAAAAGTCCGACCTGATCAAAGAGAAGGCTGCCGCTTTCAAGGATAAAATGTGCGATCTGTCATCCGAACTGGAAGAAACCGGTCGTAAGACGGTCAGCCGCTTGACGGACGCGGTGAAAAAGACGTCTGAGACACCTTCTTAATCCGGAGTTTTCGGTGACACGGCTTTATATTTCTGCGGATATTGAGGGCGCCTGTGGTGTAGTATCTACGCACCATTGCGCCACTCAGCCTGATCGGACTGCCTATGACTGGGCGGTGAATCAGTTGGCCTTGGAAGTCAGTGCCGTGGTGGAAACCGCACTGGCAGAAGGCGTGTCCCACATTTTGGTGAATGACTCTCATTTCACCATGACCAATTTACGATTGGATCAGCTGGATCCCCGGGTGTCGGTACTGACCGGCAAGCCCAAGCGCTGTGCCATGTCCGCCGGACTGGATACCAGCTATGATGCGGCCCTTTATGTGGGCTACCACGCCAAAGCGGGCACCCATCAGGGGGTGTTGTGTCATACCTTCCACTCCAAGCTTTTTGATGTCTCCATCAACGGGGTGTCTTATGGGGAAGGCGGGATCAACGCATTGTACGCCAGCCTGGTCTGCGGGGTGCCGGTTATTTTAACCAGTGGCGATCGGGCCTATTTGTCTGAAATGCGGGCTTTAATTCCGGGCATCGCCGGCGTGGAAACCAAGGTGGGCTTGACTTACACGGCGGCCGAATGTCATCCGGTGCAAACAGTGCTGGCAGACTATCAGGCCAAAACCCGTCAGGTGCTTCAAAGCCAGGTTGGCTGGTCTCAAAACCTCCTGAAATTACAGGGGCCTTACGAGTTGGTCATGACCTTTATCAACCCATTGGCCGCCGATGCCGCCAACACCATCCCCGGCGTAGAGCGTCTGGATGGCACCCGGATTTCTTTTAAAACCGATCAGTTTGAAGTGGTTTATCAAATGCTGCAGTCTTGCTACAGCATTTTGGCCTATACCCAGTATCTGGAGTAACGATCCACCTTCCCGCCAAATTGGGAAAACGCTTTAGCGGTTTGTAAAGCTTTGAAACGGTTTGGCTGCTGCTTCATAAATTTTTGACTTTTGTAGCAATTTGTTACGTTGTAACGTTTTTATACCAGTGTGATCCATTTTATATCCGGTCACTTTAGAAGCAGTATCTTATTTTAAAGGTCTACCTACCATGATGCCCTCCATTCATCCTTTGATGGCGGCGCTGATTATCTCGTACACTCAGGGGCAAAAGGTTCATCAGGATTCATCCTCTGAGAAACGAGAAAAAGAACGCCTTTCCCATCAAAAAGACATGCTATTGAAGCAGTTCGTCAGCCAAGCCAAGGCCGTCGATACTTCTAAAGGCATTCTGGCCTAGAGACTCTCCGAAAAGCTTGCATTTCGGGCGTCTACTTTGTTCGTGCGCTGCTCAGCATCGTTACTTATTAGTATAAGCGCCTTGCTTGAGCGTCCTGGTATTGATTTTTGAGGGCCTTGTAGCCACACCGATCTAAAAGCTTTTCGGAGAGTCTCTTAGGCGCCCCGTTTGGCTAGAAAGGCTTTTGCCCCGCTTGAAGAGAGACCGAGCCGAGCATCAGCGTTTGAGACTCAACATTCACGCAGCCCACCTGCTCAAACAGTCGCTTGAGTTCCTGTGGGGTTAAAAAATGCTGGGTGGAGTTGGAGAGATACTGGTAAGCCTGACTGTCCTGGGCTAGTAAGCCGCCCAACAGGGGCACAATTTTAGAGAAGTAGAATTGCATGCCGGGCAACAGGGGCTTGGGTGCGGTATCCAGATTGACCATCCAGCCGCCCGGTTTGATGACCCGGTGCATTTCGGCCAAGGCCTTGGGAATATCGGTCACATTTCGCAGGCCAAAGCTGATGATGGCCCCATCAAAGCGGTTGTCCTCATAAGGCAATGCCAAGGCATCGCCCTGCGTGAGGGCCACTTGGGCCTGGTTTTGATACCGTTGCTGAGCAAAAGAGAGCATCTGGGCCGAAAAATCCAGTCCGCACACCTGACCTTGCTCACCCACCAGAGGTAGCAGATAGGCAATCAGGTCGCCGGTACCCGTACAGACATCCAGGGCCTGATGGCCGGGCTTGAGTTGCAACTTTTGGCAGGCCTGGCGTTTCCACTGCTTGTGAAAGCCCATGGAGATCCAGTTGTTCAGGCGATCATAGCTCCCGGCAATACGGTCAAACATCTGTTCAACCTGCTGGGCTTTGCTGGTGGCCGCTTTTTGGGGATCGGGCAGAATGCTGGAGAGAGAGGTTTTGCTCATAATGTGCCTATTGTGCCACGAAGGCGGACGCTTGGCGATGGGGCTCTGTTGGAGCCAGCTTTGAGGACTTGATTTAGGACTCAAAGGGCGGGTAGGTAACCTTGGGAGGGGTCAGTGTGCCATAGACCACCCGGTTTTTGCCCTGCTTTTTGGCCTCATATAAGGCCGCGTCTGATTTCTCGATGATTTCATAGCCCTTGCTGTCGTTCAAATCGAGTTGGGCCACCCCCACGCTGATGGTGGCGGTGATGGGGTTATCCGGCAAGCAGAACACGGTGCGCTCAATCATGGCTCGTAGGCGTTCCAGCAGCTCATAGGCGTCGATTTGTCCAGTTTCCGGCAAAATCAGGGCGAACTCTTCTCCGCCGTAGCGGGCTGCCACATCTGATTCCCGAATGTTTTGGGTGATGAGCTGGCCCAGTTCCTTTAAAATGCGGTCGCCCGTGGTGTGGCCGTAAAAGTCGTTTATTTTCTTGAAGTCATCAATGTCAAACAGGGCCAGAGACAAGGGTTTCCGGTAGCGTCGGGCCCGGGCCATCTCTGCATCCAGTTGCTGGTTGAACTGTCGCCGGTTGACAAGGCCCGTTAAGCCATCGGTGGCGGCCAGCGATTGCAATTTGGAGACTCGGCTAGAGGTGTGGCGCTGGGTGGAAGCCACAATGCCGCCTAGATGGCTCAGCCCTAAAATCGCTGGGCCTACCATCATGAGGAGCCGGGCTCCCAAAGGAATTCCAGCAAAGGCATTGGCCTGAAGCCCTAGTAAAAAGGGATAGCCCAATCCAAAGCTGGCCACATAGAGCAGACCGAAAATAACCAGCAAGGCCCGGGCCACGCCATTATGGCCGAACAATTGGGCTTGTAAACTAACCACCGCTCCCAGCAGGATGAGCCCGAATTGACCGGATAACAGATAATGAAAGCCCACCAGCAGGGCCGTTGCCAGCGGAAGCAGAAGGCTCAGCTTCTCCAGCGTAATGTCATCCAGGCGGGGATGCCGTTTAAAGGACCGAAGGCTGACCTCGTTCAGCAGTAAAAACAGCACAGCGCTGATCCCGGCAAGACTTAAACGCAGGCCAATCCAAGGCGTGCTCAGGTGAAGGGTGCTGCCCGGCATCTTGAGGGAGACCAGCGCCAGTAGTGTATAAGCCAGCAGGCAGATGCCAATGGTGCGGCTTAAGCGGAATCCTTGTTTTAAGTGACTATGAAACACAGGGTCAGCCTCTCCTTGTGGCTGTGAGTGCTAAAGCTAGGGTTTTTTCAGCGTGTTGTTGATTTCTTCCAAGCGCCGGATGGCTTCCAGGCCAATAGAATTGCCGATTTCCACCCCTTTGGCTTTTTCATAATAGGGGCGGGCTTTCTCCAATTCTCCCTGATTTTCGTACAGAGTACCCAGATTAAACAAGGTGCGCTGATCGTTGGGTTGCGCTTTCAGGGCTTGCAGATAAGATTGTTCGGCTTCCTGAGCGCGTCCGGCTTTTTGCAGGACACTGCCTTTATTGAACCAGTACTGGCTGTTTCCCGGATCCAGGGTGGTCAATTTGTTGAAGGTTTTTAAGGCCTGATCGATATTTTTGTTAAAGGCATAGGCGGTGGAAAGCCCATTGAGCGTATTGAGGTGGTTGGGGTTGATGAGGAGGGCCTTTTCAAAGGCGGTGATGGCTTTGCGGTAATCGTGCAAGGTCAGGTAGGCAAACCCGATGTTGCTTTGTGCTTCCACCAGCTTGGGATTGGTACCCAGGGCCAGTTCAAACTGCTTGATGGCTTCTTTTAGTAACTTTTTTTGCCCTTCGCTGTTCCCTTTTTCATTCTGAACTTGGGCGATTTGAAAGAGTTCCACGCCTTTGTTGTAGGTGACTGCGCCGGCGGGCAGGCTGGCATCATTCTCCTCTGCGGGGGCGGATTGGCTGATTTCGCTTTGCTGCGTGCTGGTGTTATTGTCGGCGAAACTGTCACTGCAGCCCAGCCACATCAGCAAAACGAGAAACAGGGAAAACCATTCGGGACGCAATTTCAAACGATGGCACATGCGGACTATACTACCTCCGTCCAGGCGTCGTGGTTGTTGAGGATATCCCGGTTCAGTTCCCCTTCACTGGAGGCGACCAAAGTGGCCACGGTGCAGCTACTGACCACATTCACCACGGTGCGGCACATGTCCAGCACCCGATCGATAGACCACAGCATGGCAATCCCTCCGGCCAGATAATCCATTTCAAAGTGGCCGATGCTGTTGAGGACGATGGCGATGGTAATCAGCCCAGCGCTAGGAACGCCTGCCGCCCCAATAGAAGCGATGATGGAAAAGAGGACGATAATGCCAACTTTGTCTGGGGTCAGCGGGATGTGATAGGCCTGCATCAGGAAAATAACGGCAATCACTTCAAACATGGTGGTGGCCGTTTTGTTGATGGTGGCCCCGGTGGGAAGCACAAAACTGGCGATGCGGTTGGAAACACCAGCCCGGCGCTCCATACAGGCAATGGTAATGGGCAGGGTCGCTGAGCTACTGGCCGTGCCGAAGGCCACCATGATGGCTTCCGAAATGGCTCGGTAAACGTTCATGAAGTTGATTTTGGCCAGAAACTTGAGCATGAGCGGGAAAATAATAAACAGTTGAATCAACAGGCCCAGCAGGATGGTCAGGGCATAGATCCACAGTTGTCCAAACACCCCCAAGCCTGATTTTGCGACAGTAATAAAGGCCAGGGAAAACACGCCGGGTACGGCCAGAATCATGACCCAGTCGGTCAGTTTCATGGTGGCGGTAAACAGGGATTCAAAAAAGTTGATGATGGGCTTTCCGGCTTCGCCCACACTGGCCACCGCGGCCCCAAACAGCAGGGTGTATACAATGACCGGTACCAAATCAGCCTGCGCCAGTGATTCAATGGGGTTGCGGGGAATCATGTTGAAAAACAGGGCCTGCAAGCTTTGACTAGGAGCCTGTCGCAATTCTTGAATGATACTGGCCGCATCGGCGTTCATCAGAAAGTCCTGCTGCAATTGAGAGCCCGGATCCATCCAGAGGGCCAAGCCTGCACCTAGTAAGGCGCTAATGCCCATCAGCAAGAGGAAGTAAAAAAGAACTTTTCCGCCCATCCGGCCCAACTGACGAGAATCTCCCAGGGAGGAAACACCGACAATCAGAGAGCTGACCACCAGCGGCACGACCACCATGGTAATCAGGCGAATGAAAAGCTGGCCCACAATATCAAAAAACTGGTGAATGAAATAGTAGGAATCTGGCTGTAGGGACTGATTGGGGTAGGGCAGATAAATACCCAGCATCACCCCCAGTAAAATGGCCGCCAAAATGTGCCAGTGCCGTTTGGTACCCAGTCCCAACGCTACCAGAATCAACCAGAAGGCTTTAGCTCTCATCGGGGATCCTTCCACTCCATTAAAAGATTGAATCTTTATTATATGCCATAGTTTGCTGTCAAAGCACGGAAGCACGGACAACATCCGGCCAGGCTTGCCGTCTACGAGGATTCAGCGCCGCCGTTTTTTCGGGGTCAGGGCGGATGTTAAGGCATCTAGCACGATATGGATGAGGGCGCCCACCCAAAGGCCCACGCCCAGCCGTAGAAAATCTGACTGATGGGCGCTTAAAAATCGTTGGGCTGAGCGCAATGGCAGCAGTGAGGTGCGCACTCCCAAAATTTCCAGCAATTGGCACAGTCCCCAATAAATCAGGGTCAGCATGCCGGTGAGGTAAAACAACCGCAGCCAGGAAGCCCACAGCAGTCCATGTGACAGGGGCGAGCGATGCTTGGCCGCCCATTGGTATGGAATCCAGATCCAGCGCAGTATGCCCCAGCGGTAAAAGGGGCGGCTGGGGGTGTCTAAATCCGGGCTGAGATAAAACCCACCCAGCCAGGTGCCAACAGTGATTAGCAGGCTTTCGTGGAAGGGCAAATTGAAGCCCCAGTGGGCAATCAGCCAGACGGATGGGAGCAGGGTGACGGTGACCCAGTCATGTGTTTTTCCACTTGCCATTGCTTGACTTTAACATACGGGCTCCTCGAATTTGGATGATCCTCGAATGGGCGCAGTGAAAACACAGTCACAGGTTTACCTATTGATTGAAGGGTAGGCGTAGTATAATACGCTAGAAGTGTTGAGGAGGAGGGAAGCCAATGGCCGCTACGCAAGCCAATCCCCAGTTGAATTTTGAAATTAAACCCAGTGCCTTTAGTGGGCAAAGTCAGTTTTTAAACTACATTGGTGGGCAGTGGATCCCTGCCAAATCGGGTAAAACGTTTGAGAGTCGTAATCCAGCTGAGCCATCGGATGTGGTGGGGGTATTTCCCGCCTCGGGTCCGGATGAGGTGAACGCAGCAGTGGCTGCCGCCAAAAAAGCATACGAAAGCTGGCGGTTATATCCCGCGCCCAAGCGGGGAGAAATTCTGTTCAAGGCCGGACAAATTCTGGTGGAACGTAAGGAGCAACTGGCCCGGGAAATGACCCGTGAAATGGGTAAAGTACTGGCCGAAGCCCGTGGCGATGTACAGGAAGTCATCGATATGACCTTCTATGCCGCCGGGGAAGGTCGTCGTCTGTTTGGGCAAACCGTTCCTTCCGAATTGCAGAATAAATTTGCCATGTCCGTGCGGGTACCTTTGGGTGTGGTGGGTCTCATTACCCCCTGGAACTTCCCCATGGCCATTCCCAGTTGGAAGCTGATGCCCGCCCTGATTTGCGGGAATACCTGCGTGTTAAAACCGGCCAGTGATACGCCCTTGTTGTCTCATCGTCTGGTGGAAATTTTAGAGGAAGCCGGATTGCCCAAAGGGGTGGTCAATGTAGTTTATGGTTCCGGACGGGAAGTGGGCGAACCACTGATGGCTCACAAGGACGTCTGCCTGATTTCCTTTACCGGTTCCACCGATATTGGCCGTCGGGTCAATGAAGCCTGCGCTCCGACCTTTAAACGGGTATCCCTGGAAATGGGCGGTAAAAACGCCATTATTATTATGGATGATGCCAATCTGGACTTGGCGGTGGATGGTGTGCTGTGGGGCGCCTTTGGAACCTCCGGGCAGCGCTGTACAGCGGCCAGTCGAGTCATTGTGCATAAAGCGGTGCATGCCCAGGTGCGGGATAAACTCAAAAAGCGTATCGGTGAGCTGAAACTGGGCTATGGCCTCAATCCAGAGGTCAAAGTGGGCCCAGTGGTAAACGAAGCGGCCATGAAAAAGATTCTGGAGTACATTGAAATCGGCAAAGGCGAAGGCGCTGAGCTGATTGCCGGCGGCGCTCGGGATACGCAGGCGGGCTCCGGCTGGTTTGTGCAACCAACCTTGTTTGATAACGTGAAGTCCACTATGCGCATTGCCCAAGAGGAAATTTTTGGGCCGGTAACAGCCCTCATTCCAGTGAGCGGCTTTGAAGAGGCCATTGACGTGGCCAATGGCATCGCCTTTGGATTGTCCACGGCCATTTACACCAAGAACGTCAATCAGGCTTTTACGGCCCTGCGCGATTTGGAATCTGGCCTGTGTTACGTCAACGCGCCTACCATCGGGGCGGAAGTTCACTTGCCATTTGGCGGCACCAAGGACACCGGGAATGGCCATCGGGACGCCGGTACCACCTCTCTGGATGTCTTCTCCGAGTGGAAGAGTCTGTACGTGGATTACAGCGACAAGCTGCAACGCGCCCAAATTGACGATTAATTTCAACTGAAATTCAGTGACTAAAACGATCCTGCTTTCCTTTGGGAGGCGGGATCGTTGCTTTTAACGGACATGACATGCCGGGCGATTATGGTGGGCTTGTTGTGTTGGGTACCGGCTCGCACTAAGATAGGACCAGAGTTCAGTCAGGAGATTCATGATGGTAGTTGGAACCCAAACCCCACTGAAGCGAATTTATATTGAAAACATTGGCGCACATGCCGGTGAAACCGTCACATTGCAGGGTTGGCTGTATAACAAGCGCTCCAGCGGTAAGTTGCACTTTTTGCAACTGCGCGATGGCACCGGCATTATCCAGTGCGTGGTTTTCAAGGGCGATGTGTCCCCCGAGATTTTTGAAGCCGCTGATAAGGTCAGTCAGGAATCCTCTATTCAGGTGACAGGTGTGGTCAAAGAGGACACTCGCTCCAAACTGGGTTTTGAGCTGGGTGTGACTGATTTTAAAGTGCTGGGTGATTCTGTGGATTACCCCATTAGCCCCAAAGAGCATGGGGTGGCTTTCCTGATGGACCACCGGCATTTGTGGCTGCGATCGGCTCGGCAAAACGCTATCATTCGCATTCGGGCGGAAATCATTCGGGCGGTGCGGAATTACTTTGATCAGAATGGCTTTACCCTGGTGGATGCCCCTATTTTCACGCCAAACGCATGTGAGGGGACCAGTAATCTGTTTGAGACCGAGTACTTTGATGAAAAGGCTTACCTGACTCAAAGTGGGCAATTGTACATGGAGGCCGCCGCCGCTGCCTTTGGTAAGGCTTACTGTTTTGGCCCGACCTTTCGGGCGGAAAAATCCAAAACCCGTCGCCATTTAACGGAGTTCTGGATGGTTGAGCCGGAAGTGGCCTTCATGGATCTGTATGAGGATATGGATCTGGCGGAAGATTTTGTGTGTTTTATTGTCCAGCAGGTGCTCCAGAATCGTCGGGCGGAGCTGGAAGTGCTGGAGCGGGATATCAGCAAGCTGGAAGCCATTCAGAAGCCCTTCCCTCGTATTACTTACGATGAGGCCATTGAGTTGATTCGCAAGCACGGGCCTGAAGAAGAACATAAAAATTTCCCGTGGGGCGAAGATTTTGGCGGGGATGAGGAAACCATTATTTCCAGCCAGTTTGATCGGCCTGTGTTTATACACCACTATCCCACCGAAATTAAGGCCTTTTACATGAAGCCAGATCCAGAGAATCCCAAATACGCTCTGAATGTGGATATGATTGCCCCGGAAGGCTACGGGGAAGTCATTGGGGGCGGTCAGCGGGAAGATGACTTATCGGTGCTGGTGTCTAAAATTGAGCAACACGGATTGCCCATGGAAGCGTTTAACTGGTACCTGGATGTGCGGAAATACGGCAGTTTTCCCCATGCTGGTTTTGGTTTGGGCATTGAGCGTACTGTCTCCTGGATTTGTGGTCTGCACCACGTGCGGGAAACCATTCCATTCCCCCGCTTGATGGACCGTTTGAGCCCATAAGCTGCCATTTGCAAGTTAAAAACTCCATCAAACAGAGGGTCAAGCGCCCTCTGTTTTTGGCTGTGTGCTGCCGGTAATTCATTCGGATGGAGGATCAGCCAACAGGGGTTAGGGCGGTATGCTGAGGAGAGGAAGATCTAACCTTGCTTATGACGATTTCCAGGACGCATGATTGCCGTCCAGTGTTATTGCAAAGTGAGGAAACGATCAAGTGGAATTCGGCGTTTTCAAGCCATTACCAAGGGATCGCTGAGCGTACTTTTGAGTATTAACAGAGCGGAACGACATGCCTGCAGCCCGTAAACCCAAGAAAATTTTTGTTCAATTTGCGATTGCCATGGTCGTGGCCGTGGTTTTTGGTATCTCTGCCATCGTGGTTGGGTTTATGGTTATTCAGGGTATTTCTACCAATGCGGAACAGGTGCAAAAGGAAGCCAAAGCCAAGGCTGAGGCGGCCAAAGCGGAAGAGGAAAAGTACCGCAGATTACAGGAACAATTGAGCAAAACGCCTAAATCGTATCGGGTGGTGAAGACTCTGGTGGATTTAAAGCCGGGCCAAACCATTAGTAAAGAGATATTGACGCTGGTGGAAGTGACTGAAAAGCCCATGCCTGGTACCCTGAGTCTTATTTCTCAAGCCTTGGGGAAAGTGGTTCGGTCTCCGGTGGTTACCGGGGAGCCATTAGAGAGTTCCAAGTTACTGGATACCGGTGGTATCTCTGTTGAGGCTGGTATGCGGGCTATTACCATCGAAGTGAATAATATTGGGGGCCTGGGAGGCGCACTGCCGCCAGGTGCTCATGTGGATGTATTGACCACGGTGGTCAAGGAGGAGGAAGCCCTAACGCGCACTTTACTGCAAGATGTGCCGGTTGTTGCTGTGAATCCTGCTGGAAGCAGTCCTCAGAGCAACGCTGTTCGTTCGAGCGCCGTATCCAAGCTGGCTTCTCCAGCTGCTGGTGGTAATTATGCGGTTACTTTGGTTGTGAATCCTGCTCAGGCAGAACTGTTGACGCTGGCTGGCCAGTTGGGTGGATTCCATTTAACCCTTCGTAATTTTTCGGATACTCGTAAATCGACTTTGGCGGGGGCGGATTTAACCACGGTGATGACCGGGCTTCAGCCTGCCACCATGAAAGGGCGTTTGCCTGCCCGGCCGAACAGAACCAATGATAAATCGGGCTTTTACAACGTGAATTATTCTCCTGCTGATAATTTGCCTTACCCTGAGCCGGATGCTAAAGCGGGTGCTAAATTTACCATGCAGGTGTATCGGGGCACCGGTGCGGAAACCATTGATTTTCAGCGTTAAAACCCTCTTGATGATCGACCAGTAAAAAAGTTAACCAGTAAAAAATTAAAAGGATGACACTATGAACGGGAGAAGTGGAAAAAAGCTGATGAGGATAGCCCTGGCTGTGGCTGTTACCGCGCATCTACTTCCCGTATCTGGGCTGATGGGTTTGGCTGTGGCTGCCGAAGGTAAAAATAATCTGAAACCTGGGAAGGCTGTGGTCCAGATGCCTGAGCTGAAGACTCAGGCCTTAGAGAAGTCCAGCTCGTCCGTTTCTGAACCGGCCAAAGAAGTAGCGCCTGCTTTTATCATGCAGCACCTGGATGAAAGTGAAACACTGGATCGTCTGGCTGGTGCCCCTCAAAAAACCAAAGCACTGCAAGGCAGTGTGACCAGTATTCATGTGACTCGGGGTCGCTCTCAAATCGTCAAGTTTGCGCAACCGATCATGCGTTTATCAATTGCGGAGCCCTCAGTGGCCGACATTATCCCTCTGTCACCGGATCAAATTATGGTCAATGGTAAACTACGTGGGGTGACCAGTTTGATTGTGTGGGATGAAAACGGTCAGGAAGGGATTTTTGACTTATACGTTCAAAATGACAGTAGTGAGCTACTGGATGCCGTGAATACCGTTGCTCCCAATGAGAAAATTCAAGCCCGGGTGACGGATGATTCTTTTATTCTATCGGGGCAGGTATCCAGTTCCGTGGTGCTGGATGAGATTCGAAAAACGGCTACGGCCTATGGTTACCGGGATGATAAATTTATTGACCTGACCGATACGCCGGTGCCTCAGGTTCTGTTGGAAGTGCGCATTGCTGAAGCCAACCGAAGCATTGGGCGTGAACTCAAAACGGCTTATCAGCTGCGTTCCACTACCGGGGATTTGAATATTATTCGTTTGGCCAATCCGCTGGATTCAGCGTTTCTGTCCAATATCAATCGGGGCACCAGTGGAATAACCCCGAGTGCCTTTGGGCCAATTCAGACCAACCAGGCCAGTAATAATGCGGGTGGTTCCACGGGCTCGTTTAGTCCCTTTAGTAGAATGAATGTGATGTGGGACATGCTGGAAACATCCGGTAAACTCAATACGTTGGCCAACCCAACCTTGGTGTGTACGCATGGTCGTAGTGCCAGCTTCCTGGCCGGTGGAGAGTTTCCTTATGTGGCTGGTACGGATCAGAATGGTAGCCCTATTATTCAGTTTAAAGAATTTGGGGTAAAGCTTGGATTTACGCCCTGGATTGCCATCAAGTCTGGTCGTATTGAATTAAAAGTGTCCCCCGAGGTCAGTAATGTAGACTTTTCAAACTGTCAGACCACCACGGGGGGAATTCAGGTTTGCGGGATCGCAAAACGCTCCACGGATACGACGGTTGAACTCATGGATGGGGAGACACTCATGATTTCCGGTATTCTCAGCCGAGAAGAACAGAATACATTTAGTAAGGTGCCTTTTATTGGGAATTTACCGATTTTGGGCAACTTTTTCAAAAATGCCGATATGAGCAAAAGTGATCGGGAGTTGGTGGTCGTGATTACACCACATATCGTCAAGGCAGCCGATTATGGCAAAGTTTTGGGTACCGTTCAGTAATGCGTCCGGCAAGAGAGTAAGGCCATGGCAAATAATTTAACCGTTGTCATTATCGAGGAGGACCCAGCCGTTCGGGCCCTGTTGCAAACGGCTTTATTAAGTATTCCAGGGGTTGAAATTCTGGCAGAGACCGACAGTTTGGTTTACGGTTACGAATTGATTCGTCAAAATCGGCCTAAAGTGGTCTTTCTGGATTTGCGCGAGGACGCGGCCAAAAGTTTGGATACCGCTAAGCGCATTTCTTCCTATTTTAAAGATGTTATGTTGATCGCCTCTGGGTTGGATATGAACTTGGAGATGATCAAGGCTTGCATGGAAGCAGGCATTCGCGATTTTCTGAAGCGGCCTTTTGATGCCGGGCAGATCAAGGAAGTTTTGGAGAAACACCAAATGGCCTTAAGGGCCAGTACCGATGCTGGAGATAGAAGCGGTCGCATTGTCACCGTATTCAGTAACAAGGGTGGGTTGGGCAAAACCACCATTGCGGTCAATTTGGCTTTAGCCCTCTCAGAGACAATCGGGAAGCCAGTTGCCTTGGTAGATTTAAATTTACAGTTGGGAGACATTACTACCTTTTTGGATGTAGAGCCCAAGCAAACCATCGTTGATATCGCGCGCAATATTGGACGCGTAGACGCGGCTTATCTGGAAGGCTCATTGGCACAGTACCAAACCAAAAACGCTACGGTTTATGTTTTGGCGGATCCGCTTTACGTGGAAGATGCTGAAGAGGTGACCGCGGATCAGATCAACGCGGTTTTAACCGTGCTGCGGGCAACTTTTGAGTACGTGATTATTGATACCACCACGTCGTTTGACTCTAAAACGTTGGCCGCTCTGGATTTGGCCGATTATATTCTGCTGGTTACCATGGTCAACCTGCCCAGTATTCGAAGCAGCCAGCGGTTACTCAACTTGTTTGAGCGCCTTGGCTATGACTCTCAGAAAATAAAGCTGGTGGTCAATCGATACATTCAGGGAGAAGAAATTACTATTGAGGATGTTGAGGAAACACTGGATCATCCTCTGTTTTGGAAAATTCCCAATAATTATGGGGTGGTTATGACGGCTATCAACCGTGGTATTCCCATCTCAATGGTTGAGAACAGTAAGGCTCTTGAGAAAAACTTTCTGGAGCTTGCCCAAAAACTGAGCGGTGTCTTATCTTCAGGGGCTATCTATTCAACACCAGTCCGTAAGGAGTCCAAGAGTATTTTGGGTAACTTGTTCGGTAAGCGTTAAGGTACATAACTTTAGGTCTGGGAGTCTCTATGTCATTACGGGATCGTTTAAAAAAACCGGGAATACCACAAAGTGGGTCTTCTTTTGGTTTGGATACAAACAATCCCAATCTGCCCGGCAGTGGACAATCTACCCAGGGCGCATCCGCGTCTTCTGGTTTTGGAAATTCTTCTCCGGGATTAGCCGGAACGCCAGAGAGTCATAGTAATCAGCCTAAAAAAGGTGAGCGTTTTGAAGAGGTCAAAACGAAAGTTCACAACATGTTGGTGGAAAATTTAAACATTTCATCCACTGACGCGTTGAGCAAGGAAGATGTGTCCTTGGCTGCTTATCAGTTTTTAGAAAAAATTCTGATGGCAGAGAAAGTACCAATGGGTACTTCAGAACGCACTGTTTTGATCCAGGAATTGGTAGAAGAAGTGGTTGGGCTGGGCCCATTGGAACCCTTGCTGAGAGACCCTACCATCTCTGAAATTATGGTCAACGGCCCCAAAAATGTTTATATCGAACGCATGGGGAAGTTGCACAAAACGACAGTCATGTTTAAAGACAATGCGCATGTGATGCATATTATTGAGCGCATTGTTTCTGCAGTGGGTCGCCGGGTGGATGAAAAAACACCGATGGTAGATGCTCGACTGAAAGATGGTTCACGGTTTAATGCCATTATTCCGCCCTTGGCATTGGATGGCCCTTCTATCTCCATTCGTAAATTCAAAGCGGATGCCGGGACACTGGAAAAGTTACTGGGTTGGGGTTCTATGACACCTGCGATGGCCAAAACGTTAGAGGCCGCTGTGAAGTGCCATTTAAATATTATTATTTCTGGCGGAACCGGCTCCGGTAAAACAACCATGCTGAACTCGTTATCGGCTTTGATTGCCCCGGATGAACGGATTGTCACCATTGAGGACTCCGCGGAATTGCAACTGAAGCAAGAGCATGTTGTGCGTTTGGAAACCCGTCCTCCCAACATTGAGGGCGAGGGGCAAATTACCGCGCGTCAATTGATGATTAACTCCTTGCGGATGCGCCCGGATCGCATTGTGGTTGGTGAGTGCCGAGGGCCAGAAACCCTGGAGATGTTGCAAGCCATGAACACCGGTCACGATGGGTCATTGACCACCCTTCACGCCAATACGCCCCGTGATGCCATTGCCCGTATTGTGACCATGTGTATGATGAATGATAACCCGTTGCCCGAAAAAACCATTCGACAGCAAGTGGCCTCTGCCGTTCATCTGATTGTACAGGTTAGTCGTTTAATGGACGGGCAGCGTAAGACCACTTGTATCTCTGAGATTACAGGGATGGAAGGGGATATGGTAACCATGCAGGAAATTTTTAAATTTGAGCAATACGGCCTGGATGAAAACTACAAAGTGATCGGGCGTCATGTGGCGACTGGCGTTCGTCCACGGTTTGCCGACATTTGTAAGGCCAAAGGGATTGAATTACCCAACAATATTTTTGAGCGCGATGATTCCCCGCCACCTGACGTTAAATAAACTGAATTCGACGGAAAGCCCCTGCTTATGAATCCTATGCTACTTCTGATTCTGATGCTGTCGGCCTTTTTGTTGATGGCCATTGGTTTTGGGGTGGCTGTGTTTCTGTTTCAGAGGTATGCCAATCCCGAACCGACAGAAGTTCAGAAGCGATTATTGGCGCTCAAGGAAAGGAACGTGACGGAGAGTCATAGTCCTGATCAGGAGCAGTTAAAAAAGCTGGCTTCGTTGTTTAAGGACGCCGATTATCAAAACGAGAAACTGGGCAAGAAGCTGGAGCAAATCCCCTTTTTTCTGACACTGAAAATTCGTTTGCAACAAGCAGGAATTGATACACCTGCTGACAAGTATTTGATTATGAATATGTTGATGCCAATTGGTATTTTAACGGTTTTGGCTGTGGTTAGCGGCTTTTTCATGATGGCCTTGATTGGGTTGGTTTGGGCCGGTGGGTCGTACCTTATGGTTTTGTTTAAACGTAAACAGCGCTATGCCAAATTTATTACGCAGTTTCCAGATGCCTTGAGTATGATTACCAGCGCACTAAGGGCCGGACATTCTTTTCAGTCTGCCCTGACTGTTGTTTCCAGTGAAATGCCAAACCCAATCGCCATAGAGTTTGCTTCCATGGTTAAAGATATTAATCTGGGGATTCCGGTTCGTGAGTCTCTGGCTCGTTTGGTAGCCAAACTCGATACATTGCCCGATGTGCGCATGTTCGCTACTGCTGTGACGATTCAGCGGGAAGCGGGAGGAAACCTGGCTGAGGTCTTAGAGAGTTTAGGATATACCATTCGAGAGCGGTTTAAGCTGAAAGGCCAAATTTCGGCCTTGACCGGTCAATCTCGCTTAACCGGTTATGTTTTAGGTGGGGCGCCAGCCCTGCTCTTGGTTTTTTTGTCCATTTTCTTTTATGGCTATGTATCGCCATTGTATGAAACTGAAATGGGGCATTTTGCCTTGATGGCTGCTGTGATTTTGCAGTGCATTGGCTTTTTTATCATGAAAAAAATTGTGGATATTCGGGTGTAATTATGGCTGAAGCGAATCTTCAAATTATCGATACGACCCACCTTATGTTATTAATTGGTGGGGGTATTGTGGTCATTTTTGCCACGTTTGGGATACTCGCAGTGATTATTTCCCTGCTCAACTATGAGGAGAATCCGGTTAAGCAGCGGCTTTATCAGTTAAAAGACGGTGGGACTTTTGATGGCTCAAGCATTGAAAAATCGACTCCGTTTGATGACTTGCAGGATGTTTTGATGAGGGCCGCTCGGCCTATTTCTCAGAATCTTTATGCCCAGAACGACAAGTATAAAAAGCAGGTGAAAACTTTACTGACTGAAGCCGGGTTGCAGGATACGGAAGATAAGGTTATGACCTTTTTGGCCCAACGTGCTGCCGTTGGTTTAATGATTGGTACCATACTTGCTGTGGTTGGCATGATTTTAGGCTCAGGAAATTTATTATGGATGGTTTCCGGTGCCTTGGGTGGTTTTATGGTTGGAAGCTTGCTTCCCCAGTTTGGATTGAGAAACGCTGCCACCAAGCGCAAGGTGGAGATCCGTTTCAAGTTGGCTGATACGCTGGATTTAATGGTGGTATGCGTAGAAGCCGGTCTGGGTCTGGACTCAACCATTCATCGGGTGGCGGAGGAAACTGAAAAAATGGCCCCAGAAATTTCTTATGAGTTTAAGCGATTGAATAAGGAGCTGAATGCCGGTATTTCCAGGATTGAGGCGTTTCAAAATATGGGGCAGCGTTCTGGGGTTGATGAGGTGCGTTCGTTGTGCGCCATGATTGTGCAGTCTGATAAAATGGGTACCAGTGTTGCCGATACTTTGCGGGTGTACGCAGATGACTTGCGCACCAAGCGTCGTCAGCGTGCCGAGGAGTTGGCCAGTAAGGCCAGTATTAAAATGACCTTTCCATTGGTACTGTTTATTTTTCCACCGCTCTTTATCGTATTAATGGGGCCCGTGGTCATCAAAGCCGTATTGCAGTTTATGGTGAAATAATTCAGGCCAAGTTTTGTGGGTTCGCTGGGTTAAAAACAGGGCGGGTTGTTGATAGAATAGCAGGCATGGATGTTCTCACGCATAATCAGTTGAGGGTTTCTCAGCGTCATATTCACTTGCCAAGGCTCCCGGAAGCCTTTCATGGGTTGCGAGTGATTCAACTTTCGGATTTGCATTTTTATGAATATACCAGTCCAGATTTTTACAATGCTGTTGTTCGCCAGGTCAATGATCTAATTCCGGATTTGATTCTACTGACCGGGGATGTGGTGCACTACGGCCCAGATTACATTGAGCCCGCCCGGTCATTCTTGAGCCAGTTGCAGTCCCGTTTTGGTAAATGGGCTATTTTGGGAAATCACGATTACAACGATAGTCAACAGGGGGAATTGATTGAGGTAATGCTGCCGCAGGCCGGATTTCAGTTGTTGAAAAACGAGAGTGATTGTTTGCAACGGAATGGGCAACGCTTGTGGCTGGCCGGTCTGGATGATCTCTGGTACGGTGCGCCTAATATCTCTAAAGCATTGGCTTCTATTCCTACCGAGCGTGATGTGACCCTGATGATGGCGCATAACCCCTTGTTGTTTGATCCCATTGCCTTGGGGGCTCACGGGCAGGTGGATTTGGTCTTGGCCGGGCATACTCATGCCGGGCATGTGTACATTCCTTTTTTAGGGCCTATTTATCGCAAAATTTTTCGCATGAAGTACCGCTACGGGTTGTATGAAAAAAATGGGTGTCAGTTGCATGTGACCAGCGGCGTGGGGTCAGCTGCCTTTTACCTTAAAAAGCGAAAAATCGGGTTTCCCCGATTTCGCTTTAACACCTGGCCAGAAATTGCCGTTTTAACCTTGAGCAATCGATGATTTTATTTCAAAAAGCCTTTGAGTAGTTTTTGGAAGACTTCAAACACTTCTGGCGATTCTTGTTTCAATTTATTGAAAACCTCTTCACCTTGTTGGGCTAAAGTTTCAGCAAACTCTTTTAAACCCTTTTCTAAACTTTCCGCAGTTTCTTCGGTAGCATCGGCGGCGGTATTTTGTGCTGCGTGTTCGGCACTTTCAGTAGTCGCTGCCGCGGCCGCTTTTTCGGCGGCTGTGGTGGTGGGGGCCGTGGTGGCGCCGATCAGTTTTTCATATCTGGCGGACAGCTTTTCAATTTTGGGGGTTAAAGCCTCCAGTTTTTTCTTCGCTTTTTGACCATCTTTCGCCAAAATAGCCTGAACATCGCTGCTGATCCCCTTTTGAGATAAGGCGATTTGACTTCGGGCAATGCGGGCTTCGTAAAGCTCAGACTTTAATTGTGCCTTTGCCAACGATTTTTCAATCGCTTCTTTGGAGGTGGGGGTGAAAAAATCCATGAACTTTTCATAGAGGTTCTTGAAAAAGTCCAGTATTGGCTGATAAAAAGGTTTTGAGTCCTTTACCGAGGCAGGTGCTTTTTGGGGCTCAGGCGTTTGAGGCTTGTTACCCTGAATCTCTACAGTGTCAGCAATGGGTGGGGCGGTTTTCGGAGCTGCTGTTGAGTTTGGGGCTGCTGTTGCGACTCCCCCTGACGTTGGGGTGGCAGTGGCGCTTGCTGAAGCCTGTTGAGAGGCGTCGATAGTTGGGGCGGGTGTCGGTTGTTGACTGGAAAATAATGAGAAAAGACGCATGATGAAGTCCTCACGGTTGGGCTATCAAACTGAGGCTTAACGGTACTGTCAGCGAGCCTTGATTTGATTGTCTACCCCATAAAAACTGCTGATTCGATTTTTGTGCTAGTTAAATTGAGTCAGATCAAGGCCGTGCGGCAAGGCAAAGGGTCTCTCAATTCAGACAGGCCGCTTTTTGCACACCCAAAAGGTTTTCAGAGGAAAGTCCGCCGGTAATTCTTCCACGGGATTGAAGGGCGCATAGCCAATGTCATAGAAGTCAGCGGCCAATAGGTATTTTTCCACCGCCTTTTCATTAAAGTACTGCTCGAAGACGGTTTCCTCGTGGTGGTGCAGCTCACCCTCATCATTGTATTCATCCACGGCAAACTGAACTTCGGCCTTGCCGCTCTCTTCCTGAAACTGGGAAATGGTCTTAAGCCGGTAGTTGGGGCCTTCGTAACTGTCCTTGCCGTTCCAGAAGGTCTGGTAATTCTCCAGCGTGTTGAGGTCAAACAAAAAGAGTCCGCCTGGCTTGAGGGCCTGGGCAACTTGTAAAAAGGTGCAGCGCAGTTCGGTTTCGTTGGAGAGGTGGTTCAGGCTGTCGTAATGGCATAGGACGGCATCCACTGGATCTTCCAGCACAAAGTCCCGCATATCGCCCTGAATCCATTGGATAGGGAGGGTGTCCGGGCACTCGGCTTGCTTGGATTGGGCCTGAGCCAGCATGGCCGTTGACAGGTCAAGGCCGGTCAGTCGATAGCCTTTTTGGGCCAGCGCCAAGGCCAGTGTCCCTGTACCGCATCCCAGGTCGAGCAGGTGGGCGCCGGCTTGGATGCTGAGTTCGCTCAGGAGTTGAAGGTCTTTATCAGTAATTTTGCGGGCGAAATCCAGGGCGCCGGGCCAATCGTACAGGTGAGCGAGTTGATGGTACATAACAGAAGGGTCCTTCGATCTGCCCGGTGTATGGGTGTTTGAAGTTGACGCAAGGCAGCTTGATTATTGAAATAGATTGTCACAATCCGAAGATAGCCGGATAATAATACTATGGCAGAAGTGGTTTTGGAAAACGTAGCCAAGTCCTACGATAAGACCTCCGTGATACAGGATGTGTCATTGACCGTTCAGGATCAGGAGTTTGTGGTGATGGTGGGCCCCAGCGGGTGCGGCAAGTCCACCATTCTTCGCATGATTGCGGGTTTGGAGAGCATTACCGGTGGTACCATCCAGATTGAAGATCGGGTGGTGAACGACGTGCCCCCCAAGGATCGCGACATTGCCATGGTCTTTCAGAATTATGCGTTGTACCCGCATATGAGCGTGTACGAAAACATGGCCTTTGGCCTGAAGATGCGTAAAACGCCCAAGGCGGAAATTGATACCAAGGTCAAAGAAGCCGCTCGCATTCTGGATTTGGAACATTTGTTGGAGCGCAAGCCCAAGCAGTTGTCTGGCGGACAGCGTCAGCGGGTGGCTTTGGGTCGGGCCATTGTGCGCAACCCCAAAGTATTTTTGATGGATGAGCCCCTTTCTAACCTGGATGCCAAGTTGCGGGTGCAAATGCGCTCTGAGATTGCCGCATTACACAAACGGTTAAAGGCCACCACCATTTACGTGACCCACGATCAGGTGGAAGCCATGACCATGGGGCATCGCATTGTTATCCTGAACAAGGGCAAAATTCAGCAGGTGGATACGCCTCTACAGGTTTATCATCAGCCCGCCAATATGTTTGTGGCTGGTTTTGTGGGACAAATGAACTTTTTAACCGGGGTGATGGAGTCTGAAGGCTTGCGCTTGGGCGATCAGACTTTGCTACCGGTGCCCCAGGCCTTGCAGGAAAAATTGCAGGACATGTCGGGCCGGGCGGCGGTTATGGGCATTCGTCCCGAGCATTGGTTACCCGAAACCAGCCCCGAAGCTGGGCCGGTGTACGAGGTTATACCGGACCGGGTGGAGATGCTGGGCAGTGAGCAGATGGTGCATTTCCCCTTCAGCGGTCAGTTGGTGGTGGCCCGTTGGCCTTCCGATTTGCCGGTAGCAGAAGGGCAAAACCTCAATATTAAGCTGGATTTGGAAAAAGTACTGCTGTTTGACGGCGCCACGGAACAGCGCATTCAATAAGTCTTCTGGCAAGCAGGCTATAGTATTCAGGCGGCCATTTTGCGCAGCAAATCCCCGTGTTTGGAGATGAGGTATTCCTCAAAGGTTTTGTCGTCCACCTGGGCGGCGGCCAGCATCAGGAATTGATCCGGCAGTTGGGACAGCAGTTTGATCAGGATTTCCGGGGGCAGTACTTTACAACTATCAATCAGGGTGGGCTTGGGACACGGGGCCAGCAGCTTTAAGATAAAGCCATCGCTCATGCCCATCAGCAAAACCGGATCTTTTTTGATAAAACCGGTAACCAGTTGTTGTAGTGCCTTGAAGGGCATGGTTTTAAACGCTTCCATAATGCGCTCTTTGGGGGTGCGCATAAAAATACGCATGATATCGTACGGCTTGAGTTTGGAATAATCGTGATGACCGTATATTTTTTGCAGCAGCATCAGGATAAATTTGGGCTCCAGAGCCAGAATGCCTTTGGCCAGTTCCCGGCTGTTGATGCGTTTGCTTCTCATAATGCGCAATAGTTCGGTGGTGGGCATTCTCTTGATGAGATCTTCCAGCTTATAGATGCGCAAGAGCATTTTGATGAGGAATTGCTTTGGCAGGTTGATGATCAGCTTGAGCAGTTTGGCTTTATTGAATAAACGGAGAGCGTTGATGAGCATCTCTTTGGGCAGCAGACGGAGTAGCTCTATCCAGTTGCTGCGGCGCATCATGCGCAAAATGCGCAGTTTTTGCGAGTGAATTTTGAGCAGCTTGACCAGTGATTTTAAATCCAGGCTGGCGGTGAGCAGGCTACCGGAGCGATCAACCAGCTTGGCACTGGCCACGGCTTGGGCCTGAATGTATTGAGTGAGGGTCATGCCCAGCCTTTTCAGCTCTTTTTCACTGGGTTGGGTGTACCAGTGAATCTCTTGCACAGCGTTGCTAAGGCCTAATGCGGCCTCTATGCCCTCGATACGCATAATGGTCCTTCCCAATCGAATCAGCGGGACTGATTATTCTGTTCTTTTCTCTTCTCTCGGCCATTTGGAGAGAACCTTGAGGGGTTTGTTACATTTTTTCACCGGCGGTTCAGGTTGGCTGCCCGGAACGTCAGCCCCTGTTGAGAGTCTTCTGGATTAGCACCGGGTGGTTGGGGCTTTGCTATAATGGGCGAACCAATCCCCACAGGATGTCAATGCTGGAAAGAGGTTAGAGCGCCATGATGCAGCTTCGAATGATGCAGCCCCGAAATTTTTGCCTGTTTTACAAAGCCCCGTTGGCTTTGACCGTGACCCTTGGGTTAGCACTCACTGCTTTTATGGGGAGCGGCTGGGCTTTGTCTCCTCAATCCCGGCAGTATTATATGGAGGCCCAGCAGGCTGAACTACACGGCAAGCTGGAGCAGGCTGAGCAGGCCTTGCGCAAGGCCGTGGCTCTCGATTCTCAGGATTATCTGAATTTCGTTAAACTGGCCTCTATCCTCAATCAGCTGGGCAAGCCCAATGAAGCCCTTAGTTATTATCAGCAGGCTTTAAACCTGAATCCTCAGGACAGCATGATACTGTACAGCATGGGCGGTATTTACGAGCAGATGGGCCAATACGCCAAGGCTCAGGAAGCCTATGATTTGTGCTTGCAAAATAACCCCCGGTACCAGTTTGCCCTGTTGAATCTGGCGCGCACCGAAATTCAGCAGAAGAAGTACCCGCCGGCCATTGCCCACTATCAGCAATTTTTAGGGAAGTATCCCGATCATTATGAGGCCCGCCGTCATTTGGCCAAGCTGTACCTGGTCACGGGGCAGGAAACGGCTTCGGTGAAAGAGTTTGACATTCTAAAGCAGCGCTTTCCCAATCGCTTTGAGGAGCATTTGGATCTGGCCCGTGCCTTGACTGGTTCCAACGCGCCGGAGCAGGCTTTGGAAGAATTGAAACTGGCCTATGCCAAAGAGGGCAGCAAGTCTGACATTGATGAGGAGATGGGTCGGGCTCACTCTGCTTTGGGGCAGGTGGATTTGGCCATTCAAAACTATCAGAAGGCCTTGGCTCTGAATCCCAAAAAGGATGACTTGTTGCCGCGTATTGCGGATCTGTATCGGGCCCAAAAGCAATGGGGACAGGCTGCGGAAAATTATCAGCAGTATTTGAAAGCCCATCCCGATGCTCAGGGGGTTCGACAGTCTTTGGCCACTACCTATCTGGATGCTGGCAACTACGAAGCGGCGCTCAATGAGCTGGGCCTGTTGCTTCAGGCCACCACCGATCCGCAGCAGCGCTTCTTGATTCAAAAGGATATGGCCTATTCCTTGCAAATGCTGGGTGATATGCCCAAGGCCATTGCCCTGTCGGAGACCTTGCTGTCTGATCCGATGGCTCAAAAGGATTTGCAGCTCAAGTCCAATCTGGCCATTGCTTACCATCGGGAAGGCCAATACGACAAGGCTGTGGACTTTTATAAGCAGGTCTACTATGCCGATCCGGCCCTGCGGCAGCAGTTCAAGATCAATCGGGAAAGTCTGGGCAATGACCTTTCGGTTGCCTTAACCGCATTGGGCGATTCCGCTTACAAGGCCAAGGACTTTAAATTGGCTGTTTCCCGGTACGGTGATGCCCGCCTGACTGCGGACGCCAAGAATTTTTATCCGGATTTGGGCCTGGCCAATACCTATTACGCCATGGAGCTCTTTGAACAGTCCAATGACGCCTATGGCAAGGTGCTGGAGAAAGACCCGGGGAACGTGACGGCCAAGCTGTATCGCACCAAGTTGGCCATGGCTCGGACGGCTTCCAGTCCCACGGGCGTGGAGAACGCTGCTTCGGTCGGGGTGTCGGATACCAATATCAACACCCTGGAATCATTGGCCCAGCAAAATCCCACCAATCAGGATGTTTTGCTGACGCTGGCCAATGCTTACGAGCGTCAGGGTAATACCACAGCGGCCATTAATACCTATCAGAAATTGCTGGCGCTGGATGCCAATAACCCCGATTTGCTATCCTCCATTGGCACGTTATGGCAGCAAGCTGGCAATCTGGAAAAAGCCCGGGAGCATTATTTAAAGGCTTTGGCCCTCAATGACCGCATGCCCTTTGTGCATTACAACCTGGGCATTGTGTACAACGAACTGGGGCAACTGGATCAGTCTGCGGACGCCTATAAAAAGGCCATGAGTCTGGACCCGGCTAATAGCGATTCCCGGTACGGTCTGGCTATTACGCTGGAGAAGCAGCGGAAGTATCAGGAGGCCCTGGATACCTATCAGTCTTACACCAAAGAACCGACCGCCAAATACACTCAGGAGGCGATGACACGCATTGAGTTGTTGAAGCAGGCTTTGGGTGCCACCTCCAACGTCAAGCCGGCTTCTGCCCCTGCAGGGGCTGGGCAGATGAGCGCTGCTCCGGCGGGATCTGCTGCTCAGTCGGGAATTACACCGCAAGGGGCGCCATCCGGCCAACCGGCCAAAGTGCAGCAAGCCCCACAGCGCATTGAACCGCTCAACCCGGCTAACTTTCAGTAAGTTACTTTGCCGTAAGTCACTTTTGTCTTACTGGGTGTTTATTGGGGCTTCAGCTCCAATAAGGCCACTTGCCGTCCGGGTTCTCCCCGGCGATGAGACCACAGCCGCTCGCTGTCGCATAAGGTGCAGGCCGGGATGATCTCAACCTGGCTGACTCCTAATGCTTCCAGTTGCAGGGCGTTTACCTGTTTCAGGTCGATTTTAGGCTTGTCGTTGACCGAGAGGCTTGTATATAGGCTAGCGGTCGCTTGGGGGATGGTTTGACTGACTTGTTCTGCCACCTCCGGGGAAACCTCATAGCAGCATCCCCCAATAGAGGGTCCGATGACGGCCAGTAAGTGTTTAGGGCTGGCCTGATGCTGTTCAAACAGTGTTTGGGCCACTTTGGCGGTGATGCTTTGGGCGGTTCCTCGCCATCCGGCATGAATGACAGCGCCAATGTGCCGTACTGGTTCGTAGAGGATGACGGGTACGCAATCGGCCACCTGCACCATCGCGGCCACTCCGGTTTCGGTCAGGATCACCGCATCGGTTTCCCGCTCGCAGGGGGTATCGTTCAATCGAAACTGGTCGGTGTGGGTTTGCCGGGGCAGGGTCAGTCGATTCAATGAGAGACCGGTGTGCTGGCATACCAGTGCCCGGTTGGCTCTGGCTTGTTCCGGTGGGCAGGCTTGACCGCCCAAAGTAATCGGCTTGCCCGTAAAGCCGTGGATCACCCGTTCGGTGTAGGTATTGAGCAATGCGGATTGGTACAATACAAAAGGTTCGGTGAATACGGGTACAGCGGTTTTGGGCATTATGGCTTTCCACATCCTGATCAAACGACTAAGGCTAATGGCTTCCATTATACTGGCTGCCCTTTGCCTGATGGCAAGTCCCGGGCAAGCGGGCGAGCCTGTGGGCTTGCGGCTGGAAATTGAGCCTACCAAGCAAATTTATTCGGTTCGGGAAGGATTGGTGGTGAAGCTGGTTTTTAAAGCCAATCAAAAAACCAAGCTCTGTCTGGCCAAGGATATTCTTAGTCAAATGCAAATTTCCATTTCGCGTCCCGGTCAGGGCAAGTTGGCCTTGCAGCCTTTGGTGATTAAAGATAACAGCACCATTTTCCAGGAGCCGATGAAGGTACAGTGGCTGGAAAGTGGCCAGAGCCTGACTTTGCGAGCCAATTTGAAGCGCTATCAATTTTTGGACACGGACCAGTGGACACCGGGTGAATATAATGTCAGTGCTACTTTTAATTTGTGCGAGCAAACTCCCGCCGAAATAGTGACCGATCCGGGGCAGGAGATTCCGGTTAAGGCCGTCCGTCAGGGCTGGTTTATGATTATGATTTAAAGTGAGTGAGTAGAACTCGGAAACAGAGGTTGTATGAAACAGGCACCAGACGCGATTTATATTGTGACCGCTTCTCCCGCAAGGGCAGAGGCCATTAAGCAAGTGATGGTGCTGCGGGGGTTTGACGAAGTGGTTTGTGCTTCCCTGAAGGGCATGGATTGGAACGCCATGGCGCAAACCGTTCAACCCGCCCTGCTGATTGTGGATGCGGAAGGGGATGAGGCTTCTTTATTGGCCTTTATGGCCACGGTGCCTGCCGGGCTTAAACCCTTGGTTTTGGCTGATCGCTTTGATGAGTCTGTGTTTCTGGCCTGCCACGATGCCGGGGCCCGTGATTTTATGCTCAAGCCGGTGCCCGATGCCTATTTCATGTCCCGAATCATTAGCACGTTGCAGGAGCATCGGTTGGCGCAGATTGCCCGGCAGAAAGATCAGATTCTGGAAGACTTAGGGGTCACGTCGGCCCGGTCTGGCGTATTGACCACCAATTATTTGTTAAAACAGCTGGAAGTAGCGGCCATGGCTGTAGAAGCCGATCCTTCCCAATCCCTTAGCATTCTCATGGTGGCTTTTCAGGGCGGGCAACCCAGTCAGCTGGGCAGCTTGCTGAAGGAATCCGCCCGGGGGCTGGACTGGGTGGGAGAATACTTTCTGGATAAGTTTGTGGTGGTTTTGCCGCAAACCGGAAAGCGGGGGGCGTTGGCGCTGGGGCGTCGGCTTTTCCAGCGTTTACAGCAGGGCCATGGCGTGGGTACGGCCTCTGGGATGAGATTGCGCATGGGCGCTGCGGAATATAAAGGGTGTCGCAACTATGAGGAGTTGTTGAATCAGGCCTTGAGTCAACTCCAAACAGAACCGGAAGGTACTTCCGTGCGCTGAGAGATTTTTGCGCTGGAAAAGGGGAACACGTTCTTGATGTTAAAACGGTTTGTTCAATTTAACTTGGGGGTGTAAACCTGAACCCGGTCGGGGTATGATGATAAGGTGAAGGGCCGAAGTAAGGGGGCTGCTTCTTCTGGTTTGTGTTCAAGTATTTCAAACCTGAGATTCAGGTTTGGGACGTGTGTAGAGGGAAGTATTATGAGTAATCAGGCTGCGGTGTGGGAAGGATCCATCCATCCGCAAATTAAAACGGAATTACCCGGACCTAAAACCAAGGCGTTGATTGAAAAGGACAGTCACTATCTGTCACCCTCCTACACCCGGGGTTATCCCTTATCCATTCAGCGTGGCTATGGGGCCATGGTGGTGGATATGGATGATAACGTTTTTCTGGATTACTGCGCTGGCATTGCCGTTTGCTCCACGGGGCATTCGCATCCGGAAGTGGTGAAGGCCATTCAGGAGCAGGCCGCCCAGTTTTTACACATGTCCGGCACTGATTTTTATTACACGGGCATGGCTGACTTGGCTCAAAAGCTGGCAGAAACCACTCCCGGCTCTCCCGATAAAAAAGTATTCTTTGGTAATTCTGGCACCGAGGCCAATGAGGCCGCCTTGAAACTGGCCCGGTATCATACTGGGCGTAAAAATTATATTTCCTTTTACCGTAGTTTTCATGGCCGGACCTACGGCTCCATGTCGGTCAGCACCAGCAAGGCCATTCAGCGGAAGCAGTTTACCCCGTTGATGCCTGGGGTGTTTCATGCCCATTATCCTTACTTTTACCGGGATATTTTTCAGAGCGAGACCCCAGAGGCCTGTGCTCAAGCTTGTCTGAATTATATTGAAGACTATATTTTTAAAATGCTAACCCCGCCGGATGAGGTGGCTGCCTTTATTGTGGAACCCATTCAGGGAGAGGGTGGGTATGTCATGCCGCCAGCTTCTTTCCTGATCGGTTTGCAGGCATTGGCCCGCAAGCACGGGATTTTAATTATTGCCGATGAAGTGCAGGCGGGGATGGGTCGTACGGGCCAGATTTGGGCCTCCCAGCTGTATCCCGGTTTTGAACCAGACATTATGACCAGTGCCAAGGGGCTGGCCTCCGGGTTGCCTTTGGGGGCTTGCATTGCCCGTTCCGACATTATGGACTGGGCACCGGGAAGTCATGCCACCACCTTTGGCGGGAACCCGGTGAGTTGCGCGGCAGCCCTGAAGACCTTTGAGTTACTGGAAAACGGTCTGCTGGAGAACGTGCGAGTGCAGGGGACCTATCTGAAGTCTCACTTGCAGGCCTTGGCTGAACGCTGCGATGTGATTGGCGAGGTACGGGGCGAAGGGCTCATGCTGGGCATTGAAATTGTGGAATCCAGAGCCAGTAAAATTAAGGCCCCCGATTTGCGAAACCGCATTGTGGACGAGTGTTTTTACCACGGCTTGCTCATTTTGGGCTGCGGGGAAAATTCCATTCGCTTTAGCCCACCTCTGGTTATTTGTCAGGAGCAAACCGATAGCGCTGTGGCCATTCTGGAAGCGGTGCTGAAAAAACTGGCCTGAAATTTCGCATTTAAGTTTTTAGCACGGGTGCCGATACAGTCATTAAGCAATTTGGTTTGAGTGCGTATGACTGACCTTAAAGCATCCGGCCATCAGCGGCGCTGGTACGATGAAATCCCCAATCTGTCTCAGGCTATTCATATTAGTCAGGCTTTGCCTCCGGAAGTGCAAGGCATTATTGCCCGTTGCCTCAATGAGGCTATTGATACGCATCGAAAAAATCGCCGTACCGATAAGTATGCTTATTCGCTGGGGGGAAGCCGGACACTGGGCTTGTATCGCGCCAGCTACAGGCGTCGCTGGTATGATCCCAACCCCTTAACCCACCGGGCGTTTAATTTAATGAGCAGTATTCCGGACCCTTATTTAGAAACGTTGGCCATCCGGATTTTAAAGGCTGCCCAACACGTGGAACAGCAAAAGAAATCCTTGCCCTGGTATTACGATGAGTCCGTGTGGGCTGGTGAGGTTCGGGGTATCTTGCAGGAAGGTCAATTGGCCATGAGCCAGCGAGACGATGGCATGCGCTTGACGCTTGATAATCGTCGTCGCCGTCGATCGTTCTAGGCGTGCTTCAATGCCTGAGGCTTTTTCTGATGCCTTTGGGGCAATTTGAACGCGGGGTAGGTTTGTGGCAGCCGCCTAGGATACAATGAACGGTGGTGGATGGGTCTGCCCTCATGGCCGGATCGATCCCCTGTTTGGACCAAAAAGAGGCGATACATCATGGGTGTGGTTGAGCGATTTCAGAGCATAGTGCCCATTGATAACCCATCGGGCCGGGAGGCGACCATTCGGGAGGCCATCGAATCGGCTTTGCGGGTCATGGGAATTACGGATTGCAGCGTGGATGCTGCCGGAAATCTGTTGGTGCGGGTGCCGGGCAATCCGGACAAAGAGACCATCATGTTATCTGCGCATATGGACAGTGTTCCGCCGTGTGAAGGGATTGTGCCCGTCTTGGATGAGCGGGCCGGGCGTCCTATTATCCGCTCGGAAGGGCGAACCATTTTGGGGGCCGATGACAAGTCCGGCATTGCCGTGGCGCTAGAAGTGGTCAGCCAATTGGCCCGGCAGGGCTTTCGAGAGAATCATCCTCTGGAGTTGTTTTTTTCCACCGGGGAAGAAGTGGGCCTGATCGGGGCCAAAGGCTTTGATATGAAGCAGGTACGGGCCAGTTACTGCTATGTGCTGGACGGGGAAGGCCGGGTCGGGCTTATTTTTAACGCCGGGCCTTCTCAGGAGAATGTGCAAATCGAGTGCACCGGTCGAGCTTCTCACGCCGGTATCGCCCCAGAGGCAGGCATCAGTGCCATTCAGATGGGGGCGGCTTTGTGCGCTCAATTGCCCAGTGGTCGGCTGGCTGAGGACTTAACCTGCAATCTTGGGGTGATTCAAGGGGGCAATGCCATGAACATTGTGGCCCCGACCCTTTCTATTAAAGGGGAAATGCGTAGTCACGACGAAAGCAAGTTGACGCAGCTGTTGGGCACCTATCAAACCGTTTGCGGGGAAGTGCAGGAGCGCTTTGCCGGTGGTTCGATTGTCCTGAAAAATGTACGTCGTTATGACCGCTTTTACGTGGACCCTCAGCATATTGTGATTCAACGGGCTGTGCAGCACTGTGATGTGCTTAATCTGAGCCCTCAGTTGGCGCCTATGAATATTGGCTCCGATGCGCATATTTTGAATCAGAATGGTCTGCCCACCGTGGTGTTGGGCATGGGCTTTCATTACTCTCACAGTTTGGGAGAATTTATTTTCTGCCAAGAGTTGGAACAAGTGTGCCAGCTGGTGCAGCGGTTGGTGGCCTGATGACTGAACAATTCAAAGTTCAGATTGATACACTGGCCCAAAATGTATTTCGCATTTGTATCGGGGAGCCGAATGGCTTTATAGCCTTCAACCACTTTCTGATTGTGGATGAATGCCCCGTTTTGATGCATTTGGGCCACCGGCAAAGCTTTGACTTGCTGTACAGAGCGGTGGCTGAAATTTTAGACCCTGCTAAGCTCCGTTATTTGGCTTTTTCTCACTATGAGGCTGATGAGTGTGGGGCGCTGAATCAGTGGCTGGAAACGGCTCCCGATGCGGAAGTTCTGGTTGGTAAAATTTGCGCTTCGTCTTTGAGAGATTTTGCTTTGAGGCCACCGACTGTTTTACACGACGGTCAGTCTGTTTTATTGGGCCGGGATAAGCTCATTCTGCTTGAAACGCCGCATTTCCCGCATAATTGGGATGCCTGCTTGTTTTATTTAAAGGGTCAGCGGATTTTGTTTGGCTCGGATCTGGGCACTCAAAAAGGATTACAGCCAGTTTATAGTGAGCCGGATACTCCTGTCAAAGCGGCTTTAGCGCTTCAAGAGGCCATAGCCTTTATGCCTTGGGGGCCCCATTTGGATGCCGGGGTGCAAAAATTGCAGTCACTACAAATCGACATTTTAGCCACCATGCACGGTTCTGCTTTGAACCAGCAGCAAACCACTCAATTTCTGGCCGGGCTCACTCAGGCCAATCAGCGCAGCGTTGGTGCTTTGTAGAGGGTTGTTTACATTTCTTAAGGTTCTAACATCGAAATGTGGAAGGTTGTTTTTATGCAAGTGTAAGCATCAAGCTACTAAAGTTTTTCCACTACTTCTATCTACCTACTTTTCAAATCTACTCAGACAAAAAGTTTACCCGCCTCGGCGGGTTTTTTATTGCAAAGGCCAGCCCTTACTTTGACCCTTTGACTTGGCGTACAATAGAAAGGTTGAACCACCCAACCACGGTAATTCGTGCATGGTCGTCTTACCTCTCTGTTTTAAACAAGCTGGCTTGGCCAGGTCGCTGACTTGCCTAGTGGCAGTCTTGCTCGGCTTGTTTTTGGGTGTCAACAATACCTGGGCTCAAGATCCCAAGCCACAGTCGGGCTTACCACTTGCCAAGGCGGCCATGGCGGGCAGACAGTATCTGCTGGAGGTGGCTACCACACCGCAGCAAGCGGAAATAGGACTGATGTACCGAACCGCCTTGCCGGTCAATGGTGGTATGTTATTCCGGTTTGAGGAAGCCCGTCCGGTAGCTTTCTGGATGAAAAATACCCTGATTCCACTGGATATGGTGTTTATTCAGGGAGGACAGGTGGTGCATGTGGCTCATCGGGCTCAGCCTTGCAGGCAAGAACCTTGCCCCGTTTATTCTTCTCAAAAGGCCGTGGATATGGTCATTGAACTGCCCGGCGGTACGGCCCGTAAAAATCACATTCAGGCCGGTACCAAAGTGCAGTTAACCCCGATTGCCAAGGTCTTGCCAGCCACCTTTGGTTCTTCTAATTCTGGTTCTTCTCATTCTTCGGTGTCAAAACAGTAGAGGCTTATGACCCTGTCTGATTCCCACTTAACCCAGCGCCATTTGGTGAATGTCACTGCTCCCCGCTTTATGCTGGAGCGCTTTATGGAAACCGACTGGTTTCACCAGTTTGTGCGTAATTTTGAAGCCAAGTTGCACCATCCGTCAGCTATTTTGCCGGAAGCGCATCTGGAAAATCTGGCCCATCCTTCGATCAAAGCCTTGACCATTGCCGCCACTTTCGAGCGACTGAATCAGCCCATTGTGGTGGTGTGCCCCGATCCGCAAACGGCGGTGAAGTACGAATTTGAATTAAACCAGTTTCTCACCGAAAAAGTGGAACGCTACCCGGCGGAAGACTTTTCCCCTTACGATTTGTCGGTGTTTCCGGTGCAGGCCCTGAAAAATCAGTACCGCATTCTCAATCGACTGAAGCAGGGCGAGTCTTTTGTACTGTTGGTCTCTCCCAAAAACCTGCTGATCAAGCACTTGTCCATTGAGGAGCTGGATGCTTACGCCATCAAGCTGCATCAAGGGCAGGTGATTTCCCCGGAAACGGTGGTGGAGCAATGTTTGGCCTTGGGGTATGTGCGCAGCAGCATGATTATGGATCCCGGCGAATTTAGCAGCCGGGGCGATATTTTTGACCTGTATCCGGTCAACGGGGAGCCGGTGCGCATCGAGTTTTTCGGCGATACCATCGAAAACATCCGGGTCATTGATGTGGACAATCAGCGTTCCATCGAGCGGGTGCATGAGGTGGTGGCCATTCCCCGATCGGGTTTGGTGCTGAATGCGGAAAATCGCCAGCGTTTGCCGGAATTGCTGCATCAGCGCTTGGCGGTGCAGAAAAAGTATCTCTCTGGCGTGGAGCTGGAAGGCTTGCAAATGACGCTGGAGAACCAGATTCAGGGTCTGGAGCAATCGTTTTTGCCGGATGGCATTGATTATTACGCCCCCTTGCTGCATCAGGATTATAAAACCATCATCGATTACCTGCCCAAAACGGCCATTGTGGTCATGGATGACTGGGCCTTGCTGGAAAACAATCTGGGTGGCTTGTCGGATCGCTTGAAAACGCAGGTTAGCCAAGGGCTGGAAAAAGGCCGCTTGCTGGATTTGGGCTTTGAATACCACTGGACGGACGCCGATGCGCTGACGCATTTGAAGGAGCATGCCGCTGGACGGGTGTTTTTGGATACCTTGCCCCTGAATGCCGATGGTCAGTTGGCCCAAAGTCCAACGCTGACCGAGGTTTGTTCTCTGGATGTCAGTGGGGCCGAGCAGTTTAAGGCCGATATGCCCAAGGCTTGTGAGCACTTTAACCAGTTGCGTCGCCAGCAGGTGCAGATTTTTATCAGTACCGATCACCCCCAGCGGGTGCTGGACGCCTGCAAGGAATGGGATGTTCCCGCCACCTACTGGACGGATGAGGGGTTAGACCCCACAACGCTGCTGTCCGAGAGCCGGGATGTCATTATTTCCAAAATCGGCCCGCAAGATGGCTTTGTGCTGCCTGCTGAAAAAATCGCCCACTTTACAGACACCGAGCTGTACGGACGCCGTCTGAAACGGGTTATGACGGCCAAAACCAAGCCTTCCAAGCGGGAAGACATTGATGTCATCAACTCCATCCACGATTTGCGCATGGGCGACTTCGTGGTGCACGCCAAACACGGGATTGGCCAGTTCGTTGAGATGACCAGCATCAACATCGACGGGGAAAAGCGGGAATACCTGAGCATTCAGTACGCCTCCAACGACAAGCTGCATGTGCCCATCGATCAGCTGAACATGCTGTCCCGCTATCGGGGTGCCGGTGAAAAACCGCCCAAACTCAGCAAGATGGGTGGCATTGAGTGGAGCAAGGTCAAGTCCAAGGTTAAAAAGTCCATTCAGGTCATCGCCAAGGATTTGATGGCCCTGTACGCCGCCCGGGCCAAGGCCCGTGGTCACCAGTTCGAGCCGGATACCCCCTGGCAGGTGGAAATGGAAGAGGCCTTTCCCTACACGGAAACTCCCGATCAGTGGCAGGCCATTCAGGACACCAAGCAGGATATGGAATCCGACAAGCCCATGGATCGCCTGATTTGCGGGGACGTGGGCTTTGGGAAAACCGAAGTGGCCATTCGGGCCATTTTCAAGTGTATTTTATCGGGCAAGCAGGCCGCCGTGCTGGTGCCGACTACCATTTTGGCCCAGCAGCATTTCAATACGCTGGTGGAGCGCCTGTCGCCCTACCCCATGCGGGTGGGCCTGCTCAGTCGTTTCCGGTCCCCGCAGGAGCAAAAAGAGGTCATTGCCCGCCTGAGCATTGGCGAGTGCGACGTGGTGGTAGGCACCCATCGCCTGCTGCAGAAAGACATCAAGTTCAAGAACCTGGGTCTAGTTGTGGTGGACGAGGAACAGCGCTTCGGGGTAGCCCACAAGGAGAAAATGAAGCAGCTGAAGACCGAGGTGGACGTGCTGACCCTATCGGCCACGCCCATTCCCCGCACGCTGTATATGGCCCTGTCCGGTATTCGGGAAATGTCGGTCATCAACACCGCGCCCATCAACCGGGCGCCCATTAAAACCTTTGTGGGGCCGTACAACCCGGCCCAAATCCGCATGGCCATCTTGCAGGAAGTGGACCGGGGCGGACAGGTGTACTTTATGCACAACCGGGTGCAGACCATCTACGCCAAGCTGGAAGAATTGCAGGCATTGGTGCCGGAAGTGCGCTTTGCCGTGGGTCACGGGCAAATGCCGGAGCGAGATTTGGAAAACGTCATGCTGGATTTCGCCCAGCACCAGTACGATGTGCTGCTGTGTACCACCATCATTGAAAGCGGTCTGGACATTCCCAGCGCCAACACCATCATTCTGGACCGGGCGGACCGGCTGGGGCTGGCCCAGTTGTACCAGATTCGTGGGCGGGTGGGCCGAAGCAACGTACAGGCTTATGCTTATTGCTACTACGACCCGGAGCGCAACCTGACCGAAGACGCCAGGGACCGCCTGCGGGCCATTCGGGAGTTTACTTCTCTCGGTAGCGGCTACCAGATTGCCCTGCGGGACTTGGAAATCCGGGGGGTGGGCAACGTGCTGGGCTCCGAGCAGCATGGGCACATGGTGGCGGTGGGCTTCGATCTCTACTGCCAAATGCTGGAAGAGTCCATCCACGAGTTGCAAACGGGGGAAGTGGCCGAAGAAAAAGAACCGGCCATCATCGATATCAACGTCACGGCGCTCATTCCCGACAAATGGGTGGGCGATCGCGATGTGAAGCTGATGGAGTACAAGCGCCTGGCCAGTGTGGACAGCGAGTTGGCCATCGAGATTATTCAGGCCGAGTGGAAAGACCGCTTTGGCGATATTCCCAAGCAAACGCAAATGTTGGTTAATTTAGTCAGGCTGCGGATCTTGGCCACGGCGCTCAATATTCCGCAAGTGCGGGCCGATGATGAATCGTTGCGCATTACGGTGCCTTACACCCTGCAAGAGTGGTTGTTCCTGCAAAAGCAGTTGCCGGTGGAAATTGGGCGCAAAGCCCGCTGGGTGCCGGGGGTGACTTCCAAGCAGGGCAGCCTGCCGGTGCTGATTGTGAAATTGCTGGCCATGACCGGGGAAGATCAAGTGGAGTTCCTGACGGAGCTATTTACCCACCTGCACAAAATTATTAACGAAACCGCTAAAGCGGGATGATAAATAGTTTTAAGTAAACGTTTGGAGCTTTGGTGTTGGAAGATTGTATTTTTATTGAAGGGTTTGGATTTGGGAATTATAAAAGCTACAAGGATATCCAATATATTGGCCCTTGCGCTAAAATAAATATAATTATTGGTCAAAATAACTCTGGTAAATCAAATATTATCCATTTTTTAACAGGGCAGTACTCTCAATACTTGGACTCTGTGAAAAACAAAAAACGTATTGAGGTTCAATTTCCTTTTATTGGGTCTGAAGCAGCTGATGGGGCTTATGCTATTTTTTCTTTGGGGATTAATAAAAAACATCAGACTTATGTTGATATATTAAAAAAATCGCCATCTTTCCGAATGGATGGTCTAATAAATGCATTCTCTTATATTTTAGATCAAAAAGTATTTTCGAAAACAAGAGATGATGAGGTTAGATGGTTGAATTTTGATCAGAAAGCAGGTTTTGAGGATTCATTTGTTAATAATTTGGATACTCAATCAGGTATCGGAACCTGGAATTGGCAAAATATTTGGACTAAATTGACTGACAGCTCTGGTGGTGATTTGAGAGCACATTGGATTCCCGATGTGATACAAAGGATTTATTCTGATATTAAGGCACCTGAAATTATATTAATTCCTTGTTTTAGAAAAATTGAGCTGGGCGGTTCTTCTGGTAAGGATCATGATGTTTTATTAAATGGTGAATCATTGATTTTAAAGTTAGCAGAGCTTCAAAATCCTCCGTATGACAAACCAGAAAAGAACGAGAGATTTCAGAAAATTAATCTTTTTCTCAAAAATTTGACGGGTGATCAATCTGCCAAAATAGAAATACCTTTTGAAAGAGATACTATAAACGTAAATATGAATGGTAGAAATCTTCCAATTCAGAATTTAGGGACGGGGATTCATCAAGTTTTAATTTTGGCAGCAGCAGCGACAGCATTGAGTAAAAAAGTAGTTTGCATTGAAGAACCGGAGTTATATCTTCATCCAGATTTACAGAGAAAACTGATGCATTACCTTTCTGAAAATACGGATAACCAGTATTTTATAACTACACATTCTGCTCATATTTTAGACACTCCTAATTCTGAAATTTTTCATGTCAATCTTTGTGCGGGGCAATCTAAAGTAAAAAGAGTCTCTGAGGGGCTTGATAAATTTCAAATTTGTAGAGACTTAGGTTACAAGGCCAGCGACTTAATCCAAGCTAATTCAATAATTTGGGTCGAAGGGCCATCAGATCGGATATATGTTAATTCTTGGTTAAAGGCTGTTGCACCTGATTTGTTTGAAGGCTTACATTATTGCATTATGTTTTACGGCGGTAGGTTATTATCGCACTTAACAGCTGTAGATAGTGAAGAGCTAAGCGAGTTTATTTCTTTGAGTAGTTTGAATCAGAATATGGCGATTCTTATTGATAGTGATAAGAAAAATTCCAAAGATTCAATAAATACCACGAAGCTCCGTATTGAAAAAGAATTCAAAGATAGAAGTTGTTTTGTTTGGATTACTCAGGGGAGAGAGATTGAAAATTATATTGAGTTTGAAAAATTAAAAAATGCAATTCTTGGTGTGCATGGGGAGGTGAATTTTACTAAGAATGGACAATTTAATAGTTTACTAAATATGAAGAAAAATGGAAAAGATATTAGTCCCAAAAAATTTGAAATTGCTAAAAGGGTCGTAGAAAGCGAGCCTGACTTTTCAATTCTGGATTTGGAGCAGAAGGTTAATGAGTTAGTTGCTTTTGTTAGAGATAGAAATGGTACGGCTGCTTTCTGTAGTCCGCCCGCTAAACCCCAAGTAGGCGATTAATCCCACTGCCGAGGCCAAGGCCACGGCCAGGCGGGCCACCGGCGGCACCGCCTGATTGAGGGACACCATGCCCTCGATAATCCCCGCAATCACCAGCAGGGGCACACACCCGGCAATTAGGATAATAGCCTCTTTGGACTTAACCCGCACTGCTTGCCAGCGGGGCAACTCCCCCGGAAACAGCAGGGCAAAGCCAATCAGCATGCCCGCCCCACCGGCAATAAAAATGGTGGTCAGTTCAATGACCCCGTGGGCCAGCATAAAATTGAGCAATCGCCAGCCCATACCGTGGTTAAAACACACTTGCAAGGGGCCGCCAAAGGCAAACAATCCGTTGTGAAACAAGAGCAGCAGGGTGCCCACCCCAAACAACACCCCGAAGGTAAAGGCGTTAAAGGCCACCCGAATGTTATTGGTCATCAGGAAGCTGGATTCCGAGGGGTTGGCCTGCATGTTGTCCGTCCACAGCACCCCTTGATCCAGTTGATCAATGATCGGGCGGGGCAGAAAGTAGGTCTCCGTGCGGGGCTCCAGATGCACGGTCAGCATGGCCAACAGCGAACCCCCGACAAACAGGGCAAAGGCCAACGCGATGAGCAGGGCGTTTTTGCGAAAGCACCGGGGAAAATCCCGCAGAAAAAAGTTGGCCACGTCTTTCCCGCTGGCCGGGGGACGCTCATACACTTTGCCATGGCAGCGCTGCACCAGGTTATTCAGATAAGGCTCCAGGTGCTGGGCCTCCGGCTGGCTTTGCGCCCGGGAGAGATCGTGGATGACCCCCCGGTACAGCAGGCCCAATTCCCGAATTTCTTCCGGCGGTAGACTGGCGGTGTTGGGCTGGGCTTTGCCAAGCAGGGTTTCAAGCCTCTGCCAGTGCGGCTCTTGCGCTTGAATCCACCGTTTGTGAGACATAAAACTCCACCTTCTGGTCGCTTGCCTTCCGGGCCAACATTGCCTACCATTCATTATAATAGCCCTCGGCTACAATCAGCGCGCTGGGCAATTCGTGTTTGCCCGGGGGAGGCGTTTTGGAAATTCGCTCCATTCATACCATCGAAACGGCCGAAAATATCCACATCAAGGTGGAATTGGCGGGTCTGGCGCCGCGGGTGTTCGCCTTTTTAATCGACGGAGCGCTCATGGGGCTGATCAGTGGTCTGGTGGTGGGGCTGTTCGTTTTGTGGTCTTATGTGGCCAAGGTGCCGGAAATCGCCAAAACCGGGATTCCGCTGGGTACCTTTGTGGTGTTTTTTGGCTACCATTTGTTTCAGGAGTGGCTGTGGAACGGCCGCACACTGGGTAAGTTTCTGCTGCACATTCGGGTGGTGCGCAATAATGGTCAGGCCATTGGCTTTTGGGAGTCGCTGGGGCGCAATCTGATGCGCCTGCTGGATGTGTACATTCTGGGGGTGGGCCTGCTGTGCATGATGTTCAATGTGGGGGAGAAGCGCTTCGGGGACTTCATCGGCGGCACCATTGTGATTAATGACGCCAAAGTGGTCAAGCCCACCTATCCACCACCGATGACGGGAGATGCGGCCTTGCTGGAGGCCGGAGAATTTGCCGGGGTGCGTCTCAGCGCCGAAGAGGCCGAGCTGCTTAAGGCCTATCTGGGGCGTCGTCGACAGTTCTTAAAGCCTGCCCGCCAGCGTTTGGTGGATCAGTTGTGTGCGTATTTCAGCCAGCGCTGGCAGCGCCCCGTCACTGGGGAGCCGGATTTGGACGCCGCTTTGGCCGTTTATCAGCAATCGCAAACGGCTTCGGTTTAATCTTCCAGTGTCGAGGTATCGCCTTCCGGCAGGCCCAATTCCCGGGCTTTCAGCAGACGGCGCATGATCTTACCGCTGCGGGTTTTGGGCAAGCCGCTGAGGAACTCAATTTCTCGGGGGTAGGCGTGGGCGGCCAAACGGGTGCGCACAAAGTTTTTAATCTCCTGCTCCAGCTGGGGGGACGGCTCAAAGCCTTTCTTCAGGGAGATAAAGGCCTTCACAATCTCCAACCGCTCAGCATCGGGCTTGCCAATGACGCCAGCTTCAGCCACAGCGGGGTGCTCGATGAGGGCGCTTTCCACTTCAAATGGGCCGACCAGGTGCCCAGCGGTATTAATGACATCATCGGCCCGGCCAATGAACCAGTAATAGCCGTCCGCATCCATGCGGGCCCGGTCGCCGGTAATGTACCAGCTGTTTTTGAACTTGGAATTGTACATTTCCTCTTTGCCCCAATAGCTGCGGAAGATGGAAGGGGCGTCCGGACGAATGGCCAAATGCCCTTCTTCGCCAGCGGGCAGGGGGTTGAATGCGTCATCCAGAATGCCCGCCACTACGCCGGGGAAGGGCTTGCCCATGGAACCCGGCTTGACCGGCATGCACGGGTAGTTGCAGATGTGCATGGCCCCGGTTTCGGTTTGCCACCAAGTGTCGTGGAACACATGTCCGAAGACTTTCTGTCCCCACACCACTGCTTCCGGGTTGAGGGGTTCTCCCACGCTGCATAGGTGCCGCAGGGAGGAAAAATTGTACTGGGCAGCCACGTCTTCTCCGGCTTTCATGAGCATGCGAATGGCCGTGGGTGCGGTGTACCAAACGGTCACCTTGTAATCCTGAATCAGCTGATACCAGCTTTCCGCGTTGAAGGGGCCTTCATACACCAGCAGGGTTGCGCCCAGTGCCCAGGGGCCAAACATGCCATAAGAGGTGCCAGTGACCCAGCCCGGATCGGCGGTACACCAGTAGATGTCTTTTTCCGGCTGCAAATCCAGAATGTACTTGGCGGTAGCCGCCTGGGCAATCACTGCGGCATGGCGGTGAACGGCTCCCTTGGGCTTGCCAGTGGTGCCGGAGGTGTAATGGATGATGGAATAGTCATCCGGATCGGTGTAGGGCACCTCAAACGCTTCTGAAGCGTTTTGCATGGCAGTTTCATAGCGCACTTCGTGAGTTTTGAGTGGATGGCCGTATTCCTGTTGGCGATCCACCAGAATGACGTGTCGAATGGCCGGAAGCTCCGGTAGCACACTGTCCAGGCGATCCTTGAGATCGGGGCTGGTGATGACCAGCACGGCGCCGCTGTCTTCCAGGCGGTCTTTAATGGCTTCTGGGCCAAAGGCGGAAAACAGAGGGCCCACTACGGCACCCACCTTCAGTGCCCCAAACAGGGTGATGAAAATTTCTGGAATGCGCTCTAGGTAAACAAACACCCGATCGCCCTTTTGCACCCCCAAGTCTTTCAGGACGTTGGCGAATTGATTGGTTTTGCGCTTGAGTTCTTCAAAGGTATAGGTCTCTTTATCGCCGTTGGTGGCTTGCCACAGCAGGGCGGTGCGTTGCATGACTGCGGGCGGGTGGTCATCCAGACAGATGGAGGCCTTGTTGACCCCATTCGCTCGGGGCAGATTCAGGGTACTTTCCCCGAAACTGGCCCAGTTAAAGTTGTTATAAAGCAGGTCATAATCCTGCATATTGGCAGTACCGGGAGCCACAGATTTGTGGATGGTGGGATACTGGGATGTCTGTTCGGTAGAATTGGGCATGATATGCTCCCCTCTGCTCATCAAATGGTCTTGCTTTTCCCTGAAGTGAAGCGTTTGGCAGGCTGGTCACTTACAGGCTGTTTGAAATACGACGATGTTTGTCCCCTGATACAACCCAGAACGTTTCCATTCTAGACAATTTCCGGCCATTTGTTGAGCCCTGTCCACAAAAAACTTGATTTTCTATTGGGGTTTACCGATATTGATATATATTCATAGGGGTTATAGTCACTCGGTTGGTTTTAGCCCTTCCGTCAGGTTTCATGGTGATTTTGGGTATTCCTGGTTTCTCGTAGTCAGAAACCACTGGGTTCATTGATTGGGTTATTTAAACTTTGGGTGAAAGCCCACTTAGCGGGACGAGTAGGACTTCAGCATGCAGATCAACCAATTTTATGGGCGCCAGTCCTTCACTAAAACTCAGGGGCAAGTGATGGTTTTTGCCGGACGAGGCAACAAGGGGAAAGATCAGGCTGCTCAACAAATTGCTGGTTCCGATACCTTTCAGCGCAGTGCGTCTGTGAATGGCCCATTGCGGGTTAGAATCGAACAGCCCGATTCTCCAGTCAGCTCGGTGGGCTCACGGGAAATGAATGATGTGCATCCGCTTGCCGGTGGTGCTTTGGGGGATAATGATGAACTGGTGTATCGGCTGGAAAAGGTATCGCCCGTTTTGGCCAAGTGGTTTCGTCCCCCGCACTATAAACCCGGCGGCAAGGTGGAATTTTTATCGCTGCCAGATGCCTTGATTAAAGGCATTGAGGCTTCTGGTCGTGTTAGTACACCTCGCAAAAAGTCGGGGCGCCCATTGTCTGGAGCGGCCTCTCCCAATATGGAGGCGTTTTTGCCTGGGGCGGGCGCTCTGGATTTTGATCGAGCCCAAGTCATGCAGGTTTTACAGAAAGCCAAGCAACAATTGCAGCAGGTGGTGGAATTTGACAGTCAGGACGATCCGGTGGCGGCCTCTCAGTTGAGTCGGCAGTTACTCAGCCGCTTTTTGGATGAGCCCGGGCGCAGCGATTTTTCGGCAGCGGCTTTCCTGGAGAATCTTTGTCAGCAGGATCTGACGCCAGATACTCATCCACAGGTGCCGGTTCTGGTGCCTGAGATTCAGTCGGTGGTGGTGGATCTGCGGGCCGCTTTAGACGAGCAGCGCCGATTGGCCCTGGACCCTTTTGAAAAAGAATGTCCGACCTTGTCCAGGTACAGTGATAATCTGGTGCGCCGGGCCAAAGAGGGGCAATTGCCCCAAGCGTTAATGCGCGATGAGTTCACAGCGCGTCTGTTGGCCCTGATGAATAGTGGCCAGAATCGCAATACCCACGTGATGCTTCAGGCCCCCACTGGAGAAGGGAAAACCCACACCCTGTTGGGCTTGGCTCAGCGGTTTGCCCGGCAGGAGGTTCCCAAGGCCTTTCAGGGGGCCCATGTATTGCAATTGGATATCCCGGCTTTAAAGGCAGCGGGCTTGTATAAGGGGGGACTGGCAGAGGATGCTCTGTCCCAGTTGCACCGGTATCTTCAGGGGCATCCCCGCCAGAAGGTAGTTTTGGTGATGGATGATGCTCAATCCTTGATGGAAGTGGACGGCTTGCAGAACCTGCCATTGTTGTTCAAGCAATCCGGATTGCTAGCGTGTCAGAACTTAACCTTGATTGGGGCCATGACCCCGGAAGACTGGGGGCAAGCGTCCAAGACCGTGGATCAAAGCCTTTGGGGGCAGTTTCAACCCATGGTGCTGCCATCTTTTCAGGATAACCGGCAGTTGAGCCTGCTGGCTCAAAGCGCCCGTGAACTGGAAAAGCGCCACGGGGTTAGTATTCCGCCAGACATTTTGGAAAAAACTTTTACCCTGTCGCGTACGGTATGGCCACAAGGAACACTGGAGGGAGCCAAGACCCTGTTACGGGGAGCGGTCGTCGATTTGGCCCAAGCACCTGCTTTGCGTTTGGCCGCCCTGAACGATGAATTGCAGGCGCAGGAATTGGCAGTGGCCTCCCTAGCGGGGCAGGAGCCTTATGGGCTGCCAGGCCGTTATCAACGGCAGTTGCAATCGGCTCGCCTGAAAGTGGATCGCTTGAAGCAGGAGCTTGAAACCCGGCAGCGCCAGAAGGAAAGCTCCGACTCTGCCAGTAGTGAAAGACCGGTTTTGCAGGAACGGCATTTACAACAGGCTTTGGCCATTATTACCGGTCTGGCGCCGGAGACCTTGACCCCGGCTGATTTAAACAAGTTGCGGAATGTCGAAGCCATTATGGCCCGGTATATTGTGGGTCAGCCGGAAGCCTTGCGAGGCATTGCCCAAGGGCTGCGGGAAATTGCTATTCGGCACAAAACGGGGAATGTGCGTAACCGGCCCATTGTGAGTATGCTGCTGCCCGGCCCCACCGGGGTGGGCAAAACCGAGGCCGCCCGGGTTATAGCCAAGGAATTTATGAAGGGTCACCTGATTCGTCTGGACATGTCGGATTACATGGAAAAACATGCCGCCAGCCTGCTCACAGGCGCTCCGCCTGGTTATGTGGGTTATGAACAGGGAGGATTGGTGGATCAGGTGCGTCGGTATCCCAAGTCGGTGGTGGTTTTTGATGAAATTGAAAAGGCCCACCCGGATGTCTTTAACCTGCTGCTTCAAATTCTGGGAGAGGGTGAGCTGAGAAATAACCGGGGCGAGGTGGTCAGTTTTCGGGATACGGTGGTTATCCTGACCAGTAACCTGAATCATGAGGCGTTGACCGAGTTGGTGACTCGGCATCGCAATAGTCCCAAGGCTCAAAAAGACCCGGCGTTGGCGGCGAGTAATCTGGAGAAAGATGTCCGGGTGTTGTTGACCGCTAATAATGGCGGTACGGGCTTTAAGCCGGAACATTTGGGCCGGATTGATTATGTGATTCCGTTTAATCCGCTGACGGCTGGCAGTGTGGCAGAGATTTTGGATATTCAACTCCAAAATTTGAATCAGCAAGCCTTTTTACGGGCCCAGAATTTAGAGGTCAATCTGTCGCAGTCGGCCCGAGAGCGCCTCAAGGTTTTGTCCACAGGAACTGAAGCGTCTGCTTTTTTGAAGCGGTCTTTTAGCAGGGCTCTCAAGGCCTTTTGTCTTGGTGAGGCTGAGAGTGATTCGGTGAGAACCATTCCGGGTGGGGCGCGATCCATTGGCATCCAATTTGAGGGGCATATCGCCCAGCGGGTGATCAACGAGCTGGCAGTGAATCCCGCTTGGAGTGACCTGGAAAATACTGGCATTACGGTGGATTATGATAATCAACGTCAGGCCTTTGCCTTGCGCTTGGTGCCTCAAGCTTCTTCAACGAATCTGACCTCAATTTCTGCTACGACCATCTAGGGCAACCGTGTCGTTAGACCTCGCTGCATTTTTGAGTTGAAAACACGGGCCAAGGCCGCAGGGAATCGATTGGAGAGGATGGTTGTCTGGATTGCTTCCCGGTTTGTTTTCGGAAATCGGTTAAAATAAAGCAATGAGCGCACCATCCATTCAATCTGAGCAATCCAGTTCATCGGCTCCCCCGCAGCCGTTTATTCGATTGGAAAAATTGTCCAAGCATTTCCCCATCCACAAGGGTTTTTTCAACCGAAAAGTGGGGGAAGTGCAGGCGGTGACCGAGATCGACCTGGATATTTACGCCGGGGAAACGCTGGGCGTGGTGGGGGAGTCCGGTTGTGGCAAGTCTACTCTGGGGCGCAGCATTTTACAGTTATTACGGCCTAGTGCGGGCCGGGTGCTGCTGGATGGGACTGATCTGTGTACGCTCAGCAATCGACAATTGCAGCCTTTGCGCCGAGAAATGCAGATTGTCTTTCAGAACCCCTATTCCAGTCTGGATCCTCGCATGACCATTGGGGACACCGTGGCCGAACCGCTGAAAGTGCATCACCTCTACAAAGGGCCTGCCTTAACCCAGCGGGTGACGGAGTTATTGGACATGGTGGGACTGCCTCGGGATGCTTTCCGGCGGTATCCTCACGAATTTTCGGGCGGGCAGCGTCAGCGGGTGGGCATTGCCCGGGCCATTGCCCTGAATCCTCGCTTTATTGTGGCTGATGAGCCTGTTAGTGCGCTGGATGTCTCTGTACAGGCCCAGATCTTGAATTTGATGGACGATCTGAAAAAAGAATTCAAGCTGACTTACCTGTTCATCGCCCACAATCTTAGTGTGGTGGAGTATATCAGCGATCGGGTGGCGGTCATGTATCTGGGCAAAATTGTGGAAATTGCCCCGGCGGCTTCGCTGTATCATCAACCCCTGCACCCCTACACCAAAGCGTTGTTATCGGCTATTCCAGTGCCCGATCCCACCGTGGATTTGAGCAAACGGGTTCTGCTGCAAGGGGATTTGCCCAGTCCGTCCAATCCGCCCAGTGGATGTCGCTTCCATACCCGCTGCCCCTATGTGGTGGATAAGTGCAAAAGTGAAGTTCCTACCGGGATTGAATATTTACCGGGACACGTGGCTTACTGTCATCGGGTGCTGGAAATCAATGAATTACCCACCACGCCATAAGGAAACCCGGGGGCGATAAAAGCTGGGTCAGTATTACTTCCCATACGCGTTTGTAACTGTTTGAGTCCAGCGAGTTAAAAAATGTGGGCTTGGCATCATTGTCAGAAGCAATTCTATGGGTTGTTTGAGCTGTACGCAGTTTTAGGAACGCGTATGGGGAAGGATACTGACCAAAGCATATTTCGCCTTTTGGGGAAACGGGAATTTTAATTTCTGTAAAAACAAACTGAAAATCATCCATTTGGAACTCAAGTTTCTGCCAACTTGTCCGATAGCTGGATTACGGCAAAATTTTTGTCGGTAACCATCCCACTTGAACAAGAAGGAGTTCGTGTCTTGAAATCGCATAATGGAAAATGGGGCGAGCTTTTCAACTTTGATGATGACGTACTGAATGATTCCCTGGGGCTGAGTGATGAGGCCGAAGAGGGCATCATATTTTTAGAAGAGGCCCACGAAGCACTCAACAAGCTGAGTCAAAAGGCCAACAATCGTGGAAAACTAATGAGACAACCACGAAAAGCGGAAAGCTGGCACTAAAACCATCCATTGTATGTCTTTTTCAAGGGGGAGCCTCATCGGGCTCCCTTTTTTGATACCGGCATGCAAATACCGAGACTTGGGCTAGAATAAGCGGGTACTGACCTGAAGGTAACTCTTATGCCCTCTATCCTTGGCCATGTTGATGGCGTCAAGAAAAGTTTGATTCACCGGCTGGAAAAGCTGTATCAGCGCCGGGTGAAAGGGGGCGTCCTGCTATCCCGGGATCTGGCTGAAGAATTGGGTGAGTTGACCTTGCAGCTGAAGCGGGAAATTTCCGTGTTTCTGGACTTTCAGGGACGCGTAGAGCTGGTGGTGGTTGGCCCGCTGGATGATCTGGATCAGTTGCCCATCGCCCTGCCTGCCAATACTGAGGGGTTGGCCCGGCGCTATTGTCTGCACACCCACTTGGGGTGGCAATCGCCCACGTTGGGAGAGCAGGTGACGGTTTTGCAGTTTCACTTGCCGGTTTTGGGCATCCTGATGGCAGGTTTGTCGCCTCAGCATCCGGGGGGCTTTAGTCGCCAGTTTGGAGAGCAGCCCCAGTTCTGCGATGGTTTTTATCTCTTGAGCCCCACCAGTGACGCTTTGCCCTCGGGCGATACACGGCGATCTTGCGAGGTGGGTGAGTTAACCACCGTGGGCAAGGCTGCTGAAGAGTCTTTGGAAAAGTGGATTGAGTGGACTGAGCCTATATTTGAGCGGGGGCCGCATAAACTGGCCCAATCCGGAGAGCGGGCATTATTAATGGGCATCCACGCCGGGGGGGCGCAGGCCGACAGTGACCTGCAAGACACCCTGGATGAGTTGAGCCAGCTGGCCAAGTCCGCTGGGGCGGTGGTGGTGGAGCGGGTCACCCAGGCCCGCAAGCATCCCGATCCGGGAACTTATATTGGTTCGGGCAAAGCCGATGAATTTGCCTTCCTGATTCAGCAGCTGCAAATTGATGTGGTGATTGCCGATGACGAGTTGAGTCCGGTTCAGCAGCGCAATTTGGAGCGGATTTTGCGCACCAAGGTGATTGATCGTACCGAGTTGATTCTGGATATTTTTGCCCAGCGGGCCCAGTCACGAGAAGGTAAAATTCAGGTGGAACTGGCCCAGTTGCAATATGAAATGCCCCGACTCAAAGGGCGGGGGCGAACGTTCAGTCAACAGACCGCCGTTGGGGCCAAAGGGGGCATTGCCACCCGGGGGCCGGGTGAAACCCGCCTGGAGACAGATCGGCGTTTGCTGCGGGAACGGGTCACCCAGTTGGAAAAAGAGGCCCAGCAAGTGGTGCGGCATCGGCAATTTCAGCGCCAGTCCCGTAAGCAGTCCCATATGCCCTTGATTGCGCTGGTGGGTTACACCAACGCCGGAAAATCCACCCTGATGCGCCGTTTGACCCAGGCCGATGTATTGGTGGAGGATCGCCTGTTTGCAACGCTAGACCCCACCATTCGTAAATTGTACTTGCCACCGGATGAGCCGAGCGAGGGTGGACTGGGGCAAGAGGTGCTGCTTTCCGATACGGTTGGTTTTATTCGTAAGCTGCCTACGTTTTTGATCAAGGCCTTTCGGGCCACCCTGGAAGAGGCTGCCTCTGCGGATTTGCTTTGGCATGTGTGGGATATTAGCCATCCAGAGCGACTCAAGCAGATGGAATCCGTGCAGGAGGTGCTGAACACTCTGTGGGAAGAGTTGGGGATTGAACCGCCCCCCATGTGGACCGTTTGCAATAAGATTGATCGTTGGCAGGCGCTTTCCGCTGAAGAGCGCGCCGAGCTGGATTCCGCAGCCCAGACTCCCATTTTTCCCATTTCGGCCAAAACCGGAGAGGGCATTCCAGAGTTGCTCAGTGCGGCGCGGCACTTTTTACAGAGCCATACGTCTTATACTGACAATCGAACCGAATTTGTTGAAAGTCTGGAGCTGTAGACTCAAAAGTGCCTCAGAGTGTTTGCCGCCTTTGATCTGGCGAGACTTGGTTTTGTGAACGGTAAAGGAGCGTCATCGTGAAAGCATCGCACCCCTCCCTTCAGCGCTTGCGGCATATCGCCAATTTAATGGATTCCGCCGTGACCATTCCGCTGATTCGAAAAAAGGTGGGCCTCGATCCTTTGCTGGGACTGCTGCCTGGCGGCGGGGACGCCGTGGCTTTGGTGTTGTCTTCTTATGCCTTGTGGGTGGCTTTTGAGCTGGGTTTACCCCGCATCGTTATTGCCCGGGTGGGGGTCAATATTATTTTGGACCTGCTGATTGGGCTGATTCCGGTGGTCGGGGATGTGGCCGATGTTTTCTGGAAAGCCAACCAGATGAATTTGCAGATTCTGGAAGCAGCCTATCTGGAATTACTGGCTCAGGGCGATAGCGCCCAAAGCAAAACGGCCACCATTGATGTGACCGTTGAGCCTGTTTAAAACCAGCGTTTATCTGAGCCGAGAGTAACCTTTGCTGGATGCAGCGGCTATTCGGATTGGCCGATATGGTAGATCTTCAGCATGTTGTCGGCCCCTTTCATTTGGGTGTTGCCGGCACAAAAGACCACGCCTTCTCCTTTTTTCAGGAGGTTTTTCTCGAAGATGGCTTTTTCACCATTATCCAGCATCACATCAGTATGTTCGGACTGAGGAATGACCACGGGCACCACGCCCCAGAGTAAAGCCATTTTGTTGGCCACTTCTGGCTTGGGAGTCAGGGCGATAATGGGACGGGTGGGCTTGAGTTTGGAAATACGTTGGGCCATGCTGCCAGAGTTGGACAAGACCACCACCGCTTTGACGTTGGCTTTGCGAGCGGCATAACTGGCCGTTTGGGCAATGGCATGGTAGAAGTTGGGGGAAACGATGCGGCTCTCTTCTACGGGGCGATCCAGGCTGTTGGCCAAAATGCTTTTTTCGGCCTCATGGATAATCCGGCCCATCATGGTCACGGTTTCCACAGGATGCTCACCCACAGAAGTTTCCCCGGAAAGCATCAGGGCATCGGCGCCATCAAAGACGGCGTTGGCGATATCGCTGACATCCGAACGGCTGGGCTGCACGGAGCTAATCATGGATTCCAGCATTTGGGTGGCAATAATGACCGGTTTGGCAGCGGCGTTGGCTTTGGCCACCAGCATTTTCTGGGCCACAGGCACTTCTTCCGGGCGTAATTCTACGCCCAGATCTCCTCGGGCCACCATCAAGGCATCGGTTTCCTGAATAATATTGTCGATGTCCTTGAGGGCTTGGGGTTTTTCGATTTTAGCCACAACCGGCGGGCACACAAAACCCAGGGATTCCACGTATTGGCGCAGCTCTACAATATCCTTGGCTTGCTGCACGAAGGATAGGGCAACGTAGTCTACCTTGGCGGCCACGGCGGCAGCCACGTCTTCTTTGTCTTTATCGGTCAGCGAGGGAATGGGCAAGGTGGTGCCGGGAATGTTAATGCCTTTGCGGGCTTCCAGCAATCCGCCCTGAATAACCTGGCACTTCAGGGTTTCGGCGTTTACCTTTTCTAGCACTTCCAGACGGATTTTGCCGTCATCCAGCAAAATCAGGGCGCCGGGTTCCAAAACGGCAATCAGTTCGCCGTACTTGGTGGCGACTACACCGGGTGAACTTTCCCGGGTCCGGCTGGTAAATTCCACCACGGAGTAATCTTCCAGAGGAATGGGCTGGTTGTCTTTCAGGAAGCCGGTGCGGAGTTTGGGACCTTGCAAATCGGCCAGGATGGCTAAGGGCTGATTGAGTTCAGCGGCGACATCTCGAAGCATTTGTACACGGGCGCCTTGTTCATCGGCGTTGCCGTGAGACATATTCAGGCGAAAAACGCTGACACCGGCTAAAGCCAGTTGCTTGACCATTTCGGGAGAAGCAGTGGCTGGGCCAAGTGTGGCCACAATTTTGGTCCGGTGTAAAAGGCTGATATCGGCGTGTTGAAGGGCAGGGTTATTCTTCTGAGGTTGGGGGGAGGCTTGTTGTGTTGCGATGGTCATTGATGATGGTGGTCCCGGTGACGACTAACGGTGCGGAGACTTTTTCGGGCACATGTGTAATTTGATACCCGTCAATCTTCGCATTTGAGGGTACCATAAATATAAAATATCGTTCCAGTTCCATGCGGGGGTATAAATTTACGGGGTTGGTTTCCACCAGTTTGTTTTTGACATCATCTCCATAAGTGGCCTTAAAGTCATTGACTAGTTGCTTTTCGGCAGGTTGAGAGTATCGTTCTTCTTCTTTCTCGGTGATGTTTTGCAATACGAAATCGGTTGGGGTCAAGGTCAGGCTTTTATTGCCCGAATTTCTCATGTGCGCTTTCACCACCAAATATTGACCGTCTGGAATTTTTTTACCCAGAGAATCCAACTGATCGACTTGTAAGACTTCCATAATAAAAGCGGATTCTTTTTTGCCTTCTTTTTCAGTCTTTTTGCCCATAGCGCATCCGCTCATTAACACAGGATTGAACACCAGTAAGCCGAAGCAACTGAGTGCGAATAACGATTGGGAAAGACTGTTTTTTTGCATAGGGCCCTCAAAAATCCGATAACAGACTGGAACGAACAAACAGTGGTAAATCCAGTAATCTGGCGCAGTAACTTACCTAGCTTATTCTACCAATAAACTGTTAGGTATGTGCGCAGCCAATCAGCTCATGCAAGCTGTTCAGATTCTCGGTCCTGCAAAATTCTTGCAGGTCGGTCTGAATGGTTTTAAAGATGGTGGGCTGCCGGAAGCAAATGGTACCCACTTGTACCAGGGTGGCGCCTGCCATGAGGAACTCTAAAACATCCTGAGCGTTGCCAATGCCCCCGACCCCGATAATGGGCGTTTCCGGGAAGTGTTTGTGTAAATTCCAGATGGCATGCAAGGCAATGGGCTTGATGCCGGGGCCGCTGTATCCGGCAGATACTCTGGGCATAATCGGTTTTTTCTTGTGGATGTCAATGGCCACACCCAATACGGTGTTAATGGCGGTTAGTCCGGCGGCACCGCCTTCAATGGCCGCTGCCCCAATGGACACAATATCGCTGACGTTGGGAGTCAGTTTAGCGAACACGGGTTTTGGGCAAATGCGTGTAACTGCGCTGAGTGCCTCCTTGACCGAATCGGTGGCGCTGCCGAAATGGATGCCCCCCTTGGCCACGTTGGGGCAGGACAAGTTCAGTTCCAAGGCGTCAATCAGGGAAGCGTGAGGATGGCTGAGAATGGTTTCGGTCATCTGGGCAAATTCCCCGCTGCTGTTGGCGGAAATGCTGAGAATCACGGGCAGGCCCAGCGCTTTGAGTTCGGGGATTTCGGTTTCCAGGGTGTAAGCCAGGCCGGGATTTTGCAACCCAATGCTGTTTAACATGCCGATGCCGGGCAATTCGGTGGTGCGGGGCTGCATGTTTCCGGCTTGCGGATTTTGGGTCACTGTTTTGGTGACGATGCCACCCATGATTTCCTGGAGGGGGTAGAGCTGGTTGAACAAAGGCGCGTTAAAGGTGCCGGATGCGTTTAGCAGGGGGCTTTGAAACGAGAGCCCAGCGGCAGTAACGCTCAGAGACGTTGTTACTGTTGTGGACATGGGGCCTCCTCACAGAAAGCGCTGAGCGGGCGAGGCGGTCCGCCTTGCCAATCGATCAGGCTGGCCTCAAATACGGGGCCTTCCAGACAAACTTTGGCGGGCAAATACCGATCGGTGCGTGTGGTTACGCAGCCGGTACAGGCGCCAGTGCCACAAGGCATGCGCTCTTCCAGGGAAACTTCGATCCGCATGGTGGGATTGATGGTCTTGAGCAAGGTGGCCGTGGCCTCCATCATGCGGGTGGGGCCACACACGTAGGCTTCCTGGGCTTGCAACACCAAGGGGGTATGCTGTTCCAGCAATTGGCAAACATTGCCATGAAAGCCCGCCGATCCATTGTCGGTGGCAATGTGCAGATTTGGCCCGAATTGGGCCTTAAGCGCTTTTTGCAGGCCAATTTCCTCGGCGTTACGAACCCCGTAAAAGCAGTGACCTTTCTGTTGCTGGCTTTTGGCCAGAAAATAGGGTGGGGCAATGCCGATGCCGCCACCAATGTACAAGGCAGACTTTGGCTGGGCAGGCGGGGTGAACCCTTTACCCAAAGGGCCTAGGCAATTGATGATCTGGCCGGGTTGAAAGTCCCACATCATGGAGGTGCCCACGCCCACCTGTTTGTAATAAATATCCAGCGTTTGGGAATCGGGGGTATCCAGCACGCTGAAAGGCCGCCGAAAGTAGAATTGAGATTCTGGCAGATCCAGCATGACAAACTGGCCGGGCAAACACTGGAATTGACCATCCAGTAGGCGAAGGCGCAGTAATTTTAGCTGGTTTCCGCAAATTTGGTTGGAGACCACCTGACAGCGCATATCGGTGAGGGGTGTGGGAAGCGGCGTTTGCAGCGGGGTTTGCATGGGAAAGAAGCCTGTGATGGTTTTAACGAGGGACGGCGATTTTACTGAGGGTTTGCTGCACCATTTGATCAGCGGTCAGTTCATCCAGCTCCGCCTCAGCGGTGAGAATCAGTCGGTGGCGGATGATGGCCCCTGCAACGGCTTTGACGTTGTCCGGAGTGACAAAGCCCTGCCCCTGAATGGCCGCATGGGCTCGGCTGGCCGCTAACAACGACAGGGCAGATCGGGGGCTGCAACCCAGTTCGATATTGGGGTTTTGCCGGGTGTCCTGAATAATCTGCAGAATATAGTCCAGCATGCTGTCTTCCACCAGAATTTGCCCCAGCAGTTTGCGACATTCCAGCACTTCCTCCCGGCTGACAATGGGGGTGAGCGCTTTTTGATAGAGGTAGCGGGTGCCTGCGTGTTTGGCAAATTCGGCCAGCATTTGTTTTTCTGCGGCCGGGGCTGGGTACTTCATCTGAATTTTCATCATGAAGCGATCCAGCTGGGCTTCCGGCAGGGGGAAGGTACCTTCAAACTCCACCGGATTGAGGGTGGCGATGACCGTAAACAGGGGGGAGAGTGGATTGCGCTGCCCGTCCATGGTGACCTGTTGCTCTTCCATGGCTTCTAGCAAGGCGGATTGGGTTTTGGGTGGGGTTCGGTTAATTTCATCGGCCAGCAACAAGTCGGTAAAAACCGGGCCTTGTTTAAAGCTGAAGGACCGGCTGTTCATATCGTAAATACTGGTGCCGGTGATTTCGGCCGGTAACATGTCCGGGGTCAGCTGAACCCGATTGAAGGTGAGTCCCAGGAGCTGGGCCAGACTTTTGACCAGGGTGGTTTTGGCCGTGCCCGGTAGGCCTTCCAACAGCATGTGCCCTTCAGACAGTAAGCCAATCAGCAATAAATCAATCACTTCCCCTTGGCCAAAAATGACCGTTTCCAGCTGGTTTTTCAGAGCTTTGGCAATGCCTGAGATGGTTGAGGCGGCTTGTTGACTGTGGTTTGGGTTATTGTCTGTGTCCATTGTAGCCTCTCTGTTTTAATGCTTTTTCGAGTTTAGAATTTCTTCAATCGCGCTAAGCTGTCGGGATGTTTTTAACAGGGTTTGCGGCGTCAGGGGCAGGTTTGTTTCTGTGGCCTTGGTGGCCAGTTTGACCGCTGCCATTAGCTCATCCGGAGAGTCTTGAGTATTACTATAGTGGGCAAAACGGGAGAGAAGCAAGTCATGGACTCGGGCCTCTTCGCTCAGTTTGATGCGATGGCGTTGGTGTAACGTGTTTTTTAAGCGTTTCAGCTGGGGCGTTAAGGCTAGTGACGCCGATTTGCTTTTCAGGTATAAACCGGCCAGGGAGTCGATATAGGGACTATGAGCCCCTTGTTCGGGGTTTGGATTTTCTTCCTGAATAGGGGCTGCCGGTTTCCAGCGTACAAAGCCCAGCCACAGCAACAGGCCAAAAAACAGCATGAACTGGGCGAAGATGCCCCCCAAGGGCGTTTTTTTCTGGAAGTAACTCAGCAAATCGCCGCTTTCGGCATAGCCATGTACAAATTCATTCACCACAATGGGGTTGTTGGTTTGCCGTAGCAGGTTGGTTAAAAACTGGTAATTGTCATTATCGGGCTTATGCAGGTAGCGGTTTTCCCCCAAATCCGTGATCGTTCCCAAAATCAGGCGGCCTTTCCGGTGGGGGAGCCACATTAAAACGGTTTGTTTTTGAGCATTCTGCAAGATGGGTTCAGCGTCAAATATGCCGTTGTTTCTGCCCTGAAGAGTCGATGAACTTTGGCTGAGCAGGGGCGCTTTGATGAAAGCACCAAGGGGAGCTTTGCTTTGGGGAGAGAGCGAAAGCAGCCGCATGGCTGGCGCGGGGCTTGGGGCCTTGGGTTTGACTGGCGCGGGCAAACGGACATCCAGCTGAAAGCGTTCCAACAAAGCACTAGAGCCGACCCGTCGGAAATCGTCCAGTAGTACCAAGGTGTTGCCTTTCGCCACCCATTGCAGCAGTTTGGCGGTTTCCTTCTTGTCAAAGGCCACACTGTCATTGGTGACGGTGTATGGCTTCACGATCAACATGGTGGTAGGCGTGGGCAGTTCATTGAGGGCGTCAAAGCTGTCTTCCCAGGCTGCAATGGCCAGTCCGCTTTTTTGACTGGCCATAAACCAGGCCTTGTATCCAGAGGGACCCGCATTGTGGATGGAGTTTTCCACCAGTGCTTCCCCCCCAAAGTGGTCTGGCGGGGCGAACAGGGTGGCCAATCCCACGAACGTGATGATGCCTGCCAACAGAAAGGTGAGCCACAGGGCTTCCTTTGAAACGGGCCCCTTTTTAGCCATGTGGCACCTTCAGGTGATTCTGGAAAGTTTCAAAGCGGACATGGCTGTTTTGAAACTGCTCCGCTCCGGCGGGCTGTTTTCCATAGCGGATGCCTTCAAAGGTTTGGGCCATGGCGTGAAAGTCCTGCTTGAGAACGCCTCGGGCCTGCTCGCTCAGTTGGTGCTGGTACTCCAGGTTGGTGCGGGCGGATTCGTAGGGAACAATGGCCTTTTCATCCAGTAAGCACAAGCTGGCCATGTACAGTTCCCGGACGCCCTCCTGGTAATCGCCTTTTTGGGCCGCTTGACAGGCTTTTTGGTAATGATGCTCAGAGGTGATCAGCAAGGACTCTTCAAAAAAACGGGCCGCTGCGGGTTCGTTGTTGATTTGTCGGCCTTCTCGCCAGCGGATTAGCAGGGTGAGTAGCAAATAAACCCCGTAAAGCCCGGCCAAAATCAGCATAAAGCTGATAAAAATACTGAACAGGTCCCGAACGTTCTGGGGGAGATCGGGCATCCAGTGGGGTTGGGCTTTTCCCAGAAATTTGCCGAAGGCTTTCAGAAAGTCTTCCAGCATCTGCCCAGCGGCGTCATAGAGTTTTTTAATCCACGGTTGCTTCAGCAGTTCATCCAGTGGCGAGGGTGGGGGTGGCTGGAATTCGGGTAAGCGTCGGATTTCTTCCAGGGCTGGGTGGATATCCAGGTTCTCTTGGGTAAAGTGGTTGAGGGGAAGCCCATGCAGAAGGTCTGGTCGGGAAAGTTCTGTCCCCGCCGGGGCGGCTGGGTGCTGTAATGCGCCAATGGTCATGGGGTAGGAAAATTCCTGGCTTGGGCTATAATGCTAGATAAGAAGGCCTCATTCCTGATTTTACACCATAACCAAGGAGATTTCCCCGAGACCATGGCCGTTTTGAAAGTCATTAACTATGGCGAGCCCGTTTTGAGACAGGAAGCGGAAAAGGTAAGCAAGGTATCCGCTAAAATTCAAAAGCTGGTGACCGATATGTTTGACACCATGTACGCCTACAATGGCTGTGGTTTGGCGGCACCGCAGGTGGGGGAACTCAAACGGATATTTGTGCTGGATTGTTCCACGGATGAAAACCCGTTGCCGCAAATGGTGTTTATCAATCCGGTCATCGTGAAGCGGGAAGGGGCCATCATCAGCCGGGAAGGCTGCTTGAGTTTTCCGGGCGTGTACACCGATGTGAAGCGCTATGGCTCGATTACGGTTCGCTACATGGACCTGAAGGGCAAAACCCAGACCATGACCGCTCAAGAGGGGACCCTGTTGTGTCGGGCTATTCAGCACGAGCTGGATCACCTGAATGGGGTGCTGTTTGTGGATCATGTCATTGATCGCTTTACCACCGATCAACTGCTTTCGGAGCATCATTTGCCCCCCATCCAGCCTGAAAAAATGATTGAAGAGCCCGAGCTGGATCATGCCCTGCAAGGCGTGGCTTTATAACGAGTGAGCATATCCATAAGGCTCAACCAATCTTGCGTAGAGTCTTAAATTAAAGTTTGGGTATATTTAGCCGATACTCTATGTAGAGATTTACAATTAATATTGAGGGCATAGTTCTAGATGTCTTGTGACTTTTTTGGGCAAAGGTCATCGCGGGGGTTCACACTGGCTGAATTGTTGATTAGTTTGGCCATTTTAGGGGTGATTGCCACGTTTACCATCCCCAAAATTTTGAGCACTCAACAAAATCAAAAGTATAATGCCGGAGCCAAAGAAGTAGCAGCTACTATTACAGGAGCTTACCAGCAATTACAGTTAATAGATGGTGTTAATGCTAACACTCGGTTCGGTGATCTAGTGCCTTTTATTAATTATATGGGCCGTGATACCACCTTGTCAGTGAATGCTCCACCCGGTTACGGCAACTATTCCTGTGGTTCTAATTTTTGCTACAAACTGGCTTCCGGAGGTGTTTTATGGACTAATAACAACACTTCTTTTGGTGGAACGACTCCGTTAAGTTCCTTCTACATTAACTATGATCCAGACGCCAGTGTTGACATTCCTGGCTCAGGTATTCAATTTTGGCTGTTTTACAGTGGAAAAATAACTACAGTTGAGGACATTCCAGTGGGTGCTAGCAGTTCTTGGGGCTCTGTTGCTGCGGTACCTAATGGCGATCCTTCATGGTTTAGCTGGAATTAAACATCTAAAACCATTGTCAGAGTATATTTAGATCTGAGGGTTGCTTTGGTTGTTTCGGGGGCTGTTTTTTGTTGTTATGATGGCAGTAGTTTTACCCGCTCCAAGGAAGCATCACCATGTCCACACACCCCATTCGCATTGTTTTTCTGGGCACACCTGCCTTTTCCATTTCGGCCTTACAAACCCTAAACGCTGATGCGCGTATTGAAATTGCCGCTGTGGTCACTCAGCCGGATCGTCCGGCAGGCCGGGGGCAAAAGCTGACCCCGCCGCCCATTAAAACTCTGGCCGATGAACTGGGACTGCCGGTGTTTCAAACCGTCTCCATAAAAAAAGACGAGGCCTTGAAAGCCCATTTGAAATCGCTGGCGCCCGATTTTCTGGTGACCGTGGCCTTTGGACAAATTTTAACCCAGGAAGTGCTGGATATCCCCAAAGTCGGCACGGTGAACGCCCACGCCTCCCTCTTACCCGAGTTCCGGGGGGCTAATCCTATTCAGCAGGCCATCTTGCAAGGAAAGCCCGAGACCGGCATTACTACGATGCTCACCGAATTGGGCGTGGATACCGGCCCCATGTTGCTCAAACACGTTGTATCCATTGACTCGGAGACGACCATGGGCACCTTGACCGAGCAATTGTCTTTGGCGGCGGGGCCGTTGCTGGTGGATACTCTGGTCGGCATGGTGGAAGGCCGGGTGCATCCCGAGGTGCAGCCGCACGAGCTGGCCACCCACGCGCCCAAGTGCCAGAAGGAAGACGCCATTTTGAGCTGGCAGGAATCGGCCCATCAGTTACAGCTGAAGGTGCGGGCTTTTAACCCGGCACCGGGCGCGGCTACATTTTTGGGCAATGAGCGTATCAAGTTGTTAAAAGCGCGCGAGTACCAACCCAACCCGGCCGCTCAATCTGAAGAAATCCTTAAATCTGACCAACCGGGCCAAATTTTAGCTATTATTGATACAGGGCTTTTGGTGCGTACTGGGGAAGGCATTTTGGAAATCCGCAGTCTTCAGCCAGCAGGCAAGAAGGAAATGGCCGCTCGCGACTGGGCCCTGGGTGCTTTCAAAGCGGTCGATGGCAAACGGTCTCTGGGCAGTTTCAATGCCAGCCAAACGGCTCCGCTACTCGCTTAACCGGGAACTTTTTGCCCCAAAACTCATCTACTATTCAAGCCGATATTCAAGGCCGAACGAGGTAACTGGACATGTTTTTTCACGACCCCTTGTACATGGTGATTATGTTGGTGGGTGGCGCTTTGGTATTTTTGCCCCAGCTGTGGGTTAAAAATACGGTGACCAAGTTTAGCGAAGTCAGAACGGCTCGAGGCAACTCCGGGCAAACCGTGGCCCGCCGTATTCTGGATGAAAACGGACTGCGGGATGTGCCCGTAGAAATGGTGGACGGCTTTTTAAGCGATCACTACGATCCGGGCCAGCGGGTGGTGCGCCTCTCCCCTGAGGTATACCAAGGGTCTTCTGTCGCCAGTGTGGCCGTGGCCGCCCATGAATGCGGGCACGCCATTCAGCATGCCAAAGGCTTTTACCCGGTGGTGGTTCGCTCTAGCCTAGTGCCTTTGGCTAATTTGGGGAGTCAAATGGGGCCTTTGTTGCTGATGCTGGCAGCGTTTTTGGGGTTTGGCTCCAAAATGGGCGGAATGGGTTTTTACGTGGCGCTGGCGGGTGTGGTTCTGTATGGTTTGGCGGTGGCCTTTCACTTTGTGACGCTGCCCGTGGAGCTGGATGCCAGTGGTCGGGCCTTGAAGGTGCTGCAGGGCAACTACTATCTGAATCAGGATGAGATGTCCGGGGCCAAAAAAGTGCTGTCAGCGGCTGCGTTTACCTACGTGGCCACGGCGCTTTATGCTCTGATGGAATTGCTGTACTGGGTGTTCCGCCTGTTGGGTTCAAGGCGTGACTAAGAATAAGAGCGTGGCTAAACCCCAGGATTTACCGCGCAGACTGGCCTTGGACGTTCTGCTGCGTTTTGAAAAAGCGGGTCTGGAAAAGCTGAAGGCCGATAGCCAGCTTCAGCAAGCGTTTGGCCCCCATCCGCAGTTGACTGATCAGGAACGTGGATTTTGTCGGGCCCTGGTGATGGGCACTTTCCGGCGCTGGCTGGTTTATGATGAGTGGATCAAGCAGTTGACCGGCCGCCCTCTGAAGAATGTGGTGCCCTTGGTGCGCTGTTTGCTGCGTCTGGGCTTGCTTCAGCTGGAGGGCGGGGTGCAGGTGCCTGATTACGCAGCCATAGACAGCGTGGTACAACTGGCCAAAGGCATGAAACAATCTCCTAACACCATCCGATTCCTGAATGGGGTGTTGCGTTCGGCCCAGCGGCGTCTGGGGGATGCCGGGTTTGAGTGCCCTCCCCTGACGGCAGATTTACCCGGTCATTGTCAGGCCCGGTTCGGTTGGCCAACTTCTTTTACGGAGCCGTTATCGGCAGTTTACAATGCCGGGCAGATCGAGGCTATGGCCCAAGCGGCCCAGCATCCGGCGGCGTTAAGTATTCGGGTGAACACCTTGCAAACCTCAGTGGCCGCTTATCAGCAGGCGCTTGAGGCCGGGCAAATCGCTTTTGAGCTGCTAACGGACTTGCCAGAAGGCTTATTGTTGCCGGAATTTTCAGGATCTCCCCGTCAGTTGCCGGGATATGAGGCAGGATGGTTTTATGTGCAGGATGCTGCCTCCATGTGGGTTTCCAGATTGCTGAATCCACAGTCGGGCCAGCAGGTGTTGGATTTGTGCGCGGCGCCCGGTTCTAAAACCACCCATATGGCCGCTTTAATGGGCAATCAGGGGGCTATTCTGGCCGTGGAGCCTAAGGAATCCCGCATCCAGTTGTTAAATGAGAACCTGCAAAGGCTGGGCGTGACTTGTGTGATGGTGCAGCAAGGGGATGGCCTCCATCTCGATTTGGCGAATCCCCCTCAGTTCGATGCTGTGCTGGTGGATGCGCCCTGCTCTGGTTCCGGTACCTTGCGCCGTCATCCGGAAATGTTGCTCCAGTGGAAGCGTGTGGACCTAGGGGCCTTGAATGAGACCCAGTTGGCCTTGCTCAAGCAGGGCTTTTCGGCGTTGAAACCCGGCGGCAGGCTGGTTTATAGCACTTGTAGTATCTTGCCTCAGGAAAATTCGCAGTTGGTTCAGCGCTTTTTGGCGGAAACCCCGAACGCTGAACTGGAGCAAGAATCCCAACGATTAATAGACACAAAAACGGACGGTTTTTACGCCGCCCGCTTTTTGAAAAAATAGTTGGGATTTAGAAATCAAACCCGGTTGGCCTTGATGTCCACCACTTGGCTGGAAGGCTGATTGGGGTTTTGAGCGGCCTTGCGATCTTCGCTGAAGTTGACCCACAGGGTTTGAATCAGCATCAGGGCCGTGGTGACCACCAGGTAAATCAGCGCTCCGGCGGGAATGGGGAAGAAGAACATGACCACCACAAACATCAGGGGCATAAACTTCATGGCCGGAGATTGCATCGCCGCAGCGGCAGGATCGTTTTTATCCGCTTTGGGCTGCTTGGCCGTCATGATTTGCTGATAGAGCAACGTGAGCACGGCGTAGATGATGATCAGGGCCAGCACATCCAGATTCAGTTGGCTTTTGCCGGGCTGGGTGGGTACTTCCTGAGTCAAGGCGCCGTTGACATTGTTGAAATGAACGCGTTCCAGCTCTCGGCTTTTTTCGTTGACCACCAGCACATCGGCGGATTTAACCAGAGTTTTGTAATCATCGCTGAGGCCCAGGTGTTTGAAATCCAGAACCATGGTGACCGGTGATCCTGGCAACAGGGGCTTGGGAGAGCTGGTAATCAGCTTGTGCTGATCGGTGACTTCCTGCTCCTGGGTTTTACCGCTGGTCATGTGCAAGATGGCGGTTTTATCGGTGGAAAAGGCATCGCTTTTTTCCACGTTAAAGGTGCCATCCAGGGATTGGCCGGCGTGGCTTTGCAGGGTGTGAGAGAGGTTTTTCAGAAACAGGAACTTCTCGTGAACGGTGTCCACCAGGAAGTGAGGACTACTGAGGGCACCGTACAGGCCGATGAAAATGGGCAGTTGAACCAGCATGGGCAAGCATCCGGCCAATGGGTTGAAGGAGTTCTCGCTGTAGAACTTCATCATGGCTTCCTGCATTTTTTGAGGTTCGTCTTTGTACTTTTCTTGCAGGGCTTTCAGCTTGGGTTGCAGTTCTTGCATTTTACGCATAGAGCGGGTTTGTGCGGAGTTCAGAGGCCACAGGGCCAGGCGGATAGCCACGGTTAATAGCACAATGGCCAATCCGTAGTTGCCCACCCACTCATGAAGTTGATGCAAAAGATAAAACATGGCCTGGGTGATAATGTTCACAGGGGAGTCTCCTGATTGACTGAGTTTGGCATGGTGGGGGCTGGCACGGGGTCCAGGCCGCCAGGGTGCAAAGGATGACATTTCAATAGGCGTTTTAGGCCTAGCCACAGACCTGCTTTGACCCCGTGTGTCTCTACAGCGTCATACACATACAAGGAACAAGTCGGGTGGAACCGGCAAATGGGAGGTAAAATCCATCGCCGTATTCGGGCTGTCATCCTATAGCCCTTTATTAAACCAAGAACAAAGGATTTCAGCATTGTTTTCTATGGACTGCCATCGACAGGGGCTGACGGGCTGGCGGGGGGAACCAGCTTGCCAAGAGGACGTAATCCCTGCAAACAACGTTCCATTTTGCCATGTAAGTCAACAAAACTGGCGCCAAGGGCATCCGGGCGGGCGATGAAAACCAGGGCCCGGTATTGGGAAATGGCAGGCAGGGCGCCTTGCCTCAGGGACAATCGAACCAGCTCTCGAAGCCGTCGCCGAATGCGATTGCGCTTGGTGGCCCGCTTGTGAATTTTTTTGCTCACAATAAAGCCAATGCGTGTGGGATGAACAACGCTTTGAACTTTATGTGGCGCTTGGCTTGCCGGGTTGCGTTCTAGTCCGTAGAGTACGAAAAATGGGCAGCCAAACAAACGCTTGCCTGATAAAGTTCGTTTAAACTCACCCTTGGCTTTCAGGCGGTTTGATTTTGGCAACACAAAGAGTGGCTTCGCTTAACGCAAAAACTAGATGGCGATTTTGTGGCGGCCTTTGGCACGACGACGGTTCAGGGTTTTTTGTCCGCCGGGGGTAGCCATACGAGCACGGAATCCGCTGACCCGCAGTCTTTTGCGTTTGGTTCCTTCCAAAGTACGTTTCATGAGGAGATCTCCTTAAAAATTAGAGCGCTTTCATACTTGAGTGAGATGTATTATCCATGAAAAATCACAGATTGCACGGCCCATTCCGGCAAAAAGAAAAAGGCCTTGCCATGGTCGTGCAGTGCGTTTGAGTCGGCTTTTCCCACGGGGTCAGGAAAATCACTGATCGGGTGAAGGCGTTCAAACGGGATCCGATCATAGCGCAAAAAATCTTTATGTAAACGCTTTGATACGCTGGGCCAAGACGGTTAATAACTATGCTAGACTAACGATCTCAAGTCAAAGTTGTTTCGTGAGAGAGTCGAAATAACCTCGAAATAACTGGAACGAAAGGAACTTGTGCCTACTCCGGCTTCTGTTTCCGGATTTTTTTGCTGCATGAGATTCGCACTCAGCGGTTCCGGTCTGATCTTAATGGTTTGATCTCTTGTTTTACTGTAGAAAGAAGGGTTAGGGTTTTATGGCCACATCGGTTCTGACCTCCGGCTCCAATGAAAGTACCTTGCATGCAGGCCTGGATCTGGCGGTGCTGTGGCAAAAAGTACAAGCCGACCTTAAAGGCAAAATGAGCCAACCCAGCTTTGAAACCTGGATTTCTCCGCTAGAGATTGAAAAACTGACCGATAAGTCCGTTACTTTAAAGGCGGAAAGCGAGTTTAACCGGGAATTAATTCTGAAGCGTTACCGCAATGATCTTAAAGTGGCTTTCAGTGAAGCCATTGGCACTTCCATGGAAGTGGCCGTGGTGGTCGCTGAGCCCAAAGAAGAAGAGCCCCTCAACGAGGAGGCTTTTGCGGCCCGGGAATTGCCCAATCGCCCCTGGACCCCTCGGGTGACTCGCAGTAACCTGAACCCCCGCTACACCTTTGAATCATTTGTGGTGGGCCAGCACAACCGTTTTTGTCACGCAGCGGCCCTGGCGGTGGCCGAAACTCCCGCTCAAAGTTATAATCCCTTCTTTATCTATGGCGGGGTGGGCTTGGGGAAAACCCACCTGATGCAGGCCATTGGGCATTTTGCCTTGCAGCATCACACCGATCTCAAGGTGCGTTATGTCACGGCGGAGCAATTTACCAATGACATGATCAACGCCCTGGGTCAGAAGGACATGAAGGGCTTTCAGGATCGCTATCGGCGGAATGACATCCTGATTATTGATGATGTCCAGTTTCTGGAAGGTAAAACCCGCACCCAGGAAGAGGTTTTCCATACCTTTAACGCCCTGCACGAATCGGGCAAACAAATTATCCTGTCCAGCGATCGTTCGCCCAAAAATCTGTCTCGTCTGGAAGACCGCTTGCGGAGCCGCTTTGAATGGGGGCTGATTGCCGATGTGCAGGTCCCTGATTTGGAAACCCGTGTGGCTATTCTGCAGAAAAAAGCCGAGCGGGAGCATTTTCAGGTGGGCATGGATGTGCTCAACTTTATTGCTGAAAGTTATCCAAATAACATTCGGGAATTAGAAGGCGCACTCAATAAAGTGGCCGCTTACGGCATGCTCACCCGCACCAGCATTGATTTGGTGGTGGCTCAAACGGTGCTGGGCACCCCGGTGGATAACCGGCGGGTGTCTCTGGAAGACATTTTGGAGACGGTAGCCGGGTATTACCACATGCGATCCTCCGATTTGAAAAGCCCTTCCCGTGCCAAAGACTTGTCTCATGCTCGGCAGGTGGCCATTTACGTTATTCGGGAGATGACTGAGGCCAGCTTCCCTAAAATCGGGGAGTTGATGGGCGGGCGTAAGCACACTACCATTCTGTATGCTTATGAAAAAATCAAGGAAGAACTGGAAAGCCACCCGGTGCTGGGTCAACAGATTGAAGAAATTAAAACCCGGACCAAGCGGGGATAAATCGGGGCGGGGGAATTGCAATGAGAGTATCGGCATCCGCACCACTTGCAGGGGCTAATCCCCTGCGCTTTGGTTGGTCACGGGCAAAGCCACCCCAATACCGTTTGGAAATCAGTCCGTCGGATGTGGATGCCGGGCTGGAGCCGCAACAATCGCTACTGGAGAAAATCGCCCAGAAGCTGATTCGGCGGGATGATTTGAATCGTTCGGGTTTTGCCTTATTTTCCAATTTGGCTGACCGGGTGCCACCGGCCCGTCAGGAAACGTTTTTTACCACGCTCACCCTGAAATTACAGACCTATCTGGAAGAAAATTTTAAAGCGTTTTTTAATCCGGGAAACAAGGCGCTCACGTCCATTCGACGCCATATGCAGGACGGTCAGGTGCTCACTGAGGGAAATTTGGTTGCCAAGACGCCCGCTGGCAATTGGACCCTAAAGTCACCGCATTTTGATCGGGGGGCGTTTGTGGTGATGCATCAATATCACCCGACCAAGAATGTAAGCGGCGGCCAATTTCAGGTGATTGATGTGAATCAGTTCCTGCATGACCATCCCACGGTGGCCTTGAGCCAAATGGTGGATGCGGAGAGCAAGGTCTTGCCTGCGTTTTGGGAGGCGTTGGCGCCCTATAGCCTGACGCTGAATAAGGAAGAAGTCACCGGAACGGCCTTGATTTTTAACAATACGTTTCGGGCTGGGGTGGCCCATGCCGCCACGCCGGTGGTCATTGAAGAGCCCTCAAAGCCGTTTAAACGAGAATATGTGCGGTACACCATTACCCCTGTAACGCCAGAGCGGCCATTGCCTGTGGATGTCCAACGCTTATCCGATTAAAGTCGGAGGTGGCGTTCTGTGGTTCTTTTAGGCATCAATCTTTTGAAGAGCACAATTTTTGAGGGTTTGTCTCGGCGAGCTTAACGATTTGAAGACAGCCTTTACCCATAATTAAAGTTTTTAGAGGAGGGGTCGATATGTCTAATGTAGTTGCCCACCCTCATGTTGGAGTCTAGCGATGCTTCTAAAAACTGGCCACAAAAGCACAAAGTCCGTTTGGGGCTTTACCCTGGCGGAGTTATTGATTAGTTTGGCTATTTTGGGGGTGATTGCCACGTTTACCATCCCCAAATTGCTTGTCGCTCAGCAAAACACACAAAGAATTGCTTTGACAAAAGAAGATTTTGCGATGGTGAGCAATGCGTTTGAGATGTATAAACAAAATAATTTACTTACTTCAAATTCTAAGGTTGCAGAAATCACACCTTATCTGAACTATCTTCAGGTGGATACTAGCTCCACTCTGGATGGTAGCCGAAATGATTCTTTATCATATGTTTGCTCTAACCGCGTTTGTTTAAAGTTGCATAATGGTAGTATTTTGGCATTTGGCAATGGTGGTTCTTTTGGCGGAAACAATACAACCAACATGCAGTGGTTTCTTGTTGATCCAGATGGTGCTTACAAAGGTGACTCCAGTAGTGTGTGGGGTGTTCTTTATTATAACGGGCGTGTATCAACTTGGGGTTCTATGACTCCACTAAGTCAAGATGCTGACGGTTTCTGGAATCCTGGGAATTATGATCCACTATGGTTTAGTTGGAATTAGGGATTCAGGGCTTCCCCAATGCGCTGCAACGCCAGACGGGTGTGGGCGTAGGTCAGCCCCCCTTGCAGGTACACGGCATAGGGCGGGCGCAGGGGGCCATCGGCGGAAAGCTCAAGGGTGGAACCATCAATAAAAGTCCCGCCTGCCATGACCACTTCATCGGCATAACCGGGTGGATTGGCTGGAATGGGGGTGATATGGCTGTTAATGGGGCTCAGGCTTTGCAGCACTTGGCAGAACTTGACCAGTTTATCGGCTTCCCGCAGGGTCAGGATCTGGATGATGTCACTACGACTCTCCTGCCAATGGGGGGCCGTATCATATCCCGCTTGCTCAAACAGTTTGGCGGCCAGACTCATCCCTTTCAGAGCCTCCTTGACCACGCCGGGCGCCAGGTACAAGCCTTGCAATAGCACGCGAGTGAGGTTAAAGGTATAGCCACCGTCGGCACCCACGCCGGGGCAGGTTAAAAAATCGGCGCAAGCAGCCACCAAATCGGCCCGTCCAGCTACGTAGCCACCGGCAGGCACAATGCCACCCCCGGCATTTTTAATCAGGGAGCCCGCAATCAGGTCAGCCCCCACGGCGGTGGGTTCCTGGGTCTGGGTGAATTCCCCGTAACAGTTGTCCACCATCACAATGACTTGGGGATGGATGGCTTTGACGGCCTGAATCAGTTCAGACAGTTGAGGAATGGTGAGGGAGGGGCGCAAACTGTACCCCCGAGAGCGCTGGATGAACACCAGCTTGGCCGTCCTGATTTGTTGCGCTTCCGTTTCCGTAAAAGTGGTCCGAATCGTATAGCCCGCAGCGGTTTCCGCTTGAGGGGGCGGGTTGAAAATTGAGAATTCCTGGTATTGGACCTGCTTGGCTGCCAGAGAGTGCTTGCTATTGCCACGCAAGCCAATGACTTCTTCTAACGTGTCATAGGGGCGCCCGGTGATAGACAACATGGTGTCTCCGGGTTGCAGACAGCCGTTGAGCCCTACGGACAAGGCATGGGTTCCGGATACAATTTGCACCCGAACCAAAGCGGCTTCTGCTTGCAGGGCATGGGCAAACACGGCGTCTGTGACTTCTCGGCCCAGGTCGTCGTGGCCGTATCCGGTTACCGATAAGAAGTGCTCTTCGCCCACCTTGTTTTGGACAAAACCGGTTAAAACCCGCTGGAAAGTTTCGTAATAAACGGCCTCTTGCTGGGGCCAAACGAACGCTTGAAGCTCGGCTTCAGCGGATAAAATCTGTGAGTGAAGGGCAGGGGGGGAGGAAAGGCAATGGCTATTCATAATGCCAACACCTTAGCAGAAACGTGGGTGATTTCTACTTTGTTTTTGGCTTTGGTCTTTAACTTGAAGATGAAATCGGAGTATCTCAACCTTGTTTAAGCCCCTCCGGTCAGAATGACAGAAGGGGCTGTAAACGTTTAAGGGGCAATGCGATTACTTGACGCTGACCAGATGCGGGGTAACGCCCAGTTCGTTTTGAAGGATTTTGGCCTTGGCGTAAGCCATGGTGCGGCGTTTTTCAGCGCCTTTAATGATAAAATGCACTGATAAAGCGGTGTTTTTCTGTGCTTTGCGTGGTTGTGGGGTCATCAAAGTATTAGCCTCCACCGTAGCGAATCTATAGTGATTCCTATCGGCGCATTGCCATAAACCTTTAGGATTTTTTGCAATCCCGTCCAAATGGTTTAACATTTTGTAATATATAAAGGTGACAGCGCTATGGTTGAACAGTTCTAAAAAGTGTGCGAAACCTATCATATATAATGGTAAGGGCCGTTAAAAGGGTATGGCGTATATCTGTCCCAAATTGGTCCCCTAAAGTTTGATTTTTACTTGCTGAGGTGAAATGCAAGAATTTTTTCAGAAAAGTGCCCGTTGGATCGCATTGCTAATGTTGGTATCCTTGCTTGTGACCAGCTACGTATTTTTGTTTTGATAGTGACTATGCGCTTTTTGCATTGTTTATCCCGTTTTAAACCCCTGTGCTCTCTGATTTTGCTGGGTATGTTCCTGCTGGCTGATTTCTGTACGGTTGGTTTCGCTGATAATCGCCAGAAGATTCGAGAACTGCAGGGGCAAACCAGTTCTTTAAAATCTCAGGCCGCTTTAATGCGCCAAAAGAAGCTAGAGAAAATGCGGGCGGCCCAGGTACTGACCCAAAACCTGGCTGTAAATCAGCGGCGATTGGAGCTGGAGCGCCGTTCGCTGGAGTTTCATCAGCAGCGTTTAAGTGAGACTCGGGATAAATTGGTCTATTTAAATGGTCGACTGGATGCGGTCATGGGTGAAGCGGTTCGTCTGGGGCAAAATGCAGGCCGCCGCCTCCGAAATCTATATATGGGAGAACGTTTGAGTATGATCCAGATGATTCTGGAAGCCAACGATCTTTCCACCTTGCTGGACCGTATTTACTACAAGAAAAAAATCATGGCCCAGGACAAAAAGCTGCTGGAAGATTTCCGGGTTAAAATTTCGGAATTGAACTCTTTGAAAGTGGAGTTTGCCCAGCAGAAAACCGTGATTGGTCAGGCCATTGCCACCATTCGGGTTAAAAACGTTGAAATTCAGCGTTCTATCGAAATCGATCGTAATCTGCGGGAACGCTATCGCAATGATGCTGCCTTTTACCAGCGGGCCGAGCGGGAGTTGCTCGCTGAATCCAACAGTATTACCGCTCAAATTCGTTCTTTAATGTCCTCTCGCCGAAAGACATTTACCGTGGTGCGCAACAGTACGGGTAGCTTTATGTGGCCCATCAGTGGTCGGGTCAGTTCCGGTTTTGGCTCTCGTTTTCACCCCATTCATCGCCGGGTAATTACCCATACGGGCCTTGATATTGCCGGGCCCAACGGGGGCGCCATCCATGCCGCCGATGGGGGCGAGGTGATTTTTGCCGGTTGGAAAGGCGGATATGGCAAGGCCATTATGATCAATCATGGCAACCGGAATGGCCAGAACCTGGTGACCTTGTACGGACACTTATCTTCTATTTCGGTTTCGCCGGGTCAGTCTGTGTCCAAGGGGCAGGTGATTGGCGCGGAAGGCTCTACGGGCTATTCCACGGGGCCTCACTTGCACTTTGAAGTCCGGGTGAATGGGGCCCCGGTCAACCCCATGGGTTACCTGTAATTTTTGTCGGGCAATTTGGATTTAGCACAGCACTTTATCCAATTACCTCAAACTCTGGTAAAATGTTGTGGCTATGTTAAGAAAATATTAAAGCGTCTGAAAGTCGTGAGAACAATTTTGCATTTAGCGCTTCATTATGGGTTCGACCTGCCGGGTTGCTCAGTTGATAGCGAAAAAGCACTTGATCGTAGCTCTTAACGTTTTGCTTTTTTGCCCATTGGGCAGGCCAGGCCCCTCCACAGAAGGAATTTCGTACATGAATCAACCGGTAGACGGTTTGCGCATTTTACTCAAGTCCCATGAGACTCGCTCTAAAGTAGGCACCGTGTGCTTGGCCAAGTCAGTTTTGATTGGTTTGGGTGTCTGGGCTTTTGGTTCTGGTTTTTGCGTGGAGTCGGTTGAAGCCCAGATGATCAACGATCCGGCGGCCAGCGTGTTGATGATGACCACCAATTCCCGCTTTCAGCCGGTGAAAGAGACTGAGTCCAAGGACGTTCAGTCCGGTAAAAAGGCTGACAAAGATAAGAAAAAGCAAAAAGACCCAGAGGCTGCCCAGATTACTCCGGAGCAGACGCCTGTAGCGGATGCCAATGCCAAAGCCCCTGATGTAACCGCACTCCCTGCTATTTTGGAGTCGGACGCGCTAGAGGGGAAGACGAATAGTGACGCCGGGAGCGTGGGTGCTTCTGGAGAACCCATAAAAGCCCGTGCGGTTATGGTGGATATCAACAGCAACAACCTGAACTATGACCGGGATCATGATGTTTATGTGGCCACGGGCTCGGTACACATGGTTATTTCGGATCAAAACTCCGAATTGTACGCCGACAAGCTGATTTATGACCAGAATCAGGAATTGGCCATTGCCGAAGGCAACGTGGTCATCGTCAAAGACGGCCAACGAACCGAGGGCACCTATGCCAAGATTGATTTAACCCGTCGCTCCGCCCTGATTAACGACCCGGTGACTACCATTTCCGCTGTGCGGGTCAAGGCCAAGGAAGCTATGGTGAACAAGAACGAAATCATCATGGAGCACGGCCGCTTTATCATCAGTGGTATCGTTTATCAGCAACTGGCTGCTCAGGGTGGGATTGGCAGTTTAGGACAAAATACGGGCAAAGGTTCCCAGCAGGCCAAGTTGCGCCGGGAATTTTCCAAAAAAGCTTACGAAAACCGTATTATGCGAACCACTTCCTTGACTTACGATCAGCAAAAACAATTTGAAGAGCTGGAACGCCTGAAGCAGGGCAAGCAAAATTTTGATGAGTCACCCGGTAAGGTTTCCCGCTTCAGCATTAAGTCCAGGGAAATTGAAGTGGTTCGTCACGAGGATGGCTACGATGACGTTATGCTGAAGCGTCCGAGTTTGTATATGGGTAAGTACAAGCTGTTTACCTTCCCTAATACTGATTTTTCCTACGATAATCCCAATAAAAACATACAGTACCTGGGTCCCGATGTGGGTTCTTACCGGGCTTATGGCGGCGCTTACGCTGGGCCGGGCTGGGACTTTCATGTGGGCAAAGGCTCTCTGCGGGTGTCACCGTTTGTAAGCTACGGCTCTCCCGGTTTCTGGTCCTCTAATGGGAAGTCTGGCAAGCAGATTAACCCCGGGCTGGGTCTGGGTGGCCTGATTCACTACCGGGATTCCGATACCACGGTTGACTTGGGTTATAACAGTCATGTGGGCTCTCCGGTTATGTTTGCCGATCGGCGCATTACCGATAACACCCACTTAATGGCTTCTTATAACGATGGTTACGTCAACGGGCTTTTGGGACAGACCGAACGTCCCAACTACATTGCCCAACTGACCGACTATCGGGTCTTGAAATCTTTCAAGAAGTTTCAGCTCACTTCGTTTGAAAGTATCGGTTACGCTCGGGATAACTTCTACCCCAACTTCCGGGAAACTTACTTTGTTGAGGCGGATAAAGGAAAGTCGCCGCAAATGCTGGGCCGGGCCCAGTTGCAATTACAATTGCAAAACACAGCGCCCCTGCTGACTTTTGGTAAATATGCCTCCATGGGGATGCGGGCTCAGCTGATTACTTCGGCTTATTCCTCCGCGGATTTTGTGGCTTTGGGTCGGGTAGGCCCCACTTTAAACCTGAACCTGTTTGACAGCCGCTTACAGACCAACCTGGGCTATACGGTTAGCCAGTCCATCGGTAAGTCTCCCTTTGTTTTTGACAGCTACTACGGCGGTGCTCAAAACCTGTCCATGAACAACCTGATTCGCGTCAATAAGTTTTTGAGTCTGGGAAATAATGGCAGCTTCAGTTTAAACCGGGACAACGCCCGAAATGCCTTGGCTGTTGGCAACACCTTTTACATGATGGTGGGGCCGACTGACGTGAAGGCCACCATTGGCTATGATTTCATCAACCGTCGTTCTTACTTTGGCTTTAATTACTTCCCAGGGGCCAACAACTCGGTGGTGAACTTCGATAAAATGCGAATTATGCAACCCGCCAACTTTACCCAACAGGCCTCCACTGCCAAGTTTTAACTGGCTTACCTGACTGGAAACGCATGGGTGGCTTGCCCGGGTACGGAGAACCTCCTTTCTCTCATGGGATTCCTTTGGAAGCTGGCCCAGATTATGCTACACTCTGACCATTCGCTAATTCGATAAAGCATTGCTCTTCTTCCCTTGCTCATGGGCGCAGAGCCTGAGTTGATCCCGTTTTAAGTACTTGCAGGAAAGCGTGTATGTCTCTCAGAGATTGGTTTGCCTCCAAACGAGATAAGTCCACCCGGCTGGATGTAGCCGCTATGAACAATCGCCTCACCGATGAGGAAATCTGCAAGTTGTGGACGCAGTGCTTCAACTGCCAGGAAAACCTTCCGACCAAGGAGTTGGAAAAGAGTTTGAACGTTTGCACCCAGTGCGGATACCATTTTCGCATTGGCGCTTATGCCCGCATTCAGCAATTGTGCGATGAGTTTGAGGAGCTGGATGCCGACTTATCCCCTTCGGACCCCTTAACCTTTACCGATACAGAACCTTACCTGAAGCGCCAAAAGGATGCCCATAAGAAAACCGGGCTGAATGATGCCGTCATTACGGGCGTTGGCCAGATTGACGGTGAGTCGGTGGCTTTAGCGGTGATGGACTTCACTTATCTCGGCGGTAGCATGGGCAGCGTGGTAGGCGAAAAAATTACTCGGGTTATCGAACGTGCTTTGGCAGACCGCTTGCCGGTGGTCATCTTCTCTTCTTCCGGTGGGGCCCGTATGCAGGAAGGGACGTTCTCCCTGATGCAAATGGTTAAAACTGGGGCGGCCTTGGCCCGCTTGCATGAAGCTGGCTTACTCTATATTTCTGTGTTGACCGAGCCCACGTTTGGTGGCGTTACGGCCAGCTTTGGTACTTTGGGCGATATTAATATCGCCGAAGAAGGGGCCAGAATTGGTTTTGCCGGTCGCCGTGTCATTGAGCAGACCATTCGTCAGAAGCTGCCTGCTGATTTCCAGACCGCTACCTATCTGTTGAATTACGGTCAGGTGGATATGGTGCTGCCCCGTCGGGAGCTGGCACCCATGCTGGCCAATCTCATTCGTTTGCACCGGCAATCCTCCGGTTTGAATCCGGCGGCTCAGACCTTCGCCAGTTCGGCGTCCGGGGCAGTTTGATAAGGAAACGCAAGCCATGTCCGACAAGATCCTTCCCCTGGAGTTTGAAAAGCCCATAATGGCAATGGAAGAAAAGATTGAGGAACTGATGCGGTTAAGCCAGGACAGTAAGATCGACTTCTCTGAAGAGATTGATAAACTTCGCGCACAGGCCGATGAGGTCAAAAGCAAGCTTTACCAGAAGCTAACCCCTTCCCAGAAGCTGCAAATCGCTCGTCACCCCCAGCGTCCGAACTTGCTGGAAACGGTTAAAATGCTCTCGCCCAATGTGTGGATTGAAATGCGTGGCGATCGCGCTGGTACTGATGATCGGGCCATTATTGGCGGCATCATCGAGCTTTCCTCCGGGCCTGTGATGGTGGTGGGTACCCAAAAAGGTCGGGGCATGAAGGAAAACCTGACCCACAACTTTGGTATGGCCAACCCGGAAGGCTACCGCAAGGCGCTGCGTCTGTTTGCCCACGCCGAGAAGTTCAAGATGCCGGTACTGACTGTCATTGACACCCCTGGCGCTTATCCGGGCATTGATGGGGAGCAGCATGGTATTGGGCAGGCTATTGCCTACAATATTCGGGAAATGGCCCGTCTGAGAACCCCGATTATCTCTGTGGTGAGCGGAGAGGGTGCTTCCGGTGGCGCTTTGGGTATTGGGGTGGCCAACCGCATTTATATGCTGGAGCATGCCCTGTACACCGTGATTTCTCCTGAAGGCTGCGCTTCCATTTTGTGGCGGAGCGCCGAGTACGCTTCCAAAGCGGCTGATGCATTGAAAATTACCGCTCAGGATCTCCTGGCTTTCGACATTGTGGACGGCATTATTCCGGAGCCACAAGGGGGCGCCCATCAGGACCCTGCTACTACCGCCCAGCGTATTCTGGAAACCGTGGAATCCGCCATTGCCGAGCTGAAAGGTTTTGATGCCCAGAAGCTGCTTGAGGATCGCTACGATCGCTTCCGTAAAATCGGGGCGTTCTGCGAGGCCAAATCCCCGGCCCTGAAGTCCTAGAAACGCTTAAATGGGTTGCTGATTTATCCAGACATCCTTCGTGTTGTTTGGGGGTCTACAGAGCAGCCTGTGTTCGTTTGGTTGAGCCGCTGGACTAGCGGCTTTGTCCTTGGCGATTGGCCCTTGGGACTTTATGTTAAACATTTTTAAAATTATTAACTTTTGTTACGGTTTTGACGTTTTATTTTCTCTGACTAGCATCACTTTTCATTGACTTCGTTCATATAGACAACTCGAATGCAATGAAAGCCACCGACCGGCTGGAACAGACCGCCGGAAGGAGATGATGAGGAAGTTGATTCTTTATGTCTACCGTTTACGACACCATGAATACGCATTTTGATGTGTTGGCTATGCCGGATTATGAGGCGGTGAGTCGACGATTTTTGCAAGGGTTTCAGCCGTTTGTGACCGCGAAAAAGTACCAGGCCGTGCGGGCTGTGCTGCGTGAAGATGTGCGCCATGAGACCTTGGTGAAAAATCCTGATTTTATCGATGCCATTGTGAAGCAGATGGATGATGAAGCGGTTCTGGAAAAGCGCTACATTTTTCTGTCCGTGAATACTCAGTCTGCGGTTTAATCTTTTTCAGCCAACAGCCAACTCAGCGTGATCCATCCGTAGTGTTTTTAACTAGCCTCTGTTTTTGAAAAAGGGTTTCAATAGAACATTTTCAATCCGCATAAACGATGTAGTGCTTTGTCTTATGTTTGGGGCCTTGCGCGGCTCCTGCTGTGAAATAAGCCAGACCGGGTTGCCGAATTTGGGCAACCTGGTCCTTTTTGTGTAAAAAAATGTGAATTTTGCATATCTTCTGGATGTGGTGACACTGAAGTTTAGGAGAATTCTGCCGAGGGTACTGTACAGATGGTGTTAATTGTACGGTGTCGCCCATGAGTAGTATTCCTCCCTTAATCTTTTATCCCCTATATCCGGGGGGGCCACAGGTCAGAGCTACTAACGCCTGGCTGAATGCCAACAGTTCCTTTCGCACCCAGGCCAACCAGTTTGTACCGGCTTATGGGGTCAATTTACCCACGGACTTAAGCGTCTACGAGGCCGATACGTACTATACTCTCGGCGGTAATCAAACTATTTCTCGCCGCCCGGTCAGTCAGGCCAGTGCTTCGACCACGCCCCTGGGCTTTGATGCCACGGTGGTGGGTGGCTTAAAACGAGCTTCCATTCCGGCGGTGGCCCCTGAAATCCCCAATGTGTTCAAGGCCGCTGAACGACTGTTAAACGTCAGTGAGTTGACCATGACGGAACTGCTGGCCTTGTCCGATTTTCGCCTGTCCAACATTGGATTGGGCTTGAAGGTTACTACTGATGGGATGGGCGGGGTGGATAGTGTGTCTGTGGCCCCCAGTATTTTGGGATCAACCCGCCCTCTTGATGCTACTAGCAAAACCTTTGGCGGGCTAAACAGTGCGGAAATAACCACGGGGGCCACTTTTAAACTGACTGATCTCACCGTGGATACCGGCCCGGTAATGGCAGCGCCGATGAGTGCCAACAAGCCCAGCCCGGTGCAAAGTTTGCCCCCCGGGGGGGATCCATTGAATTTAAATGCCAATGAGCGCAATGCTGGTATTTTTAAGCTGCAAGAACAAGCGTTGCGGGCCTTGCAGTCCCTTGATCCGGAGTCGGCTAATTTAACTGCCCTGTTGCAGCGTTTAGAGCAGCTGGAGCAACTGGATCAATTGGCGGCTATACCAGAAAAGACCACTCAAGCCGTGGGAACGGCCACAGAAGGTCAGCAGCTGGCCGCCAACCGGGCTGGTTTTGGTGTGAACACCAGCCAGGACTTTCAGGCCAACGTGGTGGGACTGATTAACGCCAATAAGCAGTCGGAAAGTTATGCCAGTGCTTTTGCCCCCAGAATGGATCAGGTCATGAACGGAAAAATCGCGGCTTCTCCCTGGATGGGAGGGCAAACGGCCAATGCTGGAAGCGGTGGCTTGGGCAATGCTGGTGGTTTTGAAATGGGGGCCAGTGTGGCCGACGCCATGAGCCGTAAGGGCAAGGGAAGTAGTTACGTTCCTTTTCAGCGCTCTAGCGGTGGAGAGTCCGGCTTTGCGAATGCCAATCCTTTCACCGGCTCCGGGGGAGGACTGGGATCTGGCTCTGGTTTCAATGCCTTTGGTGGGCAGGCCAATCAAAATGCCTATCGTCCCCGCAAGCCCTTGGCCTTTACAGCCTAGCCCGCTACAAGACGTTCAGCATTTTGTGGGTTTGCGGAATGACTCGCACGTCATCGAAGTATTGGGTTAGGTAGTTTTCGGCGGCAAACACCTGACTGGGCAGGATGGAGACAGTGCGGTCGGTCAGGCTGGTTTCCGGTTGCAGAATAATGGGGGTTTGTCGGTTGGTGACAATGCCCCGAACTTCGGCCAACTCTGCCAGGGTGGTGCGCTGGTTGAAGACCAGTTTGATGAAGCATTCTGTGGCTGGGTTGCCTTTGGCTTGGGCGTAAAATCGGGCATGATTTTCAAATTGAGGCGCTTCGCCCGTGGCCGATGGCAATTTGATGTCCATGGCGATGATGTCGGTCCAGGGCAGAACACTCTCCAGAAAGTCGGCTTGGGTGCCGCTGGTTTCCAGATAAGTTTTGCAGTGCCCTTGCACTTGGGGAAAGACTGATTGTAAAAACTGGTGATAGAGCAGGGGCTCCCCACCGGTAAAGCTAACGCTGTGGTGTTTCGCGGTTTTCAGCAAGGACTGGATAATGTCCACTAGCGTTTCTGGGGGCAAAGGGTTGTTATGATATTCGATGATGCCGCTGCCCGGCGGGGTTTCCACATGGCATTGCCCGGTGGGTGAGGTCATGGGCGTATCGCAGTAGGCGCATTTTAAATGGCAATGGGCAAACCGGACGAACACCTGTCGCTTGCCCACGTAAATTCCCTCGCCCTGAATGGAGGAAAAAACTTCCTGAACCGGGGCGGTTTTGAGGGTAGGCTGAGGGGTGGTAAGGTCAGTAAGCGTGGGGATAGCCATGATTTTTAATCTGAATTGCGACAGTGTTCGTAGATATTGTAATACGGTTGCCCTGATTCTGGGAGATCTGAAACGCAAATTGAGGCGAGTCTAACGGCGGACCTTGCTGTCGGATGAAATCAGTTCTGGTGAAACAAGTCGTCATGAAACGCGTCAGTCTGGTATAGTCAAAGTATGGATAGACTTTAGTGGTTTAAAGGAGACTGTGGTGCAGCGTTGGAAAAAAATGCAGGCCTTTGCCTTGGCGTCCGTGGGAATTCTGGGTGGTTTGTGGCTCACTTCTGCTTGGGCGCAGCGGGCTTTACAAGTCATTGGCCCGGATGGACAGCCCCAGGATATTACCGCCCGGAATTCGGCCAGAGAAGCCGACTCTCTGATTCTTTACGATCCGGCCTTTGGGCCGTCCACTCGCACCAATGGCTTTGGGGTGGAAGTGGTAGCCAAGCCGCTTTCTGTTACCCGCTCCCAGGGACAAGAGGTTAAAACCTATCAGGTTTCCGATGTTATTAGCGTGTGGGATTGCCAGTCCAACCAGTTGCTCAGTTGCGGAAACGCCACCATTCCGCAAAACGGGGTCGTGCTATCAGCCATTGGCAGCAAGCGGGATTGGCTGAAGAGCCTGAAGCCGGGCGATCTGCTCAAGATTGAAGAGGCCTGGTTCCAGCAGCGTCAAGCCCGTCTGGATGTGGTCAACCCTTCTGCCTCCAATAACCCCAATGGGTCGGGATTTCCGGGTTTCCGTGCCTCCAACCAGATTGTGATGTATGACATTCGCTATCCCAAGCCCACCACCGGCACCAACGAGTTTGGGTTTGAAGTGACCGTGCGCAACGGTATCGTGGTGGCTCAGGAAGGCTCTGATTCAACCATTCCGACGGATGGCTTTGTCCTTAGCGGCCATGGCAAGGGGCGTAGCTGGCTGATTGCCAACGCACCGCTGGGCGCCCATGTTGATATTAGCCCGGAAGACGGCACGGTGCGTGCTTATACCGATTTCAGCACGTATGTGTACCAGTTTGATCAGGAGTGGGCCAAAAGCCCTTGCGCCGATCAGGCCTGGAGCGCCACGGGGAGACTGGATGCTGCCTGTAAGGCCATTCGGGATCAAAAGGACGAGGCTGTTCGGCTAAATGCGGAAGGCAAAACCGAGCAGGCCGCTCAGAATATTGCTCAGGCCCTGGAAAGCACCCATCGGCGCTTGTGGGCCAGTTACAAGGCCTTTCCCGCCGATACCATTCGGGGCGCCTGGCATCGCCCCATTGAAAAGACCCCGGTTGCCATTGGTGAAACCCTGGATCGTTTGAAAGCAGCGGGGATGAACACGGTCTTTCTGGAAACCTTTTTCCACGGATATACCATTTTTCCCTCCCAAACTTATCAGGCCTATGGGCTCCCCGCTCAAAACCCCAAGTTTCAGGGGATGGATCTCTTACAAGCCTGGGTACAGCAAGCCCATCAGCGCAACATGAAAGTTCATGTCTGGTTCCAGACCTTTTACGGCGGAACCAATGCCTACTTGCCGCCGGGCCCCATCCTGAGCCGTTATCCCGCTTGGGCCAACGTGCAGTTCTCGGCGCTGAAACCCCAGAAGATGTCCGGGATTGCGCCGGTGGTTGGTCAACCTGCGGTCAATGGGGTGAGTCGGGTGTACAGTGCCACCACTGATTCGGCTGCTTCGCCTGTCCCTAGCCCCCCTGCAAAGCCCGTTCCTGTAGTGATTTTGAAAACCCCGGAAAAGCCGGTGGCTTCCAATCTGGAGTTGGGTGCTTATTTCCTGGATCCGGCCAACCCCGAGGTGCAGGGCTTTCTGATGAAGCTGGTGGATGAAATCGTCAGCCGTTACGATGTGGACGGCTTCCAGCTGGATTATATTCGCTATCCCGCCAGTTTCCCCTCGGATCGCTTCAGCTACCGCAAGACCACTTGGGGTTACACGGAAGTGGCCCGAAAGGCCTTCAAGGCCCAGTACGGTATCGATCCGGCAGAGATAGATCCCAAAAATCCTGAGTTTGAGAATTTATGGAAGGCCTGGAACGGTTACAAAGTTGCTCAGGTCAACCAGTTTGTGCAAAAGGCCACCCAGTTGGTTCATCAGAAAAAGCCGGGCCTGAAAATCTCTGCGGCGGTATTCCCCGATGCGGACAGTGCCTTGGCCGTGAAGCATCAGGATTGGGCCGCCTGGGCCCAGAACGGTTGGATCGACTTTTTTGCTCCCATGACCTTGACCAGCGCCACCAAGGTGGTGGAACGGGATACCCGCACCATGATTGGTCGTACGGCAGGCAAAGTGCCCGTGTACTCCGGGCTTTTTGGACCGTTTAACAACAATGCCGCCGAACTGGTACTCAGCCAGATTGATACGGCCAAGCAGGCTGGCGCCAGTGGTTATGTGCTGTTTGACACGGCCCATTTAACCAGCCGGATGCTGGAAGCGCTCACGGCGGTGCAGGTGCCTCAGCAGACTGTGGTGCCCACCACGCCAACGGTCACTCCCGCAACGGAAGAGGTTCCGGCCAAACCCAAAAAGCGGCGCTTTTTATGGTGGCGTAAATAGAGGCTTCTTTTCAGGCGTGACGATGAAGGTGGCTTGCTAGGCAGGTCGCCTTCATCGTTTTCTAAGTGATTGCCGGCAACGATTTGTTTTTTAATACTATACAAACTTGGATGGAGTTGCGTATAATACGCAAATACGTTACTTCTTGTGTTTGCGTACCAAGGTGCTGTTGTTCAAGTCACAGCCCTGACAGCGTATAGGTTCAAAGGATAGAGAGATTGTGAGTTATCAGCCTTGCCGATGGTATGACCCGTATCCACGGTTGGCATTTGCCCTGAAATTGCTATATCTGGCCCCCGGTGCCATGCGCTTGACTGTGGCCCGTCAAATTCAGCGATTTTTGGTGGAGCAGTGGGATACCCCTCAGGTGCGCAAGGTGTTGCAGGAGATTCGGGTGAAGGCCAACGGCAACCGTTGGTACGATCAGGATCAGGAAACGGCCCAAACCGTGGAACTGCTGAAAAATAGCCCGGATTTTTTAAAAAGCCGAGTAGCTGAAAACATGCTGCAACTTTTGATGGCGGAATCGGCCTAAAAGGCAGGTCAGGATAAAAAGTGGGGACATTTGGGCGAAGGCCCAAGTGCTATGAATGTAAAATTTTCTTCAAGCATGCCTGTTTTCGCATGACATTTTCTAGTCTGCGATCATAGAATAATCCAAACTCTAACTCTCTATCCTTTGTGCCTTTGCATGTTTCGACTTGCACAGGCTTTTTTTTCGCCATTAAACGGCCTAAACTAACCCCAAAGCAAAGCCCATTGCGCTGCTTGTTTGGTGGCTTTCGGCTTAGTGTTTGGGTTTGAGGGTGGGGAAGGCAATCACATCCCGAATGTTGGGCGAATTGGTCAGAATCATAATCAGGCGATCAATGCCAATGCCCAAGCCGCCGCAGGGAGGCATGCCGTATTCGAGAGCCGTAATGTAGTCTTCATCCATCTGGTGGGCTTCATCGTTGCCGGAATCCCGTTGAGCCATCTGACTTTCAAACCGTTGGCGCTGATCCAGCGGATCGCTGAGTTCTGAAAAGGCGTTGGCGATTTCCCAGCCATACACACGGGTTTCAAAACGCTCTACCAGTCGTGGGTTGTCCCGGTGTTCCTTGGCCAATGGGGAGATTTCACGGGGGTAATCGGTAATGTGGATAGGCTGAATCAGCTTGTGCTCCACTTTATCCTCAAATACTTTTTCCAGCGCATAGCCCCAAGTGTCGTATTCTTCTACAAATACGCCTAGGCCTTTGGCAGCGGTACGAGCGGCCTCATCGGTGTCGATGGCGGCAAAGTCTACGCCAGTTTCTTCTTTCACGCAGTCAATCATGGACTTACGGGGCCAGGGGCCTGCTAAGTCAATTTCGGTGCCCTGAAAATCAATTTTGGTGGTGCCCAGCACTTTTTGGGCCACGGTAGTCACAATTTCCTCAGTCAGATCCATCATGTCGTTGTAGTCGGCATAGGCCTGATACAGCTCCATCATGGTGAATTCCGGGTTGTGCTTGGGGGAAATACCTTCGTTGCGGAAGTTCCGGTTCAGTTCAAATACTTTTTCGGAGATACCACCCACGATCAACCGCTTCAGGAACAGTTCCGGGGCGATCCGCAGGTACATGTCAATTTCCAGCGTATTGTGGTGGGTCACAAAGGGACGGGCTGCCGCTCCCCCGGCCAGCGTTTGTAGCATGGGGGTTTCCACTTCCAAAAAGTCTTTGTCCAATAGCAGTTTGCGAATGTCCGCGATGATTTTACTGCGTTTGACCAGCGTGTCCCGGCTCTCCGGGTTCATGATCAGATCTAGATAGCGCTGGCGGTAGCGAGTTTCCACATCGGTCAGCCCGTGATATTTTTCGGGCAGGGGCAGCAGGGATTTCCCCAAGATTTGCAACTGCCGGGTTTTGACACTCAGTTCGCCCCGGGGGGTGCGGCGGATGGTGCCGGTGGCTCCGATTACATCGCCCACATCCACCAGTTTCAGGGCTTCCATCATCTCTGCCGATAAATTTTCCTTGTGGCAAAACACTTGAATTTTGCCGCTGGGGTCTTGCAGGTCTATAAACAGGCCGCTGTTGCGCAAGGCCATCACCCGACCGGCCACGGAGACCACGTCTTCGGTTTCCACGCCATTTTCCAGATCTGCATATTTGGCTTGCAGGGTGGCGTTGTCACTGGTTTTTTCAAAATGGTAAGGAAAGGGATTTTGCCCCAGTTTGCGCCAAGCCTCCAGCTTATCAATACGGCCCTGGCGAATTTGGGCGGCATGTTCGCTGGTATGCGGTGTGTTCTCCGCTGGAGTGGTGGATTGGGCGGCTGGCGTTTTGCTCATCGGGGATTGATCTCTTTTAATCATATTTTATTTTGATTTTTTTGATTTTGGAGACTCTATAATAACCGAAAAGGTTTGTCCGTCGTGGGGTCAATTATGTCAAAACCCATTTTACAAGAGAATGACATCGATCTTCAGCCGATTCTGGATCGGCGAGTGGTCATTGTAGGCTATGGAAATCAGGGGCGGCCTCACGCCTTGAATTTACGGGACTCTGGGGTGTCCGTGAAAATCGGGGTTCGTCCGGAGAGCCAAAAGCGAACCGTGGCTCTGCAAGATGGTTTTGAGGCTTTGCCGTTGCCGGAAGCGCTGACTTGGGCCGATGTGGTCATGCTGGCTTTGCCGGATGAGGTGATGGGCTCGGTTTATCCCCAAAGGCTTGCGCCGTATCTGTCCGCGGGAAAAGCCCTGGGCTTTGTGCACGGGCTGGTCATTCATGAGCAATGGCTGAAGCCGAACGCGGATTTAGACGTGTTTATGGTGGCTCCCAAGGCTCAGGGTCTGGGGGTTCGTAATAAGTATGTGGCCGGTGGCGGTGTGCCCGGTTTGTACGCGGTGCATCAAAACGCCACGGGTAAGGCCCAAGCCATTGCCCTGGCTTACGCTAAAGCCATTGGCTGCGCTCGGGTGGGGGTGATGGAAACCACCTTTGCTGAAGAGGCCATTTGCGATTTGTTTTCCGAGCAGGCCGTATTGTGTGGCGGGCTGACAGGCTTGATTAAAGCGGCTTTTGATACGCTGGTGGAGCGGGGCTTTTCTCCGGAAGTGGCCTATTTTGAGTGCTTGTACGAGGTGAAGCTAATCGCCGATTTGCTGCACGAGCGGGGCATCACTGGCATGCGTCAGGGCATCAGCTCCACGGCCCTGTATGGGGATATTAGTCAAGGGGAGCGGGTTATTGACGCTCACGTGCGGGAAACCATGCGTCAGGTGCTGGATGATATTGTGGCTGGTCGGTTCAGTCAGGCCATGCAGACGGAATTTGCCCAGGGCAAGCCTCGTATTCAGCAGGCCTTGCTTCAGGATGAGCAGCATTTGATTGAAAGAACCCATCGGGATCTGCGAGCCCGCTTGAAATTTTAGGCCTTGGAATTTTATACTGGGCTGAAATTCAGGCCCCGTTGAACATTGAAGCTGAGGCCAGCCTCACCGAATTTGAATAAACTCGCCTTTCATTTTTCAGGGAGGCTCCCCACAAGCGGGCCGTTCTCGGTTATGATGAGAAGGTGAGTTTTCAAATGTAAAGCTGCACTGTTTGAGGAACCGCAACTTTTTGGATGGATTGTCTTTAATAGAGTGTGAACCGGAAAGTTTTAAAAAACGTGAGTTAGGGAATTACATTCAGGAGTCATTGATCTATGAGCTATCTGTCCATCCTTGAAAGGAAAACTGTCTCCATGAAACGGACTGAAAACGACGATATTTTGCAAATTATAGATCGATTGGAAAAATTGAGTGTCCGTCCGGAAAACCCGGGTGTGGGCTATCGTAACCTGGAAACCATCAACGCCTTGGTGAATACCTTGCGTGAAAAGCTGGCATCCAAGACTAACGTGGGCACTTAGTACCACCCAATTGAGCTGCTTTCATCAAATAAGCCCCGGCCATTGGACACGGGGCTTATTCGTTTAATGAGAGTTTAAAAAGCTAGGCGGGAACCAGGGCTTTCAAGGAGTCTACCAGCTCTTGCACGGCGTTGGCGGACTTGCGTAGCTCTTGCAGTTCAGCGTCGCTGAGTTTCAGCTCGACCACTTGCTCAATGCCGTTTTTGCCCAATTTGACCGGTACACCCACGTACAGGTCTTTAATGCCGTATTGGCCGGTTAAATACACGGCGCAAGGCAGAATTTTCTTTTTGTCCTTGGCGATGGATTCAATCATTTCCAACACCGAGGCGCTGGGGGCGTAGAAAGCGGAGCCGGTTTTCAGGTAGCCCACGATTTCGGCGCCACCGTTGCGGGCTCGATCCACGATTTTATCGATGGCAGCGGCGTCCAGGAAATCCGACAACGGAATGCCAGCCACGGTGGTGTAGCGAGGTAGGGGCACCATGGTATCTCCGTGACCACCGAGTACAAAACCTTGCACATCTTCCACGGACACATCCAGCGCTTCGGCGATAAAGGTTTTGTAGCGGGCAGAATCCAGAACGCCCGCCATACCGAAGACCCGGTTGGAGGGGAATCCGCAGGCTTTGAGGGCCACGTGGCACATCACATCTAAGGGGTTGGAAACCACAATGACCAAAGCATTGGGGGCGAATTTTTTGATGTTGTTGCACACATCGGTGACGATTTTGGCGTTGGTGGTCAGCAAATCATCACGGCTCATGCCGGGTTTGCGAGCGATACCGGCGGTGACTACCACGATATCGGAATCGGCGATCACATCATAGGTGTTGCTGCCCACCACGCGGGTGTCGTAGCCATAAACGGGGGAAGATTCCAGAATGTCCAACGCTTTGCCTTGGGGAATGCCTTCCAGAATATCCACCACAGCCACGTGTTTGGATAATTCGGCTTCAGCCAAACGTTGAACCAGCGTGGCGCCAACGTTACCGGCCCCAATAACGGAGATTTTATGAAGCATACGGTGTCTCCTTGAAAAAAACTAAAAAGCCTCGATGTTGGTATGCTAACACAACCGCCGGGGGAACCACAAAAGCCGCTCTCTGCTTAAATTGGGGACAAGTAGGGCGATTTTTGCTAAGATTCATACCATGAGTACTGTGCGAGTTGATGGTGAGCGGCTGCTTCAAACCTTTTTGGAGATGGTGCGCATTGATAGCCCCAGTGGGGACGAAGCCGCTTTTCGGGCTTATCTCATGGAACGCTTGACTGCTGAGGGCTTGAGCGGTGTCATCGATGCCGGGGGAAATCTCATTGTGGATTTGCCCGCCCAGCATTGTGCCCACGATGCCATTTTGGTCTTTTCTGGTCACATGGACGTGGTGCCGCCGTGCCATAACATTCAGCCCATCGTGCAGGACGTGGACGGCGATCGTATTATTACTTCCGATAACACCACCGTGTTGGGGGCCGATGACAAAGCCGGATTAGCTCCCATCCTGGAAACGGTGTTTTTATGCCTGCAACACCAGTTGCCCATGCCCCGGCTGCGCCTGATCTTCACCACCCGTGAGGAGACTTCGTTGGGTGGGGCCAAGGAGTTGTCTGATGAGAGCCTGCAGGCTCAGTTTGCCATTACCCTGGATCACACCGGGCGGCAGGGGGTCATTATCAACCAAGCCCCGACCTACATTGAGTTTGAGATTACTTGCCGGGGCAAAAGCGTGCATGCAGGCATTATGCCAGAGCAAGGGGTGAATGCCATTGTATTTGCCAGTCAAGTTATTGAAGGCTTGCATCTGGGCCGAGTGGATGAGCAAACCACCTGCAACATTGGTTTTTTGACCGGTGGAAAGGCCACCAACATTGTGCCGGATTTAGCGACCATTAGAGGGGAGCTGCGGGGCCACAATCCTCAGACCTTGCAAGCGGAGTTGGCCCACATTGAGCAAACACTGGCCGAGGTTTCCGCAATCATGCCCGGCACCAGCTATGCGTTTACCCACTTCACCCAGTTTGAAGGGTATCACCTGGATGAGCAGCATCCCGGGGTGCAAAACCTTTTAAGCGCCGCCCGCAAAACCGGTCTGGAACCCCAATTTATCCGTACCAACGGGGGCAGCGATAACAACGTGTTTGTGAAGCGCGGCCTGCCCGGCGTGGTACTCAGTGCCGGGTATATGGAGCCGCACTCCCTGAAGGAGCGGGTGCGTCTGAGTGAAATGACCCTGTGTTGCCAGTTTTTACAAAACATATTGGAAACCTTTGCCCATGAGCCTTTCTGAATCTATCGACAGTCCTGAATCTACCCAAGGCGGTTCTCACTTTGAGGAGAAAACCCTGAGCTCCCAGGTCATTCACACCGGCCGGGTGGCCAAGTTGCGGATTGATCAGGCTTTGCATCCCAGTGGGGCCACCGTGGAGCGGGAAGTGGTGGAGCATCCCGGTGGGGTGGTGGTTTGCCCCATTCTGGACGATGGCCGTCTGGTGTTTGTAGAACAATGGCGCTACCCCTTGGGCCGGACGTTACTGGAATTGCCTGCGGGTAAGCTGGATTGGCACGATGGGGTGCCAGAAGATCCGGCGGAGGCCATCAAGCGGGAACTATGGGAAGAGACGGGTTATCAGGCCCACCAGTGGGAAGAGCTGACCTATTTGTATACCGCCCCCGGCTTTTGCGATGAAAAACTGTGGCTGTATAAAGCCACCGGTTTGTACAACGGTCACAAAGCCCATCAGCCCAGCGAGCATGAGTGGCTGGACGTGATTTTGCTGACCCCGCAAGAGGCCATTCAAAAAATACGCACCCGGGAAATTGTGGACGCCAAGACGGTCTCTCTACTTTGCCTGTGTTTTCCCGGCTTGTTGTGAGGGTGTCTCGGAGGCGTTGAGATCCTTTCCCGGATTCTGGTAGCCTTCGATTGCTTTAGTGACACCCTCCCAGGCTGCGAAGCTGCAAAACAGGCTGGGAATGAGAATCAGTTGAGAGCCAGGCAGCCAGCAAGTGGCCAGACAGATGGCCCCGCTGACCAGTGCCTTGAGCTTAAAGTTATCGCGAAATCCTGATATGACCCCTTGTTTGAGTCCCTTCCAGGCGGCGCTGCGCTTGTCTTTGCCGCTCCACTGTTTTTGTTCTGGTGTGTGGGTGGCAGGTTTTTTGGGGACGTTGGCAGCAGGCTTGTCCAGAAAGTTCTGATAGTTTTGGTGTCCGCGCATGGCGGAGAACATGGCATCAATGCCCAGCCACAAGGGAATGGTAAACAGTTGAGAGCCCGGCAGCCAGCAGGTGGCCAGTGTGACCGCAGCGGCTATTCCGCCGTTTTTTAGCCACCAGTTCTTGCTGGTTAAATCCTGTTTCAGGGAGCGCCAGGCCCCGGTGAAGCGCTCTCCGCTGAAAAAGCCCGCTTCGACTTGGTTAGTAGTATCAGATTTTCTTTTTGGTGGATTTCCGGCGAAGTGAACGGCATCGAAGGGCTGTTGGGGCCGGGCGGGTTCAGCTGTCCGGGATGATGGGCGCGTTTGTGCGGGCGAGAAAACGCGCGGGGGGCGGGCTGGGTTGTGCGTTGCAATACTCATAATGACAAGCCGCGTTCAAGTTTGAAGACGTAAAAGTAGGCCAAGACCATGGGATTAATCAATACGGGATTAAATACGGCATTAAATAATACCGAACTATGGGAGAAAACCCGCTGCGCCGATTTTGTTGCGTCTGATTCTGGTGGGCAATCTGGTTGGCAATCAGTGCGGAATATCCCTGCAAAGTTGGACGGGGTAAAATAAAACAGAACTATCTATACTACAGCGATGGCCCGGCAACTGTTTGGTGTTTTTGATGGGCGAATGGCTGGGGTGGGTTGTTGCAGGCGTTCAATCGGAGGGTTTTATTCATGTCCAGTTTGCCAGTTTCCAGCTTGTCAAAAACAGGGTCAGAAGGGGCAAAGGCTGCTTTATCCGTGGAAGAACGGTTGTTTGTGGCCCTCGATTATCCGGATGCGGCCACTGCTTTAGCCTTGGCCGAGCGATTGGCCCCTCTGGGCGTCAGTTACAAAATTGGCCTGCAACTGTTTTACGCCGAAGGGATGGCCGTGGTGCATCAACTGCGGCAGTTTGGCAAAACGGTGTTTGTGGATCTCAAACTGCACGACATTCCCAATACAGTGGCCGGGGCGGTGGATTCTCTGGTGATCCAGGGGGTGGACTTTTTAAACCTGCACACCCAGGGTGGCCCGGAGATGATGCGGGCTGCGGTGGTTTCCGCTCAGCAGGCGGCCAGCCGCTTGGGACAAACGCCCCCCAAGCTGATTGGTGTAACCCTCTTGACCAGCTTATCCGAGCAGGCCTTGAATGAATTTCTTTTTGTGGAAGGGGTGTCCGTGGGCGAGTACGTTCAGCATCTGGCCATGCAGGCCAAAAAGGCCGGTCTGGATGGGGTGGTCTGTTCCGCCCAAGAGGCACCCTTGATTCGGGCGGCTTGCGGCCCCGACTTTTTGCTGGTGACACCTGGGATTCGTCCGGCCGGTGCGGGCGAGCAAGATCAGGCCCGGGTGATTACCCCGGCTCAGGCCCTTCAAAACGGTTCAGATTATCTGGTCATTGGCCGTCCCATTACCGGGGCCAGCGATCCGGTGGCCGCTACCCAGTCCATTCTGGATGAAATGCGCGGGGCCTTGGTGTGACCTCCAGACCCGGCAACGCAACCCAGATTCAGGTGGTCTACCCCCACCCGGAGCATGTGGTTTACGAGGACAGCACCTTCCTGATGGGGTCGGTGCGTCAAGCGCCTGCTGGGGCAAAACTGTACTTTAACGGCCAGCCGGTGCCACTGTCGCCCAAGGGATTTTTCGCCTGGAAAATCCCCATTCACGCTGGTATGAATCCCATTCAGCTGGAAGTGCGCACCAATACCGCCACCCCGCCCGTGGCTCAGGCCATCTTTGCCTTAAGGGGGGAGCCATCGCTGCCAGTCTTGCCCAAGTCGCCTTTGGCCGTGAATGAGGAGACCCTGCAACCGGCGAATGATCTTTGGCTGATGCCCACGGACACCCTCACCGTGGCTTGCCTGGCCAGCGAAGGTGCCCAAGTGAGTTTTACCATCCCCGGCTGGGTGGATACCCCCATCCCCGTGCTGCCCTATTTATCTGATTCCGGTGAGCAGGCGTATTTAGATACCCGAGAAGTCATTTTTTCTCAAAAGCACTGGACCGCCCCGCGCATTCCCACCCGTGGCTATTATCAGGCGCAGGTGCCGGTGGCAGACCTGCTAAAGGCCCGTCCTGATGTGCTTCCACAGCAGGCGACTATTGTCCTTAAGGTCCACGCTGGACAACAGACTCTGCAAAAAACAGTACCGGGCCGCCTGACGGTGTTGACTGCTGCTAAAGCTGCTGTCTTGAAAACGGATCGGGTCGTCACCCGCAAGGCCCCGCCCAACGGCGATCGCCTGACCCCGCAGCGAACCAACACCGCAGTATGGGTGGATGGCTTGCAAACGGAGTGGGCTCGGGTGGCCTTGAGCTGGGAAGAGCACTGTTATGTGCCATTGGAGTCCTTGACCTTTCTGCCCACAGTGACTAAGCCGACTCCGATGGCCTTGGCCAGTATTCAATCTGAGGCTTTGGGTCCCACTGATTCTCGGGTGCGCTTGCGGTTCCAGAACCATCCGGCTCAGGCCTGTCCCATTCAACTGGAAAGCATCCCTTCTGAGCGTATGGATCGCTTGCAAGTAAGGCTGTATGGGGTGTGCGGGCCGTGCGATTTTATCCAGTATCCGCCCGATGATGCGGTGGTGCGCCAGATTCACTGGCGTTCGGTGGCCGACACCGTGTTGGAGTTGTGGATTGACCTGAAGCGCCCCCTGGCAGGGTACGATTACGCTTGGCAGGATGGGGAATGGCACATTCAGGTGCGCACGCTTCCCAATCGCATTGCGGACGTGAAAATTCTGATTGACCCCGGCCATGGCGGGGCGGAATGGGGCTCTACCGGGCTCAATGGCCTGCCGGAGAAACAGTTGAACCTGACCGTGAGCCGCTTGTTGCGGGACGCTTTGCTGAAAGAGGGCTTTCAGGTCTCACTCACCCGCAATAGCGATCAAGCGCTCTCTTTGCAAGGCCGTGGCGATCAGGTGAGCCAAACGCAGCCGCATATGGTGTTGAGTGTGCATCATAATGCCCTGCCCGATGGACGTGATCCGTTGAAAGCAGAAGGGGCCTGCTGCTTTTACTACCATGCCTTTTCCAAGCCCTTGGCGGAAAAACTGCTACAGGGCTTGACCCAGCCGGTGACCGGTTATCGGTCTATCCCCAATTACGGATTGTTTGATGACAGCCTGTATATGCCCCGCATTCATCAGGCTTTGGCCGTGCTAATTGAAGTGGGCTTTTTTACCAACCCCACCGAATTTGAACGCTTAATCGACCCGGCCTTTCAGAAGCAGGTGGTGGCTCGGCTGGTCTCGGCGCTGAGAGCGTACTGTTTACCGGCTTAGGGCCATGGCGGGTTCTGCGGCAATGTCTCGGCGGTAGTACTTGCCGTCAAAACGGATTTGTCCGGCAATTTCGTAGGTTTTGCGGCGGGCTTCTGTTAAATTTTCAGCGACTCCGGTCACGTTCAGCACCCGCCCCCCTGCGGTGACCTTGCTTTGATCTGGCAGGACCTTGGTACCGGCGTGGAAGATATGCACATCGTTGCTCAGGTACTGGGGAAAGAAAATAGGGGTGCCGGTGGGGTAGTGGCCGGGGTAGCCCTCTGCGGTGAGAACCACGGTCATGGCGTACTGATTGGGCTTAAAGCGAATACCGGTGGCCGCGTAGCGGTGGAGTTCGCCTTGCACGGTAGCCAGCATCAGATCCACCAGGTCATCTTCCAGCAGGGGAAGCACTACTTGGGTTTCCGGATCACCAAAGCGGGCGTTGAATTCTACGACCTTTGCTTCCCAGTTAGGGGTGATCATGAGTCCGGCGTACAAAATGCCCTGATAATTGATGCCTTCCGCCTGCAGGGCTTTTAGAGCCGGTTCTAACACGGTTTGCTGAACCGTGGCGATCAGCTCAGGGGTGGCCAGCGGTACCGGGGCGTAAGCGCCCATGCCCCCGGTGTTGGGGCCGGTGTTGTTTTCGCCCACTTTTTTGTAATCCTGGGCGGCTACACAGGGCAAAATGGTTTGTCCGTCGCAAAAGGCCAGTATAGAGAGCTCCTGGCCCTGCATGAACTCCTCGATGACCACCGGCATTTGTTTCTGGAAAGCGTTGGCAATGGCCTGCTCAGCTTCAGCCATGGTTTGGGCGATGGTCACCCCTTTACCGGCCGCCAAACCGTCTTCTTTAATCACGTAAGGCGCGGTAAAGTCCTGCAAGGCTTGCAGTGCCTCTGCTTGAGTCTGGCAAAAGCGATACCCGGCGGTGGGGATGCCAGCCTTGGCCATCAGGGCTTTGGCAAAGGCTTTGCTGGATTCCAGTTGGGCACCGGCCTGGGTGGGGCCAAAAATGGCCAGCCCTTTTTCCTGAAAGCGATCCACAATACCCAAGGAAAGCGGCAATTCCGGGCCCACAATGGTGAGATCGATGGCTTCCCGCTCAGCAAAAATCAGCAGGCCCTGAATATCGGTGGGTTCAATGTCCAGGCGTTGGCCCAATTCCTGCATGCCGGGGTTGCCCTGGGCAAAATACAGTTGCGGTTGGTGCTTGCTTTGGGACAGGGTCCAGGCGATGGCGTGTTCTCGGCCGCCGTTGCCGATGAGGAGAATTTTCATGGGCTCTTGAACCTACTGGGTTAATTGGGCTTTGCGCCAACATGATAGGTCAAAGACGGGAGATGTGGTAGTTGTCACTCGTTCATATTTGAGGGTGTGCATTCTTGCATCAATCGCATTTCGCAAAGGTTATAAGCCTTAATGAAACTACACATTGGGCAAAGAGGATAACAATTTTTTGAATTTACCGTTCTTAAGAACAAAGCCAAGAGTTTTTATGTTCCCCATTGCCTTTGATTCAGTGTTTGAGCTTTTTTCTGAGAATTTAAGGCGTTAATCCAGCTTGTAAGGAGTTCCTAACCAATGGTTATCTCTCGTTTATTTGGTCAAGTTGCCCTGAGTGGTTCAGTGCGCAAACAAATTAGTACTGCTTTATATCAGGAATATTCGCAAGCAGTCCGCCAGTTAAAACGTTCGGGTGTACTTAACGGCCTGGAAGCTGAGTTAAAGTTGAAAGCCAAAAATGGCTTCCCTGGAGGCACTGCCCAGGATTATATCCAGCTGGCTTATCAGGACGCTGCGGGAAAAGTGCAAAAACTCGCATTGCAGCCTCGTGATGCAAGAAGGGGTGTCTCCGTCAGTGATTATTTGACGAACGCCGTGGAGCAGGCCAAAGGATTCAATGCAAATGAGATTAGACGGGGTATGGCCCACAGTAAAAATTATCAGGCATATCGATCTGCGTTGACCCAGAGCGGACAGCTGGTTAACAATTTACCAGAAAATGCCAGTGTTAAATTTCAGCGCTCATTCCTGACGGGACGTAAAGTGGCTAAAATTTCAGTACCGACTTTCAATGAAGAAGGTGCTGTGACGGGTTCTCTTCAGCAAGTTCTTAAAAAGCCCAGAGGTGCTCAAATACCTCAGTTTGTGAATGAGGCTTTGGAGCATGCCAATTTGGTTTTTGAAAATGCCGTTAATCCCCACGGTTTATGGTCGGCGCGCCAAATTAAGCAAGAGGCACAAGAGGTTGGACGGGTTCATGTACAAACCACGGTGCAGAGTTTGAAAAAAACCTGGGTTAAAACGCAGCAGCAAGTAAAGGGTTTAATTAATAATCCCTCTCGCAGCATTGATGAAGATACACTGCGTTTACAAAAAATCGGTGAGTCTTTCAAAAAGGCAAAGGACAAAACCAGAACCCTTGTTCAGCGTCAAAAACAGTTTAAGTATCTGAACCGGGAGTTTGACCAGCTCACTCAGTTAGCCCAGCGCTCTCCCAGCCGTGGGGCTGCTGAACTCAATTTAGCTCAGGAAAAGCAAAATGTAGTAAATGCATACCGCGAGCAGCAGACGCGTCTTGATAAAACAATCAAGGCAAAGTTGCTTCAAGACGTGGCCCGGGCCAATCAGTTGTTTCAGCAGGCTCAGGCTAACCGTCAGGCCCCTAGGTTGTTGAGTCGCTTTTATAACAGTTTGCCGAGTCGGGCTGGAATCAAAAATTTCTTTCAAGATTTACATGAATATGTAGGTGGCTAATTTAGTCCTCAAGAGGCTCTTGATGACTAGCGCTAAAAGCCCGGTGGAGATGATTCGCCGGGCTTTTGCCTTGAAGCGCTTTTTTAGAAGTGCTTTTTAAATTGGCAGTCGTGCTTGTAACGTTCTTTCCAAATCAGCTACGGAACTATTGTTGACCAGCACCCAATCCCAATCCGTGATTGCATCCAGCTCATTTTCCGTGGGATCGTCCTCACTGACAATGTGCCCCCGTTGGGCTCGGGTCTCCCGGCTGGCTTCTAATCGAATCAGAAAAGCACCGTGGGCTTTCAGCAACTCATACTCCCGTTTTAAGCGCACATCAGAAATCAATTTTTTGCCGGGTTGGTTTAACACCTGCTTCAACCAGTAATCGGGATCCTGCGCCCGGCCCCAGTTGCCCAGCTCAATCAGGCCCGGTCGGTACTGGGCCTTGTGGGCCTCGACTTCTTCCGCCGTTAAACCGTGTTGTTGGGCAAAGGCCATTTTAATGGCCTGAGCGATGGGAATTTGCCGGAATTCTGGCAGACGGGCCAGCAACCGTTTGGCCAGAGTATCCTTGCCGGAATATTGCTTTCCGGAGATGGCGATAATCTCGTATTGCCCAATGTCTTTGGGTGGATGTCCAGTTTTAGGCATCTTTCCATTATCATAGAGAAGTCGTTTGTTTTACCAGCCAATCATTGGGAAAGTGGAAGCGCTATGTTTTTGAGCGAGGAGCAACTCAGCATTCGGGATTTGGCCCGCGACTTTGTAGAGCGTGAGTTAAAGCCGGTGGTCAAGCAACTGGAAACCGGCGATCTGCAAATTTTAAAGGATTTATGGGCCAAAATGGCCGAAACCGGCTTAACCAGCCTGCCCTTTGCCGAGGAATTTGGTGGGGCAGCCGTGGATAGCCTTTCCTACTTTTTGGTGCTGGAGGAAATCGCCAAGGTCTCTGCGGCGCTGGCCACGTCTTTATCGGTGCATGTCTCTTTGGCAGGCTTGCCCATTCAGTATTACGGCACGGCGGCTCAAAAAGAGCAGTATTTGCCGGATCTCGTCAGTGGACAAAAAATTGGGGCCTTTGCCCTGACCGAACCTAACGCGGGCAGCGACGCCGGGGCGGGCCTGACCACGGCGGACAAGGACGGGGATGCTTATATCCTCAACGGCTCCAAGTTGTTTATTACCAACGCCCTCATTGGGCATGTGTTCATCGCCACGGCCCGCACCGATGCCAAAACCGCTGGACCCAAGGGCTTGTCGGCTTTTCTGATTGATCGGGACACCCCTGGGCTAACCATTACCAAAGGCGATGAGAAAATGGGTCTATTGGGCGGCGATTGGGGCGAATTGCACTTTGATAACTGCCGGGTGGCGGCCTCGCAACGGTTGTCCGATGAGGGGCAGGGTTTCAAGCTGTTTATGCGCAGCCTGAATATTGGGCGCATCAGCATTGGGGCTATCTCCTTGGGCCTGGCTCAGGCCTGTCTGGATGCCTCCCTGCAATACGCCAAGGAGCGCCAGCAGTTTGGCAAGCCCATTGCCGACTTTCAGGCCATCCAGTTCAAGCTGGCCGACATGGCCCTCAAGATTGAAGCGGCCCGAAATCTGGTGTACAATGCGGCTCGGCTGAAGGAAGCTGGGAAGGACTTTGCCCTAGAGGCTTCCATGGCCAAGTTGTATGCTTCTGAAATTTGTAACCAGTGCGCCAGTGAAGCGGTTCAGATTTTCGGCGGGTACGGTTACACCAAGGATTTTCCGGTGGAGCGCTATTTCCGGGACGCTCGGGTGATGTCGCTGTTTGAAGGCACCAGCGAGATTCAGCGCACCATTATCGCCAAACATTTACTGGCCTAGCTGCTTTTTGTTCGCCTAGGTCCATTGCCCCTCAACCCAACACAAGGATTATATACGTGGAAACCACTCAAAGTCATCTCCGGCAAGAACTGGAAACGGTTCGTCAAGAGGCCCAGGCTGCTTTGGAAGTCGCCAACACCAAGGATGCCCTGGAGGCGGTTCGGGTGGAGTATTTGGGACGGAAGGGCCGCATCACCGGGATGATGCGGGGCCTGAAGGATGTTTCCCCGGAAGAGCGCCCCTTGGTAGGTGCTTTGGCCAACGAGATTCAGGAAGTGCTGGGGCAGGCTTTGGATGCCAAGCTGAATACCTACCTGCAGGCGGAAATCGCGGAGAAGCTGAAGGCTGAAACCATTGATGTGACCATGCCGGGGACTTATCGCCCTTCCGGCAGTCAGCACCCCCTGACCCGTACCATTGAGGAGATTTGTCAGATTTTTGCGGGCATGGGTTTTGAGACCATCGACGATGACTTTTGCCCGGAAATCGAGACCGATTTCTATAACTTTGACGCCCTGAACTTCCCGGAAAACCACCCGGCCCGGGATATGCAGGACACCTATTACACCGATGTGGCCAATCACGTGCTGCTGCGTTCTCAAACCTCCAACGCCCAGATTCGCTATATGGAAAATCATCCCTTGCCGATTCGGGTGGTATCCCCGGGGCGGGTGTACCGGAATGAAGAGGTCAACAGCCGAAAATTTGTTCTGTTTCACCAGTTGGAAGGCTTGCTGGTGGATGACAACGTGCGCTTTTCGGACCTGAAAGGCATTTTGCACGAATTTACCCGCCAGTTCTTTGGGGCAGAGCGTCCCACTCGCTTTCGGGCCAGTTTTTTCCCCTTCACCGAGCCCAGCGCCGAGGTGGATGTGCAGTGCATCTTCTGCGAAGGCCATGGCTGCCATGTGTGCAGTCAGGCGGGTTGGCTGGAAATTCTGGGTGCGGGCATGGTGGACCCCAACGTGCTGCGCAACGTGAATATCGATCCCGAAAAGTACAACGGCTTTGCCTTTGGCATGGGCATCGAGCGGCTGGCCATGCTCAAGTATTCCATCAACGATATCCGCTTGTTCTTCAACAACGACCTGCGGTTTCTGAACCAGTTTAAAGGGCTTTAATCATGCGTATTTCTCTGGAATGGTTGAAAGATTATGTGGATATCAGCGGGCTTGCCCCGGAAGTCATTGCCAGCGCCCTGACCAATTCTGGCCTGGAAGTGGAAGGCATTGAGTACAGCGGCCCCAAGTTTAACGGAGTCGTGGTGGGCAAAGTATTGGCTCTGGCTCCACACCCCAATGCGGATAAATTGCGCCTGGTCACCGTGGATTTGGGAGCGTCTCAAACCCAGGTAGTCTGCGGGGCGCCCAACGTGCGGGAAGGCATTTTAATTGCCTTTGCTCAAGAAGGGGCCATCGTGCTCAGCCGCAAGGATAACACCTTGTTTACGCTGGGACGGGCTAAAATTCGGGGCGTGGAATCGGCCGGGATGGTCTGCTCTCTTGATGAGTTGGGCTTAGAGACCCAGTACCCCAAGACCGAAGATGGCATTTGGCCGTTAGACGGCATTGCCACTGAAGCCCAGTTGGGTCAGGATTTAAAGCAGGTCTTGGGCTTGCAAGGCGATGCCATTCTGGAGATTGCCCCCACGGCCAACCGGGGCGATCAAATGTCTATGATGGGTGTGGCCCGTGAAGTGGCCGCCCTGTTCGATCGGGCCTTGTGCTTCCCCTCGGTGAGTGGGCTGCAACCTAGTGGGCAAACCGACCTCTCGGTTCAATTAAGTGATCCGGCGGTTTGTCAGTATTACGCCGGCGCCCTACTGGCCAATGTCAAAGTGGGGCCTTCCCCCGACTGGATGGCCCGTCGTTTGATGGCTGCTGGCGTGCGTTCCATTAGCAACGTGGTGGATATTACCAACTACGTCATGCTGGAAATGGGCCAGCCCTTGCACGCCTTTGATCAGCAGAAACTGGGTAGCCAGGGTGTTGTGGATGTGCGTCGGGCCAAAGTGGGCGAAACCCTGACCACGCTGGATGACGTGTCGCGCACGTTGACCACGGAGTCCCTGTTGATTGCCTTTAACGATCAGCCGGTGGCCATGGCGGGCTTAATGGGCGGAGCCAGCACGGAAATGGATGATCAGTCCACCAGCCTGTTTCTGGAGTCGGCCTGGTTTGAGCCTGCGGCGGTGCGTAAAAGCGCCAAATCGGTGGGCTTACGCTCGGAGGCCTCCGCGCGTTTTGAGCGGGGTGTGGACATTGAGAATTGCCGAAACGCCATGTTGCGGGCCATTGAACTGCTGCAACAGCATGCCGGTGCCACATGGGTCGCCCTCACCGAATCTCCCCTGCCAGCGCCGCAGGAGCAGAAAATTTTGCTGCATTATGAGCGTATTGAAACGATCTTGGGACTGACGATCCCTGTTGATGGGGTGCATACTATTCTGGAAAAACTGGGCTTTGGCTTTGAACCCGGTGAATCGGCTGCCAGTGTTCAGGTTTTGGTGCCTTCTTTTCGTCAGGCCGATGTGACCCGTGAGATTGATCTAATCGAAGAAATCGTGCGGATTTACGGCTACGACAAGGTGCCTTACACCTTGCCTCAAAAAACAGGGACGGCCACGCCCACTTTAAGGGCTCGTACGCTTAAGCAGGTCGCTGATTCCCTGCGAGGGCAAGGCTTGCAGGAGGTCATGACCACCTCTTTGATTGGTCAAAGCCTGCTGGATAAAACCGGCTTCAGCGTGAATGCCGATCAACTGGTCTCTGTGCTGAATTCGCATTCGTCTGATCACACCATGATGCGGCAGTCCCTCTTGCCCAATATTCTGGAAGTGGCCAAGTTCAATCAGGCTCAGGGCAATGAGGACGTGTGGATCTACGAGTTGGGCCGCACCTACTTCAAGCTGGGTAAAGCCAATCAGAAAAACGCCGGGGTCTCTGAGCGCTTGTGCCTGGGTGGGCTGGTGACTGGTTCCGCCGCTGTGGGTGAATGGCATCGCAAGGAGCCCGCTGATTTCTACTTGCTGAAAGGCATTTTGGAGAATCTGTTCGGCAATTTGAACTTGAGCCCCTTACTCAGTTTTGCGCCAGCGCAAGTTGTTCGCTATCTGCATCCCGGTAAGTCGGCCAGCATTTTGCTGGGTGAAAAGCCCAAGGAAATTGGCCTGATTGGAGAACTACACCCGGAAGTACGCAAAACGCTGAAGTTCCGCCACCCCGTATACGTATTTGAGCTCAACGTGGAGGCCATTTACAAGGCTTTGAAGCAAACCCAGCAAGTGACCAAAGCCACCGAAATTTCCCATTTCCCGGCCATGAAGCGGGATATGGCTTTCCTGGCCCCGAATACGCTGAGTCATCAGCAGATTTTATCGGTATTACGCGGAGCCCAAGAGCCGTTGCTGCGTCAGGTAGAGCTGTTTGATGAGTATCGCTCTGAGCAATTGGGTGCGGAGAACCGCAGTTTGGCTTATCGCTTGATCTTCCAGTCCAATGAAGCCACCATGACCGATGCCGAGATTGATCAGCGCTTGAATCACTTGAAAGAGTTGCTCAGTCAGCAGTTGCCCGTCCAATTCCGTTAAATGTTCCTTTAGAAGGACTGTTCAGACGGTTGAATGGTGACCGGCACCGAGACGGCCTGAAATTGAAATGCCTGCTGCAGGTTAAAGCCTGTCGCCTTGGAGACCAGTTCTTTGACACTGCGAAAATCGGCTGCTGCTTCCGAGCAACGCAGTTGATCCTGCAAAAAGTACCGGCTGGTGCGATAGCGTCGGTCACTGGGCAGGGTAATCTTTTCGGTGAGATGTTCTGACGATTCACTCATGGCCGTGTCCACTTCCTCTCGTTCTGTCAGGCAGTAGGTCCCGCAGAAGGTTCCCGTAAATGCATAAAGTGATTTTTAAACGGGTTTGGCGCTATTTTGTAATGGAATTGTAATAATACAGGGGCTTGGAAGGCAGTAGCTTTGCCTCTGGTTGTCATTCTTGTTTTTGCCCTGTCTGGTTTTTGCTAAGCTTGTCGAATGACCGCATTCTCCTATCAATTACAAGCCACTCAAAATAATGCCCGGGCTGGTTTGCTGCAAACCCCGCACGGGCCGGTACACACACCCGTGTTTATGCCGGTGGGCACCCACTCTGCCGTGCGAACCCTGACCTGGCCCCAAGTGTCCGACACCGGGGCGGAGATTGTACTGTCCAACTCCTACCATTTGTACTTGCGCCCGGGGCATGAACTGGTGGAAAAAGCAGGTGGCCTGCACCACTGGATGAACTGGCATAAGCCCATCTTGACCGATTCTGGTGGGTTTCAGGTGTTCAGTCTGGCCAAGCATCGGGACATTACCCCGGAAGGCGTCTATTTTAAGGACGTGGTGGATGGGAAGAAGCACTTTATGGGCCCTAAGGAATCCATGCGCATTCAAAATGCCCTGGGTGCCGATATTATTATGGCCTTTGACGAGTGCCCGCCTGGTGCTGTGGATTACGATTACGCCAAAAAGTCACTGGAGATGACCCACCGCTGGCTGGAAATTTGCTTTGCGCATCATGCTCGCCAGGATCAAGCACTCTTTCCCATTGTGCAGGGCTCGGTTTACGAGGATTTGCGGGTTAAAAGCGTGGATTTTGTCTCTCAATTTGATGCGGTGGGCTTTGCCATTGGTGGGGTCAGCGTGGGCGAAACCAAAATGCAGATGAATCAGGTGGTTTCTTTCACGGCGCCATTAATGCCAGCCAACAAACCGCGTTATCTGATGGGGGTGGGCACGCCAGAGGATCTGCTGGAAGGCATTCGCCACGGCATTGATATGTTTGATTGCGTCATGCCCACGCGGGTGGCCCGTCATGGGTCTTACTTTACGCCAACCGGTAAAAAAATTATTCGCAATGCCGAACATAAAGAAGCTTTTAGCCCTTTGGTGGATGATTGTGCTTGCTATACCTGTCAGAATCATACCCGGGCCTATTTGCGCCATATTTTCAGAATGGGAGAAACCACGGCGGCCACTTTGCTCAGTATCCACAATATTTACACCCTGGTGCAGTTGGCCAAAGATGCCCGAGCGCATATTATTGCCGGTACGTTTGAGGATTTTTATCAGCAGCGGATGGCTTTGATGGGGTTGACACCCAGCTTGCTGTCAGCTCCTTGATATAATAGAAACACCCGAAGGAGCAACCCGAACAGAGCCATGTGGGAACAGGACCCAGCGGATCCCAGTCAATTGAACGCCCCGTTTTGCCAGCTGCCACCCATTGAGGGAGAGCGGCGCAAGGAGCAGGATCGACGTTCCGCCGAACGGCAAGGCAAATACGATCGTCGGCGTAACCGCTGTATGCACTGTTTGCACTTTCAGGACGCTTCAAACACTGAAAACGGTTTGTGTCTGCTACATCAGGTTCCCGTGGGCAAGGACACCTTTGCCTGCCCCAACTTCGATCCGTTGCTATCCGGGGATACCCGGAAACCGACACGCTAAGGCGGGCGCCGGGATTTCACTGCTCTCTGGGAAAGCCGCTTTCATTGCGGGTGAAACTGCGATACAACTACAAGCAAACTGGTTTAATCAATGAAACAATAGAACTGGGGGAAATTGTGACAGACGTTTTTATCGTACAGGGTGCCAGAACGCCGATTGGTAGTTTTTTAGGGGCTTTGTCCTCCTTGCCTGCGCCGGACTTGGGTAGTGTGGCCATTCAGGGCGTCCTTAAGCGCAGTGGTGTGCCCGCAGAAGCCATTGAGGAAGTGGTTTTGGGTTGTGTGCTATCCGCCGGGGTGGGCCAGGCCCCAGCCAGACAAGCCCTGCGCAAGGCTGGATTGCCTGATTCCGTGGGTGCTCTGACCATCAACAAAGTGTGCGGTTCCGGGATGAAAGCCGTCATGTTGGCCGCTGCTGCCATCAAAGCCGGGGATGTCCAGTTGGTGATCGCTGGCGGTATGGAATCCATGTCCAACACCCCTCACTACCTGAACGGCCTGCGTAACGGGGTTAAAATGGGCCATCAGCAGATGATTGATGGCATGATCCATGATGGTTTGTGGGACCCTTACAACAATTTGCACATGGGCAATTGTGCCGAGCAGTGCGTCAGCAAATACCAGCTCACCCGCGAGGCCCAGGATGAATTTGCCAAGCAGAGCTATCTGAAGGCCCAACAGGCGGTTCAAAGTGGGGTCTTCAAGGCGGAAATTGAGCCGGTCAGTATTCCCCAGCGCAAAGGCGACCCCAAAGTGGTTGCTTCCGATGAGGAGCCTTTCAAAGGCGATCCGGAGAAGCTGGCGGGTTTGCGTCCGGCGTTTGACAAGAGTGGGGCTATTACCGCTGGTAATGCCTCTACCCTGAACGATGGGGCAGCGGTGTTGTTATTGGCTTCTGAGGAGGGCGTGAAAACGCATCAACTCAAGCCAGTGGCTAAAATCGTGGCTTCCGCCACCCACAGCCAAGAGCCGGTCTGGTTTACCACCGCGCCGGTGGGGGCCATGCAAAAGGCCCTTAAAAAGGCCAACTTGTCGGTGGCCGATATTGATTTATTTGAAGTGAATGAGGCCTTTGCCGCTGTGGCCATGGTGGCCCAGCAGGAATTGAACATCCCGGCGGATCGCCTGAATATTCATGGCGGGGCGGTGGCTTTGGGGCATCCCATCGGGGCCAGTGGGGCCCGGATTCTGGTTACCCTCATTCACGCCTTGCAGCAGCAGGGCAAAAAGCGGGGTATGGCCTCCCTGTGCATTGGCGGCGGCGAAGCCACGGCCATGATTATAGAATTACTTTAGAGAGGGTCGATTGCCATGGCAGACAGTATTAGCATTGCGCAGCCCACTCATTTCATTGGAAAGTCTGCGGTCATTCAAACCGTGGGGGTGGTGGGCGCCGGACAAATGGGCAGCGGCATCGCTCAAGTCATGGCCCATCATGCCAGCCTCAAGGTGGTGGTGCAGGATGTGAACCCTCAGGGCTTGTCCAAGGCAGCGGCTACGGTTGAAAAAAGCCTGTCCAAATTCGTGGAAAAGTCCCAGATTACTCATGAGCAAAAGGCCCATATTTTGGCCCGCATTCAGTATGAAACTGAACTGGAGGCTTTGAAAGACGCCGACTTAGTGGTGGAAGCCATCGTGGAGAACGAGGCTGTCAAGAAAGATGTCTTTCAAACGCTGGATGCCTTGCTGAAACCCGCCGCCATTCTGGCCAGTAATACCTCCAGCATCTCCATTACTCGCTTGGCTGCTGCCACCCAGCGCCCAGGGCAAGTGATTGGCATGCACTTTATGAATCCGGTGCCGCTGATGAAGCTGGTGGAAATCATTCGGGGGGCCCAAACCAGTGATGCCACCTATGCCGTAGTTGCTGACTTAACCGCTCGCCTCAACAAAACCGGGGTGGTTAGCCGGGATTTCCCGGGTTTTATCTCCAACCGGGTGTTGATGCCACTGATTAATGAGGCCATTTTTACCTTGTATGAGGGCATTGGTTCCGCCGAAGACATTGATACGGTGCTTAAACTGGGCATGAATCACCCCATGGGGCCACTGACCTTGGCCGATTTCATTGGGTTGGATACGTGTCTGGCTATTATGAATGTTCTGCACGATGGCTTTCAGGACCCTCGCTTCCGCCCGTGCCCCTTGCTGAAGCAGTATGTGGATGCCGGGTATCTGGGACGCAAGAGTGGTCGTGGCTTTTTTACGTATAGTTAACTCATGAAACGCATTGGCTTTAAAATCAACGAGAAGCTCATTGGCCTGTTGCTAGCCGTCTTGGGTTTGGCTGGCTTGGGGCGGGCCTTATTCCTGGATGAGCCGACTTCGGCCAATTCGCTGGCGCATTCTCCGGAAACCAGAGCCTCGGCGGCTTCAGCTTTTGATGCTGTAGGCCAGCCTGCGGAACCCCGAACCCCTTGTCGTGTGCTGACAGTGTTTGATGGGGACACGCTGGGTTGCGATTTGAATGGCGACGGGCGTTTGCAAAAACCACGGGAACAGGTGCGCTTGCTGGGTGTGGATTCTCCAGAGATGCACTATTCCCGGAAAAATCCGACCTATGGCAGCGCTCAGCCCGAAGATGAGCCATTCGCCAAGGAGGCCAGTCGCTGGTTAACTCAGCAGGCCCAAGGCAAAACGGTGTATCTGGCTTTTGATGTGCTGACCCACGATAAGTACGAACGCACCTTGGCCTACGTGTTTGCCACTGCCAAGGCCCAGCAATCGCTGAATCAGCAGTTATTGGGGCAGGGGTACGCCACGGTGCTGTTTTTGGGTAAAAACCGGCGCTATCAACCGGAATTTGAAGCGGCAGAAGGGCAAGCCCGCATTTCGCAACGGGGCTTGTGGTCCACGTCCCGCTAGCTCTAAGCTTGTTAGTCTAAAGGTGTTGGGAGGGAATGCTTCACCTGATTTTAAGGCCGCAGTAACGATTGCCCCAATTGTCCAAACAGACGGTCTAACAGGTAGAGGGAAAGGCCCACCACGTTGAAGTAGCAACCATCTACCCGTTCAATCAGGGTGCTGCCGTAGCCTTGAATGGCATAGGCCCCGGCTTTGTCCATGGGCTCTCCGGTTTCAATGTAGGCGTGGATTTCCGCATCACTTAGCGGGCGCATGTACACGGTGGTGGTCAGGGCCTCACAAACCATGGGAGGGCGCGTTTCGGCGGGGGGGGTGCTTTCTGGCTGGGCGTCGGGGCTAAAGATGGCAATGCCGGTATGCACCTGATGGGCGTTGCCTTGCAGGGCTTTCAGCATGCGGAAGGCGTCTTCCTTGCTTTTGGGCTTGCCAAAAATTTCGCCCTGAATGGCCACGAGTGTATCGGAGCCAATCACATAAGACTGATTGTGGTGCTTATACACTTCCTGGGCCTTGGTACGGGCTAAAAACTTTACCACTTCTGCTGGGGAAAGGTGATCCAGATGAAAGCCCTCTTCATCCACGTTGGGCACGATGATTTGAAAGGCCAGCCCCAACGATTCCAGTAGCTCTCGTCGCCGGGGGGAACCGGAGGCCAGAATGACCGGGTGGCTGAGGGTGATACGGTTGTTTGTGGTGGTTTGAGTTTCCAGCATGAGGGTTCAATCCTATGGGCGGGTGTGTATTGAGGGCTCAGGAATCTTGGACTTGGCTGCGTGCTTTTCCCACCCGTTGACCCGGTTGGGGCTTTACATAGCGTTTTTCAGCCAATTCTGCCGGTAAAAACGTTTGTGGGGTTTCGGGATGATTATGGGTGTACACATAGCCCACCCCATGTCCGTAGGCTTTAGCCCCACTGTAATGGGCATCTCTGAGATGGGCAGGCACCGGGTAATTGTGCCCATTGCGGGTAATATCGGCCATGGCGGCATCAATGGCCCCAATGGCCGCGTTGCTTTTGGGGGCGTTGGCGGTGTAAATGGTGGCCATTGCCAACGGAATGCGCCCTTCCGGCAAGCCCAGCCTTTCCACGGCTTGGGCGGCGGCCACGGCCAACTGGAACGCTTTCGGGTCAGCCAGACCCACGTCCTCACTGGCTGTAATCATCAACCGGCGGGCGATAAAACGCGGATCTTCTCCGCCAACCAGCATTTTGCCCAGCCAGTAAATGGCCGCGTCCGCATCACCGCCCCGCATACTTTTCTGGTAGGCGGAAGCGTGATCGAAATGCTCATCCCCTTGTCGGTCGTAGTTCAGCCGGTTTTGTTGGGCCAGTTGCTCCAGCAGGGTCATTTCAATCAGGCGGGTGTCATCGCCTTTTTCGTCTTTCCAAATGGGAGCGCACTTAAAGGCCGTTTCCAGCAAATTCAGGGCGCTGCGTCCGTCGCCGTTGGCGTAGTCGGCAATAAAACCCATGGCCTCCAGCGAAATAGTGAGTTTTTGGCGGATTTTACCCAAAAATACCACCCCTCGCTTGATGAGCGTCTTCATGTGCTCCCGGTTTAAGGCGTTCAGGCGCACAATCAGCACTCTGGACAAAAGCGCCGGAATGACCTGAAAGGAGGGGTTTTCCGTGGTGGCCCCCATTAAAATAATGGTGCCGTTTTCCACAAAGGGCAAAATGGCGTCTTGCTGGGTCTTGCTGTACCGGTGAATTTCATCGATGAACACCACGGTCGCCGCGCCGGAGAGTTTCAGGGTCTCTTCGGCTTGAGCCACCGCTTCCCGCAACTCTTTAATGCCGGAGTTGACCGCGCTGAGTTCGATAAATTCAGCGGCAGATCCTTTGGCGATAATGCGGGCCAGCGTGGTTTTGCCCACACCAGGCAATCCCCAGAAGATTAAAGAGATGAGTTGGCGGGTTTCAATCAGGTTGCGCAGGGGGGTGCCCATGCCCAGCACTTCTTCCTGCCCCAGATAGTCATCCAGCGTTTTGGGACGCATTAGTTCGGGCAGGGGCGTTTGCCGATTCTGCTCCGCCAGTAAATTCAAGAGGTTGTTGCTATGCATGGGCGCTGCTCAAAAGGGTATTTGTTGCGTGTTGTGTAGCGAATGGCTTCATTTTAAGCCAAAGACAGGTAAAATAAGAAAGATAGAATGAGAAGTAGTCGCTTTTGGTTCCTGAGTCCAGAGCGATTTCGATATATGGAAGAGGCTGGGGCGCTTTTGTCCATTCAGATTTTTCCTTACAAGCTGACACAAGGGGCTTTAGAGGCCCGATTGGCAACCAGTGAGACCGTTTTGCCGGGTCAGTTGCTGCGCTTTGATGAACTGCCCTTTACGTTTGGCGAAGTCAGTGAGGTGCAAGCCCTGCCCGATACCGTGGCGGGTTTGCCAGAGGGTCATGATGTCAAAATCACGCTCCTGAGAGGGACGCCTTCCCTGAAGCCGACCTGCGTGACGCCTTTGAGCGCCCAAGACATGGTGGCAGAAGTCGTTCAGTTGTTGCCCAGTCCAGAGTATCCGGTGGATTTCGGGACCTTTCGCTCCGATTATTTGCGCTTGGGGCCTTTTACGCTGGTGGAAGGACCGAATTTTCTGCTGAAGTACCAGGCCTTGCTGGCCATGATGGAAGCGGTGCGGCCTTATCAGAAAATGCTGATTCTCGATCCGGTGGGCGTGTTTGAATCGGTGGGCGATATCGCCTGCTATCAGGCCGGAGAGACGGTGCGCTTGAGCTTGCAGCAGGTCAGTATTCGCCGTTTTCTGGATGCCTTTGGCTCTTTATTTCCGGAAGGGGTGCGCAAACCGGTCACTGAGGCGGTGGCCTCTCACTGGCCGGAAAGTGGCACTTTTAGTGGATTCAGTCCCCTATTGGTCAGCGGCATGATCACCGAATCGTTGCTGAAAAATATTATTTTGCAGAATTGCGCCCACGTCATCCGCAATAAGTTGTTCGCGGAAGCCCCGGCTCAGGTTTTGGACCTGAAAGTGTTGGCCCAAAATCATGTGTCCGTGTTGGACTTATCCCTGTTGCAAGAGCCGTGGAAAAGCTTTTTCTATCAGGAGGTTCTGGCGCAGGTGTTTGCCGTACCGGAACTGGGGCTGACCCCTATTTTGATTTATCCCGAAAATTATTTGCCCGATTTGCCAGAGTGGATACAACGGGCCGATGAAACCGATCGGCATATGTTGGCGGTGGCCTCCAATTACGGTTCTGCCACCGTAAGGCAATGGGCCAGCAATCTGGTCAGCGTTCGGGCTTCCCAGTTGCCAGCCATTCGGGGAGATTTGACCCTGGGCTTGCCAGTGGCTTTTGGCGAGCCGGACGATTGGTTGGAACCCTTACCGGTGCCGCAACCCGTTTCGGTATCGTCGCCGGTAGAACATGCCCAATATTCCATGCCTCTCGTGGCTGAAGTCGCCGTTGAAACGACGCCTGAGATCAGTCTGCCTCAGGAAGTACTGGTTCCGGCGGAACCCGGGGTGATGACCTCTGTTACTACTGAGTTCGAGTCGCCCCAACCCTATCCCACAGCGGAGTCTCTGCCCAGCGCTTTGCCAATTTCTTCTCCAGCAGAGCTGGCTGAGGTCATCCCGGTTCATTCGGTGGAGACGAGGCCGGATGCTGAGTCTGATGCTGTTACCCTTGCCGCGGAATTGAATGAAGCGCCTGTGGATGGACTGTTTAATTCCTGGCAACAAGAAGACCTTTTGGAACTGGTCTTGCCAGAGGATGCGCCTACGGAAATTCAGCCTGCCGCAGAGGTAAGCATCCCGGTCGAGGCGGTTTCTGCGGCCCCGTCTATGATTCTCTCCAGTGCGTCCGTGCCTGCCCCCTCGGGATTTTTCTCTGAAATGTCTGTGGTCGATTTATCTGAGACGGTATTGGAAGAGAGTCCCGGCTTTTTGAGTTTGGAGCAGTTGAGTGAACTGTTGAACGCCCCAGAGCCTCCAGTCAAAGTGGTTGAACAGGCCGCAGATCCGCTGGATTACCCGGATGCGGAAGAGGGGGCGATTCCCGAGGCCATGGGTGATTCTTCTAATTTTCCGACACCAGCGCTTCCCGACGATGCCTTGGCATTGCCGCATACCCCAGCCGTGGCCCCCATGCTGGAGGTCACTGAGTCGGTCCTGCCGACCTTTCCAGAGCCGGAAGCCTATACCCGGGACGAGTTTGACTTTGATTTGAATCTGGATCAAAAAGTGGAACAGTTGTTCGAGCCAGTCTTGCCTGCCCATGCACCCGCCTCTGGGTCGAGTTTGGGTTCCCGAATCGCTAAAAGTCTGGATCGGTTTGAGGAACCAGTAGTGCCCACTGTATCAGGATCTTCGGTGTCTGCGGTTGAAACCCTGACCCGTCCGCAAGCCCCCGTGGCAGAGGCCACATCCGCATCTGTCAGCTTGCCAGAGCCTATGCCGGTGGCGCAAAGTCTTCAGCAGCAAGCCTTGAAAGAGAATCTGGACCTGTTGTACCCACCCATGACACAGGACGAGGGGCAAGCTGCCGAAGAATTCAGCTTTGAGGCCTCAGAATTCAAAGAATCCAGTTATGGCTATGAGGAAGTGCCGGCTTTGCCGGTGGCACCAAATGAGGTCACCCCGACTGCTGAGATGCTTCCTATCGCAGCCAGAGCGGTTGAGTCCCCGTCGATGGCATCCCGCCCTTTTCAGGTGGGAGACAAGGTGCGTCACGCCCAATATGGTATGGGGATTGTGCAAAAGGTCATTCCGGTGGAGCAATCCATGATTTTAAACATTACCTTTGAAGCCGTGGGCAAGCGTTTGCTGGACCCGGCTTTGACGCAACTGACCCTGGCATCAAGCAATTAGAGATCCTTGTAAATCGGGTGAATGGAACGGCATCCTTGGGAGCTTTGATTTGACCGTGTGATTGAATCGTGTGGTTTGATCATTTGGTTTTACGGTGGGTTTGGGCGGCCAAGGGCCGTTGGGACTGTGTTAGAATCTAGAATTCAGGCCTAAAATTGATGTTTGAATCAGCAGACAGGTTTGCATTTTAAAAGGCCCGTTCTGGAAACTTGAGTCTCCTTGGCTTTTCCAGCACCAGCCCTGTCAATCGTTATCACCCCTTCAATCTAACCAATGAAAGGTTCGCCCCATGCAGGAACCGTCCGTGCAGGAAGCCAGCGTCATCAACTACAAAGAGACTTTAAACTTGCCTCAGACCGCTTTCAAGATGAAAGCCGGGGCCGCCACTCGTGAAGTGGAAATTGAGACGCACTGGGACGAGGCCAAAGTTTATGAAACCTTGATGACCAGCCGGAACAAGGCGCAGAAGTTTGTGCTGCACGATGGTCCGCCTTACCTCAGCTCCGATAAAATCCACATTGGCACGGCCCTGAACAAGATTTTGAAGGACGTTGTGACTCGTTACAAGTCCCAGCAAGGGTTTTATACCCCCTATGTGCCCGGATACGACGGTCATGGCTTGCCCATTGAAAACGCCGTGGTCAAAAACATCAAGGGCGGACGGCATGCCATTTCGGAAGTGGAACTGCGTAAACGCTGCCGGGAATTTGCCTTGGCTAACCTGAAGGGTCAGGAAACCAACTTCAAGCGCTTGGGCGTTTGGGGCCACTGGGAAAAACCTTATATCACCATCGATGCTGAGTTTGAGGCCACCCAAATCAAGGTGTTCGGTAAACTCTATGAAAAAGGCTTTGTCTACAAAGGCTTAAAACCGGTCTACTGGTGTCCCACTTGCGAAACCGCATTGGCGGACGCCGAAGTGGAGTACGGGGATCACGCCAGTCACAGTATTTACGTGAAATTCCCCGTGAAAAACGTGGATAAAACCCCTTTAGAGGCTCAGTTCAAAACCCTGCTGACGGATGCCTCACTGGTTATCTGGACCACCACCCCATGGACCTTGCCTGCCAACCTGGCTTTGGCCATTAATCCCGAATTTACCTACCATTTGGTGAAAAGCCGCTGGGGCAAGCTGCTGGTGGCGGAAAAACTGCTGCCTGCATTTGCCAAGGTGGTGATGACCCCGGAAGAGCTGGCCGAATATGAGTTGATCGGCTCCACCGATGATTTTGAGGCCATTGCCGAATTTGAAGGCCGGGAGCTGGAAGGCCTGATTACCCGCCATCCGTTTATTGATCGGGAAAGTCCGGTCCTGATGGGCGAGCATGTGACCTTGGATGCCGGTACCGGCATCGTACACACCGCCCCCGGTCACGGGATGGAAGACTATCTGGTGGTGCAGCAATACAACCGGGAGCAGTTCAAGGATAATCCCCTGCCCATTTTGTCGCCACTGGATAACAGCGGTAAATTTACCGAAGAAGCGTTGGTGCCGGAGCTCTTGGGCGTTCCCTATCACTTGGGGAACCCCATGGTGCTGGAGATTTTACGGGCGCAGCAGGCCCTGTTGCACGATAGCAAGTTTACCCACAGTTACCCGCATTGCTGGCGTTGCCACAAGCCGGTGATTTATCGGGCCACCGAGCAGTGGTTTATTGATATCGAGCAATTTCGGCCCGATTCTCTGAAGGCCATTGATACGGTGCAGTGGCTGCCGGAACGAGGCCGTAACCGCATTTTTAACATGGTGGAAGGCCGGGGCGACTGGTGCCTCAGTCGTCAACGGGTGTGGGGCGTACCCATTCCCATTTTCTACTATGAAGACAACCGGGAGGTGCTGATCACCCCCGAAATTATTGCGCATTTGTATGAACTGTTTAAAGTCCACAGTTCCGACATCTGGTGGGCTCAATCTGCCGAGGAATTGCTGGCCGGTTTGCCAGAGAATCTCAAGGTCCAATACGGTCTGGGTCAACGCAAGTTGATCAAGGAAATGGACATTATGGACGTGTGGTTCGACAGCGGTATCACCCACACCGCCGTGGTGGATGCCCGTAAGGATGAACTGGGCGAACTACCGGTGGAATTGTATCTGGAAGGCTCTGATCAGCACCGGGGCTGGTTCCAGTCGTCTTTGCTGACCAGCGTGATGCTCTATAACAAAGCCCCGTACAAAAGCGTGCTCACTCACGGCTTTGTGCTGGATGAATCCGGGCGCAAGATGAGTAAATCGCTGGGCAACGTGGTAGACCCCAATTCGGTCATTAAAGAGTACGGCGCTGATGTGCTGCGTCTGTGGGTGGCCAGCGTGGACTACACCAATGACGTACGCATTGGGAAAAATACCTTGCACCAAATGGCGGAAGTCTACAAAAAAGTGCGCAATACGGTGCGCTTTATTCTGGGGAACCTGTACGACTTTGATCCAGCCCAGCACAGCGTGCCTTACGCTGAGTTGTCCATGCTGGATCGCTATACCCTGCACCGCTTGCAGCATATTTTGGGCAACATTACGGATGCCTTTGAACAGTGGGAGTTCAACCGCTACTGCCACGAGATTCAGTACCTGTGCATGGCCGATTTATCGGCGTTGTACTTCGATGTGACCAAGGATATTTTGTACTGCGATGCGGCCAATGCCCCCCGTCGTCGGGCCGTGCAAACCGTGTTGTACGCGTTGCTGCAAACCATTCTGCCGGTGCTGGTGCCGGTGACCCCCCACTTGGCCGAGGACATTTGGCTAAGCCTGCCGGAAGCTCAGAAAACCAAAGTGGATGGCGTGGCTCCGGTCAGTGCCACCTTGCTGCCCTGGCCTCAGCCCAATGCACAATACGTGAATGCCGAGTTGGCCCAACAGTTTGAAACCTTGCTGAGTGTGAAAGAAGCAGTCAATCAGGCCTTGGAAGGCCCTCGCTCCGAAGGAAAGATTGGGAAATCGCTGGAGGCGCAGGTGATTCTGCTCCCTGAAGCCGTGGCGGTTTCTGACCTGCTCGGGCAGTTGACGCCCAGCGAGCAGGAAGTTCTGTTCAATGTTTCCGCTGTTTCAGTGGCCACGGCTCCGCCGGATGTAACCCCCTTTGACTGGCATACCCGTGTGGCTGGAAATGAGGTGGCCGTTTACGCCATGCCCGCTATCCATGCTAAATGTGTGCGTTGCTGGAAGTCCGATGCGGCGGTGGGTAAAATGCCCGGCCACCCGGAAATCTGTGAACGCTGTCACCAGGCGGTTGAATAGCCTTCCATTAATTTTTCGGATCAATCTGTTTCAAAGGTGCCTTTTGTGAGGAACATAATTCACGGAAGGTATTCCTGTGTAATATGGAAGAGATTCCATTTTATGCGTTGGAATTTTTTGTCTGTTAAAAACGAGTGATTTGAAAATGAAGGAGATTCGATGAATTACAAGAAAATTGTTCCTGCCGTTGCCTTGACGGTGGGTTTGGCCGCCTCTATTACTGCCGCTCAGGCGGAATCCCTGTTTCAGTTAAGCGAAGTCTCCAGTCAGGGTACTTTGATCGCCGAAGCGGAGCACCATGACGGGGCCAAGGCCGACGAGCACAAAGCCTGTGAACACAAGGACGGGGAGCATCATGAAGATGCCGATCACCATAAAGACGGCGAACATCATTGTGGTGCTGACAAAGATCACGGCAAAGACGCGGATCACAAATGCGCCGCGGGTGCCTGCGGGGCTCACAAGTAATTATCGGTAATCCTTAATGCAAGTGTTGAATTCAGGAGAGGGTAGCGCAGTGTTGAACACGCCGGAGCCGAATGGGGCTTTGGTGGGTTTTCAGCAGTGCCCGGTACTGGGCGTTGGCTTAGGACTTCGCAGACCTCTCCTGGAATCAACCTTGGCCGCCACGGACGTCATTGACTGGCTGGAATTTACCCCGGAAAACTATATGGGCCGTGGGGGCAAATCGATTCGCATTTTGCAGCGGGCTCAGGCGCACTTTCCGCTGGTGAGCCACGGGGTCAGTCTGTCTCTGGGAAGCGTTGATCCTGTCTCGGAGGTCTATCTGCGGGACTTGGCGGCGCTGTTTGACTGGGCACAACCGGCCTGGTTTAGCGATCATCTCTGTTTTAGCAGTGTGGACGGTCTTTATTTTAACGATCTGATGCCATTGCCTCGAACTCGGGAGACTGTGAGGCACGTGGTGTCCCGAATTCATCAGGTTCAGGACCGCATTCAGCGGGTCTTCCTGATTGAAAATATCTCGCAGTATTTGAATACGCCCTTTGATGATATGGCGGATGCCGATTTTATCAGCGAAATTGTGACGGAGGCCGATTGTGGCCTGCTGCTGGATGTGAACAACGTCTACGTTAATTCGGTCAATCATGGCTTTGACCCGCTGACTTTCCTGGAAAATATTCCGCTGGAGCGGGTGGTGCAGATTCATGTGGCCGGGCATCATCAGTTCCCGGAAGGCTTGGTGGATACACATGGCGCGCCTGTGATTGGCCCGGTGTGGGATTTGCTGGAATGGGTCTTGCAACGAACCCGTCCTTGTGGGGTTATGCTGGAGCGGGACACCCATTTGCCCCCGTTTGCTACCTTGGTGCCTGAATTGCAAAAAATTCGGCAGTTGTGGGAGCAAACCGGTCAGCCTGTGGTCAATCAAATGGTTCATCTGAAGGGGGCGCTGGCGCATGTCCCTGCGTGAGTGGCAAGATCAGGTGGGCACCTTGCTGTTGAAGCCATCACAGGAAGCGCAGGTTGGCCGTGTGGCAGACCCGAAAGTCCGTGTCTTGGCTTTGTATGAGGAATTGCTGTTTAACACGGTGTGTGGCACCGTGGAAAATATTTACCCCTTTACCCATCAGGTGTTAACGCACCATCAGGGAGAGGAAAACCAATGGCGGGGATTGGTGGAGGCATACCGGCGCGCTTGTCCCAATCGCTCTTACAGTTTGATAGGGGCCATTTGCGATTTCTCCCAGTTTCTGGGGAAACAGTCTGCCTTGATGGCCGAGTTTCCGTTTATCGCCGATCTGGCCCGTTACGAATGGCTGGAAATGGCCGTTTTGAATGACCCTGAACCCGCTTTGCATGAGGGGCTGGCGTCGATGGTTCCGGATGTTGCTTTATTTGACCAGTATCAGCCCGTTTGGAATCCGATTCGACGGTTGTATACCTTCTCTTATAACATTCCGGTGCTGCTGGATGCCTGGAAGGCGTCGCCCCAGTCCGTGCTGGAGAACCCCGCACGGTTCAGCGTTCCACAGGATTTATTGATTTATCGCGACCCGCGCACTTTGGACGCTCGATTCTTTGTGGTGAATGAACTAACCGCCACTCTTTTACGTCTGAGCGGTAAGGGTGCTTCTTACGAGGCGACCTTAACGGCTTTGCAATCCGAGATCCCCGCCTTGGTTCAATTATCAGGAGCAGTTTTAAAGCGTCAGGCCCAAGGATTGTTTGAAGATTGTCTGGGGAAAGGCATTTTGATGGGGTCTTTGTCTGGTTCAATCTAAGTTTCTATCGGTGAACTCAGTATAAAAAAATCATTGTTATAGGGAGCGTAAATTCATGTTCAATCGTTTCGGAGTCCGTCTGGTGTCTGCAGTCATGGCTGTTGGGCTCTGCACCTCTGCCAGTTTGGCCAAGCCATTGCACTTCAAGGTACAAGGGGACAGCAAGGATCAGATCTCCTTTAATTCGGATGCCCCGGTGGAGGTTATTACCGGCAATACACATGGGGTTCAGGGGGACATCAAGCTGGATGACAGTTTTAAATTGGATGCCAAGCACCCTTTTGCCATTACCTTCAATGTGGATTTGGCCAGTATTGATACGGGGATTCCTTTGCGAAATGAGCACATGCGGGATAATTTTTTGGAGACCAAACAGTATCCGCAGGCCAAATTTGTCACCCAGCGGGTTCAGTTCAGCCAGAAGCCGGACTTGTCCAAGCCGCAAAGCCTAAAGCTGGATGCCATTGGAGATTTGACCGTGCATGGGGTGACGGTGCGCAAGACCATCCCTTTGACCGTGGATTATACCCCGGGTAAATCAAAACAACCCGGCACGGTGCGGGTGCGCGGTAAGTTCCCGGTCACTTTGGCCCAGCACAAAATCAAACGCCCCGAGGCCATTTTTGTGAAGTTGGCTGAAACCGTTTACGTTTCGGTGGATGTAACCGGAAAGGCCATCCCTCAGTAAGCGGGAACATCAGCGATTTGCAGAGCAGGCGCTATGGTCGATTTAACGGGGTTCTGCTGACCGGTAGAACCTCGTTGATTATGCACAACATCAATCAACGCTTCTCAGCGCGATCATTCCCCAAATTAAAAGGGTAAGGCTGCCTTACCTTAAAAAAATCGATTAAAAACCGAAGTAGTGGCCCAACACAAAGGAGACCACATAGAATACGCCAGCCGTGTAGGCGGTAATTTTATTGAGGGCCGCTTCAGCGCCTTTTTGGCTGGAAAAAATCTGGGCTGTTCCACCCATGCCGCCAATGCCATCCCCTTTGGGAGAGTGAATCAAGACCAGCACAATCAGCAATACAGCGGAAATAATCTGGCAGCCTTGCAACAACATACGAATAAAGGGAATTAAGCTTTCCATGGCCTGAATACTCGTTTCCAATTCATTGGTTATAGATTTCAGTCATTGAACCATATCCCTTTGCGGATGTGAAGGCTTTCTGTACAATACAAGTAACCGAAACGAGGAAAATCCCCTGATGCGCAGCCTGGTTTTACGTTTAACCGCCACAGTTACATTTTTATCGCTGAGTTTGTTGTTCGGGATGGGGTCTGCTTGGCAGTCCGCCCATGCGGAACCGTATCAAAGTCGCTTAAACAGCTTACTGCTGCGCAAGAATGATGTGTATCTGCCTACCCGGTTGCTGCTGGGGCAGGAGGCTCGCTTTGTGGTTAAGGCCCAGCCGGGCAGTTTGATTAAGGTTTTTATTTCCACTGAGGCCGAAGGCAAGGTGTTATCCAATGATGTTGCTCTGCGGGTGGGAGCGGATGCTCAGGAATTGACTGGCACAGTCCCTGATACGGGCGTGCTGGAGCTGAAGATGGCTGTGCCCGCTGACCCGGAGCTGGATGGGCGTCTGGTTTACGTGGACGCTGTGGCCGGTTCTTCGGAAGATACCCTGGTGCCCATCGATTTGGTGGACCCCACCGGGCGGCGTACCGAGCAGAACGCCATTCCCATGATGAAGCAGGTGGATGGCGGCGGTGGGGCTATGGTGATGCCCTCGATGCCCGGTTTATCCCCGCAAATGTTTAACCAGTTGACCACCATGGGCGGTATTTATTCCGGCGGGGACACCGAAAAGAAAAAACTGCTGGATGATGGCACCATCAACCGGGATCGGGATATCGACCGGAACCCCTTTATCAACCGTGGTATGCAGCAAGGCATTGGTGGTCGTTAAAACCTGATTTGTCCCTGTTAAAGCCCACTTCAGGCTGCCGGTGCCACCCGCAGTCCGGGCAGTGTACCCTGAATCTGCTGAAACGGATTGGGGTAGTTGGGAGCCAAGGCTTGCGCTGGGAAAGGCGCTGGCTGAATTGACTGGACTGGCTGAAATGGATTGAAGGCGGCGGCATTAGCTGGTGGCGTTTCTGGCTGTTCCTGCGGCATGGGGCCCGTTTCCCGGGCCAGCAGCTTGAAGTTCATCTGATCCCGTTGATCGGGGACCAGATAACCGGCGTTGGTCTGTATTTCCCGGTTAACCTGGCGGGCTAAGGCCACGGGCAGGCCGGCATGGTGGATGGTGGGAATTAGCTCACGGGCGCTTTTCACCACGGGGCCAGCCACATCGTCGTCGCTGTCGGCCACCACGAACTTGAGCTGGTGATCCTTGGGATCGGTATAGGCGCCGGTGATGGTAATTTCGTGACCCGCTACGATGGCTCCGGTTTCATCGGTGTCCGTGGTGCCGATAATCACCGGTTCGTTTAATTGCAAGGCTTGTAAAATGTCCTGAGTGGTTTTTTCAAAGGGGCGGTTGTAGCCAAACAGGTAGGAATTGTTCTCTTCGCCCGGTGCCGGGTTGGCTTTACTGCTCACGGCCTGATAGGTCACCGATTGAAAGCTGCCGTTGTTTTTTACGATGGCTTCCATCAGGGTTTTTTCCGCTTCGGTTAAGCCTTTGCTGGTTTCCCCGGGCACGTCAGAATCCCGCAGGTCGGTGGCCGGATTATAAGAGTGCGTGGCCAGATAGGTTATGGCAGACTGGTAGGCGGCGCCAATGGCGTTCCGATAGTTTTTATGGCTTGGGTTTCCTTGGCTGGTGATGGCCCGAACCACACCAGTGGGCGGATTTTCTACCTTGACCAGCACTTCTCCCGGGCCAGAGTGGCTGTAGCTGATTTGGTGACTGTTTAAAATATTCAGGGCGTCTGCCGGGTTGTCCGGTGAAATCTCATCGAAGCGGGCCTTTTCGAAAAAGGCGTTCAGAGGGCTGGTCAATTCGTTGATATGCCGGGCCAGGTCAGCCGGTTCCTTGTCGGCCATATAGTACATGACGCTAGAGGCCACACAGGTGGCGCTGTTTTCCACATGCAGATCCTGAGGCTTGATGGCCGGGGCATTGATGCCGCCATACATTACGGAGGATTGATGCGCGCCAAGCAAGGCTTGGGCGGCGTGTGGGGTAATGGGGGCAAAGCGCTGGGAAATACTGTAGGGCTTGGCCAGCACCTGAATGGTTTCTTGCAGAAGGGTGCGGTTATCGTACCCTTGGGCACGAGGGGTGGTTAAAATGCCGTACAACTGGTACAAGGCAGAGTGGCCATCGTCGGCTTTTTGTTGGGTTAAAACGCCTTGTTGCAGCAGCGTTTGTAATTGTTGCTGACTGCTTGGGCCCAGGGCTTTGTTCAACTGGCTGAACATTTTGACGCCCAGTACGGGGCCTTCTGGAATTTGCAGTTGGGCGAATCGTTGGTAAAGGCTGGGGTTCAGGGTGAAGGCGTTGAGGCGATCCTGTGGCGTTTCAACCAGTTGCGGTTTGCAGCCCAGGTTCAGTAGGTTGGCCATGGCCCGGAAGGAATCCTGAGGGGGCTGGAGGGTCGGGGCCATGGAGATGGTGGCAGGGGCATTCAGGGCGGCAGCCGGTTGCCCGATGGTTCGGGGGGCTGTGGTGCCGTATGCAAATGGGTATGAAGAGATTGGAATGCTCATTGCCAGTGGGTTGCCTGCGAAAGAAAGGGAGTGGGAACCATGCCGGGTATTCGTTTATATAACCGGCTTGTTGACCTATTAAAACCACTCAACCCGGAATGTTGTTAGCAGGGCAAGCCAGCCTGTTTGAGGAGGCTAGGGCTCGGTTTTGGCCAGTTCGACCAGTTCGGCAATGGCAGTTTCGGTCTTTTGGGCCATGCTATCCATATCCCCGTCACAGGGAATCATTTTGCCAACCCGAACTTCCATGTGTATTTTGCCATTCCGTTCCACTTGGGCAATGCCTATCGGTAAAATAGGCACTTTGGCCTGACAGGCAAAAAAGGCCACCCCGCGTTTGGATTGCTTTTCTTCGCCCTCTTTGGCCCGGGTTCCTTCTGGAAAAATACCCAGAGCCCAAGTGCCGGTTTTAAGTATTTTAATGGCGGACTTGACCGTGGATAAATCCATTTTGGTCCGGTTTACGGCAATGGAGGACATGCCCCAGTTGTACAGGCGCATCCAGAAATGATCGTAAAGCTCAATTTTGGCCAAAAAGGAGATGGGCTGGTAGTTCAGGGCCAGGGAAACCAGTGGGGGATCCAGCGAGGAAATGTGGTTGCTGGCCACCACGTAGCTATGGAAGCCTTTGGGTTTGTTTTCTTTCCCTCGAATGCGCATTTTGTATTTGGTTAAAATGTACAACTCAATAAGGTGAATGCAAAGCCATTGATACAGCATGTGGGGCCATTTTAGCTGGCTATCCTGAAGTTGGGTGTAATTCCACTGGGGGTCAAATTTGAACATACAACGATTCTCAAAAGCCCAATTCAAACAAGGTAGGCCTGTACTGGCGCCATTGAGCGGCCAGCCAGTTTCACCACAGGCCAGTTTCATCAAGGGGATGATACCACGGACAAAGGGGGTTTTTTTCCCAATGACAAACGGTATGATAATGGAACGATGTCCAACTTTTTCAGACATGCACCCCCGTTAGATACCGAGCAGCGGCGCTTTTTAGAGGCGATGACCCAGCGTCGCAATGTGATCGCCACTTTTCCGCTGGGCTATTCGCCGGTTTCCCTGTATGCCTTAGCCAGTATGATGGGCAATGGCCTGGTGGTGGCTGTTTGTCCCGGAAGTCGGCAAATTCGGCGGAATTTGGAGCATTTTAAGCAAGCCGAGTTGCGTTTTCCGGATGTTGCTTTTCTGGATGGCACCCAAATGCCCCACGAGGAGCGATCGGTTCATGCGGAGATCAACCGCAATCGGGTCAAGTTGTTGTACATTACCCCGGAACGCTTTGTGAGCCTGACCTTTCTGGAAGTGCTGGTGCATGCCACGGTGAATTTTATGGTGGTAGAGGAAGGCGATCGGCTGCTGCCCCAAATAACAGGCCATGCGGCCTATCGGCGATTTTTTCAGGAGGGTTTGCAGCAACTGGCCCAACTACCGCCATTGGCCTTGGTGGTGCCGCCCTTGCCCAGGCCTCGATTGCAGGAGCTGGCTGATCGTTTGGGCTGGGCGGATTATGAAGTGATTCAAGGCCTACCCGTCTTGGAGGCGGCCACCGTCCGAGTGGCACCGATGTTTACAGAGCATCAAAAATTCTCCCATTTGGTCAGTCAGTTGTCCGGGGCGCCGGGCAAAGGCAAGCTGGGCCGATTGCACGAACCGGGCGTGAGCTGGATTCAAACCGCCTATCCCGCGCAGGCGGAAAAACTGGGTGCTTCTTTGCTGGATTATGGGTTTGAGTCGGTGGGGATTACCCATTACAAAAAAACACCCCGAGAACAGGCCCGGATTTTAGAGATGGCCAATACGTCCGCGAATACAGTCGTGGTCAGCGCCGGGTCGGATCTCCGCTATTGGACGCCTGATCTGGCGTTGAAGCCTCGCTTGGTGTTCTGGACGCCGCCTGTGAGTGTGGATGAAATTTTGATGCAGGTGTTTCGGCACCCGGCCTGGGGACGCACGGACAGTTCCCAGCATGGCGCTCGCTGGTCCATGCAGGGTTTGGTTTACCACACCAAAGAGGATTATCTGGCCGGGTTGAAGCGTTTGCAGTTTAGCCATAGCCTGTCCGCAGAGGAAGTTTACGCCAAGACACAATCGCTGAAGCAGTATCGTCGGTGGGTACTTTCCAAAGGATGCCGATTGTTGAGCCTGATTGCCTATCTTCAGAGCACCACGCAGATCAAAATTGGCCCCTGTGAACGCTGTGATCAATGTCTTGCCAGTGCTCAGGGTTGGAAGGGTGGCTGGAGCCGCTTGCCTCGGTTGCTTCAGCAATGGATTTTCTAGGAGACTATCCAAGTCATTGTTGAGGGGATTTACTGGAAGGTAACGGGCTCAAAATCTCCTACAAGCACATGATATTAGTGCCTTTTGTTTGTTTAAAGATATTCAAAAACATATAATAACCTGGTAGTGCAACAAATCATCGGTGGTTCAGCGACCTGTGGAAATCACTTCGATTCTTGGATTAGCCTTAGGCATGGCCGCTGTATTCGGCGGTGCTGTACTAGAAGGTTTGCCTCTTTCCGCTATTGTGCAGCCTACTGCTTTTATTATTGTGTTTGGGGGTATGTTGGGGGCTATTTTGCTGCAATCGCCCCAGGTGGATTTGGTGAATGCGGTTAAAGACTTGCCCATCATTTTTTTGGGGGTGAAGGAAAAACCGGGGGAAGTGGCTGAGTTGATCGTGAACATGGCCTTGAAAGCCCGTAAAGAAGGTATTTTGGCCCTACAAAATGAAATCGCCTCCATTGAAGATCCTTTTTTGAAAAAAGGCCTGGAGCTGATGACTGATGGCACCGACCCTCAATTGCTGCGGGAATTATTGGAAACCGAGTTGCACCACTATGAAGAATCGGTGGGGCATGCCTCCAAGGTCTGGGAAGGTTGTGGAGCTTATGCGCCCACGGTAGGGATTATCGGGGCGGTGCTGGGTTTGATTCACGTAATGCAGAACCTGAACGATCCCAGTAAATTGGGCGGTGGGATTGCCGTGGCCTTCGTAGCAACCGTATACGGCGTAGCGGGAGCCAACCTGCTGTTTATCCCTTTGGGCGGTAAATTAAAAGGCAACCGTCGGCAAACCATTATGACCCGGGCCATGATGCTGGAAGGCATTTTGTCCATTCAGGCTGGGGAAAGTCCCAGCTTTATCTCCGAGAAACTGAAGGTATTTATGCATGGGCATGAGGGTGGCCACAAAGACGCCGCCGGTCATGAAGGTTAGGCCCGGTCATGAAGGATAGGAACTATCCGGCTGCGCAAAGATAGGTTTTTAAGTTGGCATGGCAAAAAAGCACAAGCATCCTGAGCATGAAAACCTGGAGCGGTGGCTGGTTTCCTACGCCGATTTCATGACCCTGCTGTTCGCCACGTTTACGGCCTTGTACGCCATGGCTCAGACGGACGCGGCCAAGCTCAAGGATATCAGCGCGGCCATTCGGGAAGGCTTTGAAGAGCAAAGCATCATGAGTGGGATTAAAAGTGTTTTGCAAGGTCAAAGCCCACCCAATAAAAATCCGGATCCGCTCAGTCAGGAAAAGGGTGCAGGTCCTGGGGTGGTCGGCAAATTTGACAGCATGACTTATCAGCCTGGCGAGGTTCGTTCCACCCAAAAGCTGGTGGATGATTTGACCAGCGATTTGAAAGATGCCAACCATGAAATAAAAAGCCTGACGGTGGGCGCGGGCGGTAATCAGAATGAGCCGGGTGGACAAGGACAAAATGGGGCCGGTGGACAGGGCCAGAATTCAAAGCCCGTGGAGGCAGGCCCACCGGGCACGGAAGAGAGCCAGGCTCCTCTGCGGCAAATTGAGGTTTCGGTTCAGGAGCGAGGCATTCGCATTAGTTTTGACAGCCGTTTGCTGTTTGGTCCGGGGGAGTCTACCCTGCGGCCTTTTGCCTACAAATTTCTGGACAAGGTGGCCGCTCGGCTTAAAAAATTCGATACCCATCGCATCCACATAGAAGGGCATACGGATAAGCAGCCCATTGCCAGTTCCCAGTTCCCCTCGAACTGGGAATTGTCTTGCGCCCGTTCCAGCAGCGTGGTTCGTTTTTTTATTGGCAGGCATCAATTCAACGCTTCCTCCATGGTGGCGGTTGGTTACGGCGATACGCAACCCATTTCCAATAACGCCACCGTAGAGGGTCGGGCTCGTAACCGGCGGGTGGATATTATTGTCTACAACGAGAAGATGAGTAATGTCCTGAATCCCCGAACTCAATTTATGGGCGAGCAACAGATTGTCAAAAGTGTTTCCGATGGCCCGGAAAAGCCCCAAACTGTGCTGCCTGTTTTGCCCGCGCCAGTGGCAGGCTCCCCGCCCTCAGGGCCGGTTAAAATCATTATCAAGGAGCCCGATGGTACCGAGAAAATTCTGGTGCCCAAGACCAAGCCGGTTCAGGGGGATGTAAAAATTGTCCCGGTTCTGGTGGATGTGAAATCATCGCCCGGTAAGGTGGTTAAGCCTTCGGCCGATCCGGGCAGTCATTCAACCTCTCATTAGCGATTACGTAAAAATAATTAGCGAATTTCAGGCACGAACAAAAAGCCCCTGAGCGCCATGGTGGCTTCATCAGAGGCTTTTCGATTTTATAATTGGGACGATTCAATATAAATCAGTTTTCTTCTTTCGTTCCTCCGTTTCAATTTGCGCGTATTCGGTAATTGCCTCTCTCTCTTTAATCTACAGTTCTACCCGTCTCTCCTTTCTCTCATTACTTAATGACTGAGGACTCACCGATTGATGGCATTGGGCATCGTTCGGGCTGAAGCGGCTGTATTCCACAAGGGAACAGTGCTTGATGCGGTTGAAGACTCCTCTCTCTCATTGTTAACGGCAATCGCTCGATAATGCCCACACTCAGAACTTATACAGTAATAAAAACAAATTTAAGGTCGAGATTGTCTGTCAGAATGGTAAAAATGAATTTACAAAGGCAAAAGACCCGCAGGACAGGCCTTTTGCTGGTAAAAGCGACGTTTATAAATAGAAATGAAGAACCCTGGGCAAAGCGTTCGATGTCTTCTCTATAGCTGCTTTCGCTACTTTAGCAGGATGGGGTTACCGAACTTTCTTTGCGATGCGGGTATAGTTTTTGGCAAACCCCTGAGAACTCATAAGCCCGGGACTGAGTTGAATGGCCATATCATAGGCCGCTTTGGCCTCTGGCCATTTTTTCAGTTTCTCGTAAGTATCCCCCAGTTTCAGGTAAATGTTGTCCCACTGCTGATAGATGCGGGCAGCCTCCTGGTATTTCAAACTGGCCGCTTCATAGTTTTTTTCAGAGAAGGCCAACGTTCCTTCATCCGCTTTTTGGGCGGCCAAGGCCTGTTTGCTCTGAATGCGTTTGATGGCCGTTTGGTAACCTGCGTCTGCATTCAGTTGGCTGGCCCGCTGATAGAAAACCTTGGAGAATTGCAACTCCTGGGCCAGAAAGAGTCGATCGGCCAGGCGGGCGTATTCTTGCTCTGATAAGCCATCCACGCCTTCCAGCCGTTCATGGGCAGTTTTTAAATCGCCCACTAAAAAGGCGGCTTCACCGGCCACGGCATCGTCATTCACTTTACTCATCACCAGCAGATCTTGACGCCGGTCCTCTGAGAGAGTGCCTTGCCGGGCTATCAGTAATTTCAACCGATCCAGCTGGCGATTGGGTTGATCCGGATTTTGCTCCAGCGCTTCTTCCACTCGTCGGAGATCGCTTTCGGCATTGGTATCCGGTTGATTGGGCCGGTAAAAGTAATTCAGGTAATGTAGACCGGCCAGGGCACTCAGCCCTTCTTCCACGGTGGCCGCATCGTTGACCCGAATGTTCAGCAGCCGTCGCCACTGTTTGCAGGCCACCTCGATTTTTTCCAGCCGGGTATTTTGTCGGGCTTCATCGTACAAGCCATTGAGAATATCCGGCTTGAGGCCCAGGGCTTTTTGAAAGGCATTCAGGCTTTGTTTTTGCTGATTGGTCAGTTCATAGAGTTCCCCCAGCTTGAGCCAGACCTGTGAGTCCCGGGGAGTGTATCGGGTCAAGGTTTCGTAGTATTGCACGGCATTGGGCGTTTCTCCCAGTTTTTCATACTGGGTGGCCAGCAAATAATCCCGCTCTGGCATACGTCCGTAATCCAGTTGCTCCGATTTGGTGGCGTATTTCACCGCTTCCGCCGGACGGTTGGCCATGGCGAGGAGTTGGGCGGTTAAGTAGTAGTTCATGGCATCCAATGGGTCCAGTTCCGTGGCGTGCAAAACGGTATCCTTGGCCCGGGGAATGTCCCTGACCTTAATGTAAAACCGGGTCAACCCCTGAAAGGCAGGTATAAACGTGGGACGAAGTTGCAAGGCCTTTTGCAGACTTTGTTCTGCGGTGATGAGATCGTTTTTTTGCAGGCTCCATTCCGCTGTATAACTCAGCACCAGGGGGCTTTGCGGGTTCAGGCTCAGGGCCTGCTTAAAATGCTCTTCGGCCAGGGCTTGATAATCCCGGGTATTGTCGGCCAGTTTCCCGTTGGGGGCGTTTTGCCAAAGCTGAAACAAATGGCCTAGCGTGGCGGCTGTTTCTGCGGAACCCGGGTGCTGGGCCAGCGTTTGCTCCAGTATGGACTTGGCCTTGGGGTAATCGAACTGGCGAATGGCAATGTTGGCCATGGCAAGCTGGGCGTTCAAGTCCCTGGGATGAGCTTTCAGGTATTCCTGATAAATGGCTGCCGCCGACGTGGAGCGCCCGTCTTGCAAAAGCTGTGCCGCTTTATCCAAAGCGCTCTCGCTATAGGCTGGAAGCAGCGTCAGCGCACTCAGGCTCAGTCCGGAAATCAAAAGGGTTGCGCTGGGCATGGCGGAGATCAAAGAAAATGGGCCTCCCCGTTTGGCCAAAAATGGTGGTATCATCAAGGTGTCCAAAATCTGTCATTAAACTTTGACTTGTTCCACAGTTTATTTTTAAATGATACTGGTTTATGGATTGTAAATCAGCCGGGTGAGTCAAATTCCTTATCAGTCATTGTCTGAGCCAAGCCCCACCCCCTCTCACTGAGCGCTTTGCCCATAGTTTGGACCGTATTTATATAGAAGAGACGAACGAGACAAGGCCATGCATTTAACCGGTTATTCCATGTTGCTTTTGCTGCTGTTACTGGCGGCCATTACCCCTTTCCTGATGATGGGAATCTCCCAGATTGTTCAGGTCAAATATCCCACCCGCTTGAAGTACACCACTTACGAGTCCGGGATGACCCCTTTTGGCGATTCTCACGTTCAGTTCGACGTCAAATTCTACATGTACGCCTTGTTGTTCATCTTGTTTGACATCGAGACCGTCTTTTTGTTTCCCTGGGCAGTCGCTTTTGAGCGCTTGACCCAGACCATGGGCTTGTTCCCTATTGTTGAAATGTTTATTTTTATCGGAATCCTGATGCTGGGCCTGGTTTACGCCTGGAAGCGTGACGCCCTCAGGTGGCAGTAAGAAGGACGGAGGTTATTTCTGTATGTCTTTAACAGAAACCGTTGTAACTGGGCTTCAGGACCTGCTGGAAAGTTCTGGCATTATGGTTACGACCATTGATACGGTCTACAACTGGGCACGCTCTAACTCGGTCTGGCCCATGACCTTTGCCACCTCCTGCTGTGGCATTGAGATGATGACCGTAGGGGCTTCCAAGCACGATATTTCTCGCTTCGGGTCTGAAGTTTTCCGGGCTACCCCCCGGCAGTCCGATCTGATTATTACCGCAGGGACCATTACCCACAAAATGGCGCCCGCTTTGGTGCGTTTGTATGAGCAAATGCCAGAACCCAAGTATGTCATCGCCATGGGTGCCTGCACAGTTACTGGCGGGATGTACGAGAATGACTCTTATTCGGTGGTGCGTGGCGTGGATCGCTTGATCCCGGTCAATGTGTACGTGCCGGGTTGCCCCCCTCGTCCGGAAGCCTTGCTGGATGCACTGATTCAGCTGCAAAAGCAAATTCGTACCGAGTCCATCGTGGATCGTAAAAAACGGGCCGCCGAGCACACCCCTCGGGTGGAAATCGGTCCCGGAGAAGTTTTGTTGCCCAAGTCGGGTCAGCCCAATGTCAAATGGGGTGTCCAGAAGTATGCTTATCCGGTGGATGAGCTGCAAGCTGAAGGCAAAATACCGTTAGTCAGAGGAAATGTGAAGTACCGCCATGAGCGAAGAGCAGAAAGAGAACAGCAGCAAAGAGCCGGTCGCTAAGGCAGCCGCTCCCGCGGATGCAGAGCCTGCGCCCATTCCTGCGGGCAAAGTTGGTCAACTCCTCGAAAAATTAAAGATTCCGGTCAAGCACCTGGGCAACGACGCCATGGGTACTGAGATGATTGATGTGTCTTGCGCGGATTTGCTGAAAGCAGCCGAAGTGATTCGCGATCAAGGGCAATTTGATTTGCTCATGTCTTGCACCGGGGTAGATTGGAAAGACCGTCTGGAGTCTGTGTATCACCTCTACTCCACCAAGACTTTTCAGTATTTGTGCCTGAAGGTCACTGCCGAGAATGAGCATTCTCCCAGTTTGATGCCGATCTGGCATGCCGCTGACTGGCACGAGCGCGAATCCTACGATTTGTTGGGTATTCATTACGACGGGCACACCAACCTGACCCGTATTTTAATGCCCAATGACTGGTTGGGGCATCCGTTACGCAAGGATTATAAAGTGAATGACCCCCGTCTGGTCTGGAATGAACGGTAAGGACAGCTGACGATATGACAATTTCAGAAATTCCAGGGGTGCATACCGAGCAGGGTCTAAAGACTGAAGACCTTGTTATCAATATTGGCCCCCAGCATCCCAGTACTCACGGTGTATTGCGTTTGGTTACCACGCTGAACGGTGAAGTGGTGAAGGATATGGAGCCCATCATTGGCTACCTTCACCGCAGTAAAGAAAAAATGGCCGAATCGCGCTCCTACTTCCAGTATCAGCCGACTCTGGATCGGGTGGAGTACCTTTCTTCTTTCTACGACCACTTTGTATTTGTAACTGCCATTGAGCGCATTTCCAACCTGAAGGTGCCCAAGCGGGTTCACTATATCCGCATGATCACGATGGAGTTGAACCGGATCACTTCTCACTTGCTGTGGTTTGGTACGTTCTTGCTCGATTTGGGTGCCACCAGCCCCTTGTTTTACGCGTTTCGGGAGCGGGAAGAAGTCTTCAAGCTGTTTGAAGATTTGACCGGTGCTCGTATGATGTACAACTACTACCGCTTTGGCGGGGTGAATGCCGATCTGCCCCCGGGCTGGATTGCCCATTGCCGGGATTTCGTGCGTAAAATGCCCTCTATCATTGATGAGTATGAGTCCATCGTGACCCAAAACCCCATTATTCTGGATAGAACGGTGGGTATTGGCAAAATGGATATGGAAACTTGCCTGAAGTACGGCGTGACTGGTCCAAGCATACGGGCTGCCGGTATCCCTCAGGATTTACGTAAAACCAATCCCTATGCCTGCTACGATGAAGTGGAATTTGATGTTCCCTTGGGCAAACACGGGGATGTTTACGATCGTTACCTGGTGCGTATGGCTGAGATGCGGGAATCTTGCCGTATCATCGAGCAGTGTCTGGATAAAATCCCCGGTGGCGATACCCAGAACATCATTAACAAACAGGCCGAGATCGAAGCGGCTCGTCAGGCGGCCAAAGAAAAGGGCGAAGATCCCAAGGCTATTCCTGACATTGACTTTGACTGGCAGACCCAGGGTCAGAAAATCAACTTGATGACTTACAAGCCGGTGGCTGGCGAAGCCTTTAGCGCTTGCGAGTCTCCTCGGGGCATGCTGGCCTGCTACATGATTAGTGACGGAACGCCCAAGGCATATCGGATGAAGTGGCGTGGGGCTTCTTTTTCCAACTTGTCCGTGCTGCCTGAGCTGATGATTGGTAACCTGTACCCAGATTTGATGGCTATCTTTGGTAGCCTGGATGTAATTTTGCCGGAGGTTGATCGCTAAATGTTCCAGACTCCCCCCGATTATCCAGCCTGGCTGCCCCAGATTCTGAACCAGCTCACCAACCTATTGGGCTTGCAGATGAACTGGAATGATTTTGGCCCGGTATTGTTGATTTTATGGGCGGTGATTATCTTCACCCTCATTGCCACTGCTGGTATCACCTCTGTAACGTTCCTGGTTTTAATGGAACGTAAGGTTCTGGCCTGGATGACTCAGCGGAAAGGCCCCAACCGGGTTGGCCCCTGGGGTACCCTGCAAACCTTTGCCGACGCCTTTAAGCTGTTGTTTAAAGAAGACATTATGGTGGATGGTCAGGATAAGTTCCTGTTTACCATCGCCCCTGCCATCTTCTTTTTGCCGGCGTTTGTGTTTTTCGGCCTGATTCCCTTTACGGATCAGTTGTTGGCCGTGGCCTTGCCTGCGGGTGCTTTATTCGTTTTTGCCATCTCTTCCATTTCGGTGGTAGGCATCGTATTGGCCGGTTGGGCCTCCAACAACAAATACTCCCTGTTGGGGGGTATGCGGAGCGCGGCACAGGCCATCAGTTACGAAATTCCCTTGGTGATGGCTGTGTTGGCGGTGGTTTTGTTTACCGGAACCATGAACATCGGTCAAATTGTTCAGGCCCAGCAAGGTGGATTCTGGAACTGGTACGGCATTCTGTTAACGCCGCTCAGTCTGGTGATTTTCTTTGTGTCTGCCCTGGCTGAAGTGAACCGGATTCCCTTTGACTTGCCGGAAGCTGAAAGTGAGTTGGTCAGTGGTTACAACACGGAATACTCCGGTATGAAGTTCGCCTTGTTCTTCCTGGCTGAGTACGCCTCTTTGTTTGCCATGAGCGCCTTTACGGCAGCCTTCTTCATGGGTGGCTACTACAGTCCGTTTGGTCCGTTTGTCCTGTCCCTCATTTCTGGTCAGGAGCCCGCCCAGATGACGGGGTTGACCCAGTTGGCCCTGCAAATCGAGATGTTGTTCTGGTTCATTCTTAAAACTTATGCCTTCATCTTCCTGGCCATGTGGATTCGGGGTACTTTGCCTCGCTTGAAGCCGGATCAGTTGATGGGCTTTAGCTGGAAGTTCCTGATTCCGCTTTCCTTGATCAATATCTTTTCCATTGCGATTGAAAAATACGTGATGCTGCCCCCTGCGAACGGCAAAACCGTTCTGCAAAGCCTCCCCATCCTCAATGCTCAGACGGTTATGCCTTGGGCTGGCTGGTTGGTGGCTGTCAGCGTTGTTTTCTGGCTCTTCTTTGTCCTGATGAGCCGTCTCCTGAGTGAAAAATTAGAAGCGAGGTTAGCCCGCCGATGAGTGCCAAACACAATGATATTCAGCAGAACCGGGTCATCGATGGTCTAAAGGCCATTGGTCAAGGGATGGCTACGGTATTCAGCCACTATTTCCGTCCGCCCATTACTTTGGAATACCCCGAAGTGATGCCAGACCTCAGCACCCGTTTCCACGGTCGGCTGTGCCTGCTCAGTAAATCCGATGGGACTGATTTGTGCGTGGGCTGTCAGGCCTGTGCCCGGGTTTGTCCCTGCACCGACTTGATTCAGATTGAAATGCATCGGGACGTGAATAAAAAGCCGGTCATTGATATGTTCACCATTGATATGGGCCGTTGTATTTTTTGCGGCAATTGCACGGAAGTTTGTCCGGTCGATTGCATCAAGATGTTGCCGGATTTTGAATTGGCCGATTATTCCCGTGAGGCGTTGGTGCTGGATAAAAAGGATCTCACGTTATCGGGTGAAGATTCTGATCACTGGCGCCTGGTTCACGGGATGGAGCCTTTGGTGCAGTAGTCCCAAATTTTTACCTGGAGTCTTTTTTCCTTTAAGATTGTTTGAAGCCGTTTGAGTATCGTAGTTAGTGCAAGAATCAGCAGCCCGACCAACGGTTGGGCAGGGTAGAAGGAATCAATGATCAATGCTAGATAGCGCCATCTTCTGGATATTTGCCGTTGTTTCGGTGGTTGCCGCATTGGGTGCCGTCTTGAATCGCAGTAATATTTACGCCGCCTTGTGCCTCATTGCTGTATTCATGTCCATCGCCGGCTTTTATTTGCTTAACAATGCCGACTTTTTGGCCATCGCCCAGATTATTATTTACGCGGTGGGCCTAACCATTATTATGCTGTTTGCCATTATGTTCACCGGCGATAAGCCGTTGCAGGCCAAAAAAGCCAGTCAAGCGGGTAAAGTGGCTTACGGCATCATCATTGCTTATGTGTTCGCCCTGTTGCTGCGAGGCTCCCTAATTGGCCCCGGTGCGGACTTGAATACGGTGAATCCGGCATTGGCTGCAGCTTTCACCATTGAAGGCAGTACCAATATGTTGGGTGAATTGCTCTTCAGTAAATACGCATTGCCTTTCGAACTGGCTTCCATCCTGTTGCTGGCCGCCATGATTGGGGCCATCGTGATTGCCAAAAAGCGGTTCTACGAGTCGGATGAAACCATGCTGGGTGATGTCCGCCTGCCGGTCGATACCAATAGCGCCCCACCCGAAATCGCCATTGAGGCTTTACGGCAAAAGCGAGAGTTTGAGCTGGCCGAACGCCAGTCGGCTCTGAAAAATGCCGACTCTGGTAAAAGTGGCCTGTCCCAACAGTAAGTTTTGGAGTTGATTTGAGCTATGCCTGATTTTATAACCCACATCGGATTGACCCATTATGTGGTGATGGCCACCATTCTCTTTACGATTGGTTTGGCGGGTGTCCTGACTGGCCGCAACGTGGTTCGCGTGCTGATGGCCGTTGAGCTGATGCTGAGTGCGGTGAATATTAATTTGGTGGCCTTCAATAATTTTTCGCCCGTCGGTGATGCTTTGCTGGGCCAGGTTTTTGCAATTTTTGTACTCACTGTATCTGCGGCTGAAGCGAGCGTTGGCTTGGCCATTGTCATTGCCCTGTACCGGGCTCGGGCCACTGCGGATATGGAAGATTTTAACCTGTTGAAATGGTAAGAGTTTGGAGCTGACAACAATGGATTGGTTTGCAAACGTTGACAATATATGGGCGGTTCCCCTCTACCCGCTGGCTGCTTTTATTCTAATTGTGCTGATTCGCACCTTTGCCTCGAACACTCGTAAAGAGACTTGTTCGGGTTTAACCATTTTTGCCACTTTCTTGGGACTGTTGCATACCTTCGGTGCTTTGCAGTGGTTGTTCCATCAGCCCGGCGATGCTGTAAAGGCGTTGGAGCGTAACGTGGCCTGGTTGCAGGCCGGAGACTTCAAACTGTCTCTCGGATATTTGGTAGATTCTATGTCGGTCATGATGCTGTTTGTGGTCACGTTTATCAGTATCCTGATTCAGTGCTACACCCACGGTTATATGAGTCATGACAAAGGCTACGCCAAGTTCTTTGGCTATTTGGCCCTGTTTAACTTTTCCATGCTGGGCTTGGTGCTCAGTACCAACCTGTTCCAAATTTATATTTTCTGGGAATTGGTGGGCGTTAGCAGTTATCTGCTAATCGGCTTCTGGTTCCATAAGCCTTCCGCAGCCGCTGCTTGTATGAAGGCTTTTTTAATGAACCGGGTGGGCGACTTTGGTTTCCTGTTCGGTATTTTGGGTCTGCTTTATTTCAGCTTCCCGATGTGGAGCAGCTACTTGGCTGTACATCCTCATGCGGCGTTTCTGTCCTTTAGTGCTTTGCCTGCGTTTGTGAATCAAATTGCTGCCTTTGCTGGCCCGACCACATTTACGGTTATCGCCATTTTGCTCTTTATGGGGCCCATGGCCAAAAGTGCCCAGTTGCCTTTGCATACCTGGTTGCCGGACGCTATGGAAGGTCCTACGCCCATTAGCGCCTTGATTCACGCCGCGACCATGGTTGCTGCGGGTGTTTATCTGGTGGGCCGTGCTTACCCCGTTTTTCAGGCCTCAGACACCGCCATGTTGTTCATTACCCTGATCGGTACGATGTCTGCGGTGGTGGCGGCGACAATCGCCTTGACCCAATACGATATCAAAAAGGCCTTGGCCTACTCCACCATGTCCCAGTTGGGCTTTATGATGGCCGGGATGGGCGTGGGCGCTTTTACCGCCGGATTGTTTCACCTGTTTACCCACGCGTTCTTTAAGGCCATGTTGTTCTTGTGTTCTGGTAGCGTGATTCACGCCTGCGAAGACGAGCAGGATATGCGTAAAATGGGTGGTTTGGCCAAGAAATTGCCCATCACTCACCTGGCTTACCTCATTGGGACGCTGGCTATTTCTGGTTTGTTCTGGACCAGTGGTTTCTGGTCTAAAGATGAAATCTTGTTGGGCGCTAAAGAATATGCTCCGGGCATTTACTGGAATTTGGCGATTACGGCCGGTTTAACCTCCTTTTACATGTTCCGTACTTACTTCCTGACCTTCTGGGGCAAGTACCGGGGCGAGGCCCACGTACATCATGAAGACACTGCGATGAAATGGCCTCTGGCTGTTCTGGCTGTCCCTTCTGCCCTGATTGGGCTTGCCATGGCTGGCTTGAAAGATGTGAACTGGCTGCCTGCGTTCGGTGCCTACATTCATGCCGGGGCACATCACGCTGGCGAACATGCCCATACCTTTGCTCAGGCGGCCTTCTCTGAAGTGGGCTTGATGTCTTTGGTCATTGGGCTGATTGGGGCAGGCTTGGCTGTGCTCTTCTATGTGGTGGCGCCTGCCATTCCTGAAGCCATCAAGAAGGCTCCGTTTGCCGCTACCGCGTTCAGTCTGTTCTCGAATAAATGGTACTTCGATGACATTTATCAGACTTTCGTTGACCGAGTTTATCTGGCCTTTGCCCGTGGATCTTCCACTTTTGATAAGGGCGGGATCGATGGCGTGGTGAATGTTACCGGTCGCAGCGTGATGGGGGCCGGTTATGCCCTGCGTCAGTTGCAGTCTGGTAAGGTGCAAACATATATTGCCGTGATGTTTTTTGCGGTGGTTTGTCTTTCCCTGTTGTTGTTCTACTGGTTAATGTAGGACGCTTTGAAGGAGCTTATGGCTGTGAATTTTTTAACAGAACATTATTTTTCGATTCTGATCTTTCTCCCCATCCTGTTGATCGCTCCCATTTTGATCCTGCCGGAGGGTAAAGAAGGTCGAACCACGCATACAGTGGGCATTGTGAGCGCTGCAATCGTTTTCCTGTTCTCCTCCCTGTCCTGGCTGGGCTGGGTGAAGCCCATGGCGGAAAGCGTTCCCTGGATTTCCAGTCTGGGGATTACTTATGCTTTGGGTACTGACGGATTGACCATGACGCTGGTTTACCTGACCACCTTTTTGCTCTTGATGGCTTCCATCGCCAGCTTTTCCTCCATACATAAGCGTCTCAAGCTGTACTATTCCATGTTGTTTGTCCTGACCACCTCGGTTATGGGCGTGTTTCTGGCACGGGATATGTTCTTGTACTTCCTCTTCTGGGAGTTGGAACTCATTCCCATGTACTTGCTGATTGCCATCTGGGGCGGCCCCCGTCGGGATTACGCTTCTATTAAGTTTGTCTTGTACACCTTGTTTGGTTCGGTGTTTTTGGTGGCGGGTACGTTGGCCTTGTACTTCCATGCCCGCTCACTGCCTGGCGCCGACATGGCCACCTTGTTCCAGTACCAGACCATTCAGCATGCCATCGGCCAGAATTTGCCATTGACGGCTCAAATTCTTATTTTCATCGCCCTGTTTATTACCTTTGCCGTTAAGCTGCCGGTGGTGCCGGTGCATACCTGGTTACCGGATGCCCACGTGGAAGCGCCCACGCCCATCAGTATGATGTTGGCTGGGATCCTCCTCAAAATGGGTGCGTACGGGATGCTGCGCTTCTGCTTTGAGTTCCTGCCCGATGCGGCCCGTGTGCTGGCTCCCTATATTACCGTATTGGCGGTGATTAACATTGTCTACACAGCCGGGGTTGCTTTGGTGCAAACCGACCTCAAAAAGTTGATTGCCTACAGTAGTGTCAGCCACATGGGGTTTGTATTACTCGGCTTGTCGGCGCTCAACGCCATTGGTTTCAACGGTGCCGTGTTTGTAATGTTCGCTCATGGTCTGGTCAGTGCGGCCTTGTTTATGTGTGTGGGTACCCTTTATAACCGCACGCATACCCGCGCTATCTCCGATTACGGCGGATTTGCTACCCAAACCCCCATTATTTTCTACTTTTTCCTGTTTATGTCTATGGCCAGCCTGGGCTTGCCGTTGTTGGTCAGTTTCGCCAGTGAGACTTTGGTATTCTACGGGGCCTTTGTCTCGAAAGCCTTCCAGACCATCCCCTTCTTTGGCAGTCAGATTGATCTCTCCATTCAAGGGCTCACCTTTGTGGCAGGCCTTGGGGTAATCATCGGGGCTGCGTACTTGCTGTGGATGCTGAAACGGGTTTTCTTCGGCCCGATTCAGGAACGATGGACTAAGTTACCAGACGCCACTTCCAGCGAAGTATTCGTTCTGGCGACTCTGACTTTATTGGTCATTGCTTTCGGTGTTTACCCAAAGCTGATTACCATTGAGTTTGAATCTGATGTCAGCGCCATTGCCGCGCAACATTATGCAGATTTGGATGCGCAACACGTCGCGGCGCAAAAACCGGCGCTGAAATCCCTGTTGACCGCCCGTAGTGCAGGAGCAAACTAGACCCATGCTATTGAACGATCAATTAATGCGATTTATGCAAGAAAACAACATGCCCTTAATCGCTCCTGAAATCATTTTGGTGTTTTTCATTCTGGCTTCCGTTTACCGGTTGGCCGTTAGTAATACCTTGCGAGAGCGCCAGGAGATTTGGGGTTACGCCTTGCTGGGTTTAATCATGACCTTGGTGATGCTGAGTATCCACTGGAATTTAGGCTATGTGGCTGATCCCCGGTACCTGAGCTTTGATGTGTTTGGTGGTCTGTTTACCGGAGATTTGTTCAGCCTTCTCATTCGAACTATGCTGGTTGTGGGCACGCTGATGGTTCTGTTATTCACCCGCACTTACGTTGACAAAAAAGCCGAGGTTCCCGGTGAATACTACGTGCTGTTGCTGTCTGCCCTGCTGGGGGGGATGATGCTGAGTGGAGCCAAGGATCTGATTATGGTCTTTGTTTCTCTGGAAACCCTTAGTATTTCCTCATACATATTGGTGGGCTATTTGCGCGGCAACGTGCTCAGCGCCGAAGCGGGTTTGAAGTACTTGCTCTATGGTGGTATGGCTACCGCTATCCTGCTGTTCGGTTTTTCCATTCTGTACGGTTTGACGGGTAGCCTGGATTTCAACGCCATTGCCAGCCACTTCCCGGCTGCGGCCAGTCAGGTTCATCCTATTGTGATTGCCATTATGATGGTGACCATTGTGGGCGGTATTAGTTTTAAACTGTCTGCTGCCCCTTTCCATATGTGGGCTCCCGATACCTATGAAGGAGCTCCTACGCCGGTGGTGGCTTTCTTGTCGGTCATTTCAAAAATTGCCGCTTTCGCGTTTGCCATTCGACTTTTTTCCACCGTGTTTGCCCACTCCCCCAGTTTGTCTGGCTTGATGGTGGTGTTGTCGGTGACCTCCATGGTGATTGGTAATGTGGTGGCCCTCACCCAAAAGAACATCAAGCGCCTGTTGGCTTACAGTACGGTCGCCCACGTGGGTTACCTGTTACTGGGCTTTGTGGTGATGAGTCCCGCTGGTTTATCAAGTATTCTCTATTACCTGATTACGTATTTGTTCATGAACCTGGGTGCCTTTGCTGTGGTTACCCACTTCGAGAACGAAACGGGGCGGGTGGACACTGCTGCTTATGCCGGGTTGGTGCGTAAGCGCCCTGCCATGGCGTTTATCTTGAGCATCATGTTGTTATCACTGGCTGGTATTCCCATCACCGCTGGATTTTTTGGTAAGTTTTTCCTGTTTCAGGCCGTGGCCAACGCAGGCAGTCAGTACCTGTGGCTGGTGGTGGTTGCCCTGCTAACCAGCACTATCTCCTTGTACTACTACCTGAATGTGATTCGCCTGATGGTTATTGCCGATCCCTCGGATGCGGTGGAAGCACTCCCCGCCGAGGAAGCAGACAAGCGTTCCTTTAATCAGGTCTCTTTTGTGTTTGCCCTCTGTTTGGTAGCCACTTTGGGACTGGGTATTTTCGCGGAACCCATGATCGCTTTCTCTGCTATCGCCATTAAGGGGATCTCTGGTAATACTGAGATGAATGCCAACGTTCCGGCCAAACCGGTGAAAGTCATGATGATTCGCTCCGGTGGTCAGTAAGGCCCATCTGGTCTCATTCTTAAAATTAAAAGAAGTCGGTTTTCGGGCCGACTTCTTTTTTGCTTGCGTCTGATTTTGCGAAGCCGTTCGGCTATCGCTATTTCTGTTTGGTCCTAGGATTTTATTTCAGGACTTCGCTTTGCCAGCGCTGGACTGCTGCTAGACTGCGCTGAACATACAGTAGGTTTCTGGCTTTTTTGTTTTTCCGGGGAAAGGAACCTTCTGGCAATTCCGGGAGGATACCCCAGTTACTGTTAATGGGTTGAAAGCTGTGGTGGATGGCCTCGGGGCGTGTGATATAACGTAGCAGGGCGCCCAGCATGCTCTCTCCCGGGGGAATGACCGCATCTTGTCCTTGGCAGAGTCTGGCAATGTTCAGGGCGGCAAACATGCCAGTTGCCACGGATTCCGTGTACCCCTCTGTGCCAGTGAGCTGACCGGCGAATAAAATATGTGGGTGCTCTTTAAGCTGTAACGTGGGCTGGAGGACTTCCGGGCTATGGATGTAGGTGTTGCGATGCATGACCCCGTAACGGACCACGTTGGCCTCGGCCAGCCCCGGAATCATCTGGATCATTTGCTTTTGGGTGCCCCATTTCAAATTGGTCTGGAAGCCCACCATGTTATAGAGGGTGCCTTCGGCGTTGTCTTGCCGGAGTTGCACCACGGCATAGGGCCAGCGCCCGGTTTTTGGGTTTGTGATGCCCACGGGTTTCATGGGGCCGAAGCGCAAGGTTTGAGGGCCACGACCGGCCATTACTTCCACCGGCATACAGCTTTCAAAAAAGCAGGCGGATTCTTTTTCAAAGGTTTTCAACTCTGTTTTTTCGCCGTTCAGCAGAATTTCGACCAACGCCTCATAATCCGGTTTTTCCAGGGGGCAGTTGATATAGCTTCCCATATCCTCAGTTTTACCCTCGGCCCCTGCGTTGTAGCGATCCTGAAAGAAGGCGATGTTAAAGTCGATCGAATCCTTGGTGATAATGGGTGCGGCGGCATCAAAGAAGTAAAGCTGATCGCGTTTTAGTCGCTTGGCAATGGATTCGGCCAGTTCCGGCGAGGTCATAGGGCCGGTGGCAATCAGTACCCAGGCGTCATCTGGAATGTCAGTCACATTTTGGCAAATGAAGTGAATGTTGGGGTTTGCTTTGACGGTTTCGGTCACTTTTTGGGTAAAGGCTTCCCGATCCACAGCCAGGGCCTTGCCTGCCGGGACTGCCACAGCACGGGCTATTTTCAGTAGTTCACAGTCCAGCAATTTCATTTCTTCTTTTAGCAGCCCACTGGCAGAGGCGCTTTCCTCGGTGTTCACCGATCCAAAACTGTTGCTACAGACAATTTCCGCCAAGGTTTTGCTGTGATGGGCCGGTGAGCAGTGCTCGGGCTTATGGTCATACAGAAATACTTGGAAGTTGCGCTTGGCCAGTTGCAGGGCGGCTTCGCAGCCTGCCAGTCCGGCGCCGATGATGTGGATGGGTCTGCTGGGTGACACGGTGGCACTTTCTTTCTGGAGGATGTTAAAAAACTTTAATGTCATTGCATCAAGAATTGTAAGTGTGCGGGTTGGTATTTATTTCGATGTTCAATCAACCCTATATATTGAAGCTATTTTTTGTGGTCGTTTTTCAGTTATTGGGTGGAAGTCCATGGTTATGCGTCTGTTATCGCACGCAATCAGAAATAAATGAATGTTTTTATTATGTTGGTGAATGTTTCATTTTGGATGTGGCTAAAACCATAGAAGAATTCACGTGAGAGAGATCAAAAACATTCACTGACAGTTTAGCAAAGGATGACCTGAGCTAGATACCACCATTCTACTGGTAACAGGAGGAGAGAGAATCAATGGGGTTTGCAGCAAGTCAAGCAAGGTATATGATGCTCACCGCTCGAAAGAGTGACTTAGAGCTTCAGGGCCAATTTATCAACCAGGCCAGAATGCAGTTGGCCAACGTTACTGGCGCTTTGTTTACCATCAGCTCCAACCTGGAGCCAGAGGGACCCGAAGCACAACAAATCCAGGCACGTGTATCTGCCATTCAGGCGATTGATAAATCCCTGGAATTGCAGTTGCGTCGGGTTGATACCCAACGGGAAGCGGTCCAGACCGAGATCGATGCAGTTCGTAAGGTAATTGGCAAAAACATCGAATCGACCTTTAAGACCTTCGGTTAATCCGAATTGGATTAAATCGGTTCATCATTCACGAAGGCTGAGAAACAGGCTGGAAGCAAATTTGTGTTGCTGTGTTTTACGCAAATGATTGTGCGTAAGGCCATCAAACAGTCATAACCAATCACGCTTTCGCGGTTTGCGAAAACAGGATACGGTTTGCATTGAGTCAGGGTGTTTATACCCTGGTTACATTCATTTGCGGTTATCTTTATTTGCGTGCAGGACTGGGTGTTACGGCGGTGGGTTTTACCACCGATAATACGCTGGGCCCTGAAAATACCAGTTTGGCCACCCGCTGAATATCTTGGGGGGTGACTTGTTCTATAAGCGCTGGATAAGTCTTGTCGAACTCATAACCGGCACCGACAACTTCGTAAAAGCCCAGATAGTAGGCTTGATTGATGTTGGTGTTGTGGGCTAGAGAAAAACTGCCCCGCAGCTTGCTTTTGGCTTCAGCCAGTTCCTTGTCCGGAACCAGCTCGTTTTGCAGGCGGGTAATCTCGTGGTTAAAGCCGTTTTGTACTCGGGTCAAATTGGCCGGATCGGTTCCAATGTAGGCCACAAACCGGCTTTTCTCTTCCCGGGTGGGTAACATACTGCCGACCACATAGGCCAGTCCCTGTTTTTCCCGTAAATCCACAAACAAGCGGGAGCTCATGCCGGTGCCCAACAGGGAGTTGAGCACTTTTAGAGCCACGTAGTCTTTTTGCTCACGAATGGGAGGCACCAGCCATCCCTGGGCCAGCCAGGTGGCCGAGAGTTGTGGTTTTTCTTCAGTCACGGTTTTACTTTCAGTCAGCGCGGGAACCGGTGGCGTGCTGATTAGGCTTCTCTGGCAACTGGTGCAGCTGTCATACAGGGAAGTGAGGTAATTTTGCAGGGTGGCTTCATCGAAATTGCCCACCACCGAGGCCACCATGTTTTGGGGCACAAAGTACAAGTTGTAATAGTCCAGCAAATCCTGCCGGGAGATCAGATCCAGATTGGCTTCTACCCGCTTGCCCTCGTTGCCGTAGGAGTGGTGTGGGTATAATGCGGTGGTCAGGTTTTCAAACGCCAAGGAGGAGGGGTTGTCTCGGCTGGCAGCCAGGGCCTGATGAATCTGCTCTTTCTTTTTGCTGATTTCATCCTGGGCGAAAACGGGATTGCGCAGCACGTCTTTCAGCACGGCAAACAGTTCCCCCAGATCTTCCCGGATGGCGCTGCCGGTGATCTCAATAAAGTCTTCATCGGCGGACACGGTTAGACTCATGCCTTTGCTTTCCAGCTCCCGGCTAATGGCCTCGGCGGTGCGGGAAGGGGTTCCTTGCATCATCAAGGTGCTGACCAGGCTGGCGGTGCCGGGGATGGTTTCTACCCCCTGACCGCCTTTGATAAACAGTTTAACGGCCACGGTCGCCGAGTTTTTGCGAGGCTTGCTAATCAGGGTCATGCCGTTGGACAGCGTTTTCTTGTCAATGGCACTGTCGATTTCAGCGGCTTCAATTGCTTCCGGGGCCTTGGGGCTCAGGGCGCTGGGCACAATGGGAAAACTTTCGGTGGTTTGCAATAAGGCCAAATCCGCACTGCTTTCCGCTTTTAAATTGGCTTTCAGGCTGCTGGGCAGCAGCTCCACCATGACGGCCTGATTAAAATTCAGATAGCGGTTCAGGGCATCCTTGACCTGATCCAGGGTTACTTTGTCCACATTGCTGACGTGATCCAGATAATCCTGCAGGCTACCAATGGTGACGTTGTAGCCAATGCTGGAAGCGGTGCCGTCGGTGGTTTCGTTTTCAAATACAAAGTCCTTGATGTACTGATTTTTGGCCTTGTCCAGCTCTGCTTGGGTGATGCCGTTGGCTTTCAGTTGCTTGAGCTGTTTTAGGATTTCCTGTTTGACCACTTCCCGGTTTTCCGGTTTGGCCTCGGCGTTGATTACGATTAGACCTGAATATTTTTGGGTGTAATTTCCAGCGGAAACACTGTTGGCCAGAGGTTTTGCTTCTCTTAATGCCTGATACAGGCGAGAGCTTTTGCCATTTCCCAGTGCCAGCAGGGCAATATCCAGGGCGTAGACATCTTTCGGCTTTTGTTGCGCTGGTCCTAAAAAGCCCAGGGCAAAATAAGATTGGGTAATACTGGGGTTTTCCAGCACTTTGGCCTGAGGGGCGCTGGGGGGCTGCACCAAACCAATCTGCGGGGCCTGATAGTCTTTGGGGGCTAAAAAGGGTGGCTTGGGGAATGCCTCAGTGACCAGCTTTTTGGCTTCTTCCGGGTTCACATCACCCACAATAATGGTGTTGAAGTTTTGGGGTTGGTACCAGTAATGGTAATACTCCAAAATACTGTCCCGGGGGATGCTGGCGATGTTTTCCTTGGGGCCCAGGGTATCGTAAGCGTAGCCGTGCTGGCCGTACATGAGTTTGGCCAATTCGGTGTAGAGTTGGCGATCCGGGTTGTCGTTGGCCCGGTTGATCTCTTCCTGCACCACTTTGCGCTCCTGCGGCAGCTCGCTGGCCGGAATGGCCGCATTCAGCATCATGTCTGCATGGAGCTTCAGGGTTTCTTTAAAGTAAGGGGTGGCGGTGGTGATGTAGTAATGGGTAAAGTCGTCGCTGGTGGCGGCGTTAAACTGGGAACCCCGGGACTCCAGCAGGCGATCGATGACCCCCGGCTTGTAGAGGTTGGTGCCCTTGAACAGTAAGTGCTCTAAAAAGTGAGACACCCCGTTGATTTTATCGTTTTCATTAACCGAGCCTGTTTTGACCCAAGTATCAATGGTAATAATGGGCTGGCTGTGATCTTCCTTGATGTATAAAGTCTGCCCGGTTGGCAAAGTGTAGGTTTCCACTTTGGGAATGACGCTATCGGCCTGGGCTAAATTGATCCACCAGCCACCTTGTACTGAAACGAGCAGGGCACAGGCCAAGGCCTTGATTTGCTGGCCGGAAAAAAGACGAGGGTGGATGGGGCCAAAAGAAACTGGGGTCATAAGCGTTGATATTCCCTTTCCGCAAATGGTTTTATAACCACGCTGTATGTAAAATCTGGGCTGCATTAAAATCTAGGCTATTTTAAATCTCTCGATACATGCTGTTGACGTTGAACCAACCAAAATGCTCCAAGTCTCAGCAAAACCTCTCCTGTTTGCGATTATAATACGCCAGCCCACTTTCAGCGAGAGGATGACCGCCCGGCGGTCTGTTTCTCAAAACCAAAACCCCGGCAATGGAAGTTGGCCGGGGTCGATGGAACTGTTAAGTGAAGGGTTCAAGCTGTTTGAGGCGTCAATTAGACCCTTAAATACGCCTTAATGCCCTGGAACATGGCGTTCAAGAGGCCGATATTGGACATGGCGTCAATGCCGCCGGTGGTCAGGTGCTGCTGCAAGCGGGCTTGCCAGTAGGGGTAAATATCCTCTTTGCCCAATTCCAGTACCGTGGCAATGGCAAACAATTTGGCCCAGTCCAGAGGCATGGGCAAGGCGCCGCGCCACATATCCACAATTTCCAGGCGCTGGCTGCGTGGAAAACGCTTCAGGAACTGCACGTTGCTGAGCCCTTGTTGCCGTTGAACGGACTTTAAAAACTCAATGCCCGCATCAATCAGGCGAGGTTCTTCCGGACGTTTGTATTCCGGGTAGGTCTCCGGCTCGGTTTCCATGACCACGGCAATCCGCTCCAAGGTGGTGGTGCGGGTGGAGAAGGCAATGTTTTCATCAATCAGGCTGTAGACGTATGACAGCGTCACCCCGATCATTTCGGCAAAGTCTTTTTTATGCAGGTTGGCTTTTTCTAAAAATGCCACGAGGCGCTGGCTGCTGCTATTGGTAGCGGCGGCGGGCTGCTTGGGCTCCTGGAGCTCCAGTGTGGTGGTTACCATGTGATGTTCCCCTCTTGCTCTACTGATTCAACTCTAACCAAACCGTGAAACCGGTAATCACTCTTTATAGGTTGTTTGATTTCTGGGTGTTTGCCAATCGGGCGTGTCGGATGCGAGGACATGCTTCAACTCATTCGGCTTAATCATAAAAATTTCTACCTATTCTAGCAAAAACTTTTAATAGTCATATCAAAGTTGAAAGATTTTTATACAAATCATTTTGCATGAGAGTGCTTTTGGCAGGCAAATGTTTGTCTATAGTTTGCAAAGGAATGTAAAGATTATACCGGTGGAGGAGGGCGTTTTTTCAAGCAATGGGCTAAACTGAAGATCGTCTTGAGGTGAAATCCTTGGACAGTAGCAACTTAAGGTTTTATTCATGACGGAAACCGAAGTCCAACTAAACCAGCTTCAGAAAAATATCGCCCATCTGGCCGAACTTTCTGATGATGGGTGGGTCTTGAAGTGGGGGGACACTCCCCAGACTGCTTTTGAGATTGTCTGTCGCAAGGCCAGCGCCATGCAGGTTCAAAAACTGGAATCGGTGCTGGATAGTGGCTACCAAAAAGCGGCCCACTTGTTCAATTCTGCCTTGTAGTGCCAGGGGCTATGCGCCCATTTAAACTGAAGTAGGGCGTCTGCTCTGAGGTCTTGTGCTCTGCTTTCTAATGGTGCTTTCTGTGAGCCTGAGTTGATTGCTGTTAAAATAGCGGCAGTCTACACCGTCTTTTAAAGGAAAGCGCATGCGGCTTTTGGCGTTCCCCTCGGGCGCACAGAGTGGGATTTATAATATGGCCCTGGATGAGGCCTTGCTGGAATGGGTTCGTGTCCAGCAGGAGCCGGTTTTGCTGGTGCGCACCTACTGCTGGAAAGTGCCCACCTTGTCTCTGGGGGTGAACCAAAAGGTGCGGGACCTTGATTTCCTGTTGCGTTATTACGGTCAAAGTCAGGCGATCAAGGCGGTGGTGCGTCGTCCCACCGGGGGGCGGGCCATTTTACATGGGCAGGATATTTCCTTTGCCTTCATCACCAACCAGCCACAAATTCTAAAACAGGGCCTGAAGGAGGCTTATGCCATTTTTTCGGGAATAGTGCAGCAGGCTATGGAAACACTGGGACTTCAAACCCAGTTGGCTGCCGATGCGGGCACTCGGGATTATCTGCGTTCCCCGGTCTGTTTCCAGACCCATACCCCTTCTGACCTGCTGGCCATGGACGGACGAAAACTTTCAGGCAGCGCTCAATTGCGTCGGGCTGGCGGCTTGTTGCAACATGGGGCGGCTTTTTTAGCGCCGGCTATTCAGGAAGAGGCCTTCTTTGAAGCCCTGTGTCAGGCCAGTGTGGCCAAGTTTGGAGAACACTTGCGGGTTCTATCGCAAGCGCAGGCTGAGGCCTTGATTACTGATTGGCCGCACTGGCTGGCTATTTATGCCAACGCGTCCAGCGAAATTTTAGCGAGCGCCTCGACTACCAGTGGGTCCCACTTACTGCCTGCTTCCCGCTGAAGGGTTTGCAAGGCCTCATCGTGGGAAAGGGGATCTCCCCGGTAAGGGCGTTCCTGGGTCATGGCGTAATAGGCGTTGGCCACGGCCAAAATACGACTGCCCAACGGGATGCTGCGTCCTTTTAATTTTTCCGGGCCACCGGACCCATCCCAGCGTTCGTTTTGAGAATGCAGAAAGGGAATCACTTCCGAGAGGAAGTTGATTTTCACCAGCAAGCTGACCCCCACGTTGGGGTGATCCCGCAGGTGATCCCACTCTTGCGGGGTCAGGCTCTCTTTTTTATGGAGAATTTCATCGGGAATGTGCACCTTGCCCACCGAGCCCAATAATCCGGCCAGGTAGGTCAGGTCTACGGTCTTTTCGTTCAAGGCCAGCGCTTCGGCAATGGCCCTGGCCAGCAGCCCCACCTGTTTGGAGTGTCCTTTGGTGAAATTCTGACGGGCGTCTACCGCTTTGGACAGGGCTTCCACAAATTCCTGCTGATGAATGCCCAAATCGGCAATGCTTTCCGTAATCTGGGCCCGCATATTCAGCAGTTTGTTTAGCTCTTGACCGGGTTGGTGGTCGGATTGATTGATCCGTTCCTGCGCTTCGGCCACCAGTTGTTGCAGTCGCATGCCGGTTACAAACACTTCGGCGGCCACATCGGCCAGCGCCATCATCTCTTCAGAGAACTCGGCCGGTTGGTAGCTCTCAAACACCAACAGGCCCATGGCTTTTCCCCCTTCTCGCAAGGGGGTGATCATGACGCTTTGGGTTTTGGACTGGGCCAGCCGGTCATTGGGCAGCCAGTTGGCCACGGTTTTTATGTTGGCAAAGGTTTCAGTCTCGTAGCCATGATAAACATCACTGAGCAGGTTATTGCTCTTGGCCGGAATGGTCACCTCCCACCGTTGCTGGCGATCCAGCTCCAGAGAGGTCCCCGTCAGGCTCAGGTACTGCTCACTGGTATCCTTGGTGGCTGTCTGGAACAAGTGGCAAGCGTCCACTTGAAACATTTGGGCCAGGGTGGCGGCAATGGAGTCGTAAATCAAAAAGCCGGATTGGGCATCCAGCCCCAGCACACCCAGGGTCTTGTCGATGGAGTAAATCTGAATCAACTCTTCCAGTTGCGCTTTAAGTTTGGCCGGGTTGTCGGCCAGGCGTTCGTTAATTTTAGTCAGCAAATCATCGGAAATAAAACTTTCCGTCACAAAGTCGCCGATATTGAGGGCGTAAATGGCCTCCAGGGGATCGCGCCCGGATTCATCCAGAGAGGAATGCGGGTCGTGCGGTTGTGTTTTGGCTGTATGTTTGTCCAAGGGGCTCGCTCTCCTGGCGGGTTTAACGGCTCAGGTGAAACCGGGAAGGGATGGGTTTCTGTTCCTGTATCTTTCTTATCGGCGGTTTCTCTCAACTCTTTAGAAAATTTTTTGAGTCGGTTACAACATTTTACCGATTTTTTGAGGAGGAAGGGAGTTTGGTCATATTGACTGGCGCTATCGGGAAAAAGAAAAGGCCCAGCCGTTGGCTGAGCCTTGTTAATTTTACCCCTCAAGTAAAAGCTAAATGTCTCGCATCCAATCAACAGACCACATAAAGGGCTGCTTACCTGACAAACTCAATATTTTTGGCTTCGCTCTAACCGTTCTTCTCTTCTTTATATATAAGCCTGTTTTAATTCTATTCTTCACTAACTATTTTTTTGATGTTCGTATGTTCGCTCACAGAAATGGTCTTGGTGTTAGTGGTGGTGTCCCCCGGCTTGTTCAAACTGTTATCCCAAACTAAAAATTGGTTTCAGCGCTTTGCTTATTTGCATTAACGGTTGCGTTGGGGAAATTGTGTTAGGTGATAATAAGTTGTTTAAAAAATGAATGCTCTGAATCATGTGGGATCTTGATTTTTAATTGTTAAGAAATTGAAATATTTGAGCTCCGGACAGAAGTCACCCCAGATCCGGGGCTTGTCAGGGGGCCGGGGAGTGGATACCCTAGTGCTAGAGAGAGCGGCGTAAGCCAGAATAAGAGAGAGCATTCAATCGTGGACAGTCCCCAAGACGCAAAGCCTGTTGCTTCCATTTCGGAAGCGTCTGATTCTGCGGTGGCGGTGGCCATTCGGGTGGAGAATCTGGCCAAGTGCTTTCACAGCCCTCAAGGGGTGGTTCACGCGCTGAAGGGTGTCACTTTTGAGGTGCCGCGAGACAAGGTTTTCGCCATTCTGGGGCCCAATGGCGCGGGCAAGACAACCCTGTTGCGTATTTTAACCTCTATTATGCGGCCCAGCAGTGGCACCGCTTTTATTGAAGGCTTTGAGCTGGGGCGACAAAACACCCAGATTCGTCAATTGATTGGCATCGTGGCCCAGGACAATCACTTTGATCGCTATCTTTCCGTGTGGCAGAATTTGACCCTGCATGCCCGCTTGCACGGCATGGAAAAGCCGGTTTATGAAAAGCGTATTCAGGCCCTGTTAGAGCAAGTGGGCCTGTACGAGCGGCGGAACGATTATCTGGATCATTTCTCTGGTGGGATGCAGCGGCGGGTGGCCCTGATTCGGGCCCTGATTCACCGGCCACGGTTGTTGTTTCTGGATGAACCGTCTACCGGGCTCGATCCGGCGGCCCGGCTGGAAATTTGGGAAACCATTCAGGCCCTGAAGCAGGAAACCACCGTCATTTTAACCACACACTACATGGAAGAGGCCGATCGCTTGAGTGATCAGGTCATGATTTTGAACTACGGGGAAGTGATGATGATAGGCACCCCGCAGGAGCTGAAGGCCCGTATTTCGCCGCCTAATATGTACGAGTTGACCCTGACGGAGCCCTTGGCCGAGCAGTATCAGCGGCAGTTGGCCTCTTTTATTTCTCAGGTCACCGTGCTGGATCAAGATGCCTTGCGCTTTCACCTGGATCGCCGGGAGGATTTGAGCGCCTTAATGGCCCAGATCGAGCCTGTACATTTAAAGTCTCTGGGTTTGGCTCAGGCGGATATGGAAACGGTGTACCTGACGGTCGCCGGTAAGTCCATGGCCACGTTTAAGGCTGGGTCAGGTGACTGGAAGGACAATGAGGGCTCTGCCGGATGAAGCTGATTTATTTTCGCCGTGGGGTGTGGCCCATTGCCCATAAAGTGCTGTTGCAAGAGGCGCAGGGTTGGCTGAACGAGTCCATCAATACCATTGCCATCCCCTTTACCTTCTTTCTGGCCTTTGGTCTGGGGCTAAGGGGCTATATTGCCGAGGTGGAGGGGGTCTCTTACATGGCCTTCCTGACACCGGGGCTGATCACCATGACCATCCTGCTGGAAGCCTACCGCACCGGCGCCTGGGGCTTGTGGATGGACCGTTGGCACCAGAAAATGCTGGATGAGTACCGCATTAAGCCCATCCATACCACCGACATTATTATGGGGGAAATTCTGGGTGGCTTTTTGGTGGCCCTGATCAAAGGGGCCATTGTGGCGGGTATTTTGCTCCTGTTCTCCCCGGTAGCCATCCGTTGGGACGCTTTGCCGTTGTATTTTTTAATGGTTTTTCCGGGCTGTATTTTTTTTACCTGCGTGGGCAGCATGGTGGGTACGTCTTTTCCCAAGCCCGATCATATTGCCCAGTCCCAAACCATTTTTATAACGCCATTGCTGTATTTAGGCGGTCTGTTTTTCCCCATTACGGCCTTGCCGGGCTGGATTGGCCCTATCATTCAATGGTTGCCCACCACGGCCGCCTTTGAGGGAGGGCGAGATATTTTGCTGAATTACCACATTGAGTGGCGCTACATGTTGGTCATTTGGGCGTTTGCCCTGTTCAGCTTTATCGGCGCCACCTGGTTTTTTCGGGAAAAACTCTCCGAATAGCCCGCCATGCCCTCACCTTAGGTGGCGGGGTTCTGGAGCAGTTCTTTCAAAAATTGGCGAATGGCTGGCACTGAGTGGCCGGTATCAATGTTGTGCCCCTGATCATCAAAGGTAATCAGTTTTTTCTGGTGAAGTGGGGTACCGGCCCGCTCCCAGAGCTGATGGGCGAAATGTCTGGGCATCAGAGTGTCTTTGTCTCCGTGCAGCACCAATAAAGGGGCTTTGATGGCCGGCATTTTTTCAATGGATTGCATTTGGCTGATGGTCAGGTTGTGCAAGGGGGCCAGCCAGGCGGGCGCGTAGTTTTCCACTTTGCGCTTGGCCACATCCGGGAAGCTGGTCATGGTGGATTCCAGAATAACGGCTTTATTGCGGCCGACCCGATGTGCCAATTCGGCGGTGACTGCCCCGCCCAGCGAAATGCCATGAAACACTTGCTCCTCGGCCGGAATGTGTTTGACCTGCTGCAAAAACTCGCTGGCCATAAAGGCCGATTGATACAGCGCCAATTCACTGGGTTTGCCGGGGGTGCTGCCATAGCCGGGGTACTCATAGGCCATATAGCCGTACCCGTCTTCAATCAGGGGTTGGTAGCGCAAAATACTGACCAGAGACGATTTGTTGCCCATGGCATGCAGGATGGTGGGCTTTCCCGCTTTGGGCGGGATAAACCACCCGTAGTTGCGGATATTCGGATAGTGAGAGGACTGAAAGGAAACCTCTTCAATTTGCGCCAGCATTTCCTTTAAATGGGGATGCTGCTTTTTGACTTCTGATAACGAGACTTTCAGTTCCGGCATATAATGCCCGGCAAACAGGTTTTTATGCTCCAGGGCGTGCAGGGCTCTGGGGGGAAGCAGGCCTATCAGGCCGGTCATGAAAGTCTGGATGTGCCCCACGATGGTTTTATTGGCGGTTTTACCGGCTTTGGTGCTTTGCCCGGATGATTTTTGGGGCTTTGGGTGTTCTTTTTCCTCGGCCAGTTCATCCTGAGTCCAATCCAGCAAGCGACCTTGAAACCTGGGTTGAGCCGTGACCAGCGATTGCAGGTTTGATTTTTGAGTCCAGGTGCTTTTGCTGGCAGTATAAAGCGTGGGCTTCAGTCCCGGCTGGATAGCAGGCATTGGATTTCCTCCCCTCAAGAAACAATTTGGCGGCTTTCCCGCTAGGAAAACCCCCTTTGACCCCCATCAATTAGAAACCCCTGAAATGGATATGACAATATCTGATTTGATATGAGCTAGTAGACGGATTATAGCGCTTTTGTATCTGGTTTGTCATAAAAAAGTTTTGGATTTTAAGAAAAAAAGACAAATTAAAGTAAAGTTTTGTAACTGGCTGCCGAATACCTCAATATGGACGCTCTATGGACAGAGCACTTGGCATATGGACTGCCTGCCTGGCAATGGAATCGGGATCCTTTCCCGAACCCATGACACAACCTTTCACCCTGGGGTACAAACCCGGTGGCACGGTTGTTCTGATCGTAGTTAGCGAGAAGGTGCAGAGTGAAGTTATGAGTCAACCGCATCCCGAGTCCAAGTGGCAGTCGTTTTCCTTGTCCCGTTTGCCGGAGCTAAGCTCAACCCGGCAAGTGTCCGCGGAGCATTTTTTATCCCTCGGCAACCGACACTATAACGACTATCTGACTCGCAGCGCCAAGCGCGATTTGGATGTGGCCATTACCAATTACCGCCAAGCACTGGATATGAACCCTGCGCTGCCAGAAGCGCATGTGAAACTGGCGGCGGCTCTGTGGGATCGTGGCGGTATTTCTCTGGAACTGGCCATGGAGTATTGCGATACGGGATTGGCCCTGAACCCCAATTTTAGTGATGCGCACTTGTTTAAAGGCTACTTCTTACGGCAGTCTGGCCGTCTGGAGGAGGCTATTTATCACTTTGGGCAGGCCGCGGCCAAGGTGCAAAAAGGCCAAAGCCCGGCTCGGGCCAATATGGCGTTGGGTAAAACCCTCATCAAAAAATCGCGTCTGGGCTATGAGATGCCCCTCATGACCCGAGCCCTCCTGTGGGCGCAGGGAATGCAGATGATGACCGTGGGTGCCCTCCAGTTGCCCGGCGATCACACCGCTTGCGGGGTTATCTGGAAAGCGTTTTCTACTGATCTTCAGATTTTTGGCTTGCTGGGCGTGGCCCGGCTGATGAAAGCCATGGGCCTGGCTCCGGTGGCGGGTGGCCTTTATCAGTGGGCGGCCCGAAGCATGCCGCAAGAATCCATTTTTTACCATTTGCTGGGCGATTTTCATGTGGAACGGGACAACCTGGATGGGGCACTGTATTGCTACACCCGTTCTCAGGAGCTGGATCCGGACAATCCCACCTTGCACAAAAAGCTGGGTCACTTGTACAACGCCTGCAATGACCGGGACAACGCGGTACGCAGCTTTGAAAAAGTGGTGGAGGCCGAGGCGGCAGACTTTGATACCTTCTACACCCTGGCGCAGGTTTACTGCGATCAGGCCCAGTACATGCGGTCTCTCTACTATTACAAGGAGTTGCTCAATCAGCAGCCGGACAATGCCTACGTGCATAGCAATATGGCCTATGTGTTGTTCAAGCTCAATGACTACGATGGGGCCATTCAGGAGTATCAAACCGCCATCAAGCTGGGTAAAGATACGGTTTGGACGGCCACGGTAGCCCAAACACTGGGAACCATTCAGTATCAGGTCAAAGGCGATCTGGAAGCGGCTGCCAGTATGTTCCAGCTGGCCTCTCAACTGGATCCGGCGGATCTGGACTGCCTGAGTATGCTGGGCGATATCTACACCGAGCAAGGCAATTTCGAGGCGGCCATCGGGACTTACCAGTACATTTTGAGTGTGGCCCCGGACAATGCGGAATGTCACAACTACATGGGCTATCTGCTCTGGCAAATGGACAAGAACGATGACGCCATTGTGGCCTATAAGCAGGCCTTGGCCCTGAATCCGGATAATCCCATTGCCTACAATAATCTGGGCGTTATTTATCTGGATGAAAAGTGCCAGTTGCCAATGGCTCTGGAAATGTTCCAGACCGCCTTTGAGCAAAAGCCGGATTATACCCTGGCCTGCTTCAATGTGGCCCGTGTTTACGAGGCCATGGGCGAAACTGCTTTGGCGGCCAAAGGCTATGCTCAGGCGCTACAGTTAAACAATCATAATCAGGAAATGCAGTCCGTCGAAATTCAGGAACGGCTGGATAACCTGTTTATGACCTAGCCACCAGCGCTTTGGATGAAAAATCTGTGACTGGCTGTTTATCCAGAGTCAGGCCCAATCGCATGGCTTGCAGAACCCCAGCCGCTTCCTCATAAGAGCGCACCGATCGGATGAGCTGCTTGCGTGCGGCGGGCAATGCCTCAAACACGCTGGGGGTCATGGACAATACGCTTTGATTGCTTTCTACGGCCAACACGGGAATGCCTTGGCTCAGGGCGGCTAAAACGGGTTGTCCGCCCAATGCGTTGGCTGGCACCACCAGCGCCGAGAGATCTAGAATGGTTAAATCCTGAGCTTGGGCCTGTGCAATGGGCACCAGATTGGGGGCCTGGGTCAGTCCAGTCAGCACACAGGGCAAAAAGGTGGGGGCGATAAATTCGGCGGCCGTGCGTGGGTCCAGTACTTCATCCAGCACGGGCTTGGCTTTTTCCCACACAAACACCGGGGCATTGGCAGAGGGGATGCCCAGTTCCGATACAATCCAGTGAGAGAGAATGCCTTCAATCCCCCCGATGGGGTCCACACCCCCGCCCTGGCGGTAGGTGCTTTCCAGTAAGGCCTCATCTTCATCCAGTTCCGGCAGCAGCATGCACAGGGCGATGGCGGTGGCCCCTTGCGCCTGCAGGCGTCTACAAGCGTCTAACAGGATTTCCGGATTCCTTAAATAACCGGAGGAGCAGCCGGACGGGGTGATCTCGCACCCTGTTTGCACGGGTTCATCGGTCAGGGTAAAGCCCAGAATGTCCACCCCGTAAACGCTTTTTACGGCGTTGATGGTGTTGATGTGTAGCACACGCATGTCTTCGGGCATGCCCGCATCCAGCACCACCCCAATGCGTTGATGCTGTCCCGTTCGTAAGGCCCACTGGCCCCGCAGGAACTGATCCAGCCCGTAGCCTTCCACGTAAAGGGCATTGGCGGGTAGTTTCTGGAAAACAGCGGCATTGGCCACGTTGGGATGGGTAATCAGTACATCGCAAACACTGGCCAGCAGATTTAAATACGGGGTGGCGTCTCCGGCAAAGCCGCCTTGGGATGCGCCGACACCCGTGGGAATAATCATCCCGGCCACAAACGGTCGCTGAAGGGTCGGGTGCATGTTAACTCTCGGTGAACTGATCCACGTTCCGCACCACCCCGATGTAGGGCAGGTTTCGGTAGTAGCCAGCGTAATCCAGCCCGTAGCCCACTAAAAATTGGTTGCCCACCGTAAATCCAGAAAAATCCACCTGAACTTCGTTCTGGCGAGCCTCTTTTTTATCCAGCAATACCGCCAAGCGTAGGGATTTGGTGTGGTGCAAAGATTTCACATAATCCATGAAAAAGTGCAGGGTCAGGCCGGTATCAATAATATCTTCCACAATCAGCACCTCTTCTCCGGAGAGAGAAGGCAGGGATAGGTCTACAGGCTTAACGCTGCCGGAAGAGACTTGTCCGTTGCCATAACTGGCCAAGCGCACAAATTCAATCTGGCAGGGAATTTTGATGTGCCGAATGAGATCGGCCACAAACATGAAAGAGCCTTTTAGCACGGCCACCACGATGAGTTTACTGGAATTCGCGTAGGTCTCGTTGATTTGCTTCGCCATTTCCTGAATCCGCTGCTGGATTTGGTCTTCACTGAAGTGGATATCCAGTTGTTCCGGTTTATAAACGGTGGGCGAGGCAGCTTGGCTCATTCGGTGTCGGCTCCTGTGACTAATTCCTCAGTAAAAAACGATGGCTCCGGCAGTAAGGCTTCCCGATCCGGGGCTTCTTCAATGACCCGCCACTCTTCCGGGGGCAACAATCCCTTTTTGAGCTTGAGCAGGTGAGTGGGGGTATTTTTGTCCTTGATTTTCAGCTTTTGGCTGATACCCAAACCGGGCACCCAAAGCACTTCATTGCCCAAAGCCAGAACTTTCAGGCCATTGCGGGTAAAGCGGGGGACGCCCCGGTTGATCAGAAACTTTTTCAGCTTGATCGGCGTTTCCAGACCCATGGGGTGAAACTTGTCACCGGGTTTGCGGGTTCGCAGTTCCAGGGGTTTATCAGCAAACTCCGCCAAATTGACATACACTTGCTGACTATCGTTGGGCCGGATGGGGGAAATGCGCACCTTTTCAGGCTCCTGCCAAGGCTGGGCGTAGAAGGTGCTGTCCAGCTCGGCCACTTGCAGGTGACCGGGAATGGGCACTGCTACGGAGACATTGACCGGCTCGCGCTCCGGATCGGCGATGATGCGTAAACGGTTTTTATAGAGAGCCATAAACCGGCTGCGTCCGCCTACGGTGTTTTCCAGCGATTTTAAGGCGGAATCCAGATTTTTGCGGCCATCCCCCCGGATAAAGGCCAAAATATCCTCGATGCTTTCAAAATCGGCGTGCAAGTCTTGTTCTGCCAGAAAGCGCTTTAGAATGCGCCGCTGATAGGGCAAGCCCAGCTGATTAAAGCGCAGGGTGGAAAGGTAGGCGCCATTTTCGTCTTGCCCATAGACCTCGTTCCAAATCGCCTGAATGCTGTCCTCGATGATCTGTAAATCCCCTTCAGTGACTAGACTGAGGCGGAACAACGAGTTTTTGACTTGGGGAAACTGCTGGACCAGGCTGGGCAAAACTTGATTGCGAATTTTATTGCGCTGAAAGCGATTTTCCTGATTGGTCGGGTCGTTGAAGTAGGCCAGTTGCTTTTCCTGAACGTACTCCAGTACTTTTTTACGGGCGGTATCCAGCAGGGGGCGTAAAACCGGAATGGTTCCAATGCCCGGTACGCTGTAGTTCAGGCGCTTGTGGATGCCCGCCAGTCCGTCAATGCCTGTGCCCCGCATAATACGGAAGAGCAGGGTTTCAATCTGATCGTCGGCGTGGTGGGCGGTTAAGACGGCATCGGCCTGTAAGTCTTTGGCCAGCCGGGTCAGTTGCTCATAGCGGGCTTCCCGGGCGGCTTTTTCGGTTTTGGGCAAGGTTTTATCCGCCTGAATGATGACCAGCGGAATGCCGCATTGCAGACAGTTCTGATGCACCAAGGGCAGTTCTTCCGGTGGGGTACCACGCCAGCCATGGTTGAAGTAGGCGGCGGTCACCTCTAGCGGGTATTGTTGCTTGAGTTCTGCCAGTAAAAACAGTAAGGCCGTGGAATCTGCCCCGCCGGAATAGGCCAGCACCAAATGAGTGCGTGGGGTGGATTGTAAAAACCCTTCCGCTTTCAGGTTATCAATAACGGAATCGAGAATTAAACTCATATCAGCGGTTTATGGGTACCTGTCGAACTCAAATATAAAGTGGGACTGTCGGGTGTCGTGTCCCTGATAACTGGGGCCATTAAAATGGCGTTCCGGGGCTTGGGGTGGGGGGATAGACCCAGTGTGGTCTACTTTTTCCAAGTATCCCCAGTATGGTAAACTTTACTTCAAATCGGGCCTTTTCTCAAGCGAATCATCCCTGAATGCAGCGATGGCGTATTCAGGGCGTTGGAAAAAGGCCGATGAGTTGAGGTACTGAGTGCTAGAGTCGTGGCTGTAATGCCGCTTGGCACGGGTTCAATTTCATATTTGGAGGAGTTTTGACCATGTTGACCCACTGGTTGCCCATTCGTCCAAAAGCGACGCGCTCAAAAGGAACCAGATTGGCGGTTTCGGCGATGGCCTTGGCGTTACTGTTCTCGGGTACTTTTGCCGGATTGGAATCCTCCCCGGCCATGGCCCGCACGCTGAACTTTATGCCGCAAACCTTTTCCCCCAATCTTGTGGCTGATGTGGCGGAGCTGGTGGCTCCCTCCGTGGTCAATATCGACATTGAAAAGACCACATCGGCCGTAGCGCCCAATTTATCGGGTCTACCTTTTAGTGATGATTTACTGCGCCGCTTTTTCGGCTTTGATACTGGTAGTGGCAGTCCCTTTACTCCCTTTGGCGGGGGCGGGGCTCAATCTCAGGTTATTACGGGCAATGGCTCCGGGATGATCCTGAGCAAGGACGGCTATATCCTGACCAACAACCACGTGGTGTCCACGGCGGATAAAATGACCGTAACCCTGAACGATGGGCGTCAGTTTCCGGCCCGGCTGATCGGGCGGGATGCCGTATCTGATGTGGCGGTGATCAAGATTGACGCGCCCAATCTTGTGCCAGTGAGCCTGGGCACTTCTGACAAGTTGCGCCCCGGCGAGTGGGTTATTGCCATTGGTAGCCCCCTGGGCTTTGATCATACGGTGACCTTGGGCATCGTTAGCGCTCTGTCCCGGCGTATTCCGGATCTGAATTCCAACATGTCCTTTATTCAGACCGATGCGGCCATTAATCCGGGCAACTCCGGTGGCCCGTTGGTCAATCTCAAAGGGGAGGTCATCGGTATCAACACGGCCATCTCCGGACGGGGGCAGAATATCGGCTTTGCCATCCCTGTAGACACTGTGAAGCCCATTGCCGACACCCTGATTGCTGGTAAGCAGGTCATTCGCCCCTGGGTGGGTATTTCCATGGTGGATTTGAATCCCGATTTGGCCAAGCACGTGGGTTTGCCCCCGGAAACCCAGGGCGTGGTCATTGCCCAGGTCATGCAAAACTCCCCGGCCTACAAGGCGGGCCTCATGCAAGGGGACGTCATCCAGAAAATTGATGGCAAGCTGGCTACCAAGGCCGATGTGGTTCAGGAAAACATACGGCAGAAGCCCATTAATACCAAAATCAGTCTGGAGATTTTACGCAACGGGCACCATATTCAGGTGGGCGTCCTCAGTGAGCCGCTTCCCGCCAATACGGAGGAGGCTTTTGCCCCGGCCAAGCTGCGGGTCAAGCCCTTGTATCCCGGTAAGCCCTAGAAATTCCCTAACTTTGGAAAATGGCTAGCAATCGTTTCTTTCCGCCAGTATGGCCCGAATTTCTGCTGGGCTATGCCCTTGCCAATGAATGCGATTGGCCACAATGGGGTGGTGATAGTCGCTTTTGGCGATGGAGCCGCCCCCTTCCACCATTAAAATGGGCGGGGCCACAAACCACTTGAACACGGCCTTGGACATGCGGTCAAAAAACTTGTCCAGCCATTCCGCTTTTTGGGCGGAGGGCAATGGGTGTTGCTGCTCATAGTAAAACGGAGTGTTCAGTAGTTGGGCATGGCTCTGGTTCAGGGTTTTCAGTCGCCAGATCACTTCATCGGCAAACTCGTAGGGCATCAGTTCCGCTTCGGCGGTGATTAGTTCGCCGGTTTGGGGATCTCGCTTGAGATCCGCCCCGGAGGGTTTGGTGATGACACTGAGTGGCAGAACATTTTTGGGTGTTTTGACCGTTTCTGGCCGGTGTTCATTGAGCCAGCGGGCTAAGGCTCGCACTTTGGTCTTGCACACATCGCCAATGGGGGCTAAGGCCCCGGACATATCGCCGTTGACCGTGGCGTAGCCCAGATAAAACTCGGATTTGTCAGAGGTAGCCACCGGCAGGGCCCGAAATTCGTTGCCCAGTTGGCGCAACAGGGTGGCTCGGGAGATGGCCTGTACGTTGTCCGCAGCGTTGGACCGGGCGTCCACAGGTCCCCAAGTGGCTTCCACAGACGCCCGAACTGTGCTCAGCTCTTGGGTAAAAGCGGCGGTGATGGACCCAATGGGGATTTCAACCCAGGGGCAACCCAAATTCTCGGCGATGGTTTGGGCATCACTTCGGTTTTCTTCTGGGGTAATGGCTGAGGGCATGCTGACCGTCAGTAAATTCTCCGGGCCCAGGGCATCGGCCACCAATACGGCCACCACGGCGGAATCCAGTCCGCCAGAGAGGCCCAAAACAGCCTTTTGAAATCCGGTCTTGGCAAAGTAGTCCCGAATCCCTTGTAACAGGGACTGGTAAGTACGGGCCAGGTCGGTGGTGTCATCGGCTTGAAAGGTAGGTGCAGCCGGTGAGTCTGCTGATTGCGGGCCTGGTAACGGCGCGATACTGCCTTGACCTTTGAAGGGATTGATGACCAGCAGTTGTTCCTGGAAACTTTCCGCCCGGGCAAACAGTTGGCCTTGGCCGTCGTAGGCGCGGCTCGCCCCGCCAAAGGAGAGTTCATCCACGGTGCCCACCTGATTGACGTAAACCAACGGCGTGCCATACTTTTTGGCCACATAGCTGCACAATTGGTGCCGCACAGACTCCTTATGGGAGCGGCTGGGCGAGGAGGACAGGTTGATCAAGGCCTCCGGGCGTTGGGACAGTAGGCGCTCAATGGGATTGTCCGGGTAACGGGGATGTTCAAAAAACTCGGGGTCGTTCCATAAATCTTCGCAAATAGAAACGGCGTAGCAGTGTCCGTGCACGGTGATCAGCCCGTGTCCGTCTTGTAAGGGCGGGTGCAGGTTCACGTCCGTCAGCCATTCGGGGGCAATGGCCCCACTGACTGGCGAGGATTCAAACTGGCGGTAATCCTCAAACTCGTTGTAACCGGGAATCAGGCTTTTGCGGAAGATAGCCAGAATTTTTCCTTCGCCCAGCAGAGCGGCGGCGTTAAAGGCGGCTTTGCCGATCCGTTTTTCAGAAGGCTTGGGCAGTCGAGGTTCTACAAAGCCCACCAGGGCATAGGTTTGGTTAGTGCTTTCGGCAATACCCGCCAGCCACTTCAGGTTTTCCGCCACCAAAAAAGGATGCCGCACAATGACATCACGGGGTGGATAGCCCATCAAGGCTAACTCCGGGAAAATGACCAAATCCACCACTTGTTGTTCGGCCATGCGCAAGGCTGCCATTATTTTGCGGGCGTTTCCGGCCAAATCTCCAGGAGAGACATTGATTTGAGCCAGGGCTAGGTTGCCTTGGCCATAGCCAGCGGAAAATCTCGAGGGCAGGCTGATGGGGAGGGTCTGGTTTGTCTGATTCATAGACGAGGGTCCCCTATAAAAAGATGGGCTTAGCGGCGTCCGTAGTCATCCTGACGGCGCTCAATGTCATCTTCCCCAAAGTAGTTACCGAGTTGCAGCTCAATGATTTCCACGGGGCTCTGATTGTCGGCGGGGTTGGTGATGCGGTGCCAGTGGTGCAGCGGAATATGAATGTAATCGCCCGGAGAGAGCTCGATAATGCGCTCTTCCAGCGTAATGGCCGGTTGACCCGCTGTCACAAACCAGTGTTCTTCCCGTTTTTGATGCCGTTGCAAGCTCAGGCGGTTGCCGGGTTTCACGCTCAGTTGCTTCAGCTTGTAATCAGGTTCATCTTTCAACACCGTAAAGCTGCCCCAAGGGCGCTCTTCGGTAATTTCAGCCAATGGGGCCGGGGTGAGATCATTCGTCCAAACGATTTCCAGCACCAGGGCCGGTTGCTGCCCAGGGTTGGACAGGCTAACGCGCTGACTATCGCATTGCACCTCTTGGAGGCTGAGGCGCTGTCCTTTTTGGAGTATTTCAGCGTTTTTGGCGGGACTGTTCACTTGCAAGGCACCGCTCACCACGATTAGTTCAGATTTACTGGCCGGTGTTTGCTGAGCTTCGCTCAGGCTGACTTCCGGTGCCAACTGGAATAATCGCACCTGATAGGTGTCTGTGCCGTATAAAACTTCGGTGGGGACAGCGGTGGGGGAGTGTTTGGAAGTCACGGACGTAGGGATCTTGCTTGCGGGTTGCTAAAGTTCTGCGATTATACCCCAGACCACCGGCTTGTGCAGTGGGCGGGCTTAATTTCTGAAAGCTGTGCTGAAGGCTGGTTGAATTTCCGCTGAATGCCAACTGCTTGAATGCCAACTGAATGAAGGAGTCAATGCCCATCCATAAGGGGTATAACCAGAGAAGTGGTCTTATCCAAGTGAACGTTGAGTGAAGTCATGCGCCTTGTCCTGAAAATTGCCCGTCACTTGCTGGGTCGGAATCGATCCGGGGCTGGGCTTCGTTTGGCCTTGTTGTTGGTCTGTTCATTGGCGCTGAATGCCTCGGGGATGAATGTCTGTTGGGCCGTGGATTATGGCTTTGCCCCAGTCAGTGGTCAGTTGACGTCGCACTTTGGATGGCGGGTGGACCCTATTACGGGCTCCCAGCGATTTCATGGGGGCATTGATCTGGCGGCGGCCAGCGGCACCCCTGTTTATGCGCCTCAGGCAGGCTTGGTGATGTTCAGCGGCTATTATGGCGGGTACGGCAATGTGGTGGTGCTTAGCCACGGTAATTCTCTGTTTACCCTGTACGGGCATAATTCCCAATTACTGGTTAGGCCGGGGGATGCCGTTTACCGGGGGCAGGTCATTTCCAAGGTGGGCTCTACGGGCCGATCCACTGGGCCTCATTTGCATTTTGAGGTGCATCACAACGGGCAGTACGTGAATCCCGTGACCTACCTGAGTTATTTGCAGCCGGGCTCCGGGGCGCCCATCATGGCCCAGGCCCGACCGTTACAGACAAGTCGCCCGATGGCTCAAACGGTTGCCCAGCCCATGGATTCCGATAGCGGAGTGCAAAACCTCACGGTTAAACACGTCAACCGAAAATCCCACCGGGCTTACGCCACTGGGAAAGCTGTTGAGTTGGTGACCGGCAACCGGGTGCAAACGGTTCAGTTTTAGGCAGTCATTTGCGGATTCTGGAAGGGCGCTGGTGGGGCTTGCATACCCCGATTGCCGCATTTCTGCTATGATCGGCTAAGCTTGGCTGAATTGATGAGGCCAACGCGTATGCAATGGAATAAGGGATAGAGTTTAGCAGATGGCGGATTCGGCAAGACCGTTTCACCAGGAAACCTGGTTTGAGGTCGTATTTGTGGCAGCCTGCTTTGTGGCGGGCTATTTCCTGTTTAAATACCTAATGCCTGCTGTGGAAATGGACCCCAATGCCATTCAGGCGGTGGCTATGGCCAAGCTGTTTTCCGAAGGCCGAATTCTGGAAGCCTTCTCCCGCTTTAATTTGCCCCCGGTGTATCCGGCTTTAATGGCTTTGGTTATTAAGCTCAAGCGCACCACCGAATTGCCCCGACTCATTGAGGGGTTCCACATTCTCAATTTGGTTTTGTATTTCCTGTCCACGGGGCTGGTCTACTTTTTTGTGCGTCGGCAAATTCCCAAGCCCTACACCTTTATTATTACGGCGTTGTACGTGGTGGCTCCTGCCACTTTGGGGATGGCCTGGGCCATTAACCCGCAAATGATTTATGTGGTTTTGTCTCTGGCCAGCCTGATTGCCATTGACATCAGCCTGAGTAAAGAGTCCGCCTTGGGCGGGCAGCTGTCCCGGGGTGAAATTATCCTGTGCGGCACGCTGATGGGACTGAGTATTTTGAGTTGGCAGGTGGGTTACACCCTGCTGTTTGCCTTTTTCTTTGTCACCGTCAAGCGGTTTGGACTGAAAAAAAGCGCTACCATCCTGTCCATTATTATTCTGTGTTTAAGTCCTTTTGTGGGACGAGATTTGTTTTATGTAGTGCGCAGCCCCCAGCCTTATGTGGGGCCTTCCACCACCATTGTGCAGAATATTGCGGATCAAGGCTTTTTCCGTACCTTTGAGGCCTATGCCGATCGCATCATTCTCAACATTACCGACCATACGCTGGGTGATCTGAACCTGGCTTCCATGGATCGTTTGGCGAAAACCCCCAGCGCCAGTGGGCCTTCTCGCATTGATGTGGAGAAAAAGCCCTGGGTTCGCTGGTTGATTGCCTTTGTGGCCATGGTGGGCGCGGTGTATGGTTTGTACCAGTACACGGGCATCGGCACCCTTTACCTGTGTACTTATGTGATTACCGCTTTGGCCTTGTTGCCCAGTGCGGGGCTCAGTTTATCGCCGGTTATGCCTTTGCTGCTGTTTTACTTGTATTTTGGGCTGTTGAGGACCGGACAGTGGTTCCAGCGTCTTGATATGCCTTTGTTGACCCGAGTGGCAGTGCCCATTCTGACAGGCTGGATTTTGCTGGCCACCCTGACCAGTCACCTCGGCTTGGCCCGAGGGATGGGGAAATCGTCGGTGGAAAAGGCCCGCAAGCCCAAAATTATGTACATGAGTACGGCCAAGGAGCCGGAGAGTCGTTTGGAAGGTGCCCAAACCGTTAGTGCCCACCGGCGGGCCATGGACTGGCTGAAGGAGCATACGGAGCCCGGCGACAAGATTGCCACGCCCAAGCCCGGTGCTTTAAGCCGGTTTAACAATCAGGATGGGAATGAGAGCCATTCCGAGGCGCAACTGACCAGCGAGTTGGGACAGTACAACTTTCTGGTGGAAGAGGGGGCCGCTAAAATTTCCCCGGCCCGCACGGTGGCCAGTAAAGGCCTCAAGATGGTTTACGAGGATGTACCGGGCCGGATTCGTATCTGGCAGGTTAATCCCACCCGCTGAGTTCAGTGGTGTTTGATCCCGTTTGCGAAGATGGGCGCTTTTCGCTTTAATAAGTAGCAGTAAAAGCGGCCCTCGTATTCTTACAGTCAGCCCGGTCATCATCGCTCCTCAGGCTGGCGGAAACGGATGAAACCAATGAACTGTGACTCTCATCAGCATGCCACCACTTTGACCGATGCCCCGTTGGGCTCCTGTGGAAAGCCTTGTGATCAAACCTGTGATGAGCCCTGTGCCGATAAACCGGCCCCCCCGGCCAAGTCTCGCTGGGCCAATTGGCTGAACGCCAGTCTGTTTAACACTCTGGATCTCTGTTTTGATGAGGTTTATCAGGAGCCCAAAAAGATTCTGATTGTGGGTGGCTGTCGTCAAATGGATTGGGCCCAGCATGTGGCTTTGTTATTGCCTGCCGCTGAAATTCACCTGGTGGACCCCGATGAAGCAATGGTTCAGCGGGCCCAGGAAGAGATTTGTTGCCGCTTCAAGTTTGTGACCGCTTCCTTGGGGCAATTGCCCTATGAAACCAATCAGTTTGACCTGACTTTGGCCCATAACCTGCTGGCCTTGCCACAGGCGGATTGGGAGCGTACCTTGGCCGAGTTGTCCCGGGTGACCCAATCTAACTTGATGGTGTCGGTGCATCGTCCTCTGCTATGGGCCATGGCGAATCGGGTCAGTGGTTTTGCTTCTGCGGTCAAAGAGTTAGGCCTTGAGGTACCAGCAAAGCTGCCCGGTAGCAATGATTTTATAAGCCAGCTGAGCCGCCATGCCAAGATTAAAAACAAGCTGGCTCCTTTCCCCTGGACCGTGTACATGACCGCCGTGCGCCCCAAGTGGGATGAAAAGCTGACACTCGCCTCTTAATGCGCTGATGGGATAGCGCTAAGCCCAGAGCGGTTTTATTTTCGCCTTTTTCGTTAAGAAGTTTGAAGCTTTTGAGGTTGTTCGGCAATTCCGCCTGATTGATTGTTTTTATTTAAACATAGGGAACGGTGGCTGAGTGGTTCAATACACAATCATCCATTGACTTCTCTATCACGGGAAGTTATTAGACGTTGGGCTGGAGTTTAAATAGGTATGCGGGGTTTATCAACAGTGCATAACGGTTTCATTCAATGCCGACTGGCGTGATCCCGTCTGTTCTGAAAACACCGATTTGGACGATGGCTCGAAGTGTTTAAAGACTATTGCCGCTTTCCAGGGCCGGGTGCAACACCCACTGCTTTTGGAACCGTGACTGGTGGCACACTTGAAGTTTTGACATGGGATGGAGTGGTTCAATTTTGCTGAAGTAGATAAGTAATAGTAGGTAGTAGGAGGAAGTGGAAGCCGAGAGTACGGATTTTTCTCCAAAGATGCGACCTTCTGGTCGTTTCTCTCTCTCCTTTCTCTTCTCTCTCTCCAATCAACAGGCAACGCAAGTTGCCTTTTTTTTTTGGATTTTTTTGGAGGGAGGGTAAGGCTGCCTTACCCTTCTTTTTTAAACGAGGTTTTAATTGTTTCCTGAGCGGTTGCGGGCCATTTGCTGGCGTTCTTTCAGGCGTTGCAGGATAGACTGACCTAGTTCCTGTCGTAAGCGCTCTACATCGTCCTCAGAGGGCGTAGGTTGCCCTTTTGTCGCAAGCAAGCCTTTCAGCACCAAATGATCCAGATGGATACGGGTCGGGTGATTCCAGGTGGCTGCCCAAGGGCCCACCGGTATTTGGGCCAACGCCTGAAAGGCCGCCATCAGGGCCTCCTGTTCTGTGTTTGAATATAAGTCGGGGTCGGGCAACGGAAAATGATCCAGATCGCAGCGGGCAAATTGCAAAACGCCTTCTCCCAGACTGGCGCGCCCCAGGTAGGCTAACAGGGCACAGCACAAGGTGCTATTGAGTAAGGCGGCCATCAGGGCGGGGGGATGTTGGGCGGGATTGTGCAAGGTCAGGCCGTAAAAAGTCTGATCTTCGATGAACTCTCCCTGGCATAGGGCAAAAAAGAAGCGTTGATCCATAAAGCGATTGCACAGAATATGGGCCGTGGGTAGGTTTTTTTGCACATGCCAGGCGGGCTGATTGTACTTGACGGAGATGACCTGCGGCCAGGGAGTCGCTGCGGTTCGTTTTTGACGAGGACTGGCGGTTTGCTGCTCCCCCCATTCAATATAGGCCAGCGCCCCTTGTTGGCCCATACGCTCTAATTCCTGCTTGCTGTAGGGGCAGCAAAACAAAAATTCGTTTAAGTCGTTGGGCTGTAGTATCAGTTTTTTCAATTTTTTGCTGGAGCGCATTACCGGGATCAAAAATTCCGGTTCAATCTGCCATTGCTCCGCTTGGGCGTGGCTGAGGTAGAAAAATTGGTTAATACCGGTTTTTAAGGGATAGCGAATGGTGCCCAGCGCGCTGAGCGGTTTCCATAACTGGCATTGCTGGTAAAGCTCCAGCAATTGACTGGGAGCGCGCAGATACAGGTTACAGTGAATCGATTGCAGCCAGGGCTGGCTATTGCTGATGACTTGCCGCTGTACGCCTTGGTGCTTATTTTCCGCATTTTCCTGCACACAAAGGGTTTGTACTTGGGTGGTTAAGGCCTGCCAATAATCAGGCTGTTTGGCGGAAGGGAGTAATTGGTGCAGAGGCTGGTGGAACCGAATCCATTGGCACTCGGCATGGTTGGCGGCACTCTCGCCGGGGACTTCTTTTTTTTGCAGAATGACAATGATGGGGTGAATGGCCGCATCGGGGAACCAGCGCTCACAGGCGGATTCAACCAGATAAAGCCAGTCAAAATGATGCCACAGGAAATGGCGGAAATACTGCCCGAATACTGAGTCCAGCCAGCTATTGCTGACCACAAAGGCCAGCGTACCCTGGGGCTTCAGCAATCCGTAAGCGTGGATAAAGAACCATTGGTACAAATCCGCTTTTTGAGAGAATAATTTGGCCTGTTGAGGAAAGTCCCTTAAATAATCATCAAATAAATGCCGATAATGAATTAACCGGTTATTTTTATCCTCTTTGGTTCCGCTAGTGTCTATTTCCGGGCGAATATAAGGCGGGTTGCCGATAATTAAATCAAAATTTCCAATCGTTTCAGATGTAAATGTCAAAAAATCACCCAGTTTTAGGTCCAGAGTAATGGGCTGAGAACCGCGCTCCCCGAGATGCGTTTGCGCTAGTTCAAGCGCGACCGCATTTTGCTCTATGCCCACCAATTGCAGGCCTGTGTTTTGTAAATGTTGGGCTTGGGCTATGGCCCGTTCTAAAAAAATACCGGCACCGCAAGCGGGCTCCAGCAGTCGTTGAGGGGGTGCATCCTGTGTGGCCAGGGCCAGCATTAAATCACACAAGGCTGGCGGGGTATAAAACTGCCCCTGCAAAAGGCGGTCTTGCCGGGTGCTGAAAGCAGGCTTGAATGCTGATTTAATCGTTGTTTCCACCCTACCCCCTGGGTTGAAGACCGGTTTGCGGATGCAGACTGTCTTCATTGTCACTGCTTATTTATTGTAGCGGAAGTGGCTCAGCCGCAGGGATTTTTGGCGTTGTGCCTGTCCATAAAGTAAAAAATCTGCCCTGATACAGAGCAGATTTTTTAAAGAGGGTGCGTTCTAAAGAACTATGCGTTATACAGTTTCACCGGGCGAGGGCCGTTGCCAGGGCGTTCTGTAACCGAAATGTTGCTGAATGTACTGTTCATTTGCTTCAGTACCGAGGTGATTACGGACTGCTTGTTGATGTCCGGCTCTTTTTTGGACAGCACATCATAAATGTCATTGGCGGTGAACGACCCTTTTTTATTTAAGTACCCGCGAATGGCATCCTGAATTTTCGCGGTCAGGGTGTTGCTTTTATCCCGCTTGGGCTTTACAAGGGCCAGTTTTTTAGCGCTTTGCGCCTGTGGTTTAGGACCCCGTTTTTTTGCGACTTTTTCCACCGCTTCTTTTTTAAGGACTTGACCTGGTTTTCTGCCTCTTTTTTTAGGCAGCACAGCTTCTGCTTCGCTCGGCAACTCCGTTTTGGTACGGCTGCCGACTTTTTTATCTTCCAGGCTAAAGGCTCGATAAAACGCTTTTAATTCATCAAGCGTGTCAAATGTAATTGGCATACAAGGTCCCTATCTAACATTTGGTTTAACAGTGATTTACGCAAAAAATAGGATAGAAAGCGTGGTTGAGAAAAGAAAAATATATCGTCTGATATATTAAGTGAATCATTAATTAAAAATTAGGTCAACACTTTTCTCTTTTTAAATGGTTACACTTATCTTTTACGTTGGTTTAAATGCGAGCAACAGTCATTGTTTTGTGGGCAAGAATCGGATGGACTGTTGGTTTTGTTGCTACTCTATTTTAATCGGCAAATAATGAAAAAAAATAACCCAAAGGCGGCAAATTTGCTCGACACTTGGGTTATTTTAATTCAAATTAGAAAAAAATTAAAATTAGCCTTCCATGATGTATGGAATCAGGGCCACTTGGCGAGATAACTTGATGGCGCTGGCCAAGTTACGCTGATGGTAAGCGCAGGTCCCGGTAATGCGACGGGGAAGAATTTTTCCACGATCGGTCAGGTAACGGCGCAGTTTTTGAGCATCTTTAAAATCAATTAAAATTACTTTGTCTGCGCAGAAATTGCAGACTTTCTTCTTCCGAGGATCGGGCTTCATGGAATACGTTTATCCTTCCTTACTTCGTGTGGGGCAAATGAATGGTGTTTAACCTAAAACGGAATGTCATCTTCCGTCAAGAGATCTTCCGAGCTGAAGTGGTTGCTGGAACCACTGACCGGAGCGGCAGCACTGTAAGCGGGTTGGGCATTTCTGGCCGACCCGGCTTCATAAGAACCACCGCCGCCACCTTCACCAGCAGCCGGCACAATTGCTTCCGGCTTGCCAGGCAGCTTGTCCACGGTGCTGGCTTCCACTTCAAACAGTTTTTTCTGGACGCCTTCCTGGGTTTGGAAACTGTTCATAATCAGTTTGCCATCCACCAGAATTGAGTCTCCCTTTTGCAGAACCGTGACCGCTTCGGCCAGGTTTCGCCAGCAGGTAACCTTCACCAGAAAGGGCTCACTCGTCACAGCCTTTGCCCCTATGGCCGGATTTTCAACCTGAATGTTGAAATTGGTTACCGCAATATTATTGGGCGTAAACCGTTTTTCCGGTTCACTGACCAATGTGCCTGATAAGGTCGCTTTGGCAAAACTCACGATTGGGCGTCCTTCTATTCCCTGTTAATACGGTCGATACTCTAGTCAGCCGAACGAGGAGCTACGGGACGACGAAATTCACGCTCGCCGCGCTCACCGCGTTGTTCCGGGCGATCACGATCCTGAGGACGTTCACGTCCGTAAATGCTGGCATCGGTAATATCCACATTGCTGCGGTTTACCAGGGTTAAACGCAAAATATCTTCGTTCAACTGGCAAGTGCGTTTGAGAGACAGCACGGAGGCTGGGTCTAACTTCAGCAAATAGGTGGTGATAAAACCATCTTTGAACTTGTTGATTTCATAAGCCAAACGCTTACGGCCCAATTTGTCCTTTTTGACAACTTTGCCATTCAGGCTTTCAACGGCATCATCAATGACTTTCAAGACGTTGTCGGAGTTGTCAACGTCCAGGATGGGCTTGAGAATGACGAACGCTTCATAAGTGTTCATTGGTAAGAAAAAACCTCCGGGTCTGATACATCTCCACTGGAAGAAAAGAGTGAGGGAGAATACATATTGGTTTAACAAACTAACACAAGGGAAATCAAATTTGAATAGTGAGCATAAAACACCCGTAAGTCATACTAAATAGTACAAACCGTTTCATAGCCCAAGAAAGTGTGGATTTGGATTCAAGAAGCATGGCCACCGGAGGCTTTGGATGGCGTACAATAAAGTGGCGGAGAGGGCAGCTCGTCGGTTCAGGTGTTCTGCTTGTATCCATTGCTTCCACGCAGTCAGGGCTGGCTTGGCCAGAGCGTTGTTCCAGGTGCAACTTATTATAATGAACATTCAATACGCAATTTTAAGAGCCTTGATAGGCTTTCGCCCCGCGCCATACCTTTCCTTGCTGGTGATTTTGGGGATGCTGGCCCCTGCCACGGGCTGGGCTCAGCAGGGAAGCTATACCAATCAGCCTCGCACGTCCCCTCTTCCCATTCATGAGGTGGAAAACCAGCTGTACGGGCGTACTTATATGAGTCAGCCTACCGGGGAGCGTTTGGGCCGCATTGAGCGAACCTTGTTTGGAGCCACTCAGCGTGGCAGTGCCGATGTGCGCATGTTGGCCATTGATGCCCGGGTGCAGCAGAAAAAGGCCCAGCAGACTTTGGCGGAGCAAGGGCCGTTGCTGGATTACCTGGAATCCAAGCTGTTTCAGCGCACCTATGCCGAGTTAGCTATGACAGAGCGCATTCGGCGTCTGGAAGTGCAGGTCTTTGGGCATGCCTTTGAGAATTACCCCTTGCCTGTTCGTATGAAAAAGCTGACCTACGCCATGCCACTGGTGGCTAAGGAGATTCGCTTAACCCAGGACAGTGCCGAGGGTGATTTGGTGGTGGCATCTACCCGACATAAGTCCCGAATGGCCCCCAGGACTTCTCAAAAGGTGGAAATGGTCCAATTGGACGCCACTTCACCAGTTTCGTATTCCAACCCCACCGGCCCCACCGAAAATCTGAACGTTGGCGATTACAGCCAGTCCATTTACCGGGATAACCGTGGTTCAGCCCTGCGCTGGGCCAAATTGCCCATTCATATTTATGTGAAAGGGAGTCCGGCGGAAGTGAATGCGGTGAGTCAGGTGGTGCAGTCCTGGCAGCGATCGTTTTCACTGCAAATGGTTAATAATTCTGCCGCTGCCGATGTGGTGGTGACTTGGGACCGGGGCACCTGGAGCCAGAACACCACTGGCTTACTGACCCGGCCTGTGGTGCAGGTGGATGAGCATCACGCTATTCGTACCGTTATTTTGATCAACCTGTTTCCCTTTGTGGGCCAACCGCCTGTGGTTCAGCTCCGGGCGTTGAGTCATCAGTTGGGTCACGCCATTGGCTTGTGGGGGCATAGTGATCATCCGGATGATGTTATGTACCCGGCTATGTCTCAGGAGTATAACGACTTCCCCAGCAAGTGGGCCTGGCGTTCGGCACCGAACAAGTCCCAAGCCATGATACCTGTGGAGGGGCTGAATACCTATGCCCCGTCTCAACGGGATATCAACACCCTGATTAAGATTTACGCCCAGCCGGCCACCAGCTTAAGCGATTACAGTCCTTATTAAACTTAGGTCAGAGTCCCTTCCCAACACGTTCGTAAATCTGCGTCCAACTCAGATAATCTGTGGAATTGCTTTTGGCGAAGTTACCCAGCATTCATCCTTAACTTGTTGTACTCAAACAGTGACTAACGTTTTGGGAAGGGATTCTGACCTAAACTTATTAACATCCCCAATGTTAAAAACCGGAGCCTTGAAGACTCCGGTTTGAGCGTTTGCATCGATTTGCTGAGTGGTCGCTTAAATGGCGGCGGGCACTTTGGGCCCTGCACCCACCAAATGCTCGACGCCGTGGAACTTTTTAAAGTTTTCCACAAACATGTGGGCCAGTTTGGCGGCTGTTTGGTCATAGGCGGTTTTATCGGCCCATTGTCCGCGGGCATCCAGTACTTCTGCCGGAACACCTGGGCAGGCTTTGGGCACCAGTACGTTGAAAACCGGGTGGGTTTCAAAGGTTTGCTGATCCAGAGTGCCATTGAGGGCCGCAGTGACCATGGCTCGGGTGTGGGGGATGCTAACCCGCTTGCCCACGCCGTAAGGCCCGCCTTGCCAGCCGGTGTTAATTAGGTACACACTCACCTGGTGCTGACGAATCCGTTCCGTTAGCATTTTGGCGTAAACGGCTGCCGGACGTGGCATAAAGGGTGCCCCAAAACAGGCCGAGAAGGCGGCTACCGGCTCGGTGATTCCCTGTTCCGTTCCAGCCACTTTGCTGGTGTAGCCGCTGATAAAGTGATATTGGGCCTGTTCGTCCGTCAGCTTGGAAACCGCCGGCAGAACCCCAAAGGCATCGGCGGTCAGGAAAATAATGGCGCTGGGGTGTCCGGTTACGCCCTTGGGATCGGCGTTATGGATATAATCAATGGGGTAGGCCACCCGGCTGTTTTCGGTGTAACGGGCATCGTCGTAGTCGAACTGGCGGGTTTTGGGATCCAGGACGATATTTTCGGTGATGGCCCCAAATCGAATGGCGTCCCAGATTTCGGGCTCATTCTCCTTGGAGAGGCGAATGGCCTTGGCGTAGCAACCGCCCTCAAAGTTAAACAGGCCTTTATCAGACCAGCCATGCTCATCGTCCCCAATCAGGGTGCGTTCCGGATCGGCGGACAAGGTGGTTTTGCCGGTGCCGGACAGGCCAAAGAAAATGGCGGACTTGCCGTCTTTGCCCACATTGACCGAGCAGTGCATGGGGAATACCTGGCGTTCCGGCATCAGGTAGTTCATCACGCTAAAAATGGATTTCTTCATTTCCCCGGCGTAGCGGGTGCCGGCAATCAGCACCATCTTTTTTTCAAGATTCACCAAAATAACCGCTTCGGAGTGGGTACCCTCAGTGGCAGGATCCAGTTCCAGCAAGGGGGCGCAAATGACGGTAAACTCGGGCTGAAATCCTTCCAGCTGCTTGGGCTCAGGGCGCACGAACATTTGGTGCACAAACAGGTTATGGGAAGCCAGCTCGTTGATAAAGCGGACTTTCAAAGCGTAGTTGGGGTCGGCGCCGGCCAAACCGTCAAACACGAACAGGTTTTTGTCGTCGAGGTAGGCCTGCATTTTTTTCAGGACGTTGTCAAACACTTCGGGGGAGGTGGCCACGTTGATTTTTCCCCAGTCGATGTCGCTGTGAATATTGGGGGTGTCCACAATAAAGCGATCGTTGGGGGCCCTTCCCGAGAATTTGCCAGTGTTGACCGAGAGTGCGCCCGTTTCCGACAAGAGCCCTTCTCCATTGGCCAAGGCCAGCTCCACCAGTTTACTGACGGGCAGTTGATAAGCCTGGCATCCCGTGGTTTGGATGCCCGTGTAGCCAATGTAATCGGTCATGTGAGAACTCCTTTGAGCAAACCGTACTAGAGTCGATATTACCTTATACAAAAACGGAAACCAACTCTAAAGTGCCCGTCAGGATTCTATTTAGCCCCGACCTTATTTGTGTTTTCTCAATGGTTAATTAACCAATTATGTTCAGGGTGGCCTCATCCGCTTCCCGTTGCGATTGCATGGCTTTCAGGTTGGCCGTAAAGGCCCGACGCGCCAAGGTGAGGTTGATGGCCTCGGTGGCTTCATCGGTTTGTGAGGGGCCTTTTTCATTCAGCACCATGGCTGCGTTGGCCTCCACCACCATGCCCCGAACACCGCCCTGTTTCTCTGCGCTGGAGTCGATGCGATCCGGACGAAATCCCTCTGTGGTGCTGTTGGCAATATTGTTGGCAACCGCTTGTAGCCGCAAGTCGGCATCTCGCATACCGCTGAGGCTGGTATTGTAACTGCCGCCGTAATTTCCGCTAATGGCTGACAAATCCAAATCTCCGGCTGATTTCCCTAAATCCTTTATGCCCCGCATTGTTTTAGCGTTAAACCACGATGAGCGAATTGTTGAGGATTCTTATTGTTTTATTTTTCTGGGAAATGCCTTTTTACTTGAAGCCGGTGAGAGGAGGGGGTAAAGTAGCTCTAAATACGCAAAATCGGGAGGTTGATTGATGGATATTGAAGATCCGCGCTGGGACGAGTATGAAATCCGCTTTCGGGCCTTGGCGGAAACAGTCGTGGTGGCCAAAGGGCCACAGCCGGAACTGGCCTCTGCGGAGATGATGTTATTTTTGTACGGGGAAAACGGTCTGGCCCCCGATCAGGAATTTGAGATGCTGGCCAAGCTGGAAGCCAAAGCGACTGACTTGAAGGGCACCGAAATGCATACGGCCTATTGGGAAGACATTGTGCTGTATTTGCCAGAGTCGTTATGATGGAGCCGCTCAGCAATAGGGTGGCTTTTTTTCTCTGGTTTTGCCCTTGCTTGCTTAATGGTTTGATTTGAAGGTGCTTCCGCCGAGAGAGTTGTATAAGTCCTGCCCAACTAGAGCCACTAAAACTTCTTCAGCCTCTTGGGTGCCTGTGTTTAAGGCAGTGGTGGCAATCCGGGCCATTTCTTTCATATTGGGTGGTTGATCCAGTTGGTGGCAGACAATGGCGTAAATCTGCAGTAGCCCGAAGGTGTCCCCCAGTTTGAAGCCGACCAACCCCAAGCCTTCTGGGCTTAGGGTGTAAAAAACGCCCACGGCCTTGTGTAAAATGAGATCTTTGTCATACCAGCGCTGTCTTTCTTCGCCGTATCGATACAGCGCGTTGAGCCCTTGCTGTCCAATAGAGTTGACGGCCAGGTTGCGCTTATCTCGCTCGTTGATTTCTTTTCGCACTTTTTCGCCAAAGTTAATCATAACCCGGGCGCAAAACTCCCGGACTTCGGGCTGGGGGATCTCCCGGATTTGTTGGAGCAACCTGGGGCAGGAGGCTTCTTGATCGTACCAGCGTCGGTTCATAGATTCCTTTACATGTTTTGGCATTGGCCTGTATTCATTTTATTATGAGACCTAAGAAAGCAGATGTGTTCATTTGCTGCCAACTGTTAGTATCGATAAAGTTCTATGGCCGTTTATTGCTCTGTGGCCACTAGAATTACGAAGGTGAGAGGTTATGCCGACTGAATCCGTGATGCAAAATAGCACAGCGCCAACCATGGCCCAGTCTGAAGACTTACTGGAACGCATTCGGCAATGCTACCATCAGCCCTTTCTGGACCTGGTTTTTCAGGCGCAAGACATTCAGCGGCGTTTTCACCCCCGCAATGAAGTACAACTCTGCACGCTGGCCAACATTAAGTCCGGCAATTGCCCGGAAGATTGTTCCTACTGCCCGCAAAGCGCTCGCTATAACACGGGCATCGAAACCTGGGAGCTGCCCTCGCTGGCGGAAATTCGAGAGCAGGCCCAAGAGGCCAAGGCTAACGGCTCCACTCGCTTCTGCATGGGTGCGGCCTGGCGTACCCCGCCCCACCAAAAGGCCTTTGATCATGTGGTTGATATGGTCAAGACTGTGGTCGATGAAGGTATGGAAGCCTGCGTGACCTTGGGCATGATCAACGCGGATCAGGCCAAAGCGCTGAAGGACGCTGGTCTGAAAGCTTACAACCACAATATTGACACTTCTCCCAACTTTTACCCGGAGGTGATTTCCACCCGGACCATTCAGGATCGTTTTGATACCTTGAAAAACGTGGCCAATGCAGGCATTGATGTCTGCTGTGGGGGCATTCTGGGTATGGGAGAAACCCTGGAGCATCGCTTGGAGTTTATTAAAACCTTGTGCGAGCTGGATCACCCGCCGGAATCCGTGCCGGTGAACTGTCTGGTCCCGGTTGAAGGGACGCCCTTGGCCAATCAGGCCCCCGTGGATTCCTTCGATCTGGTGCGCACCATTGCCACCGTGCGTATTTTCTTGCCGGAAGCCAAGGTGCGTTTATCCGCCGGGCGCTTGAGCATGAACGATGAGACTCAGGCTTTGTGCTTTATGGCTGGGGCCAATTCCATTTTTACCGGCGAAAAATTGCTGACCACGGATAACCCGGGCATGAATCGGGATCGGGATCTGCTCGAAAAACTGGGGTTGAAGCCGCAGGCTTTGACGTAAGGCATTCCCCTTCTGTGGCTGGAAGCAATTTAGAAGGCCTTTCTCTACAATCAACTGGCTATTAGTCTTTGACGGAATTTTTTTCGGGCAGTCTTTTAGGCTTTTGGCCTGGCTTTTCGGCAATTTGATTTGTTGAGGCGTTTTCTGTTTTTAGTGGGTCTAAATAGTGTGCTTATTGAAATAGAGGTTTTACATGCTGAATTGGGATCCTTTGGGAAAAGGCTTGCACCGAGACAAAGATGGGAAGAAATCGTCCCAGTCTGCTTTGCCGGGCCAGCGTCAGCCAACTCATGGCACTAGAAATCAGACCCCTCACCACGGTAGCCAGCCCGTGCAAGGGTCTTCGCCAAAGGGGCTGGCCACCTTGCTGCCTAAGGCCACTTCAGGGCTAACTTCTGCTGGGTTGTTATCCGCATCCACTGGCCTGTCCTCTGAACTTCAGGAGAGCAGGGGCTTACAGTTACTGGCAGAGGCCGCAACGATGAAGCCTCGTTCTATTTTGAAGCGTGGTTTGCCATCCAATTCGGGTGAACCTGAACCAGCCTCCAAGAAAGTCAGGTTTCATGAGCCTTCAGCAAGGTTGATGGTGGGAGGCCATCCTGTACATCTCAGCCACAAGGATTATGCCGACTTACGGGCATCACAGCGGCAGCTTTCCCGGCTGTTTAACGTTATGGAGGGGACTGCGCTGGTCTTGAATGGAACTCAGGCAGGAAATGCTCTTGCGCCTATCGTCAACCTATATCACGGGCAAATTGCGCCACATCAGGCTCAGTTCAACCAGCGCTTTCGGGCGTTGATGTACAGCCCCTCGGGAGAGGCCGAGGCATTGCCCATGAAGGAAATGATTGATGATTGGCAGTGGCAAAAAGCGCTCACTGATTTGATGGAGCGCTGTTTAAAGGCAACTCGGCAAGTCAAAGCCATACAGGAAAATGAGTTTTTAGAAGCCGATGTTCAGGATATTTTGGAAATGGTGGGGGCTCAAAAACAATCCTTGGAGGCGATAGTCGCCAGCTCTTCCAAAGACTAAAGAGACGCTGTAAATTCGAGATCAGGCGCTACTACCGTTGTTTGTGGCTGATTATTTGCAAGTGCTTTACTGCTTGTAAGGCGCTTGTTTTGGCTACACAACACACTGAAAACTACTCTGAGTGTTTATCAATATAAAAAGCAAAAAAGAGGACACACATTGTGTCCTCTTTTGGTGCGAGTTCTGGGATTCGAACCCAGGACCTATCCCTTAAAAGGGGAGTGCTCTACCGCTGAGCTAAACTCGCAAGCTGGGGGGGGTGACGAAGATTGAAGCCGCAACTCAGCTTCGATACTTTCAGTATTTTAAGGGTTCAACCGCCAGCGTCAAGAAAAGATTACGCGTGTATTTTTTCAGTGGCCCCAAATAACCGTTTGGGGGCGGTCATGGGGTTCTCCACCAGAATGGTCTGATTGCGCTCTGGGCCTACGCTGACAATGGACACCGGGCAGTCGATGAGCTGGGCAATACGGTTCAGGTAGGCTTGTGCCTCAGCGGGCAAATCTTGGAAGGTGCGGGCTTCTTTCACAGACCCTTGCCACCCCGGCCAGCTTTCGTAAATGGGGTCCACGTTGTTCAACACGTTCAGTTGAGAGGGGAAGTGGGTTATTTTTTCGCCGGTTTGGCGGTTTTGGTACCCTACCCCAATTTTGAGTTCCGGCATGCCGTCAAATACATCCAGCTTGGTGATGGCCAGACCATCCAGCCCATTGACCTGCACGCTGTATCGGGCAATCACCGCATCGAACCAGCCACAACGGCGTGCCCGGCCCGTGGTGGTACCAAATTCTTGTCCCACGTCGCCTAAATGGGCACCGGTGGTGTCTTTCAACTCGGTGGGGAAGGGGCCTTCTCCCACGCGGGTGGTGTAGGCCTTCATCACGCCAATCACCCGATCAATCCGGGTGGGGCCAATGCCCGATCCGGTACAGGCCCCGCCAGCCGTGGCGTTGGAACTGGTGACAAACGGATAGGTACCGTAGTCCACATCCAGCAAGGTGCCCTGGGCCCCTTCGAATAGAATTTTCTTACCTTCTGCCAGCGCGTCATGGGCCAGCGCAATGGTATCGGCCACCACCGGGGCCAATTGCTCCCGGTATTGCAAGCACCACTCAAACAGCTCCTCCACCGTGAGGCGGGGAAGCGTCGGGTAGCATTTTTCCAGTAGTTCGTTTTTGTTGCTGACGATTTGGGCCAAGCGCTCTTTTAAGACAGCGTCTTCAAGATACAAGTCGCCTACCCGCAGGCCATAGCGGCCCACTTTGTCCATATAGGTAGGGCCAATGCCGCGCCCGGTGGTACCAATTTTTTTCTCGGCCATGGCGCTTTCCTGAGCCTGATCCAGGCTGGTATGAAACGGCAGGGTCAGGTGGGCGCGATCGCTGAGTTTGAGGTTGGCCGTGGAGAATCCTTTGCTTTGGAGTTCCTGAATCTCCTTGAGCAGGACTTGCGGGTTGATGACCGTTCCGTTACCGATAATGCACAGCTTGTTTTCGTACAGCATGCCGGAAGGGACCAGATGAAATTTGAATACTTCTTCCCCGTGGGTCACGGTGTGCCCGGCGTTGCATCCGCCTTGGCAGCGAATGACCACATTGGCTTCTGCGGCCAACAGGTCGGTAATTTTTGCCTTGCCCTCATCACCCCATTGGGCGCCGACGATCACTACATTGGCCATAACCTTGTGTTCCTCCTGGGGATTGCGTGGGTGGGGCTGGGGACTGAGAGGGGGTCAGGATATCAGGCCTCTCTGGGCGAACCTGCTGTGGGCAATTTGCCTGAAAACCGCTTTTGTAAAAGCAATGGGCAGTATAGGATAAGCCCCCAGTGGAGTCAATTTCGGAGTCCACTTGTATCCGGTGCCTTTGGCTTTTTTGGATCTTGATTCAGAAACTTGACATCCCTGTGCTTGCGATATAATTGGAAGAATCAATTCTGGGTCAACTTCTTCCCTTTTTTGATGCTCTTTTTTGGAGAGGTGGCTGAGTGGTCGAAAGCGGCTTCCTGCTAAGAAGTTAGACGGGCTTAAACCTGTCTCGAGGGTTCGAATCCCTCCCTCTCCGAATTAAAAAGCCTTCCAGCACGCTGGAGGGCTTTTTAATTGGTGAATTGTCGCAGGTGTTGGGGCGAGAATCGATTAGGCAAATCGACTGCGATCGCCGAGAACCAGGCTGAGTACACTGGTCATAATGGCCATAAACAGAGAACCCAGCAGTGCGCTTAGGAAGTTGCTGACCTCAAAACCGGGAATGAGCCAAGCTACCAGGGCAAACAACAGGGCGTTGATGACAAAGGAAAACAACCCCAGCGTCAGCAAATTGAGCGGTAAAGTCAGCAGCATCAAGACGGGGCGGATAAAAAAATTGACCAATCCCATTACAAAGGCGGCTAACAAGGCGGTCCCAAAGCTACTGATCTGAATGCCTGGGGTAATGGCGTCGACCAGCATCAAAATGGCGGCGGTCAACACCCAGTACAAGATTGCAGACAGTATCATAAAACGTCTCCCTTCAGTGTATTGTCACCCCTCAGGGCAGGGTCATTATTGATTTTTACGGGCGGTTCAACGAGCCAATGTCTTTAAAAGAACGTGAATTCTGGATTTGACGGGGAAAGATACTGGGCTTGATTATGCGCTTCTTGAGCGTTTGGGGCAATTCATCAAGTGGCTAAACTTGTCTCCGATGGGCTTAAGACTCCAGTGTAAACGGCGCCGTCAACCCAGTAAAAACCCGAGTTTTGCCGGGATGGCTTGACTCGGGTTTTAAAAGAAGCCTCTGATCCTCAGGGGCTTATGCGCTTTAACGCGTTTCGGTTGCGTTATTGGGTTTGTGTGTTTTTTAGGGGGTAGAGTGGGAGTGATGTCAGAAGGGAAAAGTTTAAAGGTGTGTAGGGGAGGGGGATGTTGTAATGCTGAGGAGTCTGCGGCTTTACACTGGTTCGTTAACGGATTTGCTTGTAGATATAGCCGTCCAGTCCGGCTTTTTGCTCATTGGCTTCTAACCATTCCAGATATTGGGCCTGGGATTGTTGTAGCCGTATAAAATTTTCCAGCGCGGCCAGTTCTTCCAGGGTGCTGGCTAGGGGGATGGTGTTTTGGTTATGAGTATGGGGCTCTTGAGGCTTCATACAAAGGGACTCACTTTTGGGTTTAATTTACATCTTAATGATATAAAAACCGCATAAGCCTTAAAATTGCCTGCCACCGAATATTTTTTCCTTTTTGGGGTGAGTATTCCTTCCCTAAATAGGTTTGTAAAACTGCGCGCAGCTTATACAAAGAATGGAACTGCTCAGTGCGGCGCCTCCAGGCATTTCTTTTGACTCGCTGTGCTCAAACCGTGACCCACGTGTTTAGGGAAGGGATACCTCGCCTTTTATTAAAAAGCGATGCTTTCGGTTTGAATCAATAGTCACTGATTTTTAAGGGCGATTTTGATGGCCTGCCCGGCCTCCACCTGTTGCAGGGCTGATTCAAAGTCAGCCATGGGAGCCGTTTTGCTAATGAGTGGGCGAGGATCGACCTGCCCGCTGCTGAGGAGTTCCAGCGCGGCTTGAAAGTGGCGAGGGGTGTGGTGAAAGGAGCTCACCAGAGTGATTTCATCATAATGCAGGCGGCGGGTGTCGAAAGTAACGGAACTGCCCCCCGGACAGCCCCCGAATAAATTGACGGTTCCCCCTTTGCGCACCAGAGAAACCGCTTTTTCCCAGGTTTCCGGTTTCCCGATGGCCTCAATAACCACATCAAAGCCACGGCCCTCCTCGGTAAAGGCAGCTCGTAAGGTGTCAGGGCTTTCATAGTCTAATAAATTGACCACCTGATCGGCCTGACCAAAGTGTTGGGCTAGTGCCAGCTTGTTGGGGGTTCTGGCCATGGCGGTAACTTTGGCCCCTTTGAGTTTGGCTGCCCGAACCATCAGCTGCCCAATGGGGCCGAGGCCCATTACGGCCACATGATCTCCTGCCTCAATCCGGGATTGGGCCAGTCCGTGCAGGCAAACCGCCAGAGGCTCACTAAAGGCGGCAATTTCAAAGGGCAAATGCGCTGGCAGTAGGTAAGTATTGTGTCGGGCGATTTGGGCGGGGACCCGGATGTATTCGGCGTAGGCCCCGTTTAGTAAGTCCAGGTGCTCACACAGATTGGTTTGCCCTTTATGGCAGTAAAAACACTGGTAACATGGGGCGGAGTTGGCCGAAACCACCCGATCACCCACCTGAAAGCCGGGGGACTCTCCCTCAACGGGCTGAGTCTGCACCACGGTCCCGGAAAATTCGTGTCCAAAGGGGGATGGAAAGTTTTTGAGCAACACCGGATGGCCCCGGCGGTAGCATTTCACATCGGTGCCACAAGTCAGGGCGCTTTCCACCCGAATTAATAACTCACCCGCCCCAATGGCGGGAATGGGCGTTTCTTCGTATCGCACATCATTGGGATGATAGAACAAGGCCGCTTTCATGGTGCCAACAGGGGCACTGGTATTCTCAGAGGTGGCAGAGTGGCTCATTATTAGGCACCATCCATACGAATAAACACTTTAATGGCCTGTCCTTGCTGATACAGTTCAACGCCTTGCTGAATGTCCCGCAGGGGAAGTTCATGGCTCAACAGGGGTTGCAGGCGGATTTTTCGGTTGAATACCATTTCGGCGGCATTCTTTAAATCCAGCAGGGCCGGGGAGTAGGTGGTAATCAGGTTAATCTCCCGAAAGTAAAGACGGCTGGGGTCCAAACTGGTTCCGGCGGGGCCGCTGGTAAAGATAATCAGGTTCCCCCCATCTCGAACCAGTTCCAGGGCCAAGTCCAGGGTTTTGTTGTTCACCACGCTCAAAAAGACCGTATCTACTTGCCCGCTTGGGGTTTCCGCTGTCAGTACCTCCTTGAGCTCACCCGCTTGCTGGATGGGGTGAAAGGCCCGTTGCACCAAGCCCTCGGTTTGGGCTAGCTGGAGTCTGCTCTCGGCCAGATCAACGCCATAAACGGTGCTGCCCTGATTCTGGTAAACCTGCGCCGCCATCAGGCCGATAAAGCCCAGACCCACAATGGCTACAGAGGTCTGGTTTTTTTGAGGCACCCGACGAATGCCCCGCAAAACACAGGCCAGCGGCTCCACGCAGGAGGCTTCGGCATCGTCGATGGTGGCAGGCACTTTGAAGGCGGTCTTTTCCAGATGTGGCCGGGTTAGGCTAAGGTATTGGGCAAAGCCGCCTGGGGCGAAATTGGTGGACTTGAATTGTCGACACATCGATTCACTGTCGCTTACGCAGTAATGGCAAGTTCCGCAGGGTACATGGTGAGAGCTGACCAGTCGGTCACCCACGGCCCAATACGTTGGAGCGTCTGGTGCCAGCACTTCGATGATGCCCACGATTTCGTGTCCTAGCACACTGCCGGGTTGGGCCTTGCTGTGAACGACTTTATCCAAATCGGAGCCACACAGCCCACAGCCTGAAACTTTGATTAAAGCGCCACCAGCAGGTATCGCCGGAAGCGGAAGTTCGGATAGGGCCAGCTGATAATTGGGTTGAACGGTTGCGGCTTGCATCAATAACGGGCCTTTTGCTTGGGTGGGGCGCAGTACACAGAGATTGAAAATGGGCTTTTTATTTTGAGATGTTATCCTTTATAAAAAACCAAACTACCCCGGCTTGCCAAGTCTTGAAGGCGCCGGTTTGGTCAGGAGAATCAAGATGATGGAACCCTCACCCGATGTCCCCGCACCCGCTCAGTCACCAGAGCGCATTAAAGTGCTGGAAATCAGCCGACAGAAACACCCTGTCACCCAGCTTCAAACGCAATACAACTTTGCCGATATCAAGACGGATGGCCCGGTGCAGTGCCATTGGCGCTTTCATAAAGAGCATGTGGGCTTGACCGTTTATGGCGAACTCAAGGGCTGTCTGAATCTGGAGTGCGCCCGCTGTCTGGAGCCTTATCAGGTCCCCATCGACCTGCAAGTGGATGAGCGCTTTGTGTTTGAGGATTCGCTCATCTCCAAGGATAAGGAGCGAGAGCTGCAGTCCGATGATTTTTACGAGGTTCTGGATGAAGAAGGGGAGCTGGATTTAAAAGATTTGGCCCAACAGTTTTTGATTCTGGAATCCCTGAATCATCCCAACTGTGAGCGTACAGAGTGCCGATTTGCCTGATCCTCTTGTAAGCCAGGCGCTTTTTTGTAAGAATCATCACCACGTATTTTTGTGTCCACCGATCTGTCTACCAGATCTCAATTCATTAAAGCTAGAGGTTTATCCCCATGCCAGTTCCCAAGAAACGAGTCGGCCATTCTGATCAGGCGCATCGTCGTGCCAACTGGAAAGCCACCCTTGCTGCTCGCACCACTTGCCCTCACTGTGGCGCCGTTAAAATGCCTCATCACATGTGCGTTGCCTGTGGCTTCTACAATGGCCGTGTGGTCAGTGAGAAATTCCACGCTCACCACGAACATTAATCAAAGCGCTCGGTTTTAGTTTTTAATCTTATAAAGAATTAATCTGATGGCCACTTCTCCCATTCGAATCGCCGTTGATGCTATGGGTGGCGATTATGCGCCCCATGAAATTGTTGACGGCTCTGTGCAGGGTGCACGGGAACATGGGGTTGGTATCCTCTTAGTGGGCAAGCCCGATGATGTTGAGCGTGAGCTGAAAAAGCACGACACTCAAGGCTTGAGCATCGAAGTGGTACCCGCCTCCGAAGTCATAGAAATGGGCGAGTCTCCCGCGACCGGTTTGCGTAAGAAGAAAGACGCCTCCATTATCGTGACGGCCAAATGTGTTAAAACTGGCCAGGCCCAAGGAATGGTGGCTGCCGGTAGTACCGGGGCGGCCATGGCTTCGGCTTTGCTTTACGTGGGCCGCATTGACGGGGTGGAGCGCCCGGCTATCGGGGTTCGCTTGCCTTCATCAACCAGCACCCATTGTTTGCTGATTGATGCCGGGGCCAATGCTGATTGCACGCCAGAGATGCTGACCCAGTTTGCGGTTATGGGCAATGTGTTTATGCACAATGTCTATAATGTAGAAAAACCTCGAGTGGGCCTGCTGAACATTGGCGAAGAGCAGGGCAAGGGAAACGCTTTTGCCCACACCGCATTTCAGTTGCTGGAAAAAGATGAGCGGTTTCAGTTTATCGGCAACGTGGAAGGCAAGGAGCTGTTTAATGGTTCTGCCGATGTGGCGGTGACCGATGGCTTTACCGGCAACGTGGCCCTGAAATCCGCTGAAGGGGTCATGCGCATGTTTGGCTCTGTTTTAAAATCGCAACTTAAAAGTAGCCTGAGAACCAAGGCAGGTGCTTTGTTGGCGGAACCTGCCTTGCGTGGCTCCATGAAAGAGGTCGATTCGGAAGAATTCGGAGGGGCCTTGCTTTTGGGGATTAAGGGCATTTGCGTGATCAGTCATGGGGGCAGTCGGGCTCGGGGCATCAAAAATGCCATCCGGGTGGCCAAGGAAGCAATTTTGGCCGATGTGCTCGGGAAAATCAGCAACCAGATACAGGAAGGGATTGAAATTCATGACCACTCCTAATAGAGAGTTGAATCAGGGTGCGTTAAACGGACAGGCGTCTTTAACCAACCCCTATGGGTACGGGATTAGTTTGGCCGGTATTGGCGCGCATGTCCCCGCTCGCTGCATTAGCAACGATGACATTGCCACCCTGGTGGACACTTCCGATGAGTGGATTCAGTCCAGAACCGGGATTAAAACCCGTTACGTGGTTTCCGGCGATGAAAGTGTGGCCGATTTGGCCATTGAAGCAGCCATGCAGGCCTTGGCCAGCGCGGGCATGGAAGGCTCCGAAGTGGAGCTGATTATTGTGGCCTCCTCAACGCCCGATACCATTTACCCGGCGGTAGCCTGTCAGGTGCAAACCGCCATTGGCGCTATTAATGCGGCTGGTTTCGATATGGCTTTGGCCTGCTCCGGTTTTGTGTACGGCCTCATCGTGGCTCAGCAATTCCTGAAGACTGGCATGTGTAAGACGGCGCTGGTTATCGGTGCCGATATTCATTCTCGTTATACCAACTGGCACGATCGCAATACTTGCATCCTCTTTGGGGATGGGGCTGGAGCGGCCTTGTTAAAGGCCGAGCATGGCGCGCCCGATAACATTTTGGCCAGTGATTTACATCTGGATGGCACCAAGGGCATGGAATTAACCCTGTTTACCCAGGCGGAAAATTGCCCGTTGGTGGAGCCGAAAACCCCGGTGAATGACTACGTTTATATGAACGGTCGGGAAGTCTTTAAATTCGCCGTCGGCGTGGTGCCCAAGTCGATTCAGGAAGTGTTGAATCGGGCTGGATTGAATATTGAGGAAATTGATCACGTCATTCTGCACCAGGCCAACATTCGTATTATGCAGGCTATGTCCGAGAAGTTGAATATTCCGGAAGAGCGTTTGATCGTGAATCTGGACCGCTTCGGAAACACTTCTGCGGCTTCTATTCCTATTGCATTGAATGAGGCTGTCCTGCAAGGACGGGTGAAGCCGGGTGATTTAATGGTGATGTGTGGTTTTGGTGCGGGTTTGGCTTGGGCCACCAGCGTGATGCGCTGGACCGCAGTGGATCAGCGGTTGCCTCAGCACCTCAAGGATGAGATGAATCAGCACCGGAACGACTTGAAACAGCGGGAAGCCGCTTCAGTTTAGTCTTGAAAAGGGTTTGACGTGATGAGTAAAGTTGCCTTTGTGTTTCCCGGTCAGGGTTCTCAATCGGTTGGCATGGGTCGGGATTTCGCCGAAACGCCCACTGGTCGTAAGGTCTATGAGGCTTTTGATCGCATCGTGGCTCCTAACTTGAGCCAGGTTTGTTTTGAAGGCCCGGAGACAGAGTTGCGACGCACTTTGTACACCCAGCCAGCCATTTTGGCCACCTCCATTGCCGCTCTGAACCTGTTTCGAGAAAAATGCCAGCTTCAGCCATCCGTTTTGGCCGGACATAGTCTGGGTGAATACGGTGCCTTGTATGCCGCAGGCGTGATTTCTCTGGAAGCTGCCGCGCAGTTGGTTAAACGTCGCTCCGAATTAATGGAAGCGGCACCCACTGGGGCCATGAGTGCCGTCCTTGGCTTGAACGGGGATGCTGTGGATGCCGTGGTAACAGCGTATCGCCAAGCCAGCCACGCGGTGATTGCTGTGGCCAACTACAACACCGATGGCCAAGTGGTTATTTCCGGAACGCCGCAAGCGGTGGAGGAAGTATCCGTGAAGTTGAAAGAGGCTGGGGCCAAGCGGGTAATGCCTTTGCCGGTGGGAGGAGCCTTTCACTCTCCGTTGATGACCCCGGCTGCTGAATCTTTTGCGGGCTATTTGAGCGATTTTACCTTTGAAAATGCCGCTGTTCCCGTTATTACCAACGTGGATGCCGCTTTGACCACGGCGGGCCCAGAGGCTCAGAAAAAACTGGGCCAGCAAATCGATCACTCGGTGCGTTGGACCCAGACCATGACCCGCATGATTCAGGACGAAGGCGTGGATACGGTGATCGAGTTCGGGCCGGGCAAGGTTTTGACCGGGATGGTCAAAAAAATGTTCCCGGACGTGCGCATTTACAATGTGCTGGATATAGCCTCTCTGGAAGCGGTCAGTGCCGAGCTGAACGCGGCTTTGGTCAGCGCCTAGCTTGAGTTAAGGCCTCTTTTCAATCAAGTTTGTCAAGGAAAGCAGTTTAGAGTATGAGCAATCAATCAGGTAAAGCAGCCATCGTGACCGGCGGTAGCCGTGGCATTGGTCGGGCTATCGTGAAAGCACTGGCTGAGGCTGGCTATAACGTGGCTTTCAGCTATGCGTCGAATCAGGCCGCCGCTGAGGAAGTGGAAGCCATGGTCAAAGGCTTTGGCGTGGATGCCCTGGCTGTCAAATCGGACGCCGCCAGTGTGACCGACGCCCAGGCTTTGATTGAGCAGGCTCATAAGCGCTTTGGGCGCATTGATGCTTTGGTTAACAATGCCGGTATTACCCGCGATGGCTTGTTGATGCGCATGAGCGATGAGGATTGGGCCAAGGTCATTGATACCAACTTGGCGGGCGCCTTTTACACCTGCCGGGCCGCTTCTCGCATTATGTTGAAGCAGCGCTCAGGCACCATTGTAAATATTTCCAGCGTGGTGGGTGTCTTTGGTAACGCCGGTCAGGCCAACTACGCCGCCAGTAAAGCCGGACTGATTGGCTTTACCAAGTCTCTGGCCAAGGAGTTTGGTAGCCGTGGTGTGACTGCCAATGTGGTGGCCCCGGGCTTTATCGAAACCGACATGACCGAAAGCGTTCCCAAGGAACAGTTGCTGCAACATATTCCCTTGGGCCGACTGGGCGCGCCGGAAGATATTGCCAAGGCTGTTCTCTTTTTGATAACATCTGGGGATTATATAACCGGCCAAGTCATTCATGTGGATGGCGGTCTGGTTTTCTAAATCCTGCAAAAGACTTGTAGTTTGCTGAGCTTCAGACAATAAAAGCCAGTCAAACTGTTTACCTTCACCCAAACCAACTCGTTAGGTTTTACTGTTAATAATCTGTAATTGGAGATTAAAACAATGGGCAACGCCACTCAAACCGTATTCGAACGCGTTAAAAAAGTTATCGTGGAACAGTTGAGCGTCGACGAAGCTGAAGTCACTCCTGAAGCTAACTTTAGCCAAGACTTGGGTGCTGACTCTCTGGATACCGTTGAATTGGTTATGGCTTTTGAAGAAGAGTTCGGTACCGAAATTCCGGATGAAGAAGCTGAGAAAATTCAGACCGTTCAAGACGCTGTCAGCTACATTGAGAAAAACCAGAAGTAATTAACGCTTCTACACGGTTGGGCTCCATTTGGGCCTGCGCCGATTGTATTGCACATCAACGATAAGGTCCTGTTAAAAGATCATGGCAAACTTTGGAAAGCGCCGTGTTGTGGTAACCGGTATGGGTGTTGTGACCCCGGTTGGCAGCACTTTGGAAACCATGTGGGATAATCTGGTGAACGGTCGATCCGGCATTGGGGAAAACACCCTGGTTCCTCCGGAAGAGATGACCTGCAAAATCGCGGGTATTTGCACAGATTTTGTCCCCGAAAACTACATGGACAAAAAAGAATCCCGGCGTATGGATCGTTACACCCAGTTTGCCGTTGCCGCTGCCAAAATGGCTTACGAGCAATCAGGACTGTACGAAGGCGCTGTAGACCCCAACCGCTTTGGCGTGGTAGTCAGTAGTGCTGCTGGTGGGATTGGAACGATTGAAGTCCAGATGAAAAACTCTCTGGATCGGGGCTTCAATAAGTGCAGTCCATTCCTGGTGCCTATGATGATTTGTGACATTGCCGGTGGCTGGATTGCCATTGAGTACAATGCCAAGGGGCCGAACCAGTCTGTGGTCACTGCCTGTGCCACTGGTGCCAACTCCATTGGTGATGCGTTCCGCATGATCCAGTATGGGGAAGCGGATGTGATTATGGCCGGTGGTGCGGAAGCGCCCATTACCTCCTTGTCTGTGGCCGGATTCACCACCATGCGGGCCTTGTCCCAGCGGTATGATGAGCCCTTGTTGGCCAGTCGACCGTTTGACAAAGACCGTGACGGCTTTGTGATCTCAGAAGGCGCGGGCGTTGTGGTTCTGGAAGAGCTGGAGCATGCTAAGGCTCGTGGTGCCAACATTCTGGGCGAAATTATTGGTTATGGCCGAACTGCCGATGCCAATGACATTGTCGCCCCTTGTGCCGATGGGAACGGTGCCGCTCGTGCGATGCAGTTAGCCTTGCAGGATGCTGGGCTGGATGCGGAGAAAGTGGATTACATCAATGTTCATGGCACCAGCACCCCCTTGGGCGATGTGGCTGAAACCCTGGCTGTGAAGCGGGTATTTGGCGAGCATGCGCAGCAGGGTTTGGCTCTCAGTTCCACCAAGAGCATGACGGGTCATATGTTGGGCGCCACCGGTGCGGTTGAAGCGGTTATTTCCTTGATGGCCATTTCTAATAAAATCGTACCGCCGACCATTAACCTGGATAACCCGGATGAACAATGTGATCTGGATTACACTGCCCACAAGGCTCGTAAGCTGGATACCCTGGAAGTGGCTATGTCTAATTCCTTTGGATTTGGTGGACATAATGCATCCTTGATCTTCAAGGGTTACCACGGTAACTAGTCGTCGCTTTCAAAGTCATTTACAAAAACCGCTTGTATTCTACAAAGTGCAGGCGGTTTTTTTATTGGGTCTTGCTCTTACCCAAAAGCAAGGCTACTATGAGAATTCGGCGCGTTAGAAGAGAAAGAGGGGAATATCATTCATGACGGCGGATTCTTCACAGCCATTACAGTTTAATTCTGTTTCTGTGGGGGACTTTTTTGATCAGGTCAGCCAGGCTTATGACGACAGTATTCGCAAGGCCATTCCGCCCTATGTGGAGATGTTTGATGCTCTATTGGGGTATTGCTTTTTTGCCACGAAGCAACCGCCGCATATTCTGGAATTGGGTTGTGGCACCGGCAATTTATCGGTGTTGCTGAAGGAGCGCTTTCCTAACGCTAAGCTGACGCTGGTGGATTTGTCGGCAGATATGCTGAAGCAGGCCTCCGTCAAACTGGGTGGAGAGGGTGCGCAAATCCATTTGGTGCAAAGTGGCTTTATGGCCCTGGACTTTGAACCGCAACAATTTGACATGGTGATTTCCAGTATGGCTTTGCATCACCTGCTGGATAGTGAAAAGCCACTTTTATACGAGCGCATGTTTCAATGGCTGAAACCGGGCGGACTGTTCCGGTGTGCCGATGAAACCCTGAATGTGCCTGCGACCATTCAGTCGGAAAATATGGCCCGCTGGGAAGTTTGGGCCCGTCAAAATGGAGCCCAGGATCAGGATATAACCCTGTGGACAGAGCATGCGGAACAATATGATCACTATGCCCCGTTGAGCGATCACTTTAAATGGCTGGAGCGGAGCGGATTTATAAGCATCGACTGCTACTGGCGCAAGTTGATGTGGACCGTGTTTGGTTGCGCTAAGCCGTTATAGTTTGTCCTGTTAAGCGCCCGGTAAAAGCAGGGAGGCGAGCCTCTGCTTTGGGATTGAGCGGAATACTGAATCGACTGGTGAGTCGTCGTTTTACCAGACTGTGCTTCAGTCCATTTTCAGCGTGAATGGTGATTTCCAGACCGCTATCGGTTTTTAAATAACGGGTTTGCTCATTCAGGCATTTGGTGCGCCAGGAATCTACCACCTGCTGGGGTTCCAGCTTTCCGGGTTTCCCGTAGAATACCCGGTCCTTTTGGCTGACCACATAGGCTTTGTCGTTCATCAGCAGGGCCGCGTGGTAGGGCGTATCATTGTCTTTGGCCAACTGATAGAGAATCCAGCTGCCTTCCGCCGGATGAATGCCTGCTCCTTGCAGGGCTAGTAACAGGGGCAAGGGTTTTGGGCTTGCCGGTACTCGCGATGGTCTGAAACTGGGGCTTTGATAGCGCCAGCAAGCCTGCACCTGAATGGGTGCAATGGATGGCCGCGAACTATAGCTGATATAGGAGGTAGACGGCATGAAGTCTTGCGGTTGGTTGGGTGTGAGGATAATAGGCGTCATGGTTTTACTTTATCCACTGTAGGAGGTCCCAAAGAAAATCCAGGTCAAAAAGAAGTCGGCCACGATGATAGTAATGGCGATCCAGACCACGGCTTTGGTGGTGGAAAGTCCCACTTCTCGGGCGCCGCCTTTGGCGTTTAGGCCCACGGTGCAGCTAATAGCCGCCAGGATTACCCCGAAAATCAGGGCTTTTAGTAAACTGACCCGGATGTCATAGGGCTTCACAAACAACCACACAGACTCCAGGTACATGTGGTAATGCAGGCCCGCCACCCAGTATGCCACTTGCATGCCGCCCAAAATGGCGGCCACTTCGCCAATAATGGTCAGCATAGGCAGGGCTATCATACAGGCCAACAGTCGGGGCAAAAACAGGTAGCGAATCGGACTGACTCCCATGACCCGCAGGGCATCAATTTGGCTGGTCACTTGCATATTGGCGATTTCCGCGGCGATGGCTGTCCCGGCCCGTGCGCCTACCGACAGACAGGTGAAAATGGGGCCCAATTCCCGAACCACAGCCAAGGCCACCAACCCGCCCACGTAAAAATCGGTGCCGGTCTGGGCGAACTTGGAGGCCGTTTGCAGGGCCAGCACGGAGCCGGTGATCACGCAAATCAGCACGCTCATCCCCAGAGAGTCAAAACCCACCATGGCCGTTTGCATCAGGGTTTTTTGCCAGTCGGTTTGTCCTCGTAGCAAAAAGCGGGCGCTGTCTTTCAGGTTTAAAAACAGCCCACCGGCTTCATCCAAAAACTGAATAATGGGCTTGGGTATCCAGGGCGAATCGCTCATGGGCCTTTATTTCTTCCTGTTTGACCGGTTTGCGTGAATCAACCGGGTGCTAGGCGTCTATTACGGTACACCAGTGGCTGTACTGGGGCAGTTGGTTTTTGACCACTTTAAAGTACAGCTCCTGAATCTGGCGGGTGATTGGGCCGGGCTTGCCGCTGCCCACCGGACGGTTATCAATATGGCCAATGGCTGCCACCTGGGCCCCGGTACCACAAAAGAATGCTTCATCGGCGTGGTACAGTTCGGTGCGGTCAATGGTTCGCTCTTCAGTGTCCAGCCCCAGTTCCTGCTTGGCGAGAGTCATAATGGTGTGGCGGGTTACCCCTTCCAGAATGTCCTCGGTCTTGCTGGGAGTCAGCAGCTTGCCGTCCCGAATCAGGAACAGGTTCATGGCGCTGCCCTCCGATACGGTGCCGTCCCCGGTCAGAAAAATGGCGTCATCGTAGCCCATTTTGCGGGCATCTGTCACTGCCAACGCGGTGTTCATGTAGGCGCCGCCCGCTTTGGCCCGGGCCGGAATGCTGTTATCCGGGATGCGCCGCCAGTTGGAGACACAAACGCTTAGGCCTTTTTCCAAATCCAGATACTCGCCCATGGGCTTGGTCCACAGGCAAAACTCGGTGCTGGTGTATTCCAGGCTGGGCGTGATGCTTTCCCCGCTTTTGTAGAGGGTGGGGCGAATGTAGATATCGCTGTCGTGCTGATTCTTGCGGATCAGATCCACGGTAAGTTGGCACAGTTCGTCCAGATTCAGCTCGGGGGTCATGTAGAAGACATTGCTGTTTTTCAGCAGGCGCTCGTAATGCTCTTTCATTCGAAAGACAGAAATCTGGCGCTTTTCGGGCACCCAGTAGCCACGGATGCCCTCAAACAGGGAGATGCCGTACAAAAAGGCCGGATTGCGCAAATCCAGCGTGGCGTCTTGAAAAGGAACCAGTTTTCCGTGAAAATAAGCGTATTCCAGTTTTTGTTCGCTGGCTTGGCTTGCTGCCCCGGCGGTACTGGATTTCAATTCGTTCGTCACTTTTATTACCCGTTTCGTCTGTGCTACCCTAACATTATATGAAAAAAACCGTTGCACTACTGATTCTTGACGGCTGGGGCATCCGAGAGGAAGTTCCCGGCAACGCCATTAAGCTGGCCGAACCCTCTTATTACGATGGGTTGCTGGCCAAGTACCCCAACATTGCCCTGGAAGCCTCGGGTGAGGCGGTGGGTCTGCCGGATGGGCAAATGGGCAATTCTGAGGTGGGTCACCTCAATATGGGGGCCGGGCGGGTGGTTTATCAGGAAATCACGCGCATTAACAAGTCCATCCGCGATGGCGACTTTTTTACCAATCCGGTTTTTCTGTCCGCTATGAATCATGTCAAGCACAGTGGCGGCGCTTTGCACTTAATGGGGCTGGTCAGCGATGGCGGTGTCCATAGTGCCCTGAATCAATTGATGGCCTTGCTGGATTTTTGCAAACAGCAGTCTGTGGCCAATGTGAAGGTACATGCCTTTCTGGATGGCCGGGATGTCTCGCCCCAAAGTGCTGAAAAATATCTACAGGAAGTGGAAGCCAAGCTGCTGTCTTTGGATTTTCCGCAAATTGCCACCATTAGTGGCCGGTATTACGCCATGGATCGGGACAATCGCTGGGAGCGCACCCAAAAGGCCTATGAAAACCTGGTGTCTGCCAATGGCCGCAAGCATCCCTTTAGTGTGGATTCCTTGCTATGGAGCTACCGCCAGGAGCGCTTTGACGAGTTTGTAGAACCCGCCGTTTGCGACTTTACCTATGAAGGCATGAATGACGGCGATGCCATTCTGTTCTTTAACTTCCGCCCAGATCGGGCCCGGCAGTTAACACGGGCCTTTACCCAGGCTGATTTCATCGGTTTTGATCGGCCTAAAATCCTGCAAAATCTCTATTTTGGCTGTATGACCCTGTACGATGAGACATTCCCGCTGCCGGTGGCCTACCCCAAGCAAAAGCTGGATAAAATTTTGGCGGAAGTCCTCAGCGAGCGTGGGCTGACCCAGTTCCGCACCGCCGAGACCGAAAAATACGCCCACGTGACCTTCTTCTTTAACGGTGGTTTTGAGAAGCCATATCCCGGTGAAGATCGGCATATGGTGCCTTCGCCCCAAGTGGCCACTTACGACTTGCAGCCGGAAATGAATGTCTCCGTGGTGGCGGATGTGGTCTGCGACGCCTTGGCCAGCGGTAAATACGACTTTCTGGTGGTGAACTTCGCTAACCCCGACATGGTGGGCCATACCGGTATTTTACCCGCGGCGGAAGAAGCGGTGAAGGCCATTGATCACGCCATTCAGCGGGTTGCCGAAGCTGTTTTGAAGCAGGATGGCGTATTGTTGCTCACCGCCGATCACGGTAACTGTGAAATGATGATGGATGAAAACGGTGGCCCGCACACGGCCCATACCACCAATCTGGTGCCGCTTATCCTGATTTCCAACCGGCCAGAACTGGATCTGGATCGCAGTCGCCAATTCAGTTTAAGCGATATTTCTCCCACCATTCTCAGTTTGCTGAACATTCCCCAGCCCCCAGAGATGACCGCTCCTTCTATCCTGAAGGTGCATGCGACTTCTGCCTCCTAAGCGGATTGCTGAAACGGGTTTGGGGTAGTCGTTTCAGGCCTTTTAGGCTCTGTTCGCCTATGCTCAGGACACTTGCAGAGAAGTTGAAGTGCCGAAGCCTCCCTTAGTTAGGATGATGAGGGTGTTTCGACTTTAAGACTGCGCTTGGCTAGTAAATTTTGAGCGTGTTTCCCTCGTGGGCCAGTTGGTAAAAACGCTCTGGTTGAAGGGGGACAGGTCCCAGCAATCGGGTGCCGCTACGCTGATTGATCAGTCGGAGTCCACATGCTGTGGGGCTTTTTGCGTTCAGTTCACTTTGAATGGCCAGTAAACAGCGCTTGTTATCCAGAATGTGCAGTTGCTGCCCTGGTTGGTTCAGGACGCCTTGCAATTGCCATTGCTTCACTTGCAGAATGCCACCGCCCCGAGGAAAGCGGTAGTACTGCTGGGCTTTGAATTGGGACGGCATTGGTGCGCTAGTTTGGGCAATCAGCCGGCCGATACGGGTCTGTTTGAGGGCCGCTTTCCAGCTGTTGCTGCCGTAAGGGCTGCTGTCGGCCTGCGGCAGTAGCACCAGGGCATCCAGCCGGGTGATTTGATGATGCCGAAAGTAATCGCTCAAGGCACGGGCCTCAAAGTATCCCAGGGCCTCCGGGGCGAGCAAAACCTGGGTGTGACTGTGGGCTGGTTGAATCAAAACGGCCTCGGTGCGATAGGACAAGGGCAGCAGGGCCAGCCGGGTTTGCTGATTGAGCTGCTGGCTTTCCGCCCAGGTGCCCGTCAGGATCAAACTCAGGGGAAGCAGGACGGCCAGGGCTTTAAACCGTTTGGGCCACTGCGGGGCCTGATGAATGAGCCAACTCAGCCCCAAGAGCAGAGTGTACAGACCTAAAATCTGCCACGGGGCTGGAGAGGCCAGCATCCACTGGGCCCAGCTTTGCGCTTGCCCCCATTGAGCCAGGTTCAGCAAGCCGTTTAGGAAGGGCAGGGCCGCCCAGCTCAGCAGGCCGCCGAGTGCTGGCGCGATCAGGTTTAGCACGCCTGCGGCAAAGCCCAGCACGGTCAGCGGCGTGACTAGTACCAGGGCTGCAATATTGAGGGGGATGGTATGCACCGGAAACTGGTTGAAATAGGCCACCGACAGCGGCCACACCCACAACTGGGCCACCAGTGGCACCAAAATGATACCCGCCAGCCAGCGGGTGATGTAGTAGCCGATGGCCTCTTGCAGCGGGGGGACCATGCTCAGCAAGCCGAAGGTGGTGAGTACCGAGAACTGAAAGCCAATACTGCCAATGCAATCCGGGTTCAGTCCCACCAGCAGGGTGCTGGCCACGCACAGCAAGAACACGGGGCTTAACTCCCGGTTGAGTAATTTGAGGGCCAGGGCAATTTCCAGCATGGCCGAAGCCCGCTGAATGGAGGGTGGAAGCCCGGTGAGCAGGCTGTAAAAAGCCACTGCAACCATGGCCACCCCAATGCGCACCCGATAAGGCACTTTCAGCAGGGTCATCAGCCATAAAATGGCCCCGGCGATAATGCCCACGTTCATCCCGGAGGCGGCCAGCAAATGCACCAGCCCGGTCTGAATGAAAGCCTGCTTGACGGCTTTATCCACGGGAATGGCCTTGTCGCCGAGCACCAGTCCACCCAGAATTTCCGCTTGCGGGGAGGGCAACTGCCGGGTAAAGGCTTGGGCAATGTTGTCTTTGAAGTGATCGGTGATCCGTTGCAGCACGAAGTGAGGGTCATTGCGGGTTTCAAAGGCAATCACCCGCAGCGGTTTTTTGAGAATGGCGGTGATGTGCTGGTTCCGCAAATAATCAGCCTGATTAAAGGCCCCGGGAATCTGGCTTTCGTAAGGCAGGGCCAGTGATCCGCTAATAAGTAGACGGGTTCCTGCCGCCACCGCTTCGCCTCGCTCTTCGGCGGGCCAACTGACCTGAATGCGTCCGCTGGTTTTTTGGCCGTTCAGGGCAGAGACTTCCAAAACGCCACGGTGTGGCCCGGTTTGAGACAGCAAGGTGCCCATCACTTCGGCCCGCTGCAAGGGGGCCAGTCGGGAAACATCCTGTGCTGACGGGGTAAATTGCCGGTACTGGAAGTGTAGACTGCCTGCCACCAGTGCAATCAGCCACAAATTGAGCTTAATGGCCCAGCTTTGTCCGGTTTGACCAATGGCATAAATGGCAATGCCCAAAAAGGCCACGCACAGCGGAACGCCAATTTCAAAGCGAGCAAAGGCCAGACTGGGTAAGGCAAAAGCTAGGGCGTTACCCGCCAGAAACAGAATCAGGGCAGGCACCAGAAATGCTTCATAGGTAGCCAGCAGCTTTTTAGGCGCTGTTTTGCCGGTGGAAGTAGGGGCTGGTTTCAGCGGGTGAGGCGGGTTTAGGGTGGCTTCGGGGTTGGAAGTCAATGCGGCCGGGTTGGGCGGCAGGGGAGAATCAACGGTGGGGGCCATTGTGGGTTAGATATTCCTGTGTTGATGGCTGATGAGGTTCCTAGCATTATACCCGGCCCAAGCAACAGGCCAAAATACGCCAAAAGACCCGCCCAAAGCGGGTCTTTTGAAAAACGTGCGCTGTGCCGCGATTACTTGTTGGCACCCACCCCTTCGTCGGAGGGACGGAATTCGGCATCAATGATGTCCTCATCCGGAGCACCGGCGGAAGGGCCTGCGTTGCTTTCGGCGCCTGGAGCCGCACCAGCCTGCTCGTAGGCTTTGGTGGACAAGCTGTACAGCGATTGTTGCAGCACTTCCTGCAGTTGCTTGATCTGATCGGTATCATTGCTCTGAATGGCCGCTCTGAGATCATCAATCTGCTTCTGGATGGTCGCTTTTTCGCTTTCCGGGCACTTGTCACCCAGATCCTTCACCATTTTTTCGGCGCTGTGGCACAGGTTATCAGCCTGGTTTTTGGCTTCTACCTGCTGCTTGAACTTCTCGTCCTCGCTGCGGTGAGCCTCAGCTTCTTTCACCATTTTTTCAATTTCGTCTTCCTTCAGGTTGGACGTATTGGTGATGGTGATTTTCTGCTCTTTGCCGGTGGCCTGATCCTTGGCGGTTACGTTCAGAATGCCGTTGGCGTCAATGTCGAAGGTCACTTCAATTTTGGGCACGCCGCGGGGAGCGGGCATAATGCCTTCCAGGCGGAAGTTGCCCAGCGATTTGTTGTCACGGGCCATGGGGCGCTCGCCTTGCAGTACGTGGACATCTACGCTGCTCTGGTTGTCATCGGCAGTGGAGAAAGTCTCGCTGCGACGCACCGGGATGGTGGTGTTGCGTTCCACCAGCTTGGTCATGACGCCACCCAGGGTTTCAATCCCCAAGGACAAGGGCGTAACGTCCAGCAGTACGATGTCTTTGACTTCACCGGCCAAGACGCCTGCCTGAACGGCTGCACCGATGGCTACGACTTCATCAGGGTTCACGCCCTGGTGAGGCTCTTTGCCGCCCGTCAGCGATTTGACCAGCTCCTGAACCGCAGGAATCCGGGTGGAGCCGCCGACCAGTACCACTTCGTCAATTTCGGACGGGGACAGTTTGGCGTCTCTCAGGGCTTGTTCAACGGGGCCTCTGCAACGCTGCACCAAGTCCTTGGTAATGGCGTTGAAGTTGGCTCGGGTCAAGGTCAATTCCAAGTGTTTGGGGCCGTTGGCATCGGCGGTGATAAAGGGCAAGCTGACATGCGATTCCATCAGGGTGGACAGTTCGCACTTGGCTTTTTCGGCGGCTTCTTTCAAACGTTGCAGGGCTTGTTTGTCGCCTTTCAGGTCCATGCCTTCCTGTTTGCGGAACTCTTCAACCATCCATTCCATAACGGCTTCGTCAAAATCATCTCCGCCCAGTTTGGTGTCGCCGCTGGTGGATTTTACTTCGAAAACGCCGTCGCCCACTTCCAGGATGGACACATCGAAGGTACCACCCCCCAAGTCGAAGACCAGGATTTTTTCGTCGCTTTTCTTGTCCAGACCATAGGCCAAAGCGGCTGCGGTGGGCTCGTTGATGATGCGCAGGACTTCCAGACCGGCGATTTTACCGGCGTCTTTGGTGGCCTGACGTTGGCTGTCGTTGAAGTAGGCGGGAACCGTAATAACGGCCTGGGTGACTTTTTCTCCCAGGTATTTGGAAGCGTCATCGGCCAGCTTGCGCAGAATTTGCGCGGAAATTTCCTGAGGGGTCCAATCTTTGCCATCGATGGTCCAGGTTTTATCGGTACCCATATGCCGCTTGTTGGAAGCGATGGTACGATCCGGGTTGAGTACCGCTTGGCGCTTGGCCAGCAAGCCTACCAGACGCTCACCGGTTTTGGAGAAACCCACAATAGATGGGGTGGTGCGGTTCCCTTCGGCGTTGGCGATAACGGTGGGTTTGCCCCCCTCCATTACGGCCACAACCGAGTTGGTTGTCCCTAAATCGATACCGACGACTTTAGCCATAACAATAAACCTCTTGAATTGACTGATAGGTTGCTACCCAACAATTTAGCCGAAAAACAGGCAAATTTAAGCATCCTTTAGATTCTTTTAAGAATTGAGAGCCCGGCTGCCACGGCACTTTGGCACTACAATGAGGCGGCGATAATGCGATCCAGCCCGGCATAATCGCGAATGGTGTGAATCTGATTGTAGCCCTGTTGCAAAAATAACTGGGTGATGTCGGGTCCCATGCCCGCCCCGCATTCCATCAGGATGTGGCCGTTTGGCTTGAGGTGGGATTTACTGTCTACAGCCAGCCTGCGGTAGAAGTAATAGGCATCTTCCGAATCAGGCGGGAATAGGGCGATATGCGGCTCATGATCCCGTACCTCTGGGGTCAGCGTTGGTTTGAGACCTCTGTCTATATAAGGTGGATTGGACACGATCAAGTCGAATTGCGCTCCTGCCACCGGGGTAAATAAATCGCCCGCTGGCAAGAGGCGAACCTGGGTTCCCAGTCGCTTTTGGTTGATACGGGCCACTTGCAGCGCTTCAGGCGATACATCTACGGCGGTGATAGAAACGCTTTGGCCCAGCTGATGGGCCAGGGTCAGGGCAAGGGTGCCAGGGCCAGTACCTACATCCAGCAACTGCATGCCAGGCTTTAGCAGGGCCAGGGCCTTTTCAACCAGTAACTCAGTCTCCGGGCGAGGAATGAGCACATACGGGTTGACATAAAATTTCAGTCCGTAAAACCACGCCTCGTGCAGCAAATACTGAATAGGGATGCGCTTGACGGTGCGTTGGTATAAAAAATCTTGTAGCTGGGCCCATTCCGATTCACTGAGGCGCTCTGACTCGTTCAGGTAAAGTGCTGCCTGATTCACGCCCCGAAGGTATTCCAAAATCCAGCCACTTTCAGATTGGGCCTGCTCAGGAGAGGCACCAGTTGCCAATAGGCTGTTTTGAATGTGTTGCCACGCTTCTTGAAGGGTGAGGGTCATATAAGCAGGCTCATTTAAAAAGATGATTTTTCAAAAAAAAAATTTTGGGATTCAAGAATTATAAGGAAATGCCGACATAAACAAAATAGAAGACCGATTGAACGAATCTGGTTTGGATGACTGCTACAGCATGGAGTTTGAGCATTGAGTTCCCCTTTGACACCCTCGGATAACTCAAATCCACGATCCAATCCGCCGCCACAAAATCCGGTGGGTGGTTCACTGCCGTCCGTTCCGCCGGTGGCTGTTACCAGTAATGGGCAGTCGGTTGCTCCTGCTTTGCCCGTTACGCCTGTGGTTAAAAAAGGACCCAAGCGTATTGGGGATGTGCTGATTGAAGAAGGCTTTATTAATGACAAGCAACTGGCCCAGGCCTTGCAGGAAGGCAAAGCGACGGGTGCGCCTCTGGGTTCTATCCTGATTAAGCTGGGCTTTATTGATGAAGTACAACTGGGAAAAGGTCTGGCCAAATTGCATGGCCTACAGTATATCGATACCAGTCATCTTGAGCTGAATCCTGAGGTCATGAAATTGATCCCTCAGGACTTTATGAAGCGGCACATGATTGTTCCTCTCAGGGTCAGTCAGGAGTATAAGCGCCTGGAAGTGATTATGGCCCGTCCAGACAACTTGCATGTGCTGGATGAAATTGCGCTGCTGACAGGGTACCGACCCATTCCCAGAGTGTCCACCCATAAAGAAATGGTGGCTTTACTGGATAAATTTTATGGCACCCATACCTCTTCGGATGAGGTATTGGCCCGGCTGGAAGAGGATTTGGCCGGCGATAATACCATGTTTACAGAGACGACCGCCTCCGAGTTGGAAGCAGAAATGGCCGCCGATGACGCGCCCGTGGTGCAGTTGGTCAATTCCATTCTGTTGGAAGCCATTGAGTGTGACGCATCGGACGTGCATATTGAGCCTCAGAAGGAGCGCTTGCTGGTTCGCTTCAGGATTCACGGTATTTTGAAAGAAGTAAAATCCATTCCTAAAAAAATGGCTGGTGCGGTGACCTCCCGGATTAAAGTGTCGAGTGGTATGGATATCGCTGAGCGTCGGCGTCCACAAGATGGCCGTATGAAAATAAAAGCAGGAAGTCAGGAAATTGATATGCGGGTCAACTCGCTGGCGGTACAGTTTGGCGAAAAGATCGTGATTCGTTTGCTAAAACCCAACTCCACCACGGGTGGGCTAGAAAAGTTGGGTTTGCCAGCTGAAGAGGTCAAGCGGATTGCCAAGATGATTAAATCTCCGCACGGCATTATTCTGGTGACGGGCCCCACTGGTTCTGGTAAAACCACCACTTTGTATTCGTGTTTGCGGGAAATTAATTCTCCCGAGAGAAACATTACCACCATCGAGGATCCGGTCGAGTATCCGTTGGCCGGTATCAACCAGACTCAGGTTTCTCACAAGGCCGGGTTAACATTTGCCCTTTGTCTGAGAGCCATTTTGCGTCAGGATCCAGATGTGGTGATGGTGGGTGAGATTCGGGATGAGGAAACCATGGAAGCGGCCATTCACGCCGCTTTAACTGGTCACTTGGTATTTAGCACTTTGCACACCAACAGTACGGCCAAAACAGTGACCCGCCTGCTGGAAATGGGAGCGCCGTCCTATCTGGTCAGTTCTGCGGTCATTGGTATTTTGGCCCAGCGTCTGGTTCGCCGGAATTGTTCCAAGTGCAAGGTTTCCTATGAAGCGAGCGAGGAAGAATTGCAGATACTGGGTATTAAAAATCCTGAAAAACCCGTGATTTTGCAAAAAGGAACGGGCTGTGATCGTTGTGAGGGCAGTGGTTACCAAGGGCGTATCGGCCTTTATGAAATTATGAATATGAACCGGGAAATTGGTGAACTGATCGAGGCGCAGGCCTCTACCTTCGTCATTCAGGATGCCGCAGTCAAACACGGTATGCTCACCCTGGCTATGGACGGCAAGCGCAAGATTTTTTCGGGATTGACCACGGTGGAAGAAGTGACCCGCGTGTTGGGTCTGGATTTGGAGGAATCGTAAGGCCATGGCTGTATTTATTTACTCGGCGATTGATCCAACCACCAGTAAAACGGTTGAAGGAAAAGTGGAAGCGCTGAACCTGCGGGAAGCCAAGGATATTTTACGCAGTCAGGGCCATATCCCGACCAAAATCGAGCAGGATGAACAAAGTGCCGATATTGGCGATATGCTGCAAAAGGTGCCTTTGTTGGGCGATTTGCTGGCTCCCAAGGTGGGTCAAAAGGATGTTTGTTTGATGACCCAGCAAATGTCTACGCTGCTCAATGCCGGGATTCCCTTGATTGAGGGTTTGTTTTTGCTGGAGCAGCAAAGTGAGAATAAGGCCCTCAAAGAGATTTTGAAAAAAGTACGGGCCGATGTTATTGCCGGGGATTCCTTCAGTGCTGCCATTACCCGCTATCCTAAGCAGTTTTCGCGCTTGTATGTGAACATGATTCGTTCCGGTGAGGTGAGCGGAGAGCTGGAAACGGTGTGCGCCCGTTTGGCTCACTTAATGGAAAAAACCATGGCCTTGCAGGCCACGATTCAGGGCGCTATGGTTTACCCTGCTTTTACAGTTGTGGTTATTGTGGCTGTCATTATTGTCATCATGATTGTGGTGGTACCTCAGTTTCAATCCATGTTTGCCAACTTTGGGGCAGAGCTGCCCTTGCCCACCAAGATACTCATTGATGCCAGTAATTTTACGCTGAATTTTTGGTGGGCTATTCTGGTGGCCGGTGGTACTTTCTTTTTCTGGTTCAACATGTTTCGCACGGGTAAGGGCAAACCCGTGGTGGATCAGTGGATGTTGACCATCCCACTGATTGGCGATTTATTCCGCAAGGTGTATGTCAGTCGTTTTGTCAGAACGCTGGCCAGTACGGTGGGGGCTGGTATCGCTCTGGTAGAGGCCTTGGTCACCGCTTCGGCCACGGTGGATAACTATGTACTGAGGGTTGCCTTTGATAAGGCCAAGGAAAGTATTTTACAGGGGGGGACCCTGGCTCGCCCGTTGGAGCAAACCAACGCCTTTCCCATTATGGTGGTCAAAATGATTGCCATTGCCGAGGAAACCGGGCGTATGGAGGAAATGCTCAATAAATCTGCTGATTATCTGGATATCGAAGTGGACCGTGCTGTAGAAACGCTAACCACCATGATTGAGCCCATTATGATAATCGTGCTGGGCGGGCTGTTGCTGGGCGTGGCTTTGGCCCTGTACATTCCGCTCTTTGATATGAGTAACATGGTGGCGGGCAGCTAGGTCAATTGACTGACCGCTTGGGCAATCTGAGGCCCACTGAGCTGCACCTTGCAGTTATTATGCTCGCAGACCTTGGCGTAGCAAGGGCGACAAGGTAAATCCTGAAAGACAGGCTCAAAGCGCGTTTGGGTGTTATGAGCCCCCCATTGCTTGTGGTTGGTAGGGCCAAAGACCCCCACAACATTGGGCACGCCGGCGGCGGCTCCCAGGTGAATAGGACTGGAATCCACGGTTAATAAAAACTGGATGCGTTGATACAGGGCCACGGTTTCCCTAAGGCTGGTTTTTCCGGCCAGGTTGTGAAGCGGCAGGCCGGTGGTTTCAGCCAGCGTTTCATACAAATGATGATCGTTTTGGGTGCCGGTGGCGATGAGTTGATAACCGGCCTGCTGCAGTTTCTGCAGGCTGTCGGTGAATTTGCTCATTTCAATTTGTTTGCCATGGGAAGCGCTGGCCGCATGCAGCACCGCCATGGGTCGTTGAGGGTCAATCCCGTTTTGATGCACAATGTCTTCGATTTTTTGATGATCCGCTTCAGTGGCCCACAATTCCAGATGATTATCTGTGGACTGCAGTCCTGCGGCGTTCAGCAGAGACAGGTGACTGATCGCTTGAGGGACTTCTGTTTTTAGGGACGGGTAGCGGGCTTTGGCATCCAGAAATAACCCCCAACGTTTATAACCAAATGGAAAGCGTTGCTTGTCGTACCCAATGATTTTGGGTACGCCAGCCAATTTGCACAGTAGGGCCAAGCTCACCGATTTGCGCAGGCTGTAAATCTGGTCGTACTGTTCGGATTTTAAAAGGCGCCACAGGGCCACACTGCCCTTGGGTTCAATGATCACAGACCGAAGGTAGGGACACGGTTCCAGCAGAGGGGCGGCCGTTTTGCTGCACAGCACATCAATCTGGGCTTCCGGAAAGAGCCGTTTTAAATTCCGAATTAGCGGCACCGTGAGAATGGTATCGCCAATGTAGCGAAGCGGAATGACCAAAATCTTTTGAGGTGAGGAGGGGGCTGGCACAGCTTGGGATTCTTATGCTTTGGGATATTTTTGCTTGCGGTAAATATGCACGAAAAAGGCGATTAAAGCCAGTCCGAGCAGGAATTTGACAAACGGACTGCTCAGCAGCGGTTTAATCAGAAAGGTGAGCGCCACATAAGACAGGGTGGTCCATAGCAAAATACTTTTCAATTGGGTACGCAAGCTTTGGGGCGCCTGGGATGGGGAGACCCTGGATTGAGCGCGACCCGGTCGATGCCGTCGATCAAATTCGGCTCGACTGGTGGGGTTGCTGAGGACTTGGTAGGCCTCATTGATTTCCCGCATTTTTTCGTTCATCACCGATTTTCGGCTGGTGTGAAACTGATCCGGATGACACTGTTTCACCAGAGAGCGATAGGCGCCGTTCATGACTTCCAGACTGGCTTCCGGGTCCACTTGCAGGATTTTGTAATAGTCTTTCATACTGTTCATTATACGACTCTCACAGTATTCAGCGCTAAAAAGCGCCTGCCGGTGACAGACGCTTTAAGGTAAGGCTTGTCAATTTTGCTATCGAGCCTGCACCAACACGGTGGTTTGGTTCAGAAACTTGGCTGGGTTGCGATGCACCCCGTTGGCCATCACTTCAAAGTGCAGGTGGGGGCCGGTAGAGTGACCCGTATTGCCCACTTTGGCAATTTGCTCGCCTTTATTTACCGTTTGACCAATACGCACCAGCAATTTGGAGCAGTGTGCGTAATGGGTCTGGAAACCGTGTCCATGATCGACGGCCACAAAGTTGCCATAGCCTTGCTTCCAGCCGCTGTAAACCACCTTGCCGGCTTCGGCGGAAAGAATGGGCGTGCCTACCGGTGCTGCCAGATCAATGCCTTGATGGGGACGACCCCAGCGTAAGCCAAAGGGAGAGGTGACCAGGGCGTTTTGAACAGGCTTCAATAGCTTTAAAAAAGGCTTTTTACTGGTGGGAGACTTGATTTTTAAATTTTTCAGGGCGGGACTATCACCTAAATTGGGGGTAACCATGCCGTCTTCATCGCTTAGTCCGGAGGTGGAGGCCATCCAGGGTTCGTCCAAGACGTCCGCATCACTGGGGAGAATGGCCTTGGGCTCATAAATCATAGCGGCCATGTAGCTCTTGAGTTGCTCGGCGGTTTCTTCACGACTAACGGAAACCTGTTCTTTTTGCAGAGCCGCAGCGGCTTCAAAAGCCACAAAAGAGGCGCGGTCCAGAATTTCACGGGCTTTATTGGCTACAGGTGCGTTCTGGGGTTTTGCTTCTGTTTCGGGCTTGCTCATGTTCGCCAAAGCGCTGCTACCTGTAAGAATTAGTGCGCTGATTGCCAAAACACCGATATTGCGAGCGAATTTTAGATTATTTTGGTTGTTTTTCATGATTCTCAAACTCTTTGCGCACCGGGTTGGTGCTTGAGCGACGCGGTTCACAATGCTGTTTGGCCGGACGGTCATTAAACTTTTGCTTCATCAACATAACGACTGAAACTATGCGAGGGATGCTAACAAAAATCGATGGATGAGGCAATCTAAAAAGACAATCAATGTCTTTCATTTCTGAAATATTTTTCGGCCAAAGTAAGTGGTACTCTGCCGTCTACGGATCGGAGTATAGTGTAAAAAATACTCTGTAAATCGTTCTTTTTTGTTTTATATTTGATTATAAGTTCGAATAAAAAGGCGAAAATTATGGCTCTGCTCGGTGTCAATATTGATCATGTGGCTACCTTGAGAAATGCACGGGGTGGCAGTTACCCGGATCCCCTCGCTGCGGCCCTGATTGCGGAGGCCAATGGCGCCGATGGCATCACTGCTCACCTGCGGGAAGACCGTCGTCATATTCGAGATGAAGACATACAGGCGCTAAAGGCTCAAATTAAAACCCGCCTGAATCTGGAAATGGCCAATACGCCGGAAATGGTTGAGATTGCCCTCAACGCAAAGCCTTACATGGTGACCTTGGTCCCAGAGCGTCGTCAGGAGTTGACCACCGAAGGGGGACTGGATGTCATTCGATATCTGGACAGCTTGAAAGAAAGCACCACAACGTTGCAGACCGCTGGTATCAAGGTCAGCTTGTTTATCGATCCCGATTTGCGACAGCTAGAGGCGTCCCGTCAAACCGGGGCGGCCATTGTGGAGTTCCATACCGGGACTTACTGCGAGGCCTTTGGCGGTCCGGAGCAAGCCAAAGCACTGGCGGCCCTGATGAAAGCCGCTGAACAGGCTGTCGCCTGGGGTATTGAGGTCAACGCGGGCCATGGCTTGAACTATGACAACGTGCAGCCGGTTTTGGCCATGCCGGGGCTGGTGGAACTCAATATTGGACACAGTATTATCGGGGAATCTGTCTTTACGGGGTTGGCCAGCGCCGTTTCCCGCATGAAAGCCCTGATATCCTGAATTAATAGTGGGTGACCGGATAGCCCCAGGCCGAAAAGTCATTCGCTTGAAGGCTGACTTTACTGGCAAACTGCCTATACTGAACAATATGAAGTATTGTTTTTCAGTCGAACATCAATGCCAGTTTACGGGCCAGCGCCTGTTGCGGTTTGCCGTGGCAGGACTGAAGGGTGCCCTGGTGCTTGCCTTGTGCGGCTCGGGCTGGGCCGATCGGTTGCCGGTGCTGTCCCCGTTGCCGGACGCGATTTTTTCCGCTCCTCAGCAGGAATCGCCTGCGATCAGCCGATTGACCCCCTTAACCCAAGCACCACTGAGCCAATCAAAGGGTTCGGTGGCCCCTGAACGTGCCACTGACAGTCGGTCTGCTGATAAAGGGCCGGACTTTTACGCCGGGATTAAAGCCTACCGGGAGGGAGATTATTGTCAGGCCGAAGGGCTTTTTGAGGTGCTGCACCGCCAACAGCCAGAGAATACCCAGATTACCTATTATCTGGCCATCACGCAGGCCCAGTTGGGCCGTTTTCAAAAGGCGGAGAATTTATACAAGGAAATCATTCAGTTGGAGCCGCAGGGCAAGGCGGCCAGTTTGGCCCAAAAAGGGTTGGACTATCTGCCTAAAGAAGACGATTTGGATCAACCGCCCCGGTTTTCCAGTGCCTCGCAGGCCTTACCCAGCAAGCCTTCAGAACCATTCTCCACTGCCAAGGCTGCGGCAGTTACTCCTCCCGCTACTTCGTCCGCTTCTGCGGGGGATCAAACCACAGCAATGGCTGAGGCCATGCGGCAAAGCATGCAAGCGGGCATGCAGGGCATGTCGCCCCAGGACTGGATGATGATGCAAATGCTACAGAATCAGGGGCAGAACAATAATAATGGGGCCAACATGAACCCCATGAGCTGGATGATGATGCCGGGCATGAACGGGGCCACTGGCAGCAGTGGTTATGATCCCAGTGTGATGAGCAATATGATGATGAATCAGATGATGCAGGGGTTTGGGACGGACGGGGATAATAACCAAAATCAATAACCCCAGGCTTGGATTTGTGCTGTGAGATGAACTTCTATGAACTTTTCTCTCGAACTGTTAATTTGAGTTTGAAAGGGGAAAAGCTATATAAGATCACGGACTTGGGAGGTTCGATGTGAGACGGTTGTCTATTCCTCATTGTCAGTCTTATGGCCCCTGACTATGATCGATCTGAACGAGAGTATCTGGCGGTGAACCATGTCGCTCGACATGTCGCCCGATCGGTAGAGAAGGAGCGCGGACCCATGAGCCCATTGGCAGAGAACGAACAGTCGGTAAATGCGACTGAACAGCGTATTGGTGTGCTGGATCACGGTTTTGTAGAGCTGATTGATTCGATGGGCTCTGATTTGACGGTGGTCAACTCTGCACGGGTTTCTTTTGGCAAGCGCAAAACCAGCCTCTCTGAAGGGGATAAGAAGCTGATTCAATATTTGGCCGATCACAAGCACTGGAGCCCTTTCCGCCATGTGCAGTTCCAGTTTCATTGCAAAGTGCCTGAGTTCGTGGCCCGTCAGTGGTACAAGCACGTTGTGGGTATTGCTTACACCGATGCTGCCACCGTGGATCACGCCTGGAACGAGATTAGCCTGCGGTATGTAGACGCCAGCGATTTCCACTTCTACACCCCGGATGGCTTCCGCAAGCAATCGGAAGACAACAAGCAGGCCTCTACGGATGAATTGGTCAAAGACCCTGATGGTCTGCTGATGACCGAGTACAAGAATCACTGTCAAAAGGCGCTGGATTTATATCACCGTCTGCTGGAGCATGGGGTGGCCCGTGAGCAGGCTCGTGGCGTATTGCCTTTGAACATTTATACCGAATTTTACTGGACGGTATCCCTGCAAGCACTGGTAAACTTCATTCATCTGCGCACCCATGCGGGCGCCCAGTTCGAAATTCGTCTGTTTGCCGATGCTTTGCAGCAATTGGCCCAAGACGTGGTGCCGGTCTCCTTTGAAGCCCTCATGAAATAGGGCTGAAAGGCAGCATCGCTCAAATTGCCGCCAAATTACCAAAGTGGCAGTTGAAAAACAGCGTGCAGAAAAACTGTGTATAAAACTGCAGCCCAAGCCGTTGGGTTTACAGGCGAACTGCTTAAGCTGGCTTCGGATACTGAAGTTTGAGGTGCAGATACAGTTCCTGTCCCCGCCACTCTGCCTGAATGACTTCCGTGCGTGGGGCTTGCGCCACTGGAAAGCCCAGCCCTGTGACAAGACTTGGATCGCTTTGTCCGCCCAGGAGCAGAGGGCAGACCGTCAGGTACAGTTCATCAATGGCTTGGGCTTGTAAAAACAGGTTCATAATATGGCCGCCGCCTTCCACCATGAGGGTTTGAATGCCTTTGTCAGTGAGTGCTTTCAGGATGGTGGGCACGGGATTGCCGTCGCCGGTGGCCAGCCATTCCACATGGTTGGGGTATTGGTTGCGGATTTCAGCGGGGGCCTGTTGGGGCGATACGATTAGTATGGGGACAGGCAGCAAGGGAACAGGCGGCGTACTGACCTGACTTTGTTGAAACAGCTTGGCCTCTGGGGGCAGTTGAAAGCGTTGGGTCAGGATAACTTGAAGTGGGGGGCGTTCCTGTCGGTTTCCTTTGCGGATGGCGGCGTGTTGGCGAAATGTTTCTCCGCCGCATAAAATGGCGTCGGCTTGATTGCGCACGGTCAGCAGGTGTTCCAGATCGGCTGGGGTGCCAATGCGGTCTTTCAGGTTGGTGGCAGAGCCAATGCGGCCATCCAGTGAGGCGGCCAGACAAGCGATAATTCTCATAGTGTGCCTATCATAACAAGGAATAAGAGGAATTTTAAAATTGTCGATCTTGTGAACGGCTTATGCTTGTTCTTGCACTGCAAGCGGGAATGATAAGGGAGGCTGAGACGGAGCCCTTCGTTTTTTAGGCACAGGAATAATAGTGAGTTCGTCAGAAAGTAAAAACAAGGAGCGTGGGAGGCTTGGAGGGGGACAGAGGTCAGCGCCAGCGCTGTCCCCCTCCAACGGGGAGTGAGAGGGGCAGAGCCCCTCTGAAAAACAGAAGCATTTTGAGATTAGAAAAAATAGCGATTCAAAAAGCGGCCGTTTTTTAGGCTGAATACCCATAGTTATCGGCAAAATCACTGGTGCCAATGGTGCCCACGGCCTGCACCTGAATATCGGGAATCAGTTCGCTGTAGGACATAACGGTAATAATTGGAATGTGCCGATCCAGCAATTGGAAGAGGGGCAGACGAATGCGCGGCGAGCAGAGGATGACCGGCACCCGATCGTAGGTTTGCTGCACCCGGCGCAGGGTTTCTCCGGTAATTTCAATCAATTCCTGCACTTGCAGGGGGTTCAGCAGGAACATGGTACCCAGCTCAGTACGCTGGCAACTGTCATCCAGAATTTTTTCCCATTCATTAGAGAGGGTCACGGCGTACAGGTTTTTATTTTTATCGGAATGCAACAGGCAAATTTGTCGACCCAAGGCGGCCCGCAGACGCTCGGAGAGAATATCGGGCTCTTTGCTGAAGCGGGCGTAATCGCTCAGGCGCTCAAAGACAAACATAATGTCTTTGATGGAAACTTTCTCCCGTACCAGGTTGACGAAAATTTTGCGCAGGTCGTTGGGGGTCAGGATGTTGGGCACCAGTTCCTGAATGATGGACTGATCCTGCTGGCGAACCAGCTCCATGAGTTTTAGCACATCCATTTTGGCCATCACTTCATCCACGTGCTTAATGACCACTTCTTTGAGGTGCTCAATGAGGGCGTCGGTGGCGTCAATGGCGTTTTTCTGTAATTGCTCGGGGATTTCTTGGGGCAGTAGCCAGTAGGCTTCCTCAATGCCAAAGGTGGGTTCCATATCCATAATGGCGCTTTTGGGCGGGGTCAGGTTGTACATCTGGAACTGGCTGGCCGGAATCATATAGCGACCTGGATACACGTTGGCGGAGGCCACCGGGTTGTTGCGAATGGAAATCAGGTACTCGTTGGGGCCAATGCTGACGCTGTCCATAATACGGATGTTGGGCAGAATAAAGCCCAGTTCATCGGTCATACGGGAGCGCAGTCCGGCGATTTTTCCCAGCAGTTGCCCATCCTGATCGGGGTCAGCAATGACCAGCAGATCGTTCCCCACTTGTAGACTGAGCGGGTCCACGCCTAGTTTTTCGTACATGCGGTTGGGGTTAATTAACTCGCTCATATTTTCTTTAACCTGATCCAGCTGGCCCAGTTGCTGTTGCACATCGGTGGTTAAAAACACACTGAAGGCGATGGCGCCCAGTCCCAGAGCGATGGGCAGGAAGGCCCAAATGGGCATGCCGGTGCCAAAGAGTCCTGAAATGCCAATAAGGCCCAAAAACACGGCTGAAAAGATGAGGCCATAGGGCTTGCCTTGAACCTGAGCGAACAAATCTTTGGCCAAACTGCCTTCGTTGGCGGTGGAGCGGCTCATCATCAAGCCAGAGGCCACTGACATCAGCAGCGCGGGAACTTGAGCGGCCAAGCCATCCCCCACCGTAAGAATGGTGTAGTGTTGCAGGGCTTCATCAATGGCCATGCCGTTCATCAGCATGCCAATGGCCAAGCCGCCAATGGCGTTGATGACGGTAATGATGATACCGGCGATGGCGTCCCCTTTAACGAACTTCATGGCACCATCCATAGAACCAAACAGGGCCGATTCCCGTTGCAGGTCTTCCCGCTTTTTAATGGCTTCTTCTGGTGAAATCAGGCCGGCGTTAAAGTCAGCGTCAATGGTCATCTGTTTACCGGGCATGGCGTCCAGGGCAAAACGGGCGCCCACTTCCGCAATCCGCTCGGCGCCCTTGGTAATTACCATAAACTGCACCAGGGTAATGATGATAAAGATGACCGCCCCTACAATCAGGTTGCCGCCGGTCACCAATTCACCGAAGGCGTGGATAATCCCCCCGGCCTCCCCTTTGGAGAGGATGGAGCGGGTGGCGGCGATACTGAGGGCCAGCCGGAACATGGTGCCCACCAGAATAATAGAGGGGAAGGCGGCCATATCCAGTGGTTTTTGTACATACAGGGACATCATCAGCAAGATTACGCCTAGGGAGATGTTCATGGTCAGGATGACATCCAGCAGCCAAACCGGCATGGGCAGCAGAATCACGATCACCAGAGCGCAAATCATAATGCTCATGGTTAATTCTGAGGCGGAAGGCAGTGTAAAGGTCTGGCCGCCTTGTGGTTGTGCCATCAGGCACCCCCTTCAGCGCCGGTGCTGACCAGTCGTCTTAAAATGCCAAGCTGGGTGCTGAAAGAGGCATCGATGAGGCCGCTATTGGTTTCCACAACGCAGCTGCCCATATCCACGCTGGCATCTTCCATAATAATGATTTCGGCGTTCAGGTTGGGGATGGGGTCGTTCTTTAAAAACTGACGCACGTTGGTGGCGTCATCCGGATTGACTTTGACCAGAACGCTCTTGGGGTTGCGGCCTAATTTTTGAATGGTGTCTTTCACCAAGCCCATCACCAGCGATTCATCACAGCTGACTTCGGTTTTGATAATCCGGGCGGCCACTTCCACAGCCAGGGAGCCGATATCTTTGGCTACGGACTGCAAGGCTTCTTCCCGGCCACTCATAAGCTCGGCAAAGTGGCTCCGTAACGCTTCAAGGGTGGCTTCCGCCTTGGCCAAGCCCTCTTCAAACCCTTCTTCCTCGGCCTGCTCTTTAATGGCCACCGCTTCCAGATGGGCTTTGCTAATCAGGTCCTTATCTTCAATACGTCGGTAACCCCGGCGTCGATCGTTGCGCCGATCGTCCTGTCGACGTTCGGGCACCAGACCCGCCTCTACGGTCTCCTCATTCCATTCCACTGG
>LAPX01000003.1 GCA_001858525.1 Vampirovibrio chlorellavorus | reverse complement strand
GCGTTTATTAGATTTGAACGGAGTCTTTTTAATGTTCCAATATTCAGTTTTCAAAGTACGAGGGGGGAGGTTGTGAGCCACTCACTTGGGAGTCAATCTCTTTTGAGAGGGGCTCGTTTGTTGAGTGGAGTATCATCCTATTTCGGTCGGTTTTTGTTGTCAACTATTTGTTAACCACTAAACCGGAACCGATTTACGTTTCTTTATCTTTACCGACGAATCATTTAATCTTGAATGTTGAATTCGAGTGATGATGAAGTGGTGAGAGAGTGGGAAACGTGCGCCTCAACTGCGCTTCGATGAATTAATAGTATCCCAGAGTTTTTGGATTGCAAGCCCTTTTCTTCAACTTTTTTGAATTTCTGAAATCCACCACACTTAGAGCAATTCCAGAATCACCATAGCGCAAAAAAGCTATATCCATTTCGCATACCGATTTTTTGATGCCCTTAATCATTTACTGGAAAGCATTTCAACGGCTTAAAAATCAACGATTTATTTTTTGATCATTTGACACTTAAAAAAATATTCTTCAAAACATTTTCGCTATTTAAAAAATATATAGATCCTTCATCCCATTTTGAGCCCACAAAAAAAGTCCCGCCATTCAAAAGCAGGACTTTTTCTAATTTTTAATTCTAAAAAAAACGAAATGGTGACTTAATGCTTACTCAGTAGTGACTTCCGACTGGCCCTGCAAAGCGGCACCCAAAGTATGCCAAGCCAGCGTGGCGCACTTCACCCGAACGGGATATTCCTTGACGCCCGATAAAATGGTCAGCCGACCCAAGTGATGCGGGGCCGATTCATCCAGCTCTCCCAGCAATAACTGCTGGAACTCCGCCCGCATTTGCAAGGCTTCCTCTCGGGTTTTGCCCTTGACCGCGTTGGTCATCAGCGAAGCACTGGCCTTGGCAATGGCACAACCATCGCCCTGAAAACCGATGTCCTCGATCTTGCCCTCGGCATCCACCTGCGTGTAAACGGCAAACTGGTCGCCACACAACGGGTTTTTGCCCAGCGCATAGGCGTTGGCCGAATCCAGCACCTTGAAGTTGCGGGGCTTTTTGTTGTGCTCCAGAATGATTTGCTGATAAAGCTCGTTATAGTCAGACATGGGAAATAGGCTTTCTAACTAGTTAAACAGTTTGACCACCACTTTGACGGCCTGAACCAGTGCGTCAATGTCGTCACGGGTATTGTAGAAGGAAAACGAGGCACGAGCGGTAGCCGGAAGGCCAAAGCGCTGCATAATGGGCTGGGCGCAATGATGACCCGCCCGAAGGGCTATGCCTTCCCGGTCCAGAATGGTGCCAATGTCATGCGGATGCGCCCCTTGTAGCACAAAGGACAATATGCCCGCCTTTTCTGGCGCGGTGCCAATCAGGCGCACTTCGGGGATTTCCAACATACGGGCCGTGGCGTAAGCCAACAATTCGTTTTCATAAGCCCCAATGCGATCCAGACCAATGGCGGTAAGATAGTCCACCGCCGTACCCAAAGCGATCACTTCGGCAATGGCCGGGGTGCCCGCCTCAAACTTGGCTGGCGGCTTGGCAAACGTGGTTTTCTCGAATGACACCGAGTGAATCATATCCCCGCCAAACTGGTAGGGGGGCATGGCTTCCAGATGCTTCATCTTGCCGTACAGGACGCCCACCCCAGTGGGGCCATACAACTTGTGGCCAGAAAAGGCAAAGAAGTCGCAATCCAGCGCTTGCAGGTCCACGGCCATGTGCGGGGCAGACTGAGCACCATCCACCAGCACGGGAATATTCAGGGCATGGGCTTTTTCAATGATTGTTTTGATGGGGTTGACCGTGCCCAAGGCGTTGGAAACATGCCCGATGGCCACAAACTTGACCTTGCTGGTGAGCAAGCGATCCAATTCGGCCATATCCAGCTCACCGGCATCGGTGATGGGCACCACTTGCAAGGTGGCCCCCTTTTCCAGACACAACTGCTGCCAAGGCACCAGGTTGGCATGGTGCTCCATACCAGAAATCAAAATCTCGTCGCCTGCCTGAATGAAGGTACGGCCATAAGTAGCGGCCACCAGATTGATGGCCTCAGTGGTCCCCCGGGTGAAAATGATTTCGGAAGGGGAGGCGGCGTTCAGCATTTTGGCCACTTTTACGCGGGTGGCGTCAAAATCCCGGGTGGATTGCTCGCTGAGTTTGTAGACGCCCCGGCGCACCGTGCCGTTTTCGTGGGCGTAGTAGTTGGTAATGCGATCGATGACCACCTGCGGCTTTTGGGTGGTGGCGGCATTGTCCAGATAGACCAGCGGCTTGCCGTGTACCTGCTGACGCAACACCGGGAAATCGGCCCGCAAGCGCAAGGCCTCAGCATCCGTCAAGGGGCTGACCACAGACTGGACTGGGGAACTGCTGATATCATCCAACACGGGTTGTGCCATTTCCTACACTCCTAGCTGTCGTTGAAGCCCGGCATCCGAGCGTTGCAAATTTTCCAGAACAAGACGATCCAGATACTGACGCAAGGCCGGATGACTGAGACGTTGCACAACCTCCTCGGCAAAACCGTAAGTCAGCAAGGCTGTGGCCAAATCCCGGCTCAAGCCCCGGCTGGCCAGATAGAACAACTGCTCTTCGGCCAATTGACCGACGGTGGCCCCGTGGGCGCATTTCACATCATCGGCGTTAATTTTCAATTGCGGACGGGTCCACACTTTGGCGTTATCAGAAAGCAACAGGTTTTTGTTCAACTGCTGAGAGTTGGTGCCATTGGCCCCTTCGGCCACAAACACCATGCCGTTGAACTCGGACTGACCGGCATCATCCAGAATGCCCTTGTAATACTGTTCGCTGTCGCAATCGGGCACCCAATGTTCGGTGCTGGTGGGATGGAAGACGGCGGTATGCCCCTTGAGTACATCCAGACCATTGAGGTGTACCTTGGCCTGAGTGCCTTGCAGCAAGGTGGTGATACTATGCCGGGCCGTATGTCCGCCCAAGGTCACCGTGGAAAGCTTTAATTCAGAATTCTGGGCCAGGGTGTTGCGGGTGGCGGTTAAATGCCAGCCCTGAGAAGCCTCATTCAAAATCAGGCAGCACTCCGCCTGGGCACCTTCCGCCAGATGAAATTCCTGCACGGAATTATTGAGATAAAGGGTCTCGCCCGTTCCCACATGCGCCATGGCCAATTGCACGCGGGCATGCGGGGCCAGATTGATCACGTTGCGGGTGTAAGCGGCTCTGGGTTCAGCACTGGCGGTGGTCAAGGAAACAATGTGAATCAGCGAAGCCAGCTGCACGTTTTCGGGTACATCAACAAAAACACCGTCCTCAAACAAGGCCGTGTTCAAAACCACTAAAGCATCCGGCTCATGATCCAGCCCTTTGGCCAGACTGGCCTGCACTCGCTCCGGCTGGGTTTGCAAGGCGGTTTTTAAGCTGCCCACCCAAACGCCCTCCGGTAAAGCTGGCACCACGGACAGACTTTCCACAAAACGGCCGTTCACGAAGACCAAACGGATGGTGTCGGTCCCCAGCAAATGCGGTTGCAACTGGGCTTCCGTCACGGTCAAATCGGTGGTGTGGGGTTGAAAAGACTGATTGATCAGGGGCCGCAAGTTGATGAACTTCCAGGCCTCCTGGCGGCGGTTGGGCAAGCCCAACTGCTCAAAGCGAGTCAGGGCCCGCAAACGCAGGGCTTGCAGCCAATCGGCGGTTTCCGGCAAAATGGCCTGCAGCCGATGACGGAAACTTTGCTCATAGAGAGTCTGGGGGGATTGGGGTTGCACAGAAGCCACCATCGCCATTACGCCTCTTGTCCGGCTAGCAGACCCGCTTTTTCAAGCAGCCAGTCGTAGCCTTTTTCTTCCAGTTCCAGGGCCAGTTCCTTGCCACCGGATTTGATGATGCGCCCTTCGGCCAACACGTGCACATAATCGGGCACAATGTAGTTCAGCAAACGCTGGTAGTGGGTGACCAGAATCATGCCATTGTCGGCGGTGCGTAACTGGTTGACCCCATTGGCCACAATGCGCAGGGCGTCAATGTCCAGACCGGAATCGGTCTCATCGAGAACGGCCAGGGTAGGTTCCAGAACAGCCATTTGCAGAATCTCGTTACGCTTTTTCTCCCCGCCGGAAAAACCTTCGTTCACCGAGCGGTTGTTCAGCAGTTCAGGGTCCATTTCCACCACTTTGGCCTTTTCAGCCAGCAGGTCTTCAAATTCCAGGGGATCCAGCTCGTCTTTGCCCTGATGCACCATTTTGGCGTTGTAAGCCATCCGCAGAAAACCGGCGTTGTTTACGCCCGGCACTTCCACCGGGTACTGAAAGGCCAGAAACACGCCATCCCGGGCCCGTTCTTCCGCTTCCAGCTCCAGCAAGTTTTTGCCGTTGTACAACACTTCGCCCTCGGTCACTTCAAAGGCGGGGTGTCCTACCAATACCTTGGACAAGGTACTTTTGCCGGAGCCATTGGGCCCCATAATGGCATGCACTTCACCGGGATTGACGGTCAGGTTGATGCCATTCAGAATGGCGACGCCGTTGACGCTGGCGTGGAGGTTTTTCACTTCAAGAATGGGCGTGGTCACGATGGGGATTTCTCCGTTATTTAAAATCAATTGAGACTGGTTCTTATTTAGAAAGAATTCTTAGAAAGAAATTTAGCCGACGCTGTTTTCCAGTTTCAGGCCCAGCAGGCGGGTGGCTTCCACAGCGAACTCTCCGGGTAACTCCCGGAAAACATCTTTGCAGAACCCGTTGATGATAGCCGATACGGCATCTTCCGTGCCAATGCCCCGCTGGTGGAAGTAGAACAATTGGTCTTCGCTGATTTTGGAGGTGGAGGCTTCGTGCTCCACCTGGGCAGTGGGGTTGGCCACATCCACATAGGGGAAGGTGTTGGCCTGACAGGCGCCGCCAATCAACATGGAGTCGCACTGGGTGTAGTTGCGAGCCCCTTCGGCGGATTTTTTGATGGATACCTGTCCCCGGTAGGAGTTGCTGGATTTTCCGGCAGAAATACCCTTGGAAATAATGGTGCTTTTGGTGTTTTTGCCGATATGAATCATCTTGGTGCCGGTATCGGCCTGTTGCAGGTGATTGGTCAGGGCCACCGAGTAAAACTCGCCCACGGAATTATCCCCTTCCAGAATGCAGCTGGGGTATTTCCAGGTAATGGCCGACCCGGTTTCCACCTGGGTCCAGGAGATTTTGGCGTTTTCTCCGGCGCAGCGACCGCGCTTGGTGACGAAGTTGTAGATACCGCCCTTGCCGGTCTTGGGATCGCCGGAGAACCAGTTTTGCACTGTGGAATATTTAATATCGGCGTTTTTAGCCGCGTACAGTTCCACCACAGCGGCGTGTAACTGGTTGGTATCGAACTTGGGGGCCGTACAGCCTTCCAGATAGCTGACCTGGCTGCCCTCATCGGCAATAATCAGGGTGCGTTCAAACTGACCGGAGCCTTCCGTGTTAATGCGGAAGTAGGTGGACAGTTCCATAGGGCACTTGACGCCTTTGGGAATGTAGACAAAAGAGCCATCGGTAAACACCGCTGAGTTCAAAGCGGCAAAGTAGTTATCGGTGACCGGCACCACGCTACCCATGTACTGTTTAACCAAATCCGGGTAGGTATGCAGCGCCTCAGAGATGGAGCAAAACACCACCCCATGCTTGAGTAAGTCTTTCTTGAAGGTGGTAGCCACGGAAACGCTGTCAAATACGGCATCCACGGCCACGTTGGCCAAACGCTTCTGCTCCGACAAGGGCAGTCCCAGCTTATCGAAGGTGCGCAGCAATTCAGGGTCCACTTCATCCAGGCTTTGCAGCTTGGCCTTGGGTGGCTTGGGCGCGGAGTAATAAATGATGTCCTGATAATCGATGGGCGGATAGTTGAGATGCGCCCACTCCGGCGTTTCCATCTTCAACCATTGCCGAAAGGCATTGAGTCTGAAATCCAGCATCCACTCCGGCTCGCCTTTTTTCTGGGAAATCAGGCGCACAGTATCCTCGGTTAAGCCCTTGGGAATGGTATCGGACTCAATCTCGGTCTTGAAACCGTATTTATATTCCTGATTGGTAAGGGATTCGAGGCTTTTCATGCCGGGTGACTCCATTCGGGGTTCAATACTGTAAAGTCCGGTTGAACTTTGGGATTGCGGTAAAAGGGGATACTAATTATGCACTTCCAGAAACGAACACTGCTCGGCGCAATGCTCGTGGGGAGCGGTTTCGTGGCAGGGGCTGCACACCTTATCCAGAAGATTCAGGCGGTGCTCAATGTCCTGATTCAGGGTGTTGAGCTGTGTAATTTTGTCATGAATGAACTGCTTTTGCTGACTGAGCGATTCCCGGGTGTGGGCGATTTGCTCCTGCTTGGAATAACTGCGACTTTTGGAATACGGGCCCAATACTTTCAAAATCTCATCCAGCGAGAAATTTAAACCCTGCAAAGCCAAAACCGCATTGATGCGCTTCAAAGACTGATGATTGTAAAGGCGATACTTCCCACTAGAGCGCTTGACCGGGCCAATCAGGTCCATTTCTTCATAGTAGCGCAAGGTTCTCACCGTCACATTGCACAACTTGGCCAGGGCCCCAATAGTCAGAAAGGAGTCGCTACCAGCAGCCGTTTCCGTCACGGCATCCGGAGAGGCCACTTCTAAAGGGTCACTGCTTGGCGACTGCTTTGACATACTGTAAATACCTCCGGGGACAAACCGCCAGATGGGACCAGCCCGGGAAATAGAATCCGGCAGTCTTTAAGCGGTGTGATCAGTTGAGCCTGATATGAGAATGGTTGAGAATAGTGAGATTCGCTATCGACTCTCTGGTATCAGAGTAAACCAGATTAACGTTGACGTCAAGGTTAAAGTTGGTAAAAACAAGACAAACTTATACGTTCACGTGAGAGTGTTAGCAGTATTTTGGCAAGAGGAAAGAGGCAAGTCAACACGCACACTCTCCCAAACATCACCACCCACCCGATTTCAACAGTCTTGTGGCAGCTCCGTTATTTAGTCGATATTGAGTCATGAAAAGGAGTGAAATAATAGCAATACGGGTATAACGTGGTTAAAGCCCTGTTCTCGTTGATTGGAATGTGTGCAGATTATGACCAAGCAGGAAAAACTAATACTGTTCTATGTAGGACTGTTTTGTGTGGCTGTGGTCATTATCAGCTTTGCATGGCGTTCAGACTCATACTACAGCGACGCTTACAGCCCCATAGTAGAGAAATCCAACCAAAATAAAGCCATTGAGGCAGAAAACCGCAAAATGTCCGGACAATTCGGCAGCGATTCCGATCAACCCAGCGCAGCGGGCTTTCGAGAAAAAGATATCGATAAAAGCAAAGGGGATCGCTTTTCCACCTACTAAATCAGGTGAGCAAACAGTTATCGATCAGGCGAACCTGATTGACGTAGGCGGCAATGAGCACACGAACCCCGGGCTGCAACTGGGAAACTGGTTGAAAAGTCACCGGATCCACGGCTGCCAGGTATTGCACACGCACAGAAACCGGACCAGCTTGCCAAGGGGCCAACACCGCGGCCTGAAGCCGCTCTAAGATCTTCTCAGCCGGCAAGGGCGCTGTTGCTTCTGTTAGCGCTTGTTGAACCCCAGACAGAATTTGGGACAGGCACAGGGCGGCCTCCTGCTCCTGAGGCGTTTTAAGATACTGATTGCGGGAACTGAGGGCCAGCCCTCGCTCGTTCCGCAGGGTAGGATGGGGCACAATGCGCACCGGCAAATTGAGATCGTGCACCATTTTTTGAATAATAGCCAGCTGCTGGGCATCTTTCTCCCCAAACACGGCAAAATCCGGCTGGGTGATGGAAAAGAGCTTCAATACCACCGTGGCCACGCCCTCAAAATGGCCCGGCCGAAAAGCCCCGCAGAACCCCTCGGTCATGGAAGCGGGCGGCACCACACGGGTCACATGGTCTGGGCCATCCGGGTACATCTCCAGTGGACTGGGATAAAACACAGCGTCTACCCCCAGTTGCTCACAAATGGCCAAATCCTGATCTTTGGGGCGGGGGTAAGCGGCCAAATCCTCTTGCGGGCCAAACTGTAGCGGGTTTACAAAAATACTGACCACCACCACATCGGCCAAAGCCCGAGCTTCCCGGATCAGGGCCTGATGCCCTTGGTGCAAAGCCCCCATGGTGGGCACCAAGGCCAAGGTTTTGCCCTGCCAGTCCCTGCGTTGGGTGCGGTAGTCTGCCACTGTGGTGAAAAGAAACATAATGGGTGGTCTCTTCCTATATTTAGCCTCTTAATTACGGATGGATCTTTAAATAGTCTCTAAAACCGCATTCGAGGACTCTTGGGGAACTGCTGCACAACATTCAAACTGCGCCCTTCATTGTCACACAAGGGATGGCCCCCAATAAAGGTGAGGGCCTCGGTCCAACCGGGAGTTCAGGTCACCCCTAAAAACAAACAGACCCACTTGCAGGGCAAGCAGGCCTATTTGCTTATTGATTATTTATAGTGAATTAATCCTGTTTACGCTCGTCAGATTTCACGTCCGCTTTGGCAGTGTCCTCCGCGGGCGCTTTGGGGGCTTTGCCACCGCCCAGCACACGCTTGAACAGTTCCCCGCCCAAACGCACGTTGGCTTTTAGAATACCAGTGTTCGCTTTGAAAGTATCCTGGTGGGCTTTTACAAACGTTTTTCGATACTGATCTGTAAAATCGCCAACCGAAGCCTCACCGGAAGCCACTTTCATGGCAGAACCGCCGACATCTTTCACTGAATCCAGAATGACGGACTGCAGTGCCAAAAAGCTTTTGAGGTAGGTATCAACCACCTTCTTCATGTCTTCATCCGGAACGGTTTCAGCCAACTCATCGCTCAGCTCTTTCAGGTTGGCTTTATACCCTTCCAAATCATCCGGATTAAAGGACTCGACCGTTTTTTGAAGCTTTTCTTCAATGGCCTTGCGGTTTTCCTGAGGAACGTAAGCATCCACCACCTCATTCGCTTTAGCGGCGGCTTCCTGGGCTTTTTGCTTCACCTCATCAGGAATTTGAGAGGTCAGTCCCTCTAACTTGGCTTTTAAATTATCGGCAAAAGATTTAAAGGCTTTTGGCGTTTTATCCTCAGACTTTTTTTGGGTGGCCATGGGTTGAACGAATTTACGCGACGGGCGAACACTGGACGCAGAGGGGCGAACAGCGTTATTTTGACCAACGGGCGAAGAAAGAGTAAAAACCATAAAATTCATCTCCTGTAAAAACACGACTCCAGTTAATTTCACAAGAAATTATTTGTTTATTTTATATATTCTATTAACAGCCAAGGGAACTGCCTCACGCAGCTTATTGCCCCCGCTTATTAATGTCCCTCAACAATTTAATTTCTATGAAACCGAAAAGAAAACTAACATACAAGTTATGAGACCGCAACACTCTCAAACAGAGTTTTTCACTTGTTTTTATTAGCTAAATTCAGGTTTGGTCTAAAAAACAGGAGGTTTTGGTCTTTAAAAAGCACTGCCTAAGGGGCTAAAGAGGCTGTTAATTGAGACAACTCTGCCATACCCTCCGGCGGAAAGGGAAAGGCTTCCACGGCATTGTCCGGGAAATTGCCACTTTGAATATCGGCGGCATAGTCGGTAACGGCTTGCTGAATCAAGGCCTTGGAATCCATATACCGCCGCACAAAGCGAGGGCTCAACTCGCTGTAACGCCCCAGTAAATCATCAATCACCAAAATCTGGCCATCACAGACATTGCCCGCCCCAATCCCAATGGTGGGAATTTTCAACTGTCGGGTAATCAAATCGGCCACTTCCACCGGCACCATTTCCAGTACCAAGGCGAAAACACCTGCTTCCTGCAGGCGCATGGCATCATTCAGCAATTTCTTCACGTCATCCAGATTTTTAGCCTGAACCTTGAAGCCCCCCAGCGTATTCAACATTTGCGGGGTAAAGCCCAAATGGCCCACCACCGGGATGCCAATTTCCACCAGATGACGCACCACTTCAATTACCCCATCCGAGGCACCTTCCAGCTTGACGGCCTGGGCGCCGCCTTCCTGAATGAATCGTCCGGCATTTTTAGTGGCCTCAATCCATCCGGTCTGATAGCTCATAAAGGGCATATCGGCCACCACAAAGGCATGCCGGGCCCCACGGCTGACCGCCTTGACGTGATGCAGCATCTCATCCACAGTCACACTCAAGGTATTGGGGTGCCCCAACACCGTCATCGCCAAAGAATCGCCCACCAACAGCAAGTCCACCCCAGCATCATCCAGAATACGGGCCGTGCTGAAGTCGTAGCAGGTTAAAGTGACCAATTTTTGGCCTTTCTCCGTCTTACGACGCAGGGAAGCCACCGTCTGAACGGTACGCTTGGTCAAACGGGACTCGTCAGAAGCAGGCTGGGTGTGAACGGACACAAAAAATCCTCAAATTCTGGGGGTGAGAGTTGTAAATAGTAAGTTTAGTAACTGGTACAGTTGACCATGCCACCATAGTTATTGCAATTCGTATACCGTGGCCTATTTACGGCATCAATTAGTTGATCCATCTGAAGGTTATTTTGGTACTGCCTCGCTGAACTTTGAAGATTTGAGAAAAAAGCTGCCTTTCTTCTTTCCTCCTCAATTTCCCTGAGACGGTTATAATCTTCCCTACGTCGCTCTGCAGCCGCGTAATAGGCACCTTCTTTAGCCCTTTGCTCAGCGAGGAATGCAGCTCTTTCAGGGGTCATTTCTTCTTCCGAGTACGAGCAAGGCAGAAGAATAAAAATCAACAAAAGCAAGAGTTTAGAAACAAAAAAAACTTTAAACAACAATGACAAGTGAACCTTATGGCAATCAACCAACATTATTAGAAATCCATTTTATGATTAGTAAGAAAAGAAATACCACGAAGAAACTAGCATTTGTTACTGCCAATTGACAATCATCATTAATCTTTCACAGTCATAAAAAATGTTGCCAAAGTTTCAAACATCGATTGAACAACAGGCTAAAAAACCAAATAACCAAAAAAACTAGGGCTTGAGAGTCTCAGCTTCTACCGGTAGCTCTTCGACAGGGGGGAGTTCCACCACCACGGGCGCCACCACCATGGCCTGCTGAATTTGCTTAAACTTGCCGGGATAATCCCGCTTGAACCACTGCACAATAGCCCGACCCAACTGAGCCGGATTGTGACGCACCACCTGATGCTCCGCTTCATCCACCAGCAGTTTTTCAACCACCTGAACGCCCAGCGATTCACAGCGTTCCCGATCCAATGCCACCGGCTGATAACCGTAACTCTGGTACTTTTCCAGCAACGGCTCGGGCAGCCAGTTATTCACAATCACCCCGTTCACCACATTGGGGTAGGGGCAATGATCCAGAATGGCCTGCAAGTGATCGCCCACGGTGTAGCCATCGGTTTCACCGGGCTGGGTCATAATATTGGCCACGTACAATTTGGGGGCTTTGCTCTGGGACAGAGATTGGGCGATTTCTGAAATGAGCAGGTTGGGCAACACACTGGTGTACAAGCTGCCGGGGCCTAAAATAATCAACTCCGCCGACTGAATGGCTTCAATCACATCGGGAATGGTCTTGGGGTTATCTGGAATGCATCGCAGCCGGGCAATTTTACCCTTGGCTTCCGGGATCAGGGATTCCCCAATGACTTCGCTACCGTCTTCCATGGTGGCGGCCAACTTGATGCTCTCTAAGGTGGAGGGCAAAACCCGCCCTGAAATGTTCAGCACCTTGGAAGATTCCTTGATGGCCGAGAACATATCGCCGGTAATGTGGCACATGGCGGTTAAAAACAAGTTACCAAAACTGTGCCCTTCCAGACCCGAACCGGTTTTAAAGCGGTACTGAAACAGTTCGGTAATGAGTTGTTCCTCATCGGCCAGGGCCGCAATACAGTTGCGAATGTCCCCGGGCGGGATGATGCTGTGCTCAATGCGCAGCCGACCGGAACTCCCGCCGTCATCGCCCACCGTAACAATGGCCGTAATGTTGGAAGTGTACTTTTTAACGCCCCGCAGCAAGGTTGATAAGCCGGTTCCGCCGCCAATGGCAACAATACGAGGGCCATGAATCAGTTTATTCTGGCGAAACAGGGCCTCCAGCAAATCCGCATCGCGGCCTTCATGCTGCAAAGCAACCTTGAGCGTGCGGTAAGTCTTGCGCATGCCAAAATAAAACAGCAGGGCACCGCCCCCCAGCAACACCGGCCCGCTAATGTGCGCCGGAAAAAGCTGAGCCAGCCACTTCAGGCTTTCGATAAACAGGGTCACCGGCTGCAAATTCAGCAGCAAGGCCGTCCCCACCACGGTCATAACAAAGCCGGTGGAGGCGATACCCACCCAGCGCTTGATGGAAAGACCCGGCATGAGCCATGTGGCCATTCGGGGGAATTTCATCATGCCCCGGCCACCTCACCGATAGAACAGGCGGAAGCCTGACCGGTCTTGGGTTCAGGGCCTTGAGATTCCACCAAAGCGGGCTTGCCCCACTTCAGCATTTCCCGGTGGTTGATGATGATATGAAAAGTGGGATACCGTTCTTTCAGGTAGGTGGCTAGCGCTTCACCCATACACACGGAGCGGTGCTTACCGCCGGTGCAACCCACCGCAATGCTCAGGCGGGTTTTGCCCTGTGCCTGATACAAAGGCAGCATATCAGCGACCAGATCAGCCCATTTGTCAAAAAAGGTTCGGGCGTGATCCAAATTGAAGATGAAATCCCGCACCGGTTTGTCTTGACCCGTCAGGGGGCGCAAACTTTCATCGTAGAAAGGGTTGGTCATAAAGCGCATGTCAAAAATCAATTCAGCGTCCTGAGGAGCCCCGTACTTGAAGCCGAAAGTATTGATGTAGACCGTAAAGGCCTCGTTCTCAATGGGCAAACCCAAAATGCGGGCAATTTTATGGCGCAACTCTTCAGCCGTAGTGGTGCTGGTATCAATGGAGTAATCTTTCAACTCCTTGATGGGGGCGAACAGCTTTTTTTCAGCGGCGATGGCCGCCTGTAAACCACCCAGTGCCAGAGATTCAAACACATGGCGCTTCTCGGACTGCAGGTAACGCTGCACCAAAATATCTTCGGGGGCATCCAGCGCCAGCACTTTCAGGGCGGGCCATTGGGCCTTCAAGGCTTGAAGTTCAGCAATCAGCGCCGCAGAATCGGTACCTGGCGCCAAGCGAATGGTGAACGCAACCGGTGCCTGCTGTTGAGACAGGGGCAACACGGTTTGAATCACTTGTCCCGGTGGCACATTGGCCAGAGCCATAAAGCCATAATCTGAATAGATGTCCAGAGCGGTGGTCAATCCGGAGCCGTTGGTGCCCAAAATAAGGAAAGGAGGGTAGGTCTTGCCGTCAGTGCTCATAACCAGCCCGAGGCTCCTATGTCAGCCAAGGGCAAGGAAACCGGCTGAACCAGCATCTGGCCCAAACGTTCGGCCACATCCACATTCTGGGGCAGCACCGGGCTGATGTGAATGGTTTTCAACTTCACGGGCACAGTCTTGCCATCTTCGGCGGTCAGTGAAGATTGCTGAATGAGTTGGCGCGCCTGATCAATCACCGCCTGCGGAGATAGGAACTCGTGCAAGCGGTTCATGGAGAGCTTGCCTTCGCTGTCATAGCGTTTGCCCAGATAAATCTCCGGGGCCGTACGCAGACCCACTTCCTTTTCAATCTGATCCAGAATAGGACCGGCAGGCCCCATCAGCACCATCCAGGGGTTAATTTTGTGCAAGGCTTTGGCCACGGTTAAAGCCACCTCGGGATTATTTAAAAACGCGGTGTACAATGCCCCATGCGGACGAACGTGCTCAATGTCCAAGCCTTCAGAGCGCAACAGGCCCTGAAAAGCGCCCATTTGCAGAAAAATCCAGGCGGTCAAAGCTTCTTCGGAAATGGTCATGGCTTCATAGCCATTGCGGGCTGGGTCTGGGTAGCCAATGTGGGCACCCACAGCGCAGTTAAAGCGCTTGGCCTGACGAATGGCCTCTAACAAATCCAGGGGCTCGCCGTCATGCACGGCGCAGGGAATGCTGACCGACGTGACGTGGTTCAGCAACTCATAATTGGTTTTCTTGAAAAACGCCAAGTCCCGGCTTTGGCCCAAGTCGGTATTCAGGTCGATAAAACGCTTTACCTTGTGGCTCAAGAGGACTTTTTTGGCTAAGTCGATAGTTTTGGGCATGGGTTAACCTATTCTCAATACCTCTATATTAGAGCAAGCCCACTGTTTTTGAAAGCTTAATACAGCACCAGCCACAGCGCTAAGCGGAACTGCCGAACCAGACAGAGAAACACAAAAGTGGAAATCCAGTCGTAAGGGGCCGTTTCCACAGTAAGACGCAAGACCCAGCCGGTCCATTCAGGCCAGAGCACCTGACCAGTCAGGGCCAATCCCACCAGATAAAGCACCCCCACCCCGTGCACCAGTAGCACGGCCAGCAAGGATTGACTGATCAGCTTGAGAGAACGACTGACCTGATCGTGTTTTTGAAAGACCTTGTGAAAGTTTCGACCCAGAATAGAGGCCGCAAACAAGGTGCCCAGCAAATAGCCAAAGCCCGGTTGCGTCACATAAAGCCAGCCGCCCCCGTTGGCAAACAGAGGGAAGAAGCTAAGGCCCAGCGCCACAAACAGAAAGACGATGCCGGTGCCCATAAAAGGCCCCATCATGGCCGCTAGCAGCAAGGCCACCGGTAACTGAAAGGAGTACCGCATCAGTTGCAACTGTTGATAGTTAGCCACAGTGTGCCCAATATTGAGGGGACTGGGCAAATTCACCGGAATAAAGCCCATCATGACCACCAACAACAGGCACAATAGACTAATCAGCAGGCCATTCAGGCTGACCCGAGGTGGGTAAGACACCCGATGCAGCAGCGTTCTGCGAGGGGGAGACAAAACGGAGTCCTCGGCCGCCCACATGGGCTCGGCTTCGGGGTCGGGGAACGCCTCTGGGGTGTTCTCCCGATTGACAATGGAAATTGGACCGTCCTTGACCATCGTTTACACCCCGTATCCTTTGGGCAGACCACTCAAGCGTTGCTGCAATGCGGATTTCAGTTGCTGGAACTGGGCCCGATACGCCGCCGAGCAAATATCAGATGTGGTCATAATCAGGGCGTCTTCCTGATTGTCCTGATAGTAACGGGGCCTTACGCCCATGGAGTTAAAGCCGTACTTGTAGTAAAGGTTTTGGGCGTTGTAATTGGAGGAGCGCACCTCCAAAGTGGCCCAGTGAATGGATGAGGACATGCTGCGCTCCAGAATATGCAGCAACAGGACTTCCCCCAAGGCGTTGCCCCGAAACTCCGGGCGCACGGCAATGGTGGTAATGTGGGCCTCATCCAGAATCATCCAGAAACCGCAGTAACCCAGCAGCTCCGGGCTGTCGGGCTGGACCAGGGAATAGTAGCGCCCCACGTGGTTGTTCATCTCATTGTAAAAAGACTCTTCAGACCAGTGATGCCGTCCAAAGGACACTGCTTCAATCTCCATCACCCCTGGCACATCCTGGGCCCGCATGCGACGAATTTCCAGTTGGGATGACTGGATTTGGCCCTGCTTGGATTGGGATGGAGAAATCATTGCAACAACCTGCTATACACGAACCTGCTAAACACGATTGTGTGAATGGTTTGTGGTGAATGGACTAGACCCGTAAACAGGTCTCCCTCAATCATAAACCGAAGCACTCCCTACGGTTTACATATTCTCTGGTATTTCATTGTAAATGAAAAGCGCCACAAACCATAAACATGAAGCCCCGCCTCTATTCCATTGAGAAAAATGGCCATAATCTTTGCTAAAATGCTGAAGTATCAGAATTTGCGGACATCAGAATCATTTCCCCTAACGCCGAGAATCGGGAGCCATCCTCCTCAGAAGGCCTGCCAAACATACGGGTTTCACCCAGTGTGAATCATTCAGAGCCGACCCAGAAAACCGGGATGGCCCAACAGACAGTGGCAGTCACCCTGGCCAGCGAGCGGGAAGGGAGCGTTTCCTTTCAGTTTAAAGCACCCGGCTGGGATAATTTGGCCGCCTCGGCCAATCGTCTGCTGAAATTTGAATTTCCGGCCATTCGGGAAATTAAAGTGTATGAGCGCCTGATTAAAACCAACGTGCTCTCCACGGGTTTGTCTAAAAAAGCACTGGAAACGCTACCCAGACACTATTTAGAAATTATCTACGCCCATTTGTGGCAAGCCTGGTTTGGCAACCAAACCCATCTGGCCGATGAATGGCTCAGTCTGTTCTTACTGGCGGAAGATCTGGACGGATTTTTGCTGTCCGCACTGGTTCAGCAGGATATTGAACAAATCGGCCTGCGGGATACCGGGGCCACCCCGAGTTACTATTATCAGGGCGCTCTCAACCGGGAGCAAATGGCCACGTTTTTAGCCCGTCATGGTTACCGCACGGACTTTCTGACACAACAAGGCACTGCGGAAGGCGGGACAGGTAGCTCCCTGGAGTTGTTATATCTGGTGTGCCGACGGTTGACGCACATCCTACCCTGGACGGCCCTGTTGCAAAAGCTGGGCACGGCTGAACTGGAACGCTATCCCCGGTTAGCCTACCTGAAAGCGATTTATGACGCATTGGGCCAAAAGGGCTGGCTCACCCAGAGTATTTCGCCCAGTACGGTCCTCAAGCAACTGAATCAACTGTCCCTGTGGCTGAATCATAAGGACTTTACGGCGTTCGGGGCAGCCAGTCAGTTGGCCAGACCCGTCAAAGCCCTAGTCATCGTGGAAGGGGAAACCGAAAAACTACTGCTGCCCGTATTTGCAAAAGCCATGACCCTGGACTTTGACCGTCTGGGGATTCATCTGCTGCCCGCAGGCGGTAAAAACCACGTGTTGTCCATCTACCGGCAACAGGCCAAAACCTTGAACTGCCCCATTTTTACGGTGCTGGATCAGGATGCCGCCGACATCGCCGCCGAATTGCGGGCCAATGCCCGCAAGGGAGACTACATTTTCAGCATTCAGGAAGGCGAGTTTGAGGATATCTACGATTTGTCTCTGGTGGTCAAGACCATTAACAGCTACTACCAGCCCTACCCGGAAGTCACCATGCACAGCCTGCAAACCTTTGCCAGTGAGAACCAAATCAAAGGGCGGGTGCAAACCTTGCGCGCCCTGTGGCAAGCCCACAACCTGGGGTCTTTTGACAAGGTCAAATTCGCCACCCAGTATGCGGAAACCTTTCAACAAATCGGGCAAGCTGCCCCGGTGCCGCCTCCCAAAGCCATTCGCCGCCTGATTGAGACCATCCTGACGGTTCGCTATTCCGCCAAAGCCCATCAAGCATCCTAAGCCCATTGCGTTTGCCATCGGGCTATCCGTACTGTTCATATCTAGTTTGAATCGAGTCGCCATCATGCATTGGGAACTCTTTAGCCCTCTCACCGCCGAAGCACCGGAATCCGCCACCGCCCTGAGTGCGCTGCCAGAGGGGCTTCTTTACGGCTACAGCGTTTACACCACCTTAAAAATGCCCTTATCGGAGCAGGTCATTGATTTACACCTGCAACGCCTGAAGAAAGATTGCAAAGCCTTGGGGCTCAGCTGGCGCTTTACCGATCACCAGATTCTGGGGCAGCTGAAAACGCTGTTTCAGCCCCAAATGCCCGTGTTTCGCCTGACGGTGCTGGCCGATGTGGACGGCTATGCCGCTTTCTATGAGCACGCCGGTCAAGCCTTGCCCACCCGACTGATGGTTTCCGCCCGGAAAGCCCTCACCGCAACAAACACAGGCTTAAACCTGAAATCCGTGGTCCACCAGCGGCCCTTGCCCACCGTCAAGCATGGCGCCATGGCCGAAACCATTCTGGTCAAGCGACAGGCCAGACAGACGGGGTTTGATGATATATTGCTGGTGACCGAAAGCCCTGAGAAAAGCCCCATCGCTCTGGAAACCAGTACGGCCAATGTGTTTGGCATTCGGGATGGCGTACTCCGAACTTCTGACCCGGTTCGGGATGGTTGTTTGCCGGGCATTACCCGCCACCGTATTTTGGAAGCGGCCCAGGCCATGCGGGTGCCGGTGGACACATCCCCGCTGAGCCTGACCGAGCTGTTGAGCTGTCAGGGCGTTTTTGTCAGTAACGCCGTTTCCGGCATTCGCAAGGTGGAGCGCATTGATGAGCAGGGCATTGTTTGGCACCCAGCGGCCCAACGCTTGATGGACAGCCTGTCTCACACCGTCAATACCTGAGGTGATGCTGGTTAACTTAAGGTGAGGCTGCCTCACCTGTTATCAAAACTCTTTGTCTTCCTGCATCACCCGAACCGAAGCGGAAGTGACCCCTTCCACGGCGTTCAGGTTGCGGGACAAGGTATTCACATCAGCGTGCATGCCCCGTAAGTCAATGTTATAGGTCAGGCTAATCGTCTGGGACTCTGGATGACGTTGCACTTTAACGGCCATGGTCTTGGCCGGGAACGTCTGCTCCAGCCATTGTTCAATAGGAACAACACTTTCTTCCCGGGCCGTTACCTGAATTTTCAGCAGGATGTACTTCTTGAGGTACTTTTTGAACATGGTGCGCTCCAGCCCGCCAATGATGAACAGCACCAGAAACGAAAACAGGGTGGCGATAATGGCCAACTGATAGGAGCCCACCCCCAATAACATGCCGATACTGGCCATCATCCAGAGACTGGCCGCCGTGGTTAATCCCCGGATATTGGCCCCGTGTCGCAACACCGCGCCACCGCCAATAAAACCAATCCCCGGTACGATTTGGGCGGCAATCCGGGCCGGATCCCGAACCAAACGGTAAGCTGTATTGGGATCTGCGTTTGCGTAGCTCAGCCCGGCTGACATATCGGTAATTGAAACCAGAGTAAATACGGTGGCCCCCAGGCAAACCAGAATATGGGTGCGTAAACCGGCGGATTGCTGGGTATATTCCCGCTCCATGCCCACCACGGAACCCAGCAGCAGGGCCAAAAAGAGCCTTAAAATAGATTCTTGTAAACTTAATTCCATATCAACAATTTAAACTCTCGCCAATCTCTGGACCCATTAAGCGTCCAACTGACCGTTACGCTCTAGATCAAATCCCCGAACACAGCGCATTCAACGATGACTCCCTGATTCCATTGTATTAAGCCCCAGTCTATCAGGTCTTGGGTGGAGGGCAAAGGCCCAGTTGCCGGATAGGCCACCCGACTTGGCCCCGCCAGCTAGGCAGAATCCTCGCTAAGGGCATTCTGATCGAAGTAACGATCAACCAGATTGGAAATACTGCGGGCCAAAATACGATTGTTTTGCACCATGTAGTCAAAGCCGTTAAATTCCCCTTTGGGCAAGGCCGCTGGGATTTCCAGGGGAATAGAAGACACCTGAACCGACGCCTGCTGCCAGGCAGGACTGGGTCTGGTCACCACACCGGATTCCTCAGTCTTAACCACTTGTAGAGGTGGGGGTACCGGGGCAAATATAACCTCACCTTCCGTCACATAGGACTGGTAAGGTGCGGGGACTTTCTCTGATAACTGGGCAGCCACATCCGCAAAAGTAGCTTCCTGCCGGGAGAACCAATCCTGAGTCGAATCAGCGACCCGCTTGACCCGTTTACTCAGCTTGCGGGTTTCTACTTTTAAACGCTGCTGTTTTTCCGCCAAGGTGGTCATGCGGTCAATTTCTTGAATCACCGTGGGTTCCGGCGGTTCTTTCAGATCCCAATCGGACTGAATCGGGGTAATGGCAGGCTTTACCCCGTGCCGTTTCCGCCGTCCTTCCGGCCGCTCTGCAGGGTGGAGCACATCCAGAAAAGAGCCTTGCACCGGAACGGTAAAAATATCATCCAGCCCCCGAATCTCGGACTCTTCCGTCTTGGGGATACGCGCGACCACAGCGGTATTTTTAATTTCAGCGGCCACCCAGGGATTTTGCTTCCCCCTGCTGAGCCGAATGGGTCTGCTGTCTGCAGGTTTCGTCCATCTTTCCCCCAAAGCGCCATGCACTTTGTAAACCGACATGCGATTTGAAGTTCGGAACAATACCGGAAGGACAGCAACCTTAGCATTGGCAGAGCCCGCACGAGCCCCCTTGCGTTTGGGTTGCAGGGCACTCAATTTTGTACTTAAGCGGCTAACCCCTTCCTGAGCGAGGACACCCACGGTTTGGCTAAGCATGCGAACCACTGAAACAACCGTTCCGCCCCAAAAGTTTGACTGGACTTGCCAGAGATCGCGACAAAACGCTGAAATTCCGGAGCCAAGGCCAGACCAGGTTAAGCCATGTTCATTTTCGGGGGAATCATCAAACAATAGCGTCATTTACAGCTCCCGCTGAATTCGCCCAAGCAGCGTATGTCACTCAAAAAAATGGATCTTGAAACTTAAAGAGTCTTTAGTTTAAAAAGTAAAATCGGATCAAAAAATTGCGTTGGAAATTCCTAAATGGCTACATAGCCTGAACCATTCTCTATTTTATATGTAGTTTTGTAATGGGGCCATCCCCCAGGCACAGGAGAAAAGCATGAAAACCCAAGCCCCTCATGCCAATGGGCTAATTCTGAGCAATGGCTGTTCGCTGGTAAACCTGATGACCCCGAATATAGGTTGCCGCCACCCAGGGTTGATGCCCTTGATAGACCAACCGGGATAAAAGCGCTTCTGAGTCTTGCTGGGAGCTGGCTGTTGGTTTCTGCCGGGCAACCGGTGACGGCGGCAAATCCAGCACCACAAAGTCCGCCTCTTTGCCGGGTTCAAAATTACCCACCCGATGCCCTAGATGCAAGGCCTCTGCCCCGCCCAACGTGGCCAGGTAAAACAGGGTGGCCAGCGGCACCAAGGTATCGGACTGCATGTACTGGGCATCCTTCATGACCGTGAACAGGGAAAGCTCCGGCCCGGCCCCCACATCGGAGCCCAAACCCACCCGCAACTGTCGTTGTAAAACGTCCATCAGGCGGAAGCGGCCACTTTTGAGGAAAAAGTTGGAACTGGGACAATGGGCCAAAGAGGCATCCAGTGTTTTCAACCGAAGCAGTTCCTCATCAGACAGATGAACCCCGTGGGCCAAAATAGTTCGAGCGCCCAACAAGCCAAAGTGCTCATAGACCTGGGTGTAATCGGAAGCCCAAGGGAATTGCGCTTTGACCGCCGCAATTTCTGCCAACTGCTCCGACAAATGCGTGTGCAGATAAACTTCCGGATACTGACGTCGCAATGCGCCCAAACCACTCAATAGCTCCTCTGAGCTAGTCAGGGCAAAGCGGGGCACCCAGGCGTACTGAATCCGTCCGTCATTGGCCCCATGCCAGCTTTTGCAGAGGCTTTCCGTCTCCGCTAACAGTTGAGCGGCAGGGCGCAACAGTGAATCCGGAGCATGCTTGTCCATCAAGGTTTGCCCCATCACCACCCGATTGCCCAAGCTGGCGGCGGTTTCAAAAGCAATTTGGCTGGCCCCGGGGTGAGAGGTCAGGAATACGTTGGCCAAGGTGGTTCCATTGGCCAGTAACTCGCTTAAAAACCACGCACTGACCGTACGGGCGTAATCCTCATCCTCAAAGCGGGCTTCCTCAGCAAAAATGTGGGTGTCCAGCCATTCCAGCAAACTGGGCGCCTGACAACCGGCCACGGCCATCTGCGGCAAATGCACGTGGGTATCCACAAAGCCGGGCACGATTAACTGGTCAGGCCTACATTGCCTTACCGCCACCCCCTGCAGGGCATCTTTCAAGTCTGCCCAGGGACCACAGGCCACAATCAGCCCTTCAGAATCAACCAGTAGCAGTCCATCCGCAAAGTAAACCAGTTCACTTCGGCTTAAAGCGTGCAAAATCGTCCCGCGATAGGCACGAGACACAAGCTGACTGGAAATGGGTGCAGATGATGTCACAAAAATCAGATCCTTTACTCAGGATTTCGGCAAGCCAAGGCAAGACTTTGAACGCAAAACTCTGGGGGTTGTATCACAAAAGGAACAATTACTTCAACAACCACACCCGACTTTGACTCTTGGGCTCGGTATATACCAATTGTAACCGGCTTTGGTATTCCTCAACGGTGGGTTTCAACAACCGTTGGCTCTCCACAAAAGCGGTGTCCTCAAAAATATAAATATGCGGAAACTGTCGTCCGTAACGGGCCTTTTTTTCCTGGATGTAAGCAAACAACTGGGCGTGGTTGGCCGTAAACGGGTACGCCGTGGACTTGCGTCCGCTGTAAAAATAAGTGACGGGGGGCTTACGGCTGATAATCAGGCTATCGGCTGGGGTGTGGGTCTTGAGCCACAGCAGGGTATGATAGTAGGCCCGGTTCCCGGTGCGCAAGGACGGCCCCTGATTGGCCACCTTCAGACGATACCCGGCACTGACCCAGTGCAAGGTTTCTATCAGAGAGGCCGTTAACGCCAGCACCGTTAGAATCACCACCAGCACTGGCTGCGCCTTACTAACGGATGGGCGCTTTTGACTCAGGGCAGTCAGGCTGCTCCGCAGTCCCCAGGCCAGACAAAGGAGTATCAAGGGGTATAGCGGCAACAAAAAACGCTGGCTGATGTATGGGTAAACCAGTAGCACCCCCATGGATAGGCCCAGATAAAGAGCCGCAAAGGGAAAGGCCCGATACAGCGCCACCAGACCCAGGCCAAACAACACCCAAACCAAGCACTTGAAAGGCAATAAATGGGCCACATTGATTTTGGGACTGGTGGGCCCGCCCAGCCGAAGTTTGAGTTCCGGCATCAGTTGATTGAGTGTGACCTCGGTGTAAGCGTCCACCCGCTGCAGCACATTTTGGGCCAGAATAAAGGGATTGGCCTGACTGCGGTTCTCATCCAGATGTACCGGCTTATCAATCAGGAAGTGCTTCACGTACTCCAGCTTGATGGGCGAGCGATCCAGAACTTCCTGCACCCCCTGCTGGTTCAAAGAGCCGATATCGCTGCGATGGGCGGAACGATAAAAATGCTCGTAACTCTGCCAGCCGCCGACGGTGACCACAAAGGCCAGTATCGCCGCCACAAGGCATTTCCACTGCTTGCGTTGGACCAAGACAATCAAAAAGGCCAGCACCAGGGCCATGCCAATCTGTCGGGTCAAAGCGCACAGGATGATCAGAACCAGTGCCGCCCCGAACCATCGGATGGCCAAGATTTGTTGATAAGGCAAAGTCTGTTTTTGAGCTGAGGCCTGTTGAAAGCGCCACACGGTGTAAATGGCCCCCATGGCCAACGCCCAGAAGGGCGTGTCCGACAAAATATCGCTGGTGTACTTGAATATAATGGGATTCAGGCCCACCAGCAGGGTCAGAATGAGAGCGGTGCGACTGCCCAGCAGGCCTTTAACCCACACGAAGAACACGGGCAGGCTGAGTAAGAACAACAGGCTGATGTAGCCCTTGAAAATCGACTGCATGCCTTGCGGGTCGAAATTCTGGAAGAGCAGCATCAAGGCGGCCAATTGCACAGCCAAAAACGGCGGAAAGGTGAAATACGGCTGCGGATTGGGCTCAGAGACCAGTAAGTAGTGCCCTTTCAGCAAGGACTGGGCCAGGATGCAGAAAATAGCGCTATCGTGGTTGACCACGGTGAGAAACGGGTTCAGCATGAGCCCCAGCAAGAGGGCCACTAGCGCCAATATACCAGCCAAACCCCATTGCTCTTTGGAAAAACGCTGTAAAAAAGCCTTCATCGTTAACCCTACCAATACCGCTAGCTAGTCTGTAAAGCGAAACTTGATCAAAGCCTTCAGCGCCCACAGGCCATCCACCCAGGTAATTTTCTTGCCCTCGTGGAAGTCCCGGCCCTGATAGGAAATGGGGGCCTCGGCGATACGGCATTTTCTCTTCAGCACTTTGGCCGTAATTTCGGGCTCAAAGTCGAATCGGTTGGAGCGTATCTTGATGTTCTTGATCACATCCGCCCGGAAAACCTTGTAGCAGGTTTCCATATCGGTGATGTGGGTCTGATAGAGCAAATTGGTTACCAGGGTCAGCATTTTGTTGCCCAAATAGTGCAATCCGGCAAAGGACTCCCGAGAATCCCCATTGCTCAGACGGCTGCCGTAAACCACATCGGCCTCATCATCAACAATCATGCGAACTAACGGGGGATAATCGCTGGGATTGTATTCCAAATCGGCATCCTGAATGGCCACGATATCACCAGAAGCCACATCAATGGCCGTGCGCAGGGCGGCGCCTTTGCCCATGTTCTGGGTGTGATAGATAATGCGATAATCAGGCTTACTGGTTTCCAGGCCTCTTAAAATATCCCGGGTGCCGTCTTCTGAACCATCATCCACGATGACCAGCTCTTTCTCCAGCCCGCAAAAATCCACGGACTCCACCCGATCCAGCAAGGTTTCCAGGGAGTCCACCTCGTTATAAACCGGGATTAACAGGCTGATTTTTTGATTCGCTTTGCTCATGAATCTTCTCAATATCCGAAAACACAGTATGAACGGTTTGCTGTAAGCCGACGAAAAAAGAAATTCGGCGCTTAGGCGCAGTCAAATAACGCTTCAGCATTAACATTTCATCGAAGAAAGCTGGCCAAATGACGAGATTGACACGGTACTTTTTGAATTGACCGCTGTACCTAACCACTCTTGGGACCAGAAGCATACCACAAGGCTGGCGTAAAAAGCAGTCATCCCAGCGAAGCCTGACTGTGTTTAAATTTCTTTACATCCCGAATCAGGTTCCCGCCGGAACCTTGCCGGACAAAGCCGGACTATACGGGGATTTATGGCTTTAGTTTTCGAAGGCAATAAAATGTTGGATGCCGACTTAATATGGGCATCGTTCCAGAATTTCACCCGGTGGCCAGAAAGTTTTTCTTGAAAACTGAAGGTGACCCTGTAAAATTTACATCCTGTACCTTATTCGTACCAGACAAATCACCGTCGTTACCCACCCTAAACCAGAAAGGGACTCAACCAAATTGGACGTGAAAGATGATTCCACGGTCGTCAACCTGGGACGACACCTTTTGGCAGAGTTTTATGACTGCAACCCCAACATCCTGAATAACCTGCAACTCGTACAAGAAGCCATGTTGAGTGCCGCTATTGCTTGTGGCGCCACCGTGGTCGACTCCAAGTTCCATCACTTTAGCCCGTATGGCGTTAGTGGCGCGGTCATCATCTCCGAATCGCACCTGGCCATTCATACCTGGCCAGAGTATGGGTATGCGGCGGTTGACTTGTTCACTTGCGGGACTGCCTGTGACCCAAGAATGGCTTACGAGCACCTTCAGGAGAAGTTCAAGTCCGGCTCCGCTTATTGCTCCGAGCTGAAACGGGGCCTCATTAACCTAAGCACCCAAAAAATGATTGAATCCCCTTTCCAATTAGAGGCGCAAAGTTCTACCACCACTGCGGCGCCCCACGTTGTCGGTTCCCAGCAAATAGCACAGCCTCAGGAGGTTTAAGAGAAATGACTATGGTACGTTCTGAATTCGGCCCTCACCTGATGCTGGATTGTCGTGGTTGTAACCTGGAAAAAATCAGTAACCTGGAGTTCGTCTTCAAGTTCCTGAACGAACTGCCAGATCGCATCGGCATGACCAAAATCACCCAGCCCTACGTGTTCCCTTACGAAGGTCTGATTCCGGAAGACAAGGGCATCACCGGCACGGTCATCATCGCCGAATCACACATCACCTTCCACTCCTTTATCGACAAGGACTACTTCTTCTTTGACGTCTTTAGCTGCAAGCACTTTGACGTGGACGCTGTGGCCAAAATCGTCACTGAGACCTTTGAAGTTCAACACGTGGAACGCCATGAGGCCACCCGTGGACTGGACTTCCCCCGCAGTCTTGAAGAAAGAGTTCCCCTGGTCGGCGCAACCGTTTAAACCAGATGGGAGATGAGCCAGAAGCCATCTCCCATTTTGTTTGTCTCAACTCTCTTGCTGCCGGGTCGCTGCCCCTGATGGACACGCCTGCCGCGCTTATGCCTTATTGAATTGGAGGAATCACCGATGGATTTATGGGTCCGGGAACGTTTTCAGGATCGCACCGAGCTGGGCTACAAGGTCTCCAGCGTGTTACATCACTCCGTGTCCGATTTTCAGGAAGTAGATGTGGTGGAGACGGTGGCATTGGGCCGGATGCTGTTTCTGGACGGCATGGTGATGACCTCTGAACGGGATGAATTTATTTACCACGAAATGATTGCCCACATTCCTATGCTGGCCCACCCAAACCCCAAGACCGTTTTGGTCATTGGCGGCGGCGATGGCGGCACCATTCGGGAAGTACTGAAACACCCCTCCGTGGCGCGAGCCGTGCTGTGCGAAATTGACGGCGAAGTGATTGAAGTCTGCAAGAAGTACCTGCCCTCCATCGCTGGCAAACTGGATGATCCCAAGGTGGAAATTGAAGTGCGGGACGGGGCAGCCTACATCGCCGAGCATCCCAACACCTTCGACGTCATTCTGATCGACTCCACTGACCCCATTGGCCCCGGCGAAAAACTGTTCACCAAAGAGTTTTACACCCACGTGCTGGCCGCCCTGACCGAGAACGGTATTATGGCATGCCAGAGTGAATCCCCGGTGGCGGTGCCCGATGAGTGCGTGCGGATTAACCGATTGCTGAAGTCCGTATTCCCTTACGTGCAACCTTACACGGCCTGTATCCCCTCTTATCCCGGCGGACAGTGGACCTGGAGCTTCTGCTCCAAAGGGCTGAAACCGCTGGCGCAAATCAACGAATCCGTGGCTACCGAGCTGGAAACGCATTGCCGCTTCTACAACCGGGAGATTCACAAAACCGTATTCGTCCTGCCCAACTACGTCAAAGCGGTCTTTGCCGGTGAACCGGCTGGAGTGTCGGCCTGATGCTCAGCGGACCGTTTATCCCTCGCAGCTGGATGGGCGCTTGCGACACCTTTGAGGAAGCCGACTGGGTGCTGGTGGGCCTGCCCTACGATGGCACCACGTCCTTTCGTCCCGGCACCCGTTTCGGCCCAGAGGCCATTCGCAACGCCAGCTGGGGACTGGAAACCTACTCTCCCATTCAACACGCTGAATTAAGCCAGGTTCGCTACTTCGATGCCGGAGAACTGGAATTTCCCCAGGGCAACCGGGATGAAATTCTGGCCATCATTCGCCAAAACGCCCAACAAACCTTGGCCGCTGGCAAACGCTGGATGGGTCTTGGCGGGGAGCATCTGGTGACCTTCCCGGCCATCGAGGCCTACATTGAAAAGTATCCGGATCTGGCCGTGCTGCACTTTGATGCCCATGCCGACCTGCGGGATGACTATCTGGGTGAGAAGCTATCGCACGCCACGGTATTGCGCCGGGTCACCGAGCTGATTGGCCCGGAACGGCTGGTGCAGATTGGTATTCGCTCTGGCCCCAAGGAAGAGTTTGAGTGGATGCGCCAAAACGGAACGCTGCTGGAAAAACCGGAAGATATCGCCCGGGGTCTGCAACGCCTGCAAGGGCGCCCGGTCTTTTTAACCATCGATCTGGACGTTCTGGACCCCTCCATTTTGTGCGGCACGGGCACCCCGGAACCCGGCGGAATGAGCTTCAGCACCTTTATGGATTGGCTACTCCCCTTTGCCGGACTGAATTTTGTGGGCGCCGATGTGGTGGAACTCTCTCCCCACTATGATGCCTCGGGTGTGTCCAATGTGGTGGCGGCCAAAGTGGTCCGGGAAGTATTGCTTCTGGGCACGCCGGAATCCCGCATTTAAGCGTTAAAAACTGATAACAAAATTGAAAACGATTAAGCTTAAAACAATTAAGAAGGTTTAAGAAACGTAACGGTGTGGCAAAACAGTCTTGTCAATACTGTCTCCTTCAACCCATCATCCCTTTTCTTTTTTGTTGCCACTCAAAAGAAAACAGAAAAGCCCCGAGTCAATTCCGGGGCTTTTTAATGTTGAAAACGCCCTAATCACGCCAGTGGCAATAAAAAACCCCAGCCTATCCGTGCCGGGGTACTCAAACGCGCTGCTCGCTCCAAATTCAATAGTTGCTTGCTCATAAACGCTTCAGAAGGACCCTTCCGGGCCTTCCAGTAACACATTCGTGGGTAGCCAGAATCGCCAGCCCCACAAAAACAATTGCCGATGATAGGCCCCCAACTCCTCCAGAGTCAGAAAAGCACACTCGGACCCGCAAGTCCAAGACGGGGGCGGCGTTCGACGCAGGCTGTCCTCCTCAGAGTCCAGCAAAGCCAAAACGACTTCGGCCATACTTAAAAAGTAGGCTTGGGACCATTGAAATTGACTGGAGATGTTTTTTTCATCCCGCATGAAGCTGATCTCCCGCATAAGCTGGAATAGACGTGAGGATCACGCCAAAAATAGACCCAGAAACAGACACGGTACGACCGCATCGTCTGAATTAAATCACCTGTGGAGAACCGACACTGTCATAGACACAAGGTTTCAATACCCGGTCCCCTGATTTTTTAATCAGGCCAGTTTTTGAGTTCATTCAGGCAGTGGGGGAGACTGCAAAAAGGCCGGTGGCTTGACACCCCAACGGGTCGAAGCGTCGTATTGAGCCCCCTCGAAGTTGGCCCATTCTATTTCCGCGTCCCGGAAATCGGCGCTGTTTAAAATTGCGCCCGAAAAATCGGCATCCTGCAACTGGCACTTCTGAAGGTTGGCCCGAGTGAGATCCGCGTCTTTAAAATCGGCCTGCTTGGCTTGAGAGCCGGTCAATACCGCTTCCATCAGCGAGGCGCCAGCCAGCTTGGCTTCCTGCAGATTACAATGCAACAGGTCGGCCTCTTCCAGATTGGCCATGTAAAAATCTGTCTCCCGGCAAGAGGCGCGGGATAAGTCCGCCATAATCAGCACGGCATCGGTCATATAGGCATAATCGAAGATGCAACCGGTCAGGTCGGCCACACTGAAGTTAATGCCGGTCAGGTCTTTGGAAGTAAAATCCAGCCCGGACAAATCAATGGGACTGAAGCCCTCAGAGCGACGGTAATCGTTGAACGCCTCCACGCCTTGCTGAATGATCAGATCAAAAATGCGGGCCTTGAACGCTTCATTTTGATTGCTGGGGTTTTGATTGCGGGGTTTATCGGTAGGCTTGCTCATAATGTTTGATTAAAGCCAAAACCCGACTCATTTTCAATCATTACAGACAGGCAATTTTTAAGAACGACGACGCCCCGTTAGCCGCAACAGCTTTAAAAACAGGTTGATAAAATCCAGATACAAGATGAGCGCCCCGTAAATGGCCTCTTTGGTGTCTTCTTCGGTACCCTCATTCCCAATCACATTGAGGGCTTTAATCTTTTGAGTGTCGTAAGCGGTTAATCCGGCAAAAATAAACAAACCCATACAAGAAATGATTAAATCGCGTGCTCCATTGTAGAAAAACAGGTTAAACACTCCTAACAAAATCAAACCCCATAAGCCAGCCACCAAAAAACTCCCCCAGGGCGATAAATCTCGTTTGGTCAAATAACCATAAGCAGAAAGCCCGGCAAACATACCAGCGGTCAAGCCAAAAACAGTGATGATGGATTGCATATTATAGGCTAAAAAAATCACCGAAAAGGTGAATCCGTTCAGCATGCAGTATGCAAAAAAAATCAGCTTGGCCATCACATCACTGACTTTTTCAATTAGGCCCGAAAGTGTGGCCACCAAGACAAATTGCAAAATAATAAGGCCCAAAAACACGAAGCCACTTTTGAAAATGATGGCTAACAAGAGCGGCGATAAAAAAGTAGCATATGCGGTAAAACCGGTTACGGTTAAGCCCGAACACATCCACAAGTACACTCGGGCCATAAATCGAGCTTGCTCTTCGGCAATATTGGACGCTATTAAATTTTGAAGAAACGGCATAAAACGTCCCTTTCCATTGCAATGGTCCTTACCTTTGCATTGCCTATCGGCAAAGTACCGATAAAAACTGAATGAATTTTACAACTTGAAACAAAACGTTCTTCATCCAGTGCTGTCCTTGGAATCTGGGTGCTTTTGAGCCATAATTCAGGGGTCGTATCAGGTTGCTCTGTTTTTCAGGGGCCAGTTGCAGGGGAATTTGCCACCATGCTTGCCACCCTTTCGTCGGAAACCGAATCGTTACTGAAATCGCTCAATCTCACCACGGGGGAATACCAGAAGATCTGTAATCATCTTCACCGGGAGCCGAATTTCAACGAAATCGCCATGTTCAGCGTGTTGTGGAGTGAGCATTGTTGCTATAAAAACTCCCGCCATTTGCTGAAACTGCTGCCCAACAAAGGGCCACGGGTGGTGGCCGGACCGGGGGAAAACGCCGGGATCATCGACATCGGGGAAGGCATCCAGATTGCCTTTAAAATTGAAAGCCACAATCACCCCACCGCAGTAGAACCCTTTCAAGGCGCCGCTACAGGTGTCGGCGGTATTCTGCGGGATATTTTCACCATGAACGCCCGGCCCATCGCCAACCTGAACTCCCTGCGCTTTGGGCCCATGTCCTTTCCGGAGCGAGGCGAGAACGACGCCACCCAAACCCATAACCGCTACCTGTTTGCCAACGCCGTACATGGCATTGGACATTACGGCAATTGCGTGGGCGTTCCCACCGTGGGCGGCGAAGTATTTTTTGATGAATGCTACAACGGCAACCCATTGGTCAACGCCATGGCCGTGGGGATTCTGTATGAAGGCGATGAAATGCCTTCCGCCGCCAAAGGCGTTGGAAACCCGGTCCTGTATGTAGGCTCAGCCACCGGGAAAGATGGCATGGGCGGGGCCGCCTTTGCCAGCAAGGAGCTGGATGAGAACAGCACCGCCGATCGGCCTGCCGTGCAAGTGGGCGACCCCTTTGCTGAAAAAGTATTGATTGAAGCCTGTCTGGAAGCCTTTGCCACCGGCTGCATCGTGGCCGCCCAGGATATGGGCGCCGCTGGATTAACCAGCTCCAGTTGTGAGATGGCCGCCAAAGGGCATGTGGGCATGATTATGGACTTGGACAAGGTGCCCGCACGGGAACCTGACATGCAACCGCATGAATACCTGCTCTCAGAGTCTCAGGAACGCATGCTGATGGTGCTGGAAAAGGGCAAGGAGCAGCCTGTCCTGGACGTGTTCGCCAAATGGCGTATTCCAGCGGTCATTGTGGGCGAAGTGACGGCGGATGAAAACATCCGAATTTTCCACAAAGGCCAACAAGTAGTGGATTTGCCGGCCAAATTGCTGACCGACTTGGCCCCTTCTTACGATCGGGGATTGAAGCCGCCAGAGCCGGAACCGGCCAAAGCCCGTCGTCTGGCCAACCCCAAGGATCGCTTTGCCGATATTCAGCCCCAGGACTTTCCGCAATGGTTAGAGCGACTGTTCGCCTCCCCGAACATTGCCCATCCCACCGGTGTCATTCGGCAATACGACCGCCATGTGCAAAACAACACCCTGCTGGCTTCCGAAAATCTGGGTTCCGGGGTCATTCGCCTGCGGCGCAAAAACGGGGACTTCTCCGGCAAGGCCCTGGCCATGACCGTAGATTGCAACGCCCGCTACGTGTATCTGGAGCCTTATCGGGGCAGCCAGTTTGCCGTGGCTCAGGCTTGCCGCAATATGGTTTGCACCGGCGCCCTTCCACTGGCCGTCAGTGACAACCTGAACTTCGGGAATCCGGAAAAACCTGAAATATACTATCAGCTGTATTACGCGGTACAAGGCATCAAAGACGCCTGCGAAGTGTTTGAAACACCCGTCATCAGCGGAAACGTCAGCCTTTATAACGAGCATTCCGGCGAGGCCATCTTCCCCACCCCCACCATCGCCATGATTGGGCTGATTGAAGATGAGAAAAAAGTGATGGCCCCAGCCCTGCGTCAACCCGGCTTACGCTTGGCCCTGCTGGGACGTTTCAAACCGCAACTGGGCGGCAGCGAATACCAGAAACTTCGGGCTGGCCTGATTGAAGGGCCTCCCCCGGAAGTGGATTTAAAACAGGAAGATCGGGCCATGAAGCTGGTTTTGTCCCTGATTGATCGGCAACTGGTAGAGGCCGTGCAGGATATTTCCATTGGCGGGCTACTGCCCACCCTGGTGGAAATGGCATTCCAGAACGAATTGGGCATTGCCTTCAACCGCAGTGCGCTAGCGGGTCAGTGCCGTCTGGATGAGTGCCTGTTTGGGGAAACCGGGGGAACATATATCGTGGCTTACCATCCCGATCAGGAAGAAGCATTCCAGGCCCTGTGTGGCGAAAAAATGGATTGGATTCCCATTGGTCGCACCACGGACGGGTTTAATCTGGTGGTCGACGATCAGCCCCCCATTGCCCTTGCCCCCTTGAAAACGTTATGGAGCCAGACCCTTGCCAACCTCTGATTTGAGCGTTCAGCCCCAGTTTGAACCGCAGCCGGTGCCTTACAAATCCATTCACGAAGAATGCGGCGTGTTTGGCATTCTGGATAAAAACTCCGCAGGCTTGGGGCATACCCTGTACTTTGGCCTGTACGCCCTGCAACACCGGGGCCAGGAAAGTTGCGGCATGGCCGTCTTTGATAACCACCAACTGCGCATCCACAAGGAAATGGGTCTGGTCAATCAGGTCTTCAACGAAAATTTACTGGAAAGCCTGACCGGCCAAATCGGCATAGGGCACACCCGCTACTCTACCACCGGGGCCAGTAACCTGGACAACGCACAGCCTGTGGTGGCCCGCAGTCCTTTTGGCGGCATTACGCTGGCCCACAACGGCAACCTAATTAATACCGAGCAACTGCGAGACTTTTTAAAACAGCATCAATACCTCAGCCAGGGCAGCAGTGATAGCCACCTGATCCTGATTTACATTAACTATTTGCTAAATCAGGGGAAACCGCTGAAAGAGGCGGTAAAGGAAGCCATTAACGCTTGTGACGGCGCTTTTTCCATCGTCATCGCCACCGGGGATACGCTGATAGCAGCCCGCGATCGCCACGGACTCCGCCCCTTCTGCATGGGACGCACCAAAACGGGAGCGTTAGTGGTGGCCTCTGAAACATGCGCCCTGGACATTGTAGGGGCCACGTACGAACGGGACATTGAGCCCGGCGAAATTCTGATCGCCACGCTGGATGACTATTACGCCGGTTTGGAAACCGAGGGTGTGGGTCGCACGGAGTCGATTTTTCTGGATGGCCCCAAGAAGGAACACCTATGCGTGTTTGAGCTGGTGTACTTTGCCCGCCCCGATAGCATTATCCACGGGCAATCCGTGTACAACTACCGCATGAACCTGGGACGTCGGCTGGCCCAGATTTCCCCGCCGGTGGAAGCGGATATTGTCATCCCCGTGCCGGATTCCGGCAATGTGGCCGCCGTTGGATACAGCCGGGAATCGGGCATTCCTTACGTGGAAGGCCTGATTAAAAACCGCTATGTGGGACGTACCTTCATCAGCCCCACCCATGAACTGCGGGAAAAGGGGATTCAACTGAAGCTTAACCCGCTGAAAGATGTATTGGCAGGCAAACGGGTCATTGTGGTGGATGATTCCATTGTTCGAGGCAATACCAGTCGCAATCTGGTCAAAATGTTGAAAGACTGTGGGGTCAAGGAACTCCACCTGCGCATTTCCTCGGCCAAGGTGACTCACCCGTGCTTCTATGGCATTGATATGTCGGAGCAAAAAGAGCTCATCGCCAATCAGATGGAAAATACCGAGAAAATTCGGGAGTTTCTGGGCGTGGATTCGCTGACTTACCTGTCGGTACAGGACATGGCGGATGTGGCCGGTTACGAAGCCCCTTGTACGGCCTGCTTCAGTGGCAACTACCCGGCAGGAAAGCCGGTCGATTTTGTCCCCCTGAGCCTGACCAGCGCATCGGTATGAACCAGAGACCGGGTGTGCTATAGTATCGACTACCGCACCTCCGGTATGATCCTTGCGCGGCGCATGGACGATGAACCTTGTCAGGACGGGAACGTAGCAGCAATAAGTCTACCCCTGCGGGTGCTGCAAGTCCTTCATCCGGAACCGGCATTTGGCAACAGATGACGGGGTGCGGTTTTTTCATATTCAGGTCCAATCTGCAAAAAACAGCAAACCACTGGCAAATCACTGATGAACTTACCCGACTCCCCCACCTATCAACAACAACATGCAAACGCCGTCGCCAGGGGCGAGCATTATTACACGGATGCTCGAACCGGCTTTTTGGTATTTACAGAGCTCTACCATCTGGCCCGGGGCCTGTGCTGCCAAAATGTTTGCCGCCATTGCCCGTATGGCTTCAAGGGGTTTTCCGCACCCTCGCCAGAAACATCACCAGAACAATCAAACGACACGCCTTAAACAGCGTCAGCACTCAGTCATCGCTTAATCTCTGGGGCCGCTGATACTTTGGACTAATCGGTGTGGCCGTAGCCGCCCTGCTCCAGCAATTTAATGCGCTGATCCAGCGTTACAGAGAGTTCATGCGCCACTTGCTCCAGACGGGGAACGCCCACCCCCCAGAACGCGGCAAAGTTTTTAAGCTTAAAAGATGTCAGTACAATGCGATCTGGCGTTTTCACATCCACCAGTAGCTTGGAGCAATTAAACACGCCGCCGCAACGCAACTCAACACGATAATCGGCATCGGATACGTCATCGGTCAAGGTCAAATCCGCAGTTCTGCTTATTTCCCGGTCCAGCAACTGCCAGAAACGGGTTTCCTTGGAAGGCGGGGTGGGATACTGGGCCACCCCATTGGGTGGAAAGTCCGTGGAAAACAGGTACAACATTTTACGCCCAGCGGAGGTCGTCACCACGGCAGGCTTGGAGTACAGATCCTCATCATCCTGGGCCTGAGCGACCACCGGAAGCAGGGAAGCAGCCAACAAGGGTAAAGCCAGCAGTGCCGTTAGCGAGAAAATCGTTTGCCGTTTTTTCATGGAAATTTCAATGACCTCAAACTCTCAACTACCCTGCCGAACAGTCTTTACCCTCTGACAGCGGGATCAATGCGTCCCTTGCGGATAAAGTCCATATGGCCTCGTTGGCGCAATACACACCTGAGGCGGCAATCTCTTGCCATTCTAGGGGTATTTGTGGGGCAGGGGATCATTCAATTGGAGGAGAGGGCGAAACACTCATCCAAAAGCAGCCCCACTTTTGAGGGCATGCCCACCGGCATAAAGTGAAAACCATCGGCAAGAGGCTTGAGTTCATGAACCACATCGGCGCAGTAACGAATACTCTCCAGCACCGGCTGACTGGATCGCTCCAGCAGGGAAATAAAGCTTTCCGGGATATTCACTCCCACAATCTCCCGGTTCATGCGGCGGGCGGCTTGGGCAGAGCGGGGCGGAATGATGCCCAGTAACAACTTGGGGGGCACGCAGCCCAACGAGTCGCCCAGATCCTTGAGCAAAGCCAGGATTTCTTCCACCGGCTCCCGGTGGTAAACAGGCTGGGTCTGGAAGAAGTGCAGTTCCCGCTCCATTTTTTGCTTGAGCCGCAATTGCTGGGCCCGATTGCCCAATTTAAACGGGTTAATGGCCGCACCCAGGGTAAAATCGGTGCCAGCGCCCTTGAGTTCCTGACCGCAGGCGTCTTTTCCCACGTTTAAGGTTTTGATCAAATCCAGCAAACGCACCGATTCCAGGTGGAAAACCTGCTTGGCATGCTCTTTTTGATCCCCAATCTGCACCGGATCGCCGGTGAGCGCCAAAATATTGTGCAAGCCCAACGCGTATCCGCCCAGCAAATCCGCTTGCAAGGCAATCAGATTACGATCCCGGCAAGTCAATTGCCACACGGCCTCAATGCCAGTGTGATCCTGAATGAGCTTGGAGGCGGCCATGGAACTCATTTTCAGCATGGAAAGCTGACAGTCCGGCACATTAATGGCATCCACCTTACCTTTTAAGGCTAGGGCATGTTCCAGCAAACGGCTGACGTCCGTCCCTTTGGGGGGAGACAACTCCACGGTGATCACCGGCTGCCCGGATGCCAACTTATCCCTCAGCGACAATGCCAATCGCTCCTTCTACCCTGCAAACTGCCTGATACGCAATCCTTTTTGCGCTCTCCGAAAGTGCCCTTTGTGCCAACCCTGTAAAATGAATGCAACGCACCGAGCCAGCCAGAACATTCAGAAAACTGTGCTTATTCTATCAAAAGCAACAGGCTTCCGCTTGGAAAACCTGAGCGGAAGCCTGTAATCGTAATAGTGGTGTTTTAAACCGCCAGCATGGACTGAGGGGAGAGATTGGCCAGACCGGTGGCCGTTTCAAACATCTGGGCGATGCGGAACAGCTTCTCTTCCGACAGGTGCGGACCCATAATTTGCAAGCCGATGGGCAGGTGACTGTTGTCAAAGCCACAGGGAACGCTTAAAGCGGGAATGCCCACCAGGTTCACCGGGATGGTAGCGATGTCAGAGAGGTACATGCTAACCGGATCGTTGGCTTTTTCCCCGATTTTAAAGGCGGTGGTAGGAGAGGTGGGGCAAATCAGCACGTCTACTTGCTGCCAGGCCTTGTCGAACTCGTGCTTCAGCAACTTGCGAACCTTTTGGGCCTTGCCGTAGTAGGCATCGTAATAGCCGGAACTGAGAGAGAAGGTCCCCAGCATGATGCGCCGTTTGACCTCGGGGCCAAAGCCCTGGGCACGGGTCTTGCAGTAGGTATCGTAAATGGTGTCGCCTTCATTGCGCAGGCCGTAGCGCACCCCGTCAAAGCGGGCCAGGTTGGAGCTGGCCTCAGCGGTGGCGATGATGTAATAGGAGGCCACCGCATACTGAATACTGGGAATGGATAAAGTGTGAATTTCAGCACCCAGGCTTTGGAACGTTTCAATGGCCCGCTTCAGGGACTCGGCCACTTCCGGCTGCATGCCTTCGCCGTTCAATTCGGTAATCACACCCACCTTCAGGCGTTCGACCGGTTGCTCGATGCTTTCCAGGTAGTTGGGCAGGGGTAGATTGAGCGATGTGGAATCTCGGTTATCAAAGCCGCCAATCACTTGCAGGATGGCCGCCGTATCCTTCACGTTACGGGCAAAGGGGCTCACCTGATCCAAACTGCTGGCAAAGGCCACCAATCCGTAGCGAGAAACCAGCCCATAGGTAGGCTTCAAGCCCACCAATCCGCACAAGGCGGCTGGTTGACGGACGGAGCCGCCAGTATCGGAGCCAAGCGAAATAAGCGTTTGCTCGGAAGCCACCGCAGCGGCGGAACCACCGGAACTGCCTCCGGGAACCCGCTCCAGATCCCAGGGGTTGCGGGTCAGCTTGGTGGCGCTATTTTCGGTGGAGCTACCCATGGCAAACTCATCCATGTTGGCCTTGCCCACAATGGGTAGCAGATTGGCCTTCACCTTCAAGGTCACCGTGGCATCGTAGGGAGAAACATAGCCTGACAGCATTTGGCTGCTGCAAGTGGTGGGATACCCTTTGACATTGATGTTGTCTTTGACCGTCAGGGGCACACCGGCCAGCAAAGGCAGGGTTTCTCCAGCCTTCACCTTGCGATCCACCTCGGCGGCCGTCTCGGCAGCCAACTCACGGGTTAAGGCGTTGAACGCACCCACTTCCCCGTCCACTGCGTCAATACGCTTAAAGGTCTCTTCCAGGACGGAAACGGCACTTTTCTGGCCGCTTTGAATTTGCTGATGAAGTGAAAGGGCGCTTAATTTCTCGGTCATGGCGGTTGGGTCCAATTCTTTCCTTTAGGGGCGGATATGACAGGATTGTACCCCAAAGGAAAGACCAAGCCCAAACTTCTCCTACCACGTTTTTGACAGGAACCCGCCACGCCAAAAAGATATCCTGAACACCCCTATAAAATAGAAGAAATGTAACAGTTCGTCATAAAACGATCAAATCAGCCCTTTGGATTGTTTTTTTTATTATTAGTCACAGGTGAGTTTGAGCCGAGGCAACGTAAGGGGGTAATCCATGGCCAGTCCACAGTTATACCTGACACTTGCCAAAAGTTTCTTTCAACGCAACAACCCCGTTGAAACCTTGGTCATGGGAACGGTTCAGGGCATTTACAACCTGGTGACCCTAAAAAGCCGCATGAAACTGCTGAAGTACCGCTACATGCTGGAAACCCAGAAACTGGAGCGGATTGAAAAAACCCTGAATGAATTTAACCCTTACGAGAACCGCGGGGCCAAAATGCACCGCACCTTTTAATTACTATCAAATCCAGTAGCACACTTTCCACCAATTATGTTTTTAAGCATTTAGGACAGATTTCCTGGTGACACGGAATTTGTAAACGCGGCACTTAGAGGATAGGACAAGCCAGATATGGGCTTTGCGGCCAACCAAGCAAGACTCATGGGCCTGATCTCACGGCAGTCGGATCTGGAACTTGAAGCACAGTTCATCGAACAGCAAAAGATGTTCTATGCCAACATGACCAGCGGCTTCTTCAACCTGTCCGCCAAGCTGGATCCCAATTCGCCTGCCGCCAAAATTCTGGAAGGGCGCATCAAGCAGCTCCAACAGGCCGACAAGATTTTAGACATGCACCTCAAGCGCATCAGCTCCCAACGCGAAGCGGTGGTGAAAGAAAAAGAAAGTCTGGATAAGCTGATTAGCGAAAACATCAAGTCCAGCTTCGGGGCCATGGGCAAATAAAAAAAGCCCCAGCCATTCTGTAAACGGGTGGTTTCCGCTAGGATAAACAGGGTTCCCTTGCTGACGGCAGTGGGGAACTATTGTTGTTTTTGAGTATGAGAGTTCATCGTGCCCACCGCCAAATACAGCCTGAAGTCCACCGTACAGCGAAATCAGTTTAAAAAGGCCCTGCAAAGTTTGCCTGGCACCACATGGAGCCCAAAAACCGAGCAATACTGCGATTATCGTCTGGATGGCAGAGGCGGTGAAGGCTGGTTGCGGGCCAAACAGTTCACCAATGGCACCCTGTATCTGGAAGCCAGCTCGGAAGCCTTGCTGGAACAAATGACCGGCCTGCTGGGGGTCAGCCCCGCAGCGAGTACCACAGGTCAAGCGTCTACCCAAAAACCCGCCAGTCCGTCTGCTGCCAATAAGCTGGTGGCCAAAGCCTCCGGGCTCATTGACATTCAAGGCACCTACATCGGCACGGATGAATCCGGCAAGGGCGATTACTTTGGCCCCCTGGTGATTGCCGGGGTTCTTGTGAACGATGCCGCCAAAGCGCCCCTTTTAAAACTGGGGGTGACCGATAGCAAAAAACTGACCGATGCCCTGATTGCCAAAATGTATCAGGGGCTGGTGGACATTGTGGGGGAAGCGGCCATCGCCGTCATTGATCTGGGGCCGGCCAAGTACAACGAACTTTATGATCGCCTGAAAAGCAAAGGCAAAAACCTGAATCATCTGCTGGCCTGGGGACACGCCATGGCCATTGAAAAACTGCTGGAGCGCTTCCCGGATTGCACCCAGGCCATTGCCGACAAGTTCGGGGATGAGCGCTACATTTTGTCCCAGCTTCAGGAAAAGGGAAAAGGCATTGAACTGTACCAAACACCCCGGGCGGAAGCCAATATCGGGGTGGCCGCAGCCAGTATCGTGGCCCGGTACCGGTTTACGCAGCATATGCAGCAACTCTCCGAGCAGTTTGATATGGATCTCCCCTTTGGGGCCAACCCGGTGGTCAAGCAACGAGCCCGGGCCCTAATTGGCCGCCACGGACGAGAAGCGTTATCGCAAGTGGCCAAGTTGCACTTTAAAACCACGGCGGAGTTGTAGCCACACCAAGCACTGGAGTCCGCACTTTAAGAGCAGCGTGAGAGCAAGCATACAGAGCTATCCAGACTCAACAAGCCACTGACCCGGTCAGGGCTGCCTTGGCAGTCGTTTAAGTGGCTGACGCAAACCGCCGGGGTTGGCAGGCACGGTCGGGGTGGTCGGCACAACAGAAGGGCCCGTTGCTCCCGTGGAAGTGGGCAACCCGGTCACCGGAGGGGGTACAGCCTGAGTCACCACATCAAAGGTTTCCCCGGGGACAATAAAGCCCAATTTATCCCGAGCGGAGAAAGAGACACTCAATTGGGCCCGTGTCTCAAAAACCTGTCCTTCCGGGGTTCGGATATTATTGATAAGGATGCGGTAGGTGCGATCGGGTAAAGCCGCTTCTACGGAGCCAAACAGAGTGCTGGTCCGGGGGATGCTCTCCACGCTGTTCACCAACTGAAACCGCAGACGTCCGCCAGCCTTCAGCTTGTCTTCCAGAATACCGGTGGCCGGGGAAATGACCAGCTTCAAGCCCGGGGGCAATTGTGGCAAAACCTCGGAGATGCCCAGCAGGGGGGCTCGCCGTTGGTTTAGAAACATCATATAGTGAATCAGGGGCGCCAGCGTTTGGGGCGTCACCCATTCCTCTGGGGGGCTAAACACGGTTTGATACCGCCGGGTGCGGGTAAAAAAGCGGGACTGGGCCATTTTGGCCACCGCATCCCGCAGTTCTGGAGAAAAGGTGTCATGCCCCGTAATAGTTCGCAACAAGTATTCGGCCCGCTGGGGCTGAGGCGGCGCGCCGGTAATGGCGTGCGAAATGGTCTGATACAGCTCATCAAAGCGAATCAATTGCTCCGGGTGATAAAACCCGTGATCCTCAGAATAATCCATCAACTTTTTGGCCCGGGCCACCTCTATAAAGGCGTAGGCCGGGTGAGACAACGGCACATCCCGATACACCGGAAATTCGCTGGTCAAGTCCGTACCATGGTCCAGCGCCTTGACCATCACTTCCGCCAGTTGAGCCCGTGTGACCGGGGTGGTTTGAATCAAAAGCGCCTGGGAAATAATGTTCTTTCCGGCCAGCGTTTGCAGGGGATCTTCCACAGGCGGCGGTTCCGTAGAGGGTACCAGCGCCTGAGCAGAGGGCGATGCTTCCGGGCGGGTGGTTTGACGGCTACCATTGCTGGCACCCGGCGTGCTATTCTGCTTTCCTTGGGGTGAGGGGATGACCGGGGCCGCAGTTGAACTTGGCGGCAAGGGCTGCGCGGGATTTTTGGGCTTAAACCCCAAAATGGCCAAAGCTGGAGAGGCGAAAAGGCACCATGTCAAACTCAAACACAGTGTCTTACCAGTTGGCCCGCAGCAGCTTATGCTTAATCTCATCCAGAATCTCCCTGACCTGAATTTCAGTTTGGTGAATATCCTGGGAATTGTCAATAATGCGGTCACTTAAAGCCACTTTGCGGTCCTGTGACCACTGGGAATCCACCAAATGTCGGGCCTCCGGGTGGGTCAGGGCATTTCGAGCCACCAAACGTTCCACCTGCACCCCCACATCCGCGGTCACCATCCAGATTTCATCGAACAAATGCCGGGTATCCTCCTCAAGTAAACTCGGAGATTCAACCGCTCGGATATAACTGCCCAATGACCCGTACAAGAATCGCTTCATCTCCTCCCGCAAGACGGGACTGAGCTTTTGATCAAAAAACGTCTTTTTCTCCGGGTTGGCATACAACACCCGGTTCAGGGCTTTTCGGGATAAACGCCCCCGATTGTCCAGCACCTCGCCGCCAAAATGATCAGTCAGGCGAATGGACAGGCGCTGTGGGTTATCCAGCAGCAAGTTCATGGCGGCTTCCTCGGCATCCAGGGTATGCACCCCAAAGCGCTGTAAGGTGGCTCTGACCAAGGTTTTACCAGTACAAATATTGCCGGTGATGCCTATTTTAAAGCTGGTTTTGCGAGGGGTGGTCATCCAGTCATTCCTGTTTCCAGTCAACCAAATCACGTACAATGGTGTTATGCCACAGGTTGTGCCTGGGAAATCCTGCATTAAGAAATCCTGATTGCGGTGTGGCAAACCCCACAGTAGGCCCGGCCCAAGAGACTAAACACAAATGCTGCGAAAGAACCCTTGAAAGATACATGACTCCATATCTTTACCAAGACTCTTTTTTCGATCATATCACTTCTGCGGTGGTCATCGCGGACGCCGGTGGAAATTGCACACAGGGCAGCCAGAGCGGACGCCAGCAACTGGCCCAGCTTCAAATTACCGCAGACAGTCTTCAGAACAAAGGCACGCTCAGCCTCAACGAGATTATTACCAGCAGTCTGGCCCTCAGCCTGCCGACTTGTATTGCTACCGCCGGTCAACCCACCCAACTGACTCCCCTGAACCCGACGAATCCAAGCGCCGATGGGGTCCTGATCGAATGGCTACCAGCCAACCAAGGCGATACCGGGCAGGAAAAACTGAAAATCCTGCAGGAGGTGAGTCAAGCCGTCAACTCCTCCCTGATTATGGAAGATATTTTTGACGCCCTGGGGCTGGTGTTGCAAAACCACATTCCCTATCAGGAAGCGGTCATCGTCATCCTGGACGACAGCCAGAACGGCATTAAAACGCTGGTCCGCATTTTTGAGGACGGGGATCTGGAAATCAGCGGCGAACACAATGCTTTTGCCGGTTACGAGCCGTTGGTGCACCACATCCTCAGGCAACCCGCTTCCCAGCTCTACCAAAAAAGCGATCTGCCTCAGTCCTTCCTGCTGGCGGACAACGCGGCCAGCGCGCTGGTGGTTCCCCTGATTAACAAAGGGGTGGTTATTGGGCTCATCGCCCTGTCGGCCATTCAGGAGCATGGATTCAACCAGGCCCAGGAAGAGTTGCTGACCGAAGTGTCCGCCCAATTGGCCGTGGCCGTGGAAAACGCCAAATTCTACTGGCAAACCCAGGCTCAGGCCAGCCGGGAGTTTTTAATCAACCAGCTCACCCGTTCCATTCGGCAATCGCTGGATACCGATATCATTCTGGGGACGGCGGTGACTGAGCTGGGCAAGGTCATGGGCATCAGCCGGTGTTTTATCCGCTATTTTTCACCGGAAGAACAGGAAAAAGCCTTTCAATACCAACTGCCCGGAACCCCCGGCATGGCCAGCGAGTCCAAATTTTCGGAGCGAACCGTCTTTAACCTGCGGAAAGATCAGCCCTACAACCCCTTCATCCTGAACGATGTGCGGGACTGCCCCCCGCAAATTGCCTCCAGCGACTATTTTGAAGCTTCTGGCATCAAATCCATCGCCATTGTCCCCATTCTCATTCGCGATGAACTGGTGGGCACCATCACCTTGCACCAGTGTGATGCCTATCGCTCCTGGGTCATGGAAGACATCGAACTACTCAAGGCCCTGGCCGAGCATTTGGGCGTGGCCCTGCATCAGGCCCAGCTCTTTTTGGCGCTGGATCAGCGGACCAAGGCGCTGGAGCAAACGCTGGAAGAGTTGCAGCAGGCCCAGCTTTACCTGGTACAGTCGGAGAAAATGGCCGTACTGGGACAGTTTGTGGCTGGCATTGCCCATGAAGTAAACACCCCACTGGGCACCATGATGAGCAACAACGCTACTCTAATCGTCTGTCTGGATAAACTGCGCCAAATGGAGACGGCTGGCAACCAGCCGGGACAAACGCAACTGTTTGAGAGCATGGACAGTCTGCTTTCCCTCAATAAACTGGCCGCCTCTCGCATTCAGGATATTGTGAAGAATCTGCGAAATTTTGCCCGACTGGATGAATCCGAACTGAAAACCGTGGATCTGCGGGATGGCATTGAAAGCACCATTTTGCTGGTGCAAAGCTCGTTGCCTTCCAATATAGAATTGGTTCGCCTGTATGGCCCCAATGTGCCGGAAGTGCAGTGTTATCCCGGTCTGCTCAATCAGGTGTTTATGAATTTAATCGTCAACGCCTCCCACGCCATTCAGGACAAAGCCGAAAACAGCGCCGGAGACCTCACTCTGAACAAAATTGTCATTGAAACCAGTTACGATGAAAGCAGCCAATTGGTCACCGTGGCCGTACGCGATACCGGCAAAGGCATTCCCAAAGACAATTTAACCAAAGTTTTTGATCCCGGTTTTACCACCAAAGGAGCCGGGGTCGGCACCGGACTGGGCCTGGCTCTGTGTTACCGCATTGTTGAAAAGCATCAGGGCCGAATTTACCTGCACAGCGTGGTGAACGAAGGCACCAGCTTTTTCGTGGAAATACCCAGCCATCCACGCAAATAAGCGTTCTTGATGATTTTTTTATTAGCGCTATGATAGTAGTTCCCCATGGGCTTCGGCCCGTTTACTCAGTCGTCAACCCTTCAGCGAGAAGAGATTACAATGCCACACTCCACCATTCAGGAACCGTCCAAGCAGACCGGTTTTTTTACCAAGCGTACCCATTTCTGCGGCGATTTAACCGCCAATCATAACGGCCAAAACGTGACCGTCAATGGCTGGGTGTCGGCAAATCGGGACTTGGGAGGCATTGTCTTCGTTGAAGTGCGAGATCGCACCGGCATTATGCAGCTGGTGGCCGACCCCTCCAAAAACCCGGAAGCACACGCCGCCTTATCCGGCCTGAAGAATGAAGATGTCGTTTCCGTCAGTGGCCCGGTCAGCTTGCGTCCGGAAGAAACCCGCAACGCCAAACTGTCTACAGGCGATATTGAAATTTACCCGGTGGTGGTGGAAATCCTGAACCGCTCCAAAACCCCACCCTTCCCCATTGATGACGACTCGGACAAAGTGGACGAGTTTACCCGTCTGAAATACCGCTACCTGGATTTGCGTCGCCCCACCATGGCCCGGAATCTGGAGTTGCGCCATAAAATCACCCAAACCGTGCGCAGCTACCTGAACGATCGCCGCTTTTTGGAAGTGGAAACTCCCATCTTGATCAAAACCACCCCGGAAGGGGCACGGGATTATCTGGTACCCAGCCGGGTGCATGCCGGTAAGTGCTTTGCCCTGCCGCAATCCCCCCAAATTTTTAAGCAACTGCTGATGGTAGGCGGCTTTGAGCGCTACTACCAAGTGGCCCGCTGCTTCCGGGATGAGGACTTGAGAGCTGATCGTCAGCCCGAGTTCACCCAGTTGGATATTGAGATGTCCTTCATTGAGCAGGAAGACGTCCTGAACCTGATGGAAGGCCTGCTGGTAGAAATGTTTAAAGTTGCCGATGTGACCATTCAGGCCCCATTTCGCCGCATGACCTGGCTGGAAGCCATGAACACCTATGGTTCCGACAAGCCCGACCTGCGCTTTGGCATGGAATTCGTGGATTTGACCGACGTATTCACCAACAGCGAATTCAGCGCTTTCCGCAAACCTGTTGATGATGGCGGCGTGGTGAAGGCCCTGAAAGTGGAAGGGGCAGCCTCCTACAGCCGTAAAGAGCTGGATGACCTGCAAGTTGAGGCCAAGCGCTTTGGCGCCAAAGGCTTGGCTTACATCATTTACGCGGAAGAAGGACCCAAATCCCCCATTCTGAAGTACCTGAGCGAAACCGAGCAACAGGCCATTCAAGCCAAAACCGAAGCCAAAACCGGCGATGTGGTCTTCTTTATGGCCGACCAGTTCAATCAGGCTTGCACCGTATTGGGTCGTTTCCGCTTATTCTTCGCTGAAAAGCATAACCTGATTGACCCCAACCGCCACGAAATCCTGTGGGTGACTGACTTCCCGCTGTTTGAAAAGAACGAGGACGGCAGCTTCAGCTCCAATCACCACCCGTTCACGTCTCCCCACCCGGATGACCTGATTTACCTGGATACCCAACCGGAAAAAGCCCGTTCTCTGGGTTACGATGTGGCCTACAACGGCACCGAAATCGGCGGCGGCTCTATTCGTATTCACCAGGCGGATCTGCAGGCTAAAATCTTCAACCTGCTAGGCTTAACGGATGAACAGGCTCACGAGAAATTCGGCTTCCTACTGGATGCCTTCCAGTACGGAACACCGCCTCACGGTGGATTGGCCCTGGGTATGGATCGCATTGTGGCCTTGCTGACCGGCAGCGAAAGCATCCGTGATGTGATTGCCTTCCCCAAAACCAACCAGGCCATTTGCCCCATGACCGAAGCCCCTGCTCTGGTGGATGAAAGCCAGTTGAAAGAACTGCACATGAAGTGGGACATCAAAGCCCCCGAGGCCAAAAAAGGCCAATAGGTAGCGGCTCACACAGCGCAAACGATTAAAATCCCCTTGAATACAAAGTTCAAGGGGATTTTCAATTGAAGATAAACTGAAAATAAACCGAAGGCTCTAATTCCAGAACCAACTGGAATCCGGCTTAACGAGTCTTATTCTTGTTCTTGGGCCTGCTGCTGATCGGAGATTGGCGCAGCAGCCGGGGCGACCAACGGCACTGCGGCTGCCGGTTGTGAAACGGGAAGGGCCGGGGTGGTCTTTGCCTGAGTGCCGGATTGCGCGGCGGCTGGCGCGGCTCCTGCCGTATTGGCACAGGGCAGCATTTTTTGCAGTTGGCTGCGTTGCTCTGGGGAAAGCATTTCCCGCTTTTTGAGGAAAGTGTCCATGGACTCATTCATCAGGTAGGTCTTGTTGGTCATAATGCGGGTTTGCAGTTCCCGAATCTTCTGGGAATCGCCTGTGGGCAGAATGGTCTTCAATTCGGCCATATCCCGCTGAATTTGGACACTCAGATTCTGGTGAATTTTGTGCCAGCCCTCTTCCAGCGATTGCATCTGTGTGGACTGCTGAGGAGTCAGGTTAAGGGTTTGCCATTTAATTTCGCCCGCATGAGCGATAGAAAACAGAAAGCCAGCCAACAGCGTTGCTCGCAAAACCATACCGGCCTGATTTCGCTTTTGGGCAGGAGATTTAAAAAATTCCAGCGACTTCACAATTTCACACCCTTTTGCATAGCTTACTAATCGCCTACTTTCCTAAGATTGAAGATACATCTTCGCCGGGCATCTGCTCGTTCAAGGCGTTAAACAAATAATCTTCCGAAGAGGGAGCGGCTGCATGCGACTCCTCCTGCGCGATGTCCGGACGAGGGAAAGAGCGGGCAGCCACCCGGTTGCCCCGGAAACCATCCAGAATACGATCAACCCGACGGGGAGACGCTTTCACCGGACGCATGGAAGCCACTGTCGAGGTGTCATTTGACTCGGCCTGCAAGGCAAACCCACTGTTGGGACGCTCTAAACGACTGCTGACAGGAACCGAAGCCAGTTCCGTGACCTTCGGCTTGTCCAGCTTCCCGGAAACCGCTGGAACCACAGCAGCCTGGCGCTCTGGGGCGGTCGATGCCACCAGGGGTGCCGACTTTAAAGCCAGCGTGGCCTCTGGGGTATTATCCTGCCAATTAACCGAGCTCAGGAAAGTCACCAGCAGCACCGAAGCCGCGGTAAGACCGCCCCATTTGGCCCATTGGTAGACCTTGGCACGAGATTGACGAGCAGCATCCAGGGATGCCACAGAAGCCTGTTCTGCGGATGCCTGAGAGAGAATTTCCATAATGGTCGGGGTTAAATCGGGGGCCTGGGCCTGAATTTGGGTAGAAATGGACTCCAGCCCGGCAGAAATCTGGTTGAATCGGGTCAAGGTCAACTTGGCGGCGGCATCGGATTCAATCAGGCGGTTGGCCTCAATCACTTCACGAGGACTCAAAGCCTGATCCACATAGGCGGACAGGATTTCCAGCGAACCCAAGTCCGCAGCGGGGAGGGCTTCACCAGCGTCCACTGACGCTGAAGTCATCTCGGATTGCAACTGTTTCATCACCGATTCAGTCACATCCACCGTGCAATGGGTTTCCAGACGAGCAGCCCAGTGCCGCACCGCTTCAGAAACTTCGCCCACCTGGGCCAACTGCGTATTGGCCTCATCGTTTTTGTATAACTGACTCTCAAAGGTCAGCAACTGGGCATCGGAAGTGGGGATTTCCCCATCATAATAGGCAGACACAAAGTCGAAATCAAACGCTTGAGTGGGCGTATCCTGATCGGCCTCTAACCGATTGGCGATGGAAGCCCAAAGCGAATCGGCATCGCCGGTCAGTGCCTGCTCCTGATTTCCCAATGAGGCCCGAACCGCATCCCGGGTGGCTTGCAGTTTATTCAAAACTTCAGCGTATTGGGGAAATGTGGACAACAAGGTCTCAACCTGATCCACTTGCGCCAGATCAAGGGCGCCGTCCAGGTATTGGGACAGCAGTAATTTGATTTCCATAGGGGTATGCGGGGGAGTTTCCTGCATGTAGGTAACTTCCTATCACACTGATAATTACCAGGGCCTCAAGCCAGTTAAACTTCTTTCAGGTAGGGTTCCAATACCTCTTGAAGTTTTAGGCGGGCACGAGCCAATCTGGATTTGACCGTGCCAATATTCGTCTCGGTGAGGCTGGCTATTTCTTCATAGCTTAGCCCCTGTATTTCTCTGAGGACGATGATGGTCCGAAACTGTTCCGGAAGATTTTGAATGGCCTGCTGAATTTTACGATCCAGCTCCGAATTTAAAGCCAGCTTATCCGGCATCTCGGTGACGTCCGGAATATCACGCGCCGGACTTTGGTCATCATCAGACTCAAATACCGGTTCATCCAGAGAGATTGTTCTCAGTTGCCGAGGCGCTTTTCGCAATTCATCATAAAAAAGATTGGTGATAATGCGGTTCAACCAATACTTGAACGTCTTGGGATTCCGCAAAGACTTAATGGAACGACACATCCGCAACAACACTTCCTGGGTCAGGTCGGTAATGTCATTACGCTCTGGGGCCAGTTGATACAGGGTCACGTAAACCAGCTTTTGGTAACGGGAGACCAGCTGTTCTAGGGCACGCATATGATCAGCCTGCGCCAATAAAACAAGCTCTTCGGTGGAAAGAGCCCGTAAATCCTCTTTCGTTTGGCTTTTAGAGGCCATTGGCGTAGAACTTTCGTGGTTCGATGGGATAATACAGGACTTATTCTAGCACAAGGACAATTACCCTTTGATGCCCAACTCCCGCTTAAAGCACTCCCGAACCAGAATCATCTCTTCGGCATCCGTCAAATCAGCAAATTGACACGCTGTGGAATACAAATCATCCGGTTGTTTCTTGAGCCGATTTTGCACCGAAAAAACCACTTTAGCCTTCAATTTCAAAGGTGGTTCGGAAGGATTAAAGGCCAGTAAAATCAACAAGTCCTGCCCTTTGGGAAACTGCCGTATAGAAGTAAACCGCATCCCCCCGCCACTCACATCCTCAGTGCGAGCCTGCATGGCCATGCTCCGACCGGAAATGGAATATTCCAGGTTAAAGGGAATGACCATGGGAATTCGAACATGCCGCCGACGCTGCATGACCTCTACCTGCGGGTTTTCCGGAATTTTCAGCCAAAATCCGCTTTGAGCGGAAAGAGGTGCTGAATGAATGATGGGATAAAAAATATACGGGTTGGGATACGTCTCGACAACAGCCCCTGTGACAATGCCGGGCTGTAACAAGGGCAGAATAGTGGCCGCTTGCGTGGTAGGGGGTGCCAGTTGGAACAGCGTACCACCCGCTTCCATGACAAAACTTTGAAACGAGTACTCCACACTGTCATTATTAGGATCCCAAACGGTCACTTGTACCTTTTGGTTCAAAACCAGTGCTTTTTGCAGATCAGACAACATTCAATTTATTTTTAAATCTCGCCGCTCAACAACCCAAACAACCCTTTGGTCATCAGTATTATTATAAGGCTCAATCGCAATGAATGGATAACCCGATCAATACGCACTATTTAGAAATCAGGATGCAAGAACGCAAACTATGATTCAGTAGAGGAAACCCCGGCAGTCTGGACATTTTGACTGGTCGTGGCATTTTTGCGAATGTAAGTCCGTAGCGCCTCTCGAATTAATTCGCTGCGAGAACGCTGTTCTTTTTCCGCCACTTCGTCAATACGTCTTAAAAATTCATCTTTCATTGAAATCAAGACTCTCGCCATTCGATTCCAACCTCTCTTTTAAAAGTATATAAAAAAGCATGATTGTTTAGATAATTTATATTATTACAAGCCGATCGATTTTTCAAGTAAAAAAGCCTTCCAGTCATCAACCGGAAGGCTTTTTCTTAAGCGTTTATGTCGCCTCGCCTGTATTGAGATCTCTCTAAACCAGCAGAGGTACCAGCAACAAGGCAACGATGTTCAGGATCTTGATCACCGGGTTGATGGCAGGACCCGCGGTATCCTTGTAAGGATCGCCGACGGTATCGCCAGTAACGGCAGCCTGGTGAGCTGGTGAGCCTTTGCCGCCAAAGTGACCATCTTCAATGTACTTTTTAGCGTTATCCCAGGCACCACCACCGGAGGTCATGGAGATACCCACGAACAAGCCGGTTACGATACTGCCCACCAACACGCCACCAATCATTTTAATGGCCGCATAGTTAGAGGAAGCATCCGGAATCAGGTAGGTTCCAATCGCCCACATGACCACCGGGATCAAGACGGGCAACAGGGCAGGGACCATCATCTGGCGCAAGGCGCTACGGGTAACAATGTCCACGCAGGCAGCATAGTCGGGCTTGGAAGTACCGTCCATAATGCCTTTATTTTCTTTGAACTGACGACGAACTTCATGAACCACTTCACCGGCAGCAGTACCCACGGCTTCCATTGCCATGGCCCCGAAAATGTAGGGGATCAAACCGCCGATAAACAAGCCCACGATGATGTAAGGATCGCCGAGAGAGAACAGAGCGTTCAGGTTGCTCATGTTGGCCAGGAAGGTGTTGCCACTTTCAGCAGCCGCAGCGCTCAAATCCTGAATGTAGGAAGAGAACAGAACGATGGCGGCCAAACCGGCGGAACCGATGGCATAGCCCTTGGTAATGGCCTTGGTGGTGTTACCCACGGCATCCAACGGGTCGGTGACGGCACGAACTTTTTCATCCATATGGGCCATTTCAGCAATACCACCGGCGTTGTCGGTGATAGGACCAAAGGCGTCCAGGGCAACCACGATACCGGCCATGGACAACATGGAAACGGCGGCAATGGAGATACCGTAGAGACCACCCAGGAAGTAAGCGGCCAGCATACCGATAGAAATAACCACAACCGGGGCAGCAGTGGACTTCATACCCACAGCGATACCGGCGATGATGTTGGTGGCATGACCGGATTCGGAAGCGGCAGCCACTTTACGAACCGGGCTGAATTCCGTGGAGGTATAGTAGTCGGTAATCCAAACCATCGCCATGGTGACGACGATACCCGTCAAGGCGGAGCCAATCAGGCCGGTCTGGGTGATGGCAGTGACCACGCCTTCCGCGTTGGTGAAGGAGAAACCGGTGGGGAAGAACTGGTAGGTCATACCCACAACCATAACGGCCACCAGGAAAATAGTGGCATACAGCCCTTTGTACAAGGCTTTCATGGGGTTGTTGTCCGCGCCCACCTTCACGAAGAAGGTACCGACGATAGAAGCCAGAATGGACAAACCACCCAAAATAAGGGGGTACATAATGGCGTTGGTATCGTGGTTGAAGAGCAAGTTGCCCAGGAACATGGCGGCAATGGTGGTCACGGCATAGGTCTCGAACAAGTCGGCGGCCATACCAGCGCAGTCGCCCACGTTGTCACCAACGTTATCGGCGATAACCGCAGGGTTTCTGGGGTCATCTTCCGGAATCCCGGCTTCAACCTTACCCACCAGGTCAGCGCCTACGTCAGCGGCCTTGGTGAAAATACCGCCACCCAGACGGGCAAATACGCTGATCAAGCTAGAGCCGAACGCCAAGCCAACAATGGAAGGGAACAATTCAGGGGAGGGGGCAATGTAGTAAAAACCAGCCACGCCCAGCAAAGCCAGACCAACCACCAGCAACCCGGTCACGGCGCCACCTTTAAATGCAACATCCATGGCGGCATTCATGCCGTTTTGAGCGGCTTCTGCGGTTCTGACGTTGGCGTTTACGGAAACGAACATGCCCACATAACCGGCCAAACCACTCAAAAACGCGCCCAGCAAGAAAGCACCGGACACGTAAATGGCGTATTGAGTTCCTTTGAGAGAAGCAAACAAAGCATACAAAATGATGGTCAGGATGACAGCAGTGATGGCAATAGTTTTATATTGCCGGTTCATGTAAGCGCTGGCGCCTTCCTTAATAGCGTTGGCGATATCCTGCATTTTTTGCGTACCGGCGCTAAGACCAAGAATCCATTGACGGGTTACAAGCCCGAAAATGATGGCCAGCACCCCGCAGATAATGGGGAATAAAATGGGTTGCATGAGATGTGCTGTTCTCCCTTCGATTCAGTGAGTGGTTATAAATAAAACTGATTGATAAGGCTTGATTTTGGCATCCGGAATGATGCAAGCAAAAAGGGGAAATGTATGCAGTAGGGTACTGAAAACAATCAGAGATTCCTAGACCTGACCCCGAACGTAAACTGATTTTTACACTGTTCAAACAATTTTGGTTTGAAAATCCCCGACTCAAAAGCCATCTTGTTTTTGGGGATGATGCAAACTCAGTTGGGGGTCCGTCCTACCACAAAGACATTTTTCACCGCAATGAGGGGTTAAAACTGTGCCCGGCGCGACTCGAACGCGCGACCTACGGCTTCGGAGACCGTCACTCTATCCAACTGAGCTACGGGCACATGCAGACATTTAAATTACCATCAAGTATCAATCAAGTCCAGCGTGCATCCGGCGCCTCTGCCTGAGAAGAAGACCGGATGCACAGGACTGGAATGACTAGCGTTTTTCCTTAATATTGGCGGCAGGCACAGAAAAAGATGCCACTAAAAGCTGAGTGACCGCATCAATCAGTGTCTCGGTTTTGGCAAAGGCCTCATTGCGAGAAGGAGAAACCCCTTCCACGTAAACCCGAACGATGGGCTCCGTGCCACTGGCCCGAATCAACAGCCAGCTTCCCTCGTTAAAGAAGAGCTTGGCTCCATCCTTGGTGCCATATTTCTGTTCCAGCGCGGTCACCGAGGCCACGGACTGAGCGACATCTATCTGCAGCCCGGCAAATTGCCCTTCCTCGGACAGCAACTGCTGGAAATGTTTCATGATCTGCTGACCATGCTCGGTCTTGATACCCAGTTCCCGAAACACGAACTGCCGATCCACCGAGGCCTGCACCTGGGCCAGAATTTGGCTAAGGGGCTTGCCTTCTGTGGCCACAATTTCCGCCGCCAGCAGATTGGCCAGAATACCATCTTTTTCTGGAATATGCCCAATGACGCTGATACCACCGGAGCTCTCGCCGCCAATGAGCACCTGCTGATCGCCCTGTTCCTCGTGCTCGATAAACTCTTCGGCGATGTACTTGTAACCTACCGGGGTTTGCACCACCGACAAGCCAGCCTTGGCCGCCAAGGCATCCAGCAAGTGAGTGGTGGCCTGAGAGCGAACAATCACCCCTTTTTCGCCCCGGTTTTTCAGCAAGTGATAGACAATGAGGGTCAACACTTCGTTGGAATTCAGGTAGTGACCGGTTTCATCCAGTACCCCAAAGCGATCCGCATCGCCATCATTGGCCAATCCAATTTTCAAGGAAGCCGAATCGTCTTTCACGATTGCGCTCAACTCGGTCAGGTTACTGCCAGTGGGTTCCGGCATACCGGTATAACCGGCCGGAAGCTGATCGGTATCATGAATCACCACGGTCTCAATGCCTTCATCCTTCAACAGGCGGGGCAGGTAACGTCGACCCGTGGCATATAAAGGATCGTAGAAAATCTTCAGACCGCTGTCCTTGATCTTTTTATAGTCAATCCTGATCCCCTGCTTCAAGTGCTGCCGGTAAAGCTCGTAAGGATCAAATTCCGTGATTTTGGCCGGTGTTTCCGCACCGTAAGCAGCCCGATCCAGGGTCAGGTTCAGGGGTTCGCTTTGGTACAGCTCAAACTTCTTGGAAACCGGCGTGGGCATCACGGCGGCATCGGGGGTTAAGAAGTTGTAGCCACCATAGGGCCAGGGGTTGTGGCTGGCCGTCATCAAAATAGCGCCCAGGGTCTCATCGTAACCCAGATTCAAATGGGAAAAATACTTGGCGGCATAAGCCAAAACAGGCGAAGGCAAATCCGTGGTGGCCCGAAACACGTCCAGACCCTTACCCTTCAGAATTTCGGCAATCACGGGGATAAAGAGACGGGTCTTTTCCCGGGTATCTCCACCGATCAGAATGGGCAGCAACTTCCCTCGGCGGTGAATCTCGCCAATCAGATAATCACTGATGGCATCGGTAATCTGCCGGATAACCGACTCATTAAACTCCCCATCCTGATCGTTACGATAACCGGACGTACCAAAACGATACACTTTTTGAACCGGCGCTGACGGCATATTCAAAACTCCCCAAAACAACAAAAACAGCGTCGTCACTCTATCTATGATGATAAATAATGACAAACACCAATATTTAGTTCCATTAAGCCATTCCGCCCGGTATTCCGCAAGTTTTTTATATCGATTTATTGCATTCCCGTCATCAAGCATTGCCCAGCCCTGAAAAAACTTGTATATTCGGTCTGTCTTGAACAGTAGGTAAAGCATTATTATGTGGAGCAGGTTAAAACGATTTGTTGTGGGAGACCCTCTGGCTTCCCACCGTGAACGCCATGAGCGTTTGTCCATTCCCATTGGGTTGGCTGTTTTTGCCTCTGATGCCTTGTCATCAACCGCATATGCCACCGAGGAAATTGTCATCGCGCTGTTTGCGGCAGGACTCACCGTCCAAATGGGCTTAAGCCTGATCCAGCAATCCGCATTCAACGGCCTACTGGCCATCCCCATTGCCGCCATCATCATTTTGCTGATGTTTATTGTGGTGATGTCCTATCGAGAAGTCATTTACGCCTATCCCATGGGTGGCGGCAGCTACGAAGTTGCCAAAAGCCGACTGGGGAGAACCGCCAGTCAAATCGCCGGGGCTGCCTTGCTGATTGATTACGTGCTGACGGTGTCCGTTAGTATCTCCTCCGGGGTGGCCAACATTGTCTCCACCGGATGGCTGCCCAAAGGCCACAATATCGCGCTCAGCATCATCATGATTGCCATCATCATGTTGCTCAACCTGCGCGGGGTGAAGGAATCCGGTAAGGCCTTCGCCATTCCGGCCTTCTTTTTTATCTTCTCCATGGTGGCCCTGATCGGAACCGGTATCTACAAAGTTATGACCGGACAGATTGAGTCCGTCCCGGAAATCGGCGTGGTGGGTCAACAAATTAGCACCGTAGCGCCACTGGTCTTAATCGCCGCACTGCTGCAGGCTTTTTCTCACGGTTGTGCCGCCTTAACCGGGATTGAAGCCGTTTCCAACGGCGTACAGGCATTCAAGGAACCCGCTGAGCTGAATGCCAGCCGCACCATGGTTTACATGGGCTTGGTGCTGGCCACCATCTTCTTAGGGGTGACCTATTTGGCCTATGCCTTGCCGGGTATTGTTCCACCGGAGCTGGACCCCCATCACGAAACGCTCATTTCCCAGATTGCGGCCAGCGTATTCACTCACGGCAGCCTGTTTTATCTCATCGTGCAGTTTATTACAGCCCTTATCCTGATTTTGGCCGCCAACACCAGCTTTAATGGCTTTCCCCGGCTGGGTATGATTCTGGCCCAGGACGGCTATTTGCCCAGACAGCTGATGAACCTGGGAGATCGGCTGGTCTACAGCAACGGCATTGTCATTTTAAGCGTTTTGGCCATTCTGCTGATTATTGCCTATGATGCCGACTACAACAAAATGATGCCACTCTACGCCATTGGGGTATTCCTGTCCTTCACACTAGCCCAGTGGGGCATGATTGGCCATCACAAAGCAGAGCAGCGGCCCGGTTGGCAGCGAAAAGCACTGGTGAATACCATCGGTGCTGTGGCCACAGGCGTTGTGACCATTATCCTGGCCTTTGAGAAATTCAGCGAAGGGGCATGGATTGTGTTGGTGGCCATGCCGGTTGTCATCTTCATTTTCCGCAAAGTGCTGCACCATTATGAGTCCATTGGCAAGCAACTGGCCTTACCCGACAGCGGCTATTGTCCAACGGCCATTGAGCACACCGTACTGGTTCTGGTATCTTCCCTGCACCGGGGGACCATCCCGGCGCTGGAATACGCAAAAACAATCTCCGACCGGGTTGAAGCCGTGCATGTGGAGTTAAACCCCGCCGCCACAGAGCGCCTGAAAAAAGCTTGGGAAGCCTGGGGTTGTGGCATTCCGCTGACTATTCTAAAATCTCCGTATCGTTCCATCAGCGAACCGCTGTTGGAATATATTGACGAGGTTGAAGAGCGCTATGAGCATGATTTGGTGACCATTATTGTGCCAGAGTTTGTGACCAAAAGCTGGTGGCACAATTTACTACACAACCAAACCTCCATCATGATCAAAGCGCTGTTGCGTTACCGCAGTAACAAGGTAGTAACCACGGTTCGCTACCACCTCGAAAAATAGATTCCTTAAAATTTGTTAATATAGTTACCAGAATTGATTATAAAATTAAAAATGCGGAAATTAGGTACTATAGACATCATGTACTAGCTTTAGGCATAAGTTCTAAATGGAAACAAATAAAGGCAATCCATCGAAAACGCGTTGGTATGAAAAAGAAGAAAATGTGGCCCTCAGTGTCAATTTAATGGAAAGTTTTCCATTAAGCCACGAACCCCTGATCGGAGAGACCCTGTCAAGGTTGGCCGAAAAACATTGCCAGGTGAGCCAGTTTTTAAAAAATCCCAGAACCTTGCCACCAGAAAAAGTACTCAGTTTGTTCAAAGCCAAAAGCAAGGCCCGCAGCTATGACAAAGTCGAAAGCCTGCACCACGCTATGAACTGCTTGTACGTGTTGCCTGAAACGCAACGCACCCTGATCGCCACACACGTGATCACAGTGGTGGATCATTTAATGGAATATTTTGCCATTTGCCAACACACCAACCAACCCGTCGATAACGCCATTATGCAGGGCATAACCGATAGTTTTGTGGCTGGCAATTTTAAAAACACCGTCGCCCACTTAAGTACCTTTTACCCTTCCATGACCTTGCCTAATGGGCCAACCATGCAGGCCATCCGTAACCAGCTCAATCAAAGCAAGGCCAAGGCGTACGCCGAAGAATTGGCCACTTGGCGGCAAAGCCTTGGAGAAGCAGAAAAAGCAAAATCCCCTGCAGTCGAATCCGAATCTGGAAATGAATCCAAACCGCCCCCGAAAAAAGATGAAACCGTGGCACTGGGTAATCGGGATATGAAAATCAAGCTGGATAAACTGGACTTATAAGTCGGCGCTCAAAAAATCGTAAATCTCCTTCGCTGGGACAATGCCAAACCGCAGCGCATAATAATGATCATCAACCACCTTGCACGGGCTGTATTGACTGGGTGCTCACGGGGTTGGTGGCTTTCTGTTTTCAGGCGTTCTTTCGCCCCTGAAACAGGAATGCCAACCGTGTGAAGCGACGCTATGTATAGCGCTTATTCGTTCGCTCCTCTGGCGGATCGATTCATTCCCCGTTCGTAGTTTCGCGCCTCCCTCTTTTGTTTTCTCTGACCCAATATTTTCACTCGCCAAGCAAGCTTTTACGGGTGCGTTTTGTAGCGCCCAGATTAATAAATCCTGATTCATCAAATACGGAGGGAACTTATGTCTGATCCAATGGCCACATCGGCCACAACACCAGCACTGCACCTATTAACGGAAGAAAACCAGCAAGCGCTGGCCCGCACGGTTTACAACCAATACCTACACTGGAAACAATCCAGAAGCGGCCTAGAGCGAAAATGGCGAGAATGTTGGGAGGCCTACCTGTGCGACACGCCTTCTCTTTATGCGGAAGCGGAAAACCACCCACACGATCGCAGCCAAGTGGTTCGTCCAGTTTTATACGAAGCGGTGGAAGCCATTCACTCGAATCTGCTGAATGCCTTGTTTCCAGCCAACGAACGATTTTTTTCGGTCATTGGCAAAACGGAAGAAAACCACAGTCAGGCCAGCCTGATTGAGGAATTTTTGCGTAATAAACTGGAAGATGCCAGCTTCATTGAAAAGTACGCCCTCTTCCTGAAACAGGCCATTATCACCGGTAACACGGTGGCGGCCGTTCCCTGGCGAAAATCCATCCAAAGCCGACAAGTGCAGCAACCGGTCACCTTGTTTGGGGTGACGGTGGGCAGTCAAAAAGTCAGCCGGGAAGAAGTGACCTACCATGGCCCGGACTTTGAAACGCTGGACATGTTCGAATTCTTCATCGATCCCGATGCCCCGGATTTTGAGCGAGCCAACGTCATCCGCAAAGTGGATCGAGATTGGCTGAGCCTGAAAAATAATCCGGCTTACTGCAATCTGGAAACACTCAACCCGAAAAACCCCCATCGTCTTTCTAGTGAAGACAGCAACAAGCAAAGCAAACGCCGAGCCTTCGGACTCGCCGATAATCCGCAAACACCGGATGAACAGACGTCCCCAAAAATCACCCTGCTGGAAGCGTGGGGCGATTTTACAGTGGGCGACACACTTTACCAAAACTATGTTTGCGTGGTGGCCAATGGCGATACGGTCATTCGCTTTGAGCCCAACCCCTATGATTCGGGTATGAAGCCGTTTATTTTTACCAACTTCATTCCCGTACCCAACGAAATTTACGGCATTGGGGCCATTGAAAAATCTTTGGGTCTGCAACACGCCATCAACACCCTGACCAATCAAAAACTGGACGTAATCAACCTGTCCATCAACAACCCCTTTACCTATCTCATCAACGATGACGTGTTTGATCCCGAGGCGGTGGTGACCCGGCCCGGTGCGCTCATTCCAGTGAAAAGCCACGACACGCTCAGGCCCATTCAGTACCTGAATAATTTCACGGTGGCCTTTACCGAAATCGCCGATCTCAAAGCAGAGGCTCAGGAAGCCACGGGCGCCCTGAAATACTTCACCGGCAATGAGCAGGGACAATCCCGGACTGCAACCGAAGTGAGCGCTTTGGTGCAAGGCGGAACCCAAAAATTCTCCTCCTGCCTGGCCCACCTGGAGCACACCTCTTTGGAGCCGTTCCTGAGAATGGTGCTGGAAAATGCCCGACAGTTTCTCAACCAGCCAGAGCAGCTGCGAGTGTGTCAGCCCGGCGGTCAAATCCTGTTTAAAACCCTGCGACCGGAAGTAGTGCAAACCTGTCACTGTCAGTTCCGCATTGATGGTTCACGAGGCTCATGGAACAAAGCACAAGAGCTGAACGCTATCACCTCGTTTCTACGACTGGTGGAAAACAGCCCCGCTCTGCGCAATCGAGTGGACTGGCTCAGTCTGTACAAAAAAGTGTATCGGCGTCTGGGTTTTACCGACGAAGCCGATATTTTCATCAGCACCCCTGAAGTAGAAAACGGAGCCTCCGCATGACCCTCTACAAGCAGCTCAGCCTGCGTGAAAAAGCCACCCTGTTCACGGATCTGATTCGGGAACCCGGTTGGGATCTGCTGCAAAGTAGTTTTCGGCCGGAACTGCGCACCCGCGTTACGGACACCGATGCCAAAGAGGCCTTTCTGTATGAGGCCATCCGCGCCCAAGTGATTCAGGAAATTTTTTCCACACCGCTGTTGATTATTCAACAGGCCGAGCGGGAGTGGTCTCGAAAACAACCGGATACGGACTAACCCCTCCCACGCACCCTCAATCCATTCATACAAGGAGAAGTCATGTCTCAATCATCATCGTCGGGTTCACAAGCGACACCCCAAGCCTCATCCCAGGAAGCTCTGGACTCGCCAAAGCCAATGAACCGGCCAGCAACTGCCCCTCAAAACCCATCCATTTCAGCCAATCTAACTCCTCCCTCTATTGAATCGCTTCCGCCCAATCAAGCATTGGAGCTGTTTGTCAGCGATCCGTTTTCTTTCGTTCAACAGATTGTGGAAGATGCCGCAAAAACCCATCTGGCCGACCTGAAAGAAGAAGCTGAATTGAAAAGTGCGCTAAACAGTTTCCGAAAAAAGTCACCGGAATTTGCCCGTTTTGAACCGTTCATTCTGCAAGAAGTGGTGACCCTGTTGCGCGAAGATCCAGATGGCGGAATCGATCAATGGGAAACCCTGTTAGAAAAGGGCTTGGCCATCTTCTCTCAAAAATTTCAGGACACCCTCAAAGAAAAACTGAATGCCTCCGATTCAGAAAAAAGCACGATCAGCCCCGACAAAAACCCTTACATGGAAACGGCCACCAAGCGCCAAACACCCACGGAACCGCCTCGTTTCTCTCGGCAGCAAATTGCCCAAATGAGCCTGCCTGAATTCCTCAAAAACGAAGCGGCCATCAATGACGCACTCAAAAATAACCGAGTGCAGTAATGACAAACCCCCGCTAAAAACAGTCCCGAATGCCGCAATCATTTAATCCTGCGGCTTTTTTAATGCCCCGTTTTTATCAACCAGAAAGGACCCGATACAATGGCAACCGCAAACTTCATTCCAGAAATCTGGAGCAAAAAATTACTCAAAATTTTTAACAAAACCGTGGTCATGGCCAATCTGGTCAACCGTGATTTTGAAGGTGAAATCACCAGTGCCGGTGACGTAGTTCACGTGCGCACCTTTGGCGATGTCACCGTCAACAACTACACCCGCGATATGACCATTTCCTTCCAAAGTCTCACCGATCCCATGGTGGATTTATTGATCGATCAGCAAAAATACTTTGCCTTCAAAGTCGATGACCTGGATAAAGCCCAAGCCAACGTGGACATTCTGGAAGGCTACGCGGGCCGGGCAGCCATCGCCATTCGGGACGTGGTAGACTCCCGCCTGATTGGCCACTATACCGATGTGGATGCGGGCAACGTCATCGGCACGGATGGCGCACCCATCACCCTGACCAGTGCCAACATTTACGGCTATATCACCCAGTTGGCCGAAAAACTGGACAACAGCAATGCGCCCCAGGAAGGCCGCAACCTGGTCATCACCCCCAAATTCAAAACCCTGCTCTTGCAATCCACCGAATTTACCCGGGCCACCAGTCTGGGAGACAACGTCATCCAAAACGGCTACATCGGCAACGTGGCAGGCTTTGGAGTACACGTCACCACCAACAATCCTGCGGTTGGCAGCGTGGTTAATTTGCTGGCCTTCACCCAGGATTTCATCAGCTTTGCCAGCCAGGTCAACAAAATTGAAACGGTTCGTCCGTACAACATGTTTGCCGATGCGGTTAAAGGGCTGTACCTGTATGGCTCCAAGGTCATGATGCCCAATGCGGGCGCTGTGCTGAAAGCCTCGGCTTAAGCAGTATCTCCCTTTCCTTTTCTCTCCCACTGTCTCTCTAACGCAACTCCACCGGAGCGATGGCCGTCATGATGGTCATCGCTCCTTTTTTTACCCAAATCCTATGTGCCACATTCAAAGGAGATCGTGATGGATTTACCGTTTGACGATGAAGTCCAAGACACTTCAACGCCTCCCGATATTTATTCAGAGCAAGCCATCTGGCTTTGTGAAAACAGAAACACCAAGTTCAAAACTCGTATTCAGGGGACTTTGGCCCAGATTCTAAAACAATACCCTGCCGACTATCGGCTGAAACTGCTTAAACTGAAAGGAGCGTCGGATGAGCACACTCCTGCAACTGGTGAATGAGATCCTCAGGCGCACCGGCCAAGTGGAAGCCAGCACCCTAAACGAGGCCCAAACCCCAATTATTCAGACCGTGGATTTTCTCAATGAAACCTACACGGAAATGCTGCAGCGTTTACAGGTCAATCGGCTGCAACAATCGGCCACCTTTAACACCAGCTCAGGAACGGCGGCTTATAGCCTGACCACCCAATGTGAGGTGCAGGATTTAATCGCCGATTCCGTGCAGGAAACAGGCAGCCAATTACGTCTTGAAGAAGTGGATTACACCTACCCGATTGCCCATGGAGAAACGCTCAGTGGCAAGCCACAGTATTTTTATCGCAAAGGAAGCCAGTTGTTTCTCTATCCGGTGCCCAATGCTATCTACACCATTCGCTACGATTACCAGCGCAGTCCGCAAAAACTCAGCCTGAATAGCGACACCACGGCCTTGCCCGAAAGCTGGGAAAAAGTTCTGATACTCGGCACTCAGGCGCGTCTTGAAAAATTTCTAGGCGAAGGGGGCAGCGACACCTTCTTACTCTATCGGGACGGCTTGGCCCAGCTAAAAAGCCTGGCCCCCCGGAAGCCCGAATACCGTATGAAAGGGTTTTATCGGGGTGGACGAACGATTTGAAAGTGTGCTGACAGCAAACACTCAAAAGCGCCTGCTTAAAACGGCTCAAAGGAAGCATTAACGAATGCGTACATTTCAATTTTTCGATAACGCCGGGGGCATGAATTTACGAGCCAACGACCTAACCTTAAAAAATGGCGAGGCCGAAGAAATCGTTAATTTACACGCCACCACCCACGGCAGCTGGTCCAGCAATAACGCCGGTTATGTCAATATCAACAGCACGCCGCTGGCATCCGGGGCAACAGTCACCAGTTTATACCCCTATAAAAATCTATTGGGACAAACGTTTTTAATTGCCGTATCCGGAGATAAACTCTACCAATTCAATGAAAGCACCGGTGCAGCCACACTCCTGTACAGCAGTTTAACCCCCAACCGAACCATGAATTTTGTGACCTTTCAGGGGTTGCTAATTGGTTGCAATGGTGCGGACAGCCCCATTAAATGGGACGGCATTGGTGCCGTTGAACTTCTGGAAAATTGGCCACCGGCTGTGTATGGCATTGATCCCGGCAAACCTGCTTTTTCGGAAATTTATGCCAACCGGCTGATCTTCTCCGGAGACTCGGATAACCCCTCTATGGTCTACATTTCGGAACTGGAAAACGCCGAAAATTTTGATCCCGATTACTGGTCAGACTCTCCGGGTGCAGTGCAAATTTCTCCTGGTGACGGTGAAAAAATTACCGGTCTGAAAACCCTGTTCTTGCCCCTCCTCAATGAAGAGGTGCTGGTGATCTTCAAGGAGCGCTCCACCTATGTTCTATCCGGCACCGATGTAGACACCTTTGCCGTTCAAAAAATGTCGGATGAATTTGGGGCCGTTAGCCATCGTAGCATAGTGCTGGTGGGTAATGAATTGATGTTTCTATCGCAGGAAGGTGTGACCGCTTTATCCACGGCCACGGCCCAAGGCAACGTCACGACCCTGTTTCTATCCAATGCCATCAAGGCCCAGATTGAAAATCTCAACCGGGCACAGCTCAGCCAAAGTTTTGCCGTTCATCTGCGAAACAGACAGGAAGTGTGGTGGTTTGTGGCCGATGGCAGCGCCATTCAAAATCAAACCGTACTGGTATACAACTACGGCATCAACCGGATCTGGAGCAAGCGGCAAGGCGTTATCGCCGCCTGCGGCTGCACGTTCAACGGCAAACTGTTTACCGGGAATTACCAAGGCATTGTACAGCAACAACTCAAAGGCAACAGCTACAACGGGCAGCCCATTCCCTGGATTTACCGTACCGGATTTCTGGATTTTGAAACGCCTCGTCTCCGCAAACGGATCAAGGATATTCAGCTCTATCTCAAGCAAATTTCGGAAGTCAATGTCACGGTGAAAATGTACTGGAACCTTCGAAGAGGCTCTCAGAATCAGCAGTCCCGGACAGTATCCCTAATCCCCGATAGTGCCAGCACCACTTACAATCAGGCCACCTACGGGGCCGACTATTACAACCGGGCGGGCAGCGCTTGCTTCAGCCTAATACCGGCAGGTTCCGGGCAATACTTCCAAATGGAGCTCACTGGAAACGAAGCGGATCGCCCGGTGGAAATTGAAGGCTGGACCATAACCATCGTAGACGGCGGCACCCGATAAGTAACCCAGATAAGTACCAAGGAGTAAATGCCATGACTCAAATCTCACGGCTCAAACAAGCGGAAATCGCCAACGGAAACTTAATCAACGCCGATGATCTGGATAGCGAATTCAATCAGCTGGTCACCGAATCCAACAGTCAGGACACCCGGCTAACCAGCCTGGAATCGGGCACTATGACTATTACCGGCACCAAGAGTTTTTCCGCCGCCATCAAAGCGGACACCCTGGAAGAACGCACCACCGATGCCGGGGTGAGTATCGAAACAGTCTTGCTCAAAGACGGATCGGTTCGGTTGGCCCAAACGCCCGGATTTTTATGCAGCACCAACGGGGAAATCGGCTACGATTCCACCAATCACATATATCGATTAAGAGTGAATAGCGCATCAAAGTACCTCGTTCATGAGGGCAACCCGGTGTTGTACAAACACGGCATTACCGGGGTAGCGCCGCTCTACGATACCAGCAGCGCCATCAAGCTGAAAAGCGGATTGCGGGCCCGTAACTCTACCAATCAAACCGACATTGAATTGGCCGCCGATATCACTTTAAGCCTAGACAGTAGCGGCCTGAATGGCTTGGATACCGGCACCAAAGCGGCCAGTACCTGGTACTACGTGTATCTGGTAAAACGCAGTGTAGACGGCACCACCGGCGCTGTGTTTTCCACGGCCAATGAAGTCAGTGGGGGCAGTATTACCATCCCCACCGGATACGATACAAAAAGACAACTGCCATTGGCCATTCGCACCGATGCCAGTAGCAATATCGTGCCGTTTTATATTTCCACCGGTTGGCCCTATCGCCCTTCTATTAAGTATCGGGTCAGCATTTTGCCCATCAACCAGACCCCGGCCACCGGGCAGCCCATTGTGCTGGATGGCGGCACCGCCAGCACTTACACCGATGTGTCCCTGGCGAATTTTGTACCGCCCATTTCCACACAGGCCATTTTGCGCGGCGGTGTCTATCAAATTTCCGCCAGTGGCAAGTTCGGCTATATTCGGAAAAAAGGCAGCAGCATCGATGAGTTTGTGGTGCAAAACCTGACCGGTCGAACCAGCACCGAATACGAAGCCGAAATTGTAGAAACCGATGCCAGCCAGATTATTCAGTACCGCATGACCGACACCACCAGCGGGATGGACATCAACGTGGCGGGCTACATTGTAACCGAGGTGACCTAAGCATGAACTTTTATTTACTGCGACACGACGGCACCATCAGCGATGCCGGTGATTATCCTCAACAGCCGGGAGCACGGGAAGAGGGCACTTGGCAACCCGGGATGCCACCCGCAAACAGCGTTGAGATCCAGCCCATCACCGAGCGCTTAAGACAAGCCTTTGAGGGAGAACTTCCCGCTGAGGTGCAGGCCGATTTGGCCCCATTAAAAGCGGCCGTCAAAATGGAGCTGGAGCAAAACCGGCCGCACATAGCCCGCCTGATCATTCAACGGGCCACAATCCCGGAAACGTTGGAAGATCTGCGCCAAGCCTTGCTCAGCCTGTTACCGGAATCCGCCCCACCACCCCCGGGGGAGTGATGGAACTGTTCGCACAAGCCCGGCAGTATGTGGTTCCGGCGCTGATTTCTTTTGTGACGGTGAGCTTGTTGAAGCTGGGCATTTTTGTCACCCCGGTGGAATTGGAGCAATCGCTGCGGCAACTGGAAAACTCCATTCGGGCCGAATATGCCACCCGTCAGGATGTGGAGGACATCAAGCTCCTGCTGAACAAGCTGGATTTGCAGTTGAACAAAATCAACGATCGCCTCAATCATCAACGCACTCCCGAAGAATAAAACGGGGAATAAAGCAAAAAATAAAACCAGCACACCATGAAAGCAGGACTGCCATGAGTCAAGATCCACGGGCTATTCAGCTCACCTCAAACTTCAAATTGTCCGAATTTTTGCACGGCGATGATCCCATTCCCGCCCCATGGATTCTGGACAATATTTACCGACTGGCCAATCGCTTGCAAGTCCTTCGTGATTTGCTGGGCAAGCCGATCATTATCAATTCCGGTTATCGCAGCAAGGCCCACAATCAGGCCGTGGGCGGGGCATCCCAAAGTCAGCACCTCAATGGCATGGCCGCGGACATTGTGGTCAGTGGCATGCCCGCCCCTGCGGTGCAGGCGTTTTTAAAACACTGGTCTGGCGGCATGGGCTGTTATCAGCACTACACACATCTGGACATTCGCCCCGCACAGGCTCGCTGGTCGTGATCCCAAATTCATTTCAGAAAGGATTCATCATGCTGAAAAAAGCATTGCACCTACTGGCCAATCTCAGCTTGGGCAAGGAGCTGGCATTGGCTTTAAAAATACTCCATTTATTGGCGCCCTTGGCGGGGCGCCTAAGTGGCTTGGAGGTGGCCCGGAGGGTCTATGCCCAACTGCCCGCCCCCTGGAAATTTCCCGATGGTCCGGCCACTGAAGATGAGTTTTTAGACGCCATCCAAGCCGGGCAATTGTTTCTGGGAAAAGTTAGAGCACTGACCACCCATTAAATCCCCACCCTCCCATCTGTGTCGTTTCTCTCGGCACAGGTGGGCTTTTTTATTTGAAAATCCATAATTGTTTGATCTGAGTTTAAGGACTATAAGCACACTCCAAAGGCCAAAATGAGAATAAGTATTAAGAATAGAGGTTACTAGTAAGAAATTATGAGTGAAGTAAAAAGCCAACACGTAGATGAAGAATTCGATACTCTAGTCACGCTCATTAATACTATATTTAATAACAATTTCGGCAACTGCATCCGAAATAGCTTCCCTCAAAAGTGATATTTCAGGTCGAATCGTTGTTTTAAAAAACTGATTAAGGACTTCGTGATTCTCTACCCCGAGATTATGAGGAACTATGCCAAAAGTAAGCATTGGATTTACTTCACGACCTTCTGCACTTGCACTTTCCAACTCTTCTCTGGCAATACGAAGTTTGTCTTGTTGATAACGGAGAGCTGCTTGATGAATTTCGTGAGAAATTTCTTCCTTAGTAGGCATTCTATGTCTAACCTAAACGACTATATTCATACAAAATAACAGAGATGATAGATACATTAAAGGAATAGCAATCTAAAACTTTACCAGCAAAACATCAAGTTACTCGGGGAGGTCTGGAGGGGGGACAGCGCAAGCGCTGGACTCTGTCCCCCTTCCAGTGGGGGTTACAGGGGCAAAGCCCCCTTGGAAATCTTAGTCGCTGAGTTTCAAAACAGCCATGAACGCTTCTTGAGGGACTTCCACGCTGCCGATGGATTTCATGCGCTTTTTCCCTTTTTTCTGCTTTTCCAGCAATTTGCGCTTCCGGGAAATATCCCCACCATAGCACTTGTCCAATACGTTTTTACGCATGGCTTTTACGGTGCTACGGGCCACAATTTTGCCCCCGATAGCCGCCTGAATAGGCACTTCAAACATTTGCCGGGGAATAATTTCTTTCAGTTTTTCAGTCAAAACCTGACCCACGCTATGCGCTTTGTCCCGGTGGACAATCACGCTGAGGGCATCCACAATATCGCCCGCCAGCAAGATATCCAACTTCACCAGATTACTGCGCTTGTATTCGGAAAAACTGTAATCCATGGAGGCATAGCCTTTAGAGCAGGATTTCAGTTTGTCGTAATAATCAGTCACCATCTCGTTCAAGGGCAATTCATATTGCAGATTCACCCGAACTTTATCCAGGTAATCCATGCCGATAAAGATACCGCGCCGGGTTTGAGACAGATCCATCAGCGCGCCCACAAACTCGTTGGGGGTAATGATGCTGATTTTCACAAAGGGCTCTTCCATGTACTCCCGCTTAACCGGATCGGGCAGCTTGGAGGGGTTATCCACCTCAATCACATCGCCGTTGGTCATGTGCACTTTGTAGACCACGCTGGGAGCCGTGGTGATCAGATCCAGGTTATACTCCCGCTCCAGACGTTCCTGAATAACTTCCATGTGAAGCAAGCCCAAGAAGCCGCAACGGTAGCCAAAGCCCAAGGCCTCGGAACTTTCCGGCTCAAAGGTAATACTGGAATCATTTAGTTTCAGCTTTTCCAGAGAATCTTTCAAGACGGTGTAATCATCGTTATTCACCGGATACAGTCCACAGAAGACCATGGGCATGGCTTTCTGATAACCCGGCAAGGGTTCTTTGGCCCCGTTAACATGCAGTGTCACGGTATCACCCACAAAGGCGCCCATTTCCTTAATGGAAGCAGAAATATAGCCCACCTCGCCGGACACCAGATTGGCCCGCGGATGACGCACCGGCTTCATCACGCCCACTTCCGTCACGTCATACACTTTTTGGTTTTCCATAAAGCGGATGCGATCGCCCTGCTTCACTTCCCCGTCGATAATTCGAACATAGGTGATGATGCCCATGTAGGCATCAAAGTAGCTGTCAAATACCAGTGCTCTGAGTGGTTTTTCCATTTCAATTTTTGGGGGCGGTACAAACTCGACCACCGCTTGCAGAATTTCCTCAATACCGATGCCTTCTTTGGCGCTGCACATAATGGCGTTGGAGGTATCAATACCCACCACTTCTTCAATTTCTTTAAGCACCCGATCCGGATCGGCACCGGGTAAGTCGATTTTGTTCAGTACCGGAATGATTTCCAGATTGGCTTCAATGGCCAGATACACGTTGGCAAGCGTTTGCGCTTCCACCCCTTGAGAAGCATCCACCACCAACAAGGCCCCTTCACAGGCTTGCAGCGAGCGAGAGACTTCATAGCTGAAGTCCACGTGCCCGGGCGTGTCGATCAGGTTCAGCACATAATCTTCGCCCTTGTATTTGTAATCCATACGGGCCGCTTGCAGCTTGATGGTAATGCCCCGTTCCCGCTCCAGTTCCAGACTATCCAGCACCTGATCCTTCATGTTGCGCTTGTCGATGGTGCCGGTAAATTCCAGCAGGCGGTCGGCAATGGTGGATTTACCGTGATCGATGTGGGCAATGATACAGAAGTTACGAAGCTTGGAGGGGTTGATGTTTGACATGAATGGGAGATCTCTTTTTATAGGTGTGAGGGGTAAAAATTGATGACCTAAACCGCAGCAGGTTGAGCGCTTTTCAATGTGGGACGCCACTCCTGAATCTGCTGCAAGACGTAGTTCAAAACGTCCGCTTCGGGCATATCGATGGCCTGATCCTGATCCCGCAGCTTCACTTCCAGCAAGCCTTCAGCGGCTTTTTTGCCAGCGGTAATGCGAATGGGGAAGCCTATTAAATCGGCGTCTTTAAACTTCACGCCAGCCCGTTCATCCCGATCGTCCATGACCACTTCCACATTGGCACTGCGGAGTTGATCGTACAAGCGCTGGGCAAGACTCATCTGGGTCTCATCGGTGACGTTGACCGGCACCACAATGGCCTGATAAGGGGCGATGGCCATGGGCCAGATAATACCGAATTTATCGTGAAACCGTTCAATAGCCGCCGCAGCAGTACGAGAAACCCCGATACCATAGCAACCCATAATGAAGGGTTTTTCGCTGCCGTCTTCATCGGTGTAAGTGGCGTTCATGGAACCGGAGTACTTGGTGCCCAACTGGAAAATATTTCCCACTTCAATGCCCCGGGTCATATCCAGCTTGCCGGTTTTGCACTCAGCGCAGGCATCGCCGATTTTAGCCAATCGCAGGTCGGCATCTTTTATCTGCGGCTCATGCAGATGGGCATCGCCCCAATTGGCCCCAACCAAGTGCTTTCCACGCTCGTTGATTGCCATCACGAAGTTCTTCAAGCCAGACACCGAACGATCGGCAATGATTTTCAGCTTTTGCAAAGTCTCGGGGCGCAAATTGTATGGCCCCACATAGCCTTTAACATCGCCGATTAACTCAATAATTTCTTCCTCGGTAGCCATGCGAATTTCATTGCCCGCAAAGGCGTTGAGCAATTTAATTTCCTCAACGGCCAAATCACCGCGAATAAGCGCCATGACCGGCATTTTTTCGTCGATCACATAGATCAACGTTTTCAAAATTGTTTCAGGACGCAACTGAAATTTGCGCTCCAAGGCATCAATGGTGCTAGCGTTCGGGGTATCCAACACGGTTGACTCAGCATGATCGCCCGTGGTGTTGGCTTCTGGCAGAATCGATTCTGCCCGCTCGGCGTTGGCGGCGTAATCGCAATTGTCGCAGAAGAACACGTCATTCTCGCCGCTTTCCTGCTCGCCTGGGGCGATGCGGGTCAGCACCATGTATTCGTGGCTGACACTGCCGCCAATGGCTCCACTGTCGCTGCGCACCTGACGGGTTTCCAAACCGCAGCGCTCAAAAATGCGGGTGTAGGTCTCGGCCATGTTCTGGTATTCCCGATCCATACACTCCTGATTGCTGTGGAAGCTGTAGGCGTCTTTCATAATGAACTCACGGCCACGCAGCAAGCCAAACCGGGGACGAATTTCATCCCGGTACTTGGTCTGAATCTGGTACAGATTGACCGGCAACTGGCGATAAGAGCGCACTTCCTTGGTGGCAATGTCAGTAATCACTTCCTCAGCGGTGGGGGCCAAGCCGTATTCACGACCGTGACGATCCTTCACCCGCATCATCAGCTCCCCGTAAACATCCCAGCGCCCGGAGGCCTGCCACACTTCGGCCGGTTGCAGAATGGGCATCAGCAATTCCTGAGCCCCGGCCCGGTCCATTTCCTCACGGACGATCTGCTCCACTTTGCGCAGCACCCGCCACATTAAGGGCAGATAGTTGTAAACCCCGTTGGCCAAACGCCGGATATAACCGGCCCGCACCAATAGCTGGTGACTGACCACCTCGGCATCGGCCGGGTTTTCACGCAGGGTGGGGGCTAACAACTGGGTCATTCGCATGGCTGGGATCTCTTTTCATAACCGCTATAGTGCCTTCCATCATAGTGGAAAGGCGGCCGCTTGCAAAGCAAATGGGGCGCTCCCGGTTAGAAACGCCCCACTGCAATTTTAAAAATTTACGTTAATCGGGTTGAACCACCAATGGAATCTCATGCTCACGATCCACCGGGTCTAGCTTAGGCTGGCCTTTTTGGCCGCTGCCATTGCCACGGGCGTGCACCACATCATCCATAATGGCGTTGAATTCAACATCATCGAGCGTTTCTTTTTCCAAAAGCACTTTCACGATGGCGTCCATAACATCCCGGTTCTCGATCAGCAAGGCACGCACTTGATCATACAGCTCTTCTACCAGGGTTTTCACTTCCCGGTCAATCAAGGCAGCCACTTCTTCACCGTAGTTCCGCTCGCTGCCAAAATCACGACCCATGAACATATGCTCGTTCTGCTTGCCGTAGGTAATGGGGCCCAGTTTTTCGTTCATCCCGTAAACCGTCACAATGCGACGGGCCATAGAGCTGACTTTCTCCAGATCGTTGCTGGCCCCGGTGGTCACATCCTGATACACCACCTCTTCGGCCACCCGTCCGCCCAAGGCCACCGCAATGCGCGCCAGAATCTGTTTTTTGGACATGTGGACCTTATCATCATCTGGCATGGTCCAGGTCAGACCCAAGGCCATACCCCGCGGGATAATGGTCACCTTACGCAACGGATCGCTATCCGGTGTTAACACGGCTACCAAGGCGTGACCCACTTCATGATAAGCGGTCAGCTCCTTGTCCTTCTCGGACATAATCTTGTTTTTCTTCTCGGCACCGGCCAGCACCTTGTCGATGGAGTTCTCAATATCGCTCTGGTGAATGACCTCTTTGTTGTAACGAGCGGCCAGCAAAGCGCCTTCGTTCAGCAGGTTCGCCAAATCAGCCCCGGTGAACCCCGGTGTGCGCTTGGCCAATAGCTTGAGATCCACATCACTGGCTAAGGGCTTGCCTTTGGCATGCACTTTCAAAATCTGCTCACGGCCCTGTACATCCGGGCGATCGATCATGACCTGGCGGTCAAAACGACCCGGTCGCAGCAAAGCGTTGTCCAGAATATCCGGGCGGTTGGTGGCAGCCAGCACAATAATGCCGGAATGTGGATCGAAACCGTCCATCTCCACCAGCAACTGGTTCAGGGTTTGCTCACGCTCATCGTGACCACCGCCCATACCAGCGCCCCGTTGACGGCCTACGGCATCGATTTCATCCATAAAAATAATGCAAGGCGCGTGCTTTTTGGCCTGCTCGAACAAATCCCGAACCCGGCTGGCACCTACGCCCACAAACATTTCCACAAAATCGGAACCGGAAATACTGAAGAAGGGAACCCCGGCTTCCCCCGCCACCGCTTTGGCCAGCAAGGTTTTACCAGTACCGGGTGAACCAACCAGCAGCACTCCCTTGGGGATCTTGGCGCCCAGCTTTTGGTAGCGCTCCCCGTTTTTCAGGAAATCGACCACCTCTTCCAACTCGGCCTTGGCTTCATCAATACCAGCCACATCGTTGAAAGTCACCTTGACCTTGCTATCCATGGACATTTTGGCCCGGCTTTTCCCGAAGGACAGCGCTTGAGAGCCACCACCCTGGGCATTGCGCAGGATCATCAGGAGAATACCCAGAAAAATAATGGGCACAAACACCGTGGTCAGGGTGGTCAGCCAGAAACTATCGTTCTCCCGCTTGGCGAAAGAAAAAGGCACGTTGTACTGCTGTAAGGCAGGCACCAGTAAACTTACCCCGGCACCACTTTCCGGTAAAATGACCTGATATTGAATCGGTCGATTCTTGGAACCCACTGCAGTCAGAGGGGTCGCCGCTGATTTTTCCAGCGCAGCAGGAGCAGAAGGAGTTTCCAGCTTGGGCAGGCTTTTCGGGGCCGCATTGACTGGCGAAGGGCTAGCTTGCGGTTTTACAAGCTCTGTTGCAGGCTCGACAGTGGCAGTCTTGTTTTCAACAGGCGCCTTCAGCGAAGGCTTTTCCAGCGGGGTTTCTCCGCCGATGCCAGCAGGACCTGTGCGCCAATTGACCGACTGAGACTCTATTTTTGACTCCAGCGCCTTAACGGCTGGGGCGTTATAGCCCGTGGCCCCGTTGTCCCGGATTTCCACCCGCACGATTTCGTGGGATTTGACCAGGTCAATAAAATCGTTAAAGGTCACCTGGGACGGAATCAGGACTTCCCCCTTGAGCATTGGCGTTATAAAAAGCGCCAGCAAAAGCAGGATAACCATGATGCCAATGCCGATAGTTTGATCTTTCTTTTTCATAAAGCCACTAAAGCTGCTCCCTGACAATTTGAACTAAAACTGTTTGGCCTGAGCCGGAAATCAAAGACTGACAACATGGGAGAAAGGACTTGTTTCAAAACGTAAAATCATTGCAGGCAAGTGCCTGGAAAACCATTTCCTCTCCATGCTCCCGCTGTTAATAGGGGCGGAGCGCACCATAAACATAATGACATTATATCATAGTAGGTATCCAAAAAAGTGCAGGGCCCGCCTGAGCATCCCTCCGTTTTCAATTTCCCTGACCGGCATTTTTGATATTGGTCGGTCGTCGGCATTGTGTTACTATTAAGCGTGTTGAGCTTTAAATACAGGTTAGAGAGACCATGACGCCCCTGACGACCGACGACTTTCCTTACACCCTTAGCTATGTCATGGAACTATTGGGGCTGGAGGAACGGGAACTGATGAGTTACGTTCAAACTCTCGGCCTGAGCCCCAGAAAAGACGAAAAAACGGGCCGGGTCATCTTCACCCACCGTGATATTGAGGCTATCAAAAAAGCCAAAGATCTCAAAAAATCCGGTGAACTCACCGAAGGGTTATCCCAACCCATCAGCATTAATAAAGTAACGCCAGGACAGAGCACCAACCCCAAAACAGACGAAGAAGCCGGTGGATTAACCAGCAAAAGCGGCTATATGTCTCCCATGAGTTCGGGCAATCAGTCCATGCGCAATGCCGCTGGCGGGAAAGATAACATCACTGTTATGGTGGAAGCGGTCAGCCAGGTCAAGGAGGGCATCCTCAAGGATTTGTCCCGCCTGCTGGATGACAAGCTGTCCGGTCTGGATGAAGTGGTGGTGGAGCTCATTCGCTGCAAAAGCGAGAATGACACCCTGAAAAAGAAACTGGATGATGCCGTGCGAGCCAAAGAAACACTGGAATACGAACTATCCCGGTTCAAGCCAGTGCAGTTCGGTTTCTATCGCAAGACCTAATGCCCGGGCTTAAAGCGCATTGTCAATTGGCTTTCATGCGCTTGCTTAGCGGCTGAATAAATAGTTCCGCCTTGTAGATCATACTGAATGGGCTCACCTGTCAGTGTGTCAATGGGTACCGTCGGCAAATAGCGAGGCGTTAAGGCACTCAGCGCGTTGGGCCATTGTCCATGCTCAGCCTTGTAACACTTTAAGGCAATCCAGGTTTGGATCAACGATATACGGGTGTTGGGAACGTGCAGCGTACTCCGGGGCAAATCCCCATAGCGTGGCAGACTGACATCCAGAGTTACTCGCCCTAACAGATTGGGCATCCAGACATTCCACCAGGCAACCGGTTGAATAGTGGCCTGACTAGGTCGCCAATAGGGCGCTTCCAGATTGATAATCAGCTGTTCATAATATTGGGCTACTATCCGCTTGGTCTGATTGGGTAAAAAAAAGTAAAACACCCCCGCAGCTTTAGAATTGCCACTGCTTTCTCTCAAACCTTGCATGGCCGAATCTACCGCTTGATTGGGCACAGACTGCTGATAGTCCAATTTAAGAGTTTCAACCAAGTGGGCGGTATTATCTCGAGCCCCTTCCAGACGGGAGATCGTGTCTTTCAAAACAGCAGAAGGAAGCTTTGAAGATTGCAGCAGACTCACCAACTCATCCAGAGCCTGATCTTGAACGCGTTTACGCACTGCCAAGGTCAATAAATCATTTCCAAAATCATTTTCCCGCAATTGCTGAGCGATTTTCATCAGTCCAAAAATCTCCTGCAGAGACTGTTGTTCTTTACCTTGACGCTTCAAGAGTTCTATCTGCAGGCGCTTTAAGTCTATCAATATCTGAAATTTGTAGAGAGACATGGGATAAGGTGCCTCCCCCGCTCCCTGCCGTGCTTTTGCCTTAGGCAGTTGAAAATGAGGCAAGTGCTGGCCTTGCTCAAACAAGGCCAAAGCCGAGTGGTTTTGTTTCAGTAACTGAGCCGCAAACTGAGCGTCCCATGCCACCTTTCCAGCCACCATATCCTTCAAACGTTGTCGTGTGTTATCCCCCAAAGCCTGGATTTTACCCTGAGCTTGCTGGTAAAAGTAAAAGGCATTTTTATGAGGAGCCAAGGCAACCGCACGCGTTGAAACGGGCAAAAGCGCTCGATCATCATACGCTGGCTCATCGAACCCCACACAGATTAGGGTCACGACCAACCCAATGAAAATGACGGCAGCCACCACCAAAAAGCGGCCATACCCAAACGCCTTTAAATGCATATCGAAAAGCTCCAGAAATTTTTGGTTCTGCCTCAACTATCGGCAGACCCTAAGCGCTTCTTTAAAAAAATTTCAGGTATCTTGAACTCAGCGCTTTAGCTGAAACAAGACCAAACTTCGGGCCTGAAGCCTGTATACAGCCTCCCCACAGTACAGGAAGTCATCCTCATGATGATTATTGCTGCTATCGGGCATTTTCTCCACGGTGGTGTCAAACACCTGAATCCAGGCATCCCCCCGGTTTAACCTTGGCAAGTGGTAAGCAACCGGCTTGTGCGCGGCGTTCAGCACCAGCAAAAAGGTATTTCCGACCACAGGACTGCCCTTCTCGTCCAATTCGTTGATGGCCGACCCGTTCAACAAGGCTCCCATCCAAAGTCCGTCCGGTTCATGCCAGTCCGCTTCGGACATTTCCATGCCCTGGGCGTTGTACCAGATGACATCCTTGATGTTGTAGGCTTTGGAGGTCAGGCCGATAAAAAACTTGCGTCGCTGAAAGACGGGATTGTCCTTGCGAATACGAATGAGTTGCTTCACGAATTCATAAAAGGACTTTTCCCGCTCAGTCAGATCCCAGTTGAGCCAACTGATGGCATTATCCTGACAGTAGGCGTTGTTATTGCCCTGCTGGGTTCGGCTCAGTTCATCACCTGCGGCAATCATGGGCACGCCCAGAGACAACAACAGCGTGGCCATCAGGTTGCGCTTCTGCTGAAACCGCAGCGCGTTGATCTGCGACTCCTCAGTCTCCCCTTCCGCCCCACAGTTCCAGCTGTGGTTATGATTATCACCGTCCCGGTTGCCTTCCCCATTGGCCTCGTTGTGCTTCTGGTTGTAACTGACCAGGTCTTGCAGGGTAAACCCGTCGTGCGAGGTCAAAAAGTTGATGCTGGCGTGCGGATCTTTCTCCGAGTACAAATCGCTGCTACCGGCAATGCGGGTGGCCATCTCGCTGAGGGTGCCGGCATCACCCTTCCAGAATGAACGAGCCGCATCCCGGTACTTGCCATTCCATTCCGTCCACAGCACCGGGAAATTTCCCACCTGATAGCCGCCTTCTCCCAGATCCCAGGGTTCGGCAATCAGCTTGGTCTGGCACAGTACCGGATCCTGATGAATCACGTCAAAAAAGGAGCCCAGCTTGTCCACATAGTGCACATCCCGGCCCAGCGTGGAGGCCAAATCAAAGCGGAAGCCATCCACATGCATTTCCAGCACCCAGTAGCGCAAGCTATCCATAATCAGCTGAATCACCCGGGGATGACTGACGTTGAGCGTGTTGCCACAGCCGGTATAATCCATGTAAAAGCGGGGTTCTTCCTCCACCTGCTTGTAATAACTGCGGTTATCAATGCCTTTGAAACTCAGGGTGGGCCCCAAATGGTTGCCCTCGCAGGTGTGGTTGTAGACCACATCCAGAATGACCTCAATCCCCGCCGAATGCAGGGAGCGCACCATGCTCTTGAACTCCCGAATCGGGTCTTCCGGACTGTGCCTCTGGGAGCTGTAGCGCAACTCCGGGGCAAAGTAGCCCAGCGTATTGTAGCCCCAATAATTGCTCAAGCCCCGTGTTTTCAGGAAGTGATCATCCAGATGGTAGTGAACTGGCAGCAATTCCACCGCGGTCACTCCCAAGTCCAGCAAATGCTCGATGATGGGTTCACTGCCCAGAGCGGCATAGGTTCCCCGCAAGTGCTCCGGCACCTTGGGATGACGCATGGTCAGGCCCTTGACGTGGGCCTCATAAATAATGGTCTTGTGCCAGGGGGTGCGCAAGGGTTTATCGTTCCCCCAGGCAAAGGAATCATCCACCACGGCAGCCAATGGCGCATAAGGGGCACTGTCGCGGGTGTCCATCAACAGATCGGTATCGGCAAAGGTACTGCTACGCAACGGATCGGGGATTTGGTAACCAAACAGGGCATCATTCCAGCGCTCCTGGCGCACCACAGACTTGGCGTAAGGGTCTAACAAAAGCTTGTTGGGGTTGAATCGATGTCCGTCCAATGGATTCCAGGGGCCGTACACCCGGTAGCCATAGAGTTGCCCCGGTCTTAAATCCGGAAAGTAGCCGTGCCAGACGTGATCCGAATATTCCAGCAGCAAAATGCGCTTGGACTCTACGGTATCATCTGCCGAATCAAACAGGCACAGCTCCACGGCTTCAGCATGCTCGGAAAACAGGGCAAAATTGACCCCCATGCCATCCCAGGTGGCCCCCAAAGGGTATGAATTCCCCGGATAGACCCGCAAATCAACCTTGCTCAGTGGCGGTGTCATCATCCCCGTTCTCCTCAAACAGACAGCTGGTACTGATTATCATAAACGCTAACCGGAAAATTGCAGCAACTCTCTTCTCTTAAAATGCCCCCGCTAGTTGATAGAAGGCCGCTGCATGGGGCTCGCTGCTTCTGACCCACTGGGAGTCATCACCACTGAACGGAGTTGCGGCTCCAAGTGTACCACCCGCTGCGGGAACGGTATTTCAATCCCTTCCGTTTGAAAACGAGCGTGAAGCGACTTGATAAATTCATGCTTGATCAAATATTGGTCCTCAAAGCCACCAATCCGCAAGATGACGGTCAGTCCAATGCCAGACTCTCCAAAGGTGTGATATCGAATAAACGGCTCAAACGTGTCGATTCCCCCTTCTGTTTCCTGTAAAACCTCTTTAGCCACAGACTTAATGACCGCTTCAACCAGCGCCAAATCACTGGCATAGGCGACGCTGACCTCGACCAAAGTGGACATTTCCGGTAAGGGCAAGGCGTAGTTGGTAATAATAGTAGAGGACATTTTCGCGTTGGGCACCAGTACCAAATTGCTGCTCAGTTGGCGAATAACCGTGTTGCGCCAGCCAATATCCTGAATAAAACCTTCCTGTCCACTTTCTAGGCGCACAAAATCGCCCACCTTGATTTGCCGGGCCAGAATCATTTGAATCCCAGCAAACATATTGGCCAAGGTATCCTGCAGGGCCAGAGAAATGGCCAAACCACCCACGCCCAAGGCGGTGATCAAGGGCAACACGGAAATACCCAGATTCTGTAACAACACGATGGAACCGCACAAAAATACCAGCAGGCGAATAATATTTTCAAAAATGGAGGTGTTGGGCAGGGCCTTCAGCGCCTGGGTATGATCGAGATAAAAACGGGTCAAGGCCACCGACAAGCGCCCAAAGAAACGAATGGCAACCAACATGGCCACAATAAACAAGGCCTTGCGAAGGAATTCCAAACTTTCCACCGAGAGAAAGTGCATTTGGTAAGTGGCGCCATAACTGCCCCATAACCCGAAAATCCAGGGCAGTAATCCGCTCAACATGCGCTCCAGCGAGCCATTCATAGCAGGGGAAATCCGGCTCAGCAAACGATGGGTGGCGCTGCGCATGGCCCGTTCTACCAAAAAGCCCAGCATGGTACCCACGGCAACGTAAAACAATGGCCACAGCCACAAGGTCCAATCCAGTAGGGGCAGTACCCGGCTCACCAGACGCTGTATTTCATTGGGAATGTATAGTCGCATTCTCAGATAGCTCCATCGCTTCATCGTTCCAGCAATACCGGGAAAGCATTGCCTTGATTAACGCAAACCCAAACCAACTTGGCCATTACTCGATTGGCTGAGCTTATAGCCCAAAGCGCTCATAGATGGCTGGTACATTCCGCAGGTAATCGGCCACATCAAAGCAGGATTCGATCTCCGCAGCGCTGAGCACCCCACTGACTTCTGGATCGGCCAGCAAGTTGGCCCGGAAATCCCCGCCAGAGACATTCCAGGCAGCGTGGGCGTTTTTCTGGGTCAGCCGGTAAGCGTCCTCACGGCTCATGCCGGTGTCCACCAGCTTAAGCAGCACCCGCTGAGAGAAAATAATCCCCCCAAAGCGGTTCATATTGGCCCGCATGTTATCGGCATGCACCACCAAGTCCCGCATAACCCCGTTAAACCGGTTCAGCATGTAGTGCATCAGGATAAAGACATCGGGGAAAACCACCCGTTCCACGGAACTGTGACTAATGTCCCGCTCATGCCATAGCACGGCGTTTTCCAGTGCCGGAGTGACGTAAGAGCGCACCAGTCGGGCCAGACCCGTTAAATTCTCCGAGCTGACCGGGTTCCGTTTGTGGGGCATGGCCGAAGATCCTTTTTGGCCCTTAGCAAAGCCCTCTTCCACTTCCAGAATGTCCGTTTTCTGAAGGCCTCGAATTTCCACCGAGAATTTTTCGATGGAAGTGGCCAAATTGGCCAGCACCATAAAGAGCTGCGCGTGTAAGTCTCTGGAAATGACCTGGGTGGAAGTGCGAGCGGGTTTTAAGGCCAGCAAGGCGCAAACCCGTTCCTCCACAGCAGGATCAATATTGGAGTATGAGCCCATGGCCCCACTCATTTGACCCACCCGGTTTTCTTCCAAAGCATCGGTTAAACGCTGTTGCTGGCGTTGCAATTCATCCAGCCAGTTCAGCAACTTGAGGCCAAAGGTAATGGGCTCCCCGTGAATGCCGTGGGAACGTCCTACCATCACCGTGTCCCGGTGGGCCAAGGCCTTTTGCTTGACGGTTTCAATAACTTGAGTCAGTTTATCCTGCACTAAGACACCAGCCGACTGAATTTGCAGGGACAAGGCCGTATCCAGCAAATCGGAACTGGTCAGCCCCATGTGCACAAAGCGGGAGTTTTCTCCCACGGATTCGCCCACATTGGTCAGGAAGGCAATCACATCGTGCCGCACTTCGGCCTCAATCTCATCGATGCGGGCAATATCAAAGCGGGCTTTAGAGCGCACGTCGGCACAAACCCCCGCGGGCACCAGCCCCATTTCCTCCTGAACTTGTAAAACGGCCAACTCCACCGTCAGCCAGGTTTTAAAAATGGCCTCACGGGTCCATAAGGCCGACATTTCAGGCAGGGTATAACGTTCAATCATGGTGGCGGGTCCGACTTTCTAGAGGAAAATCAACTATTTTCCCGATTATTTTGGGCCAGACACAGCGCATAATCAAGGAAGATTACCGTGCCTGTGGTTGCTTTGCCCCCGAAAGTCCACCAGCCTGAAAGAGGGGTTTCGATGATTTTTTCGCATTTTCATCCGTCTAAATGCCAGCCAGTCCAATGGAAAGCATTGGTAACACTGGCCCTTTTAGGGAGCTTATTGAGCTCGACCCCAGGCTGGAGCCAGGGAACCCTGCCCTCACTGGATCACTCGCCCGCCCAAACCAGCTCCAGCCTGACCCCGGCACAACCCTTGCCCGACCTCAATTCGGCGCAAGTCCCAGAGCCAACATTGCAACCCGTTTCATTGCAAACGTCGATGCCCGCAAGCACACCAGCAAACAAACCGCTGGGATTTAAAACCGCTATCAGCAAATTAATCCCTCTGGAAAGCAGCATCAAGCCCATTGCCTACACGCCGCTTCCGGGCATTGTGGTCTTTCCAGTCATAAAACATGGCAATGAAAAAGCCTTTGGTGACTTGCCACTCATTTTCGCTCGTGAGTACGCCCAGCGACTGGAACTCAAGGTTCCTGAAACGAGAATCTATCACCCTATTTACACCGTGGATGAAATCCGGGTGCAGGGGCTGGGGCACGTTTACGATCAGATTATGAAATACTATGTGAAAGCCGGACGACCCGAGCCCTTGGCCATGGACTACCTGCTAAAGCAGCTCAGCAGCAACAACAAAGCTATCTCTCGGGTTATTTTTGTAGAGGCTGACCTTGACTACACCCACCCCACCCAGTCCACCAGCGTGAGTGACTGGGTGAAGCAATGGGCCACGGATGGCACCCCCAAGCAAATGCGCTACTTTGTGCGCAGCCGCATGCAGATCTTCGATGCGGAATCCCCGGAATTCCCCATGGTGTGGGGCGGCTCCTGGGTGCGCTCCATCAAGACCGACCGTTTTATGAATGTAACGCCCTCGGTCTACAACGACAGTGACAGTCAACAGGCCTTCGCCGGACTGTCTCGCCAGATGAGCCGGGAAATACTGCTCCTCACCCCAAAAACCGCTTACATGCACCCCGAATACGATTTGGCCGTCATGGGAAAATTAGCGCCGGGCGCCAGATCAGGTCAACTGTCCCATTTTTCAGCAAAGAACCAGGGCAACGCCCCAATCAATGCTGAAAATCAGGAAGCCATTCAACGAATTTTGCGCAGGCAAAACTAGGTGACTCAAGGCCCCTGGAAGGGGAAATCTAATATTCAAACACGGTCAACACTTCAGGAAATCAACAAACTACAAGACATGGGCGGGGCAACCTGTCAGGCGCCACCCCTTATCCTTCCCTCACACAGAGGCATTGAAAGCCAACCCAAAAAAAGCACGCTATTCAATGATCTGGGACTTGTAGGAATCCGCTTCATGCTGTCGAATATAGTTCCGTAAGGCTTCACGGATCAATTCACTCCGAGAGCGTTGCTCTTCATCGGCCAGCAAATCGATCTCCGATAAAAACTTTTCGGGCAGGGAAATCAAAACCCGGGTACTTTTAGACGCTTTAACCATTGTGGAATGAGCTCCTTTCGTTTACAAGGGAAGTAAAATGCAGGGACTACTCCAACAAGATGGAGTCCATAAGGGGATTTCCAGGAGCGCGGCGGCGCATGTAAACACGCAATGCCTGACGAATCAGCTCGCTGCGGGTGCGTTGCTCTGAATCAGCAATTTCGTCGATCTTATCCAAAAAATCCTCACGCATTGAAATCAAAACTTTGGCCATTAGTACTCCTCCATCTGTAAATCCAGTCTTCTTACAATCTCAATCTCTCGTTTTTTCAAGAAGGGAAAATGTATTACGCTGAATAAATAAAAACAAAAAAGAGACAGTGATTGCTGGAGATTGACAGTATGTTACATACTATTTACACCGATAATATGTGCTAGAACATATACGACTGCACCTAATCACGGATTACTTCAAATACTGAAAAATTACAGAGGCAGTGATCGTAACGACCTTGATCTTGTAAATCGGGGGGATTTACCGTTTCGCTGAAGTTATTGATTAGTCTATTTTTTAAAAATTTAAGCCTTTTGGGTATCCCCCCATAGGGTGATATTACAGAAAGCAATACAATATACGTCCATCATGGCCCCAAGTGCCTGCCAATGGATAGAGAATGTTTCATATTACTACCGCGCGATTGATCATTCACTGTGCCGGAGAGACAATGGTCAGTTAACGTCACCCCTTTTTGACTGAGGCCCCTCGGCCATGAGCCCCACTGCCCCCCACCCACCCGAAGCATCCTGCCAAACCCAAGCCCAGCCGGACCTGCAAACCTTAGGAACACAGAGAACTGTAGCCTTTTACACCCTGGGCTGTAAGGCCAACCAGCTGGAAACGTCGACTCTGGCCCATCAGTTTAAAGATCAGGGCTGGCGCATTGTGCCCTTTGATGAAGCGGCTGAAGTTTATGTGGTAAACACCTGCACCGTGACCGAACGCAGCGATCAGGAGTCCAAACGCATCATTCGCCGGGCCAGACTGTCCAACCCAAGCGCCCGCATTGCCGCCACCGGCTGCTTTGCTCAGGTGGCTCCAGATGAGCTGGCCGCCCTGGACGGCATTAGCTTTGTGATTGGCAACAACTTTAAAGACCAACTGGTCCAAATTGTGCAGGATACCCCGCCTTCGGATCGCCCGCTGGTGCAAGTGTCAGAGATTGATAAAAGCCGCATTATGGAGGGAGCCTCCTCGGCGGCCATTGATCGCACCCGTGGCAGCCTGAAGATTCAGGATGGTTGCGATTACAAGTGCACCTACTGTATCATCTGGGAAGCCCGTGGCCTCAGCCGCAGTTTGCCGATGGCCGATATCAAGGTGCAACTTCAGCGCATGCTGGATGAGGGCTTCAAGGAAATAGGGCTGACTGGTATCAACATTGGTCAGTACGAGCATGAAGGGGCTGATTTAGCCGACCTGCTGGCCGAGTTGGTTCGATTGCCGGGGCAGTTCCGCCTGCGATTGACTTCGCTGGACCCCATGGAAGTGAGCGAAAAGCTGATTGACGTGGTGCGGGATTCCCACGGGAAAATTTGCCCGCACTTTCACCTGTCCGCCCAAAGCGCGGAGGATTACGTACTCAAACGCATGGGCCGTCGGCACCATGTGGCCGATATGGAACGGGTTTGCCAGTCCATTGCCCAAAAAATCCCGCAGGCCTCCGTGGGATCTGACATCATTGTAGGCTTTCCCGGAGAGACGGCAGAGCGCTTTGAGGCCACTTACCAGACGCTGAAAAACACGTATATGAACTACTTTCACGTGTTCAGCTACTCCAAGCGCAAAGGGACGCCAGCGGCCACTTTCCCCGATCAGGTGCCGGAGCGTGAGAAAAAAGTCCGGGCTCAGCGACTACGGGCCTTGTCTGAGGAGAAAACGCTGGCTTATCGGCAGGACTTTTTGGGGCAACCCCTGACCGTGATTGTGGAAGAAAGCGATCCCGGCGAACCGCTGAAGGGCATGAGCGAGAACTATCTAAAAGTCCACATTGAGCCCAACGGCCTGCCCCTGCAAGCCAACGACTGGATCACCGCAGAAGTGATGGCTGTGAGCGTGGATACCGTTCAGGCCAAGGCATTGGGCGTATCGCCTTAAAGCCAGCCGGGGACAACCATTTGCTACAATCCCGCTACTCTGAGAGAATGTAAGGCAGAATCCGCAAAACGTGCATCCACAGGAAAGCCCCCGCCCATGAGCCAAAACACCTACTACATCACCACAGCCATTGACTACGTCAACGCGGCGCCCCACCTGGGCCACGCCTACGAAAAAATCGCCACCGACGTGATGGCCCGTTTCCAGAAGCTGGTGGGCAAAGACGTGTTTTTCCTGACCGGCACCGATGAGCACGGCACCAAAGTAGAAAAAACAGCGGCCAACAGGGGTGTCACCCCCCAACAGCACACCGATGAACTGGTGGAAGAGTTCAAAAAGGCCTGGGCTTACCTCAACCTGAACTACGATCGCTTCATTCGCACCACCGACGCGGATCATTACGCCGTGGTGGAACAACTGTGGCGCAAAATGGCAGCCAAGGGCGATATTGAAAAGCGGGCCTATCAGGGGCTTTACTGTGCGGGCTGCGAAAAATTTGTGACAGAACGTGACCTGAACGAAGCGGGCGAATGCCCCAACCACCAGCGCAAGCCGGAAATCGTGCAGGAAGAGAACTACTTCTTCAAGCTCAGCAAGTATAAAGCGGCCCTTCAGGCCCACATGCAAAGCAATCCCAACTTTGTTTTGCCCGAATTTCGATCGACGGAAGTGCTGCAAATGCTGGAGGATCTGGAAGACATCAGCGTGTCCCGGCATAAGAACTCGGTCAGCTGGGGCATTCCGGTGCCGGATGATGCGGATCAGGTCATTTACGTGTGGATCGACGCCCTCAGCAATTACATTACCGGCATTGGCTACGGCAAGGATGAGGCCCTGTTCAACCAGTTTTGGCCTGCCGATGTGCATATGATTGGCAAAGATATTCTGCGGTTCCACGCCATTTACTGGCCCGCCATGCTGATGTCCGCTGAAATCCCGCTGCCCAGGCAGATTTTCGCCCATGGCTTCATCAACATCAACGATGCCAAAATCTCCAAGAGCGTGGGCAACGTGGTATCGCCCTTCACCCTAAAGGAGCGCTTTGAGCTGCCCAACCCCGATCCCATCCGCTACTACCTGATGACCGTGGCCACCTTTGGCCAGGACGGCAGCTTTACAGAAGAGGATTTCAAACTCAAGGTCAACGCCGATTTGGCCAATAACCTGGGTAATTTGCTCAACCGCACCCTGAATATGACCAACAAGTACTTTGAAGGTCAGGTGCCCCAGTCTCAACACGCCAAGCCGGGCATTCTGCATGCGGACGGTGTGACTGAGGTGCATCAGGCTTATGCGGCCTTTGAATTCCAGAAAGCGGCGGATCTCATTCTGCAACTGGTCGATTGGGCCAACAAACAGATCAATGATCAGGAGCCCTGGACTTTATTTAAAGAAGGCAAATTGACGGAACTGGCCGATCTCATGTATACCGTGCTGGAAACCCTGCGCCAGGTGGCCATTTTGCTCAGTCCCATTACCCCCACCCTCAGCGATGAAATGTGGTCGCAACTGGGCTATCAGGCGAAACTCAGCGACCTGTGCCCCCGATGGGATGATATCACCCACGCCCACATCCCGGTGGGACAACGCATCAATCTGCAAGGCCCCATTTTACCTCGCCTGGACAGTGAACTGGCCGGGGCAACCAAGAAGAAATAACGGTTAACCAACGAATGAACTGCGAACAATTTAAACGCTCCTACAATAAATTTGACGGCGCCGCCAATGTCATCCACTGGAAGGACATTGAAACCCCGGAATACGCCTCCTACTCGGATCATATGCAAGACTGCCACGAGTGCCGGGACTGGTTCCAGACCGAGCAACTCAAGGACTGGAAAATTGACGCCAGCACCTATCCCTGCATTCACATGGCCTATCACGCCAATTACCGCTGTGCCTCGCATCAGGATGCCTGGGAATGCCCCAGCAGCCTAATTGTCTACGTGGATCAGTATGACGAGTATGGCATCCCCATTCGAGACGGCGGAACCTCTTACTGGAAGATCGACTGTTGCCCTTGGTGTGGCAACGCCCTGCCCCAATCCAAACGGGAATTGTGGATGCAAAAGCTGCGGGCTTTGGGCCATGACCCCATGAACCACTACGACAAAATTCCAGCGGAATACAAAAGCGCCAAGTGGTACAAGGACAACCATTTCCCTGACCTTCGACTGGTTTAGGAGCGGGTCTGATGAGCGCGCCTACCATTATTGATACTCACTGCCATCTGGATTATATTCACCGGCAAGAAGAACACCCTGACGGCAGCACAGGCACCGATCCGGTTCAGGTGCTGGCACGGGCCAAAGCCGCTGGCGTTGAATTTCTGGTGAATCCCAGCGTGACCCCGGCCAAATTTCCCGAGGTTATGGCGATGGCCGAACGCTTTGAGAACGTGTACGCCGCCGTGGCCGTTCATCCCACCGATGTTGCCGATATTGTGGATCAGCCCGAATGGCTGGCCGAAATTGAAGCCTTGCTGAGTCATCCCAAAGTGGTGGCCGTGGGGGAAACCGGGCTGGATTACTACTGGGATCAATCGCTGGTTGATTTGCAAAAAAAATGCTTTAAAAGCTTGCTGGAATTGGGGAGAAAGCACGATTTACCGGTGATCGTGCATGACCGGGAAGCCCATGAAGATGTCTATCAGCTCATTGGCGAAGTCCCTGGGGTGCGGGGCATCATGCACTGCTTCTCCGGCGATGCCGAGTTTGCCCGCCGCATTATCGAGAAAAATTTCTACGTGAGTTTTGCCGGAAACGTGACCTTTAAAAAAGCGGAAAACCTGCATCAGGCCGCCAAAGAAATTCCTCTGGAGTGGATGCTGGTGGAAACCGATTCTCCCTTCCTCAGCCCGATGCCCTTTCGAGGCAAGCCCAACGAACCGGCTCGGGTAAAGCATGTGGTGGAAAAAATCGCCGAACTGCGAGGGATCTCTTACGAGGAAGTGGCCGCCATCACCACGGCCAATGCCCGCCGCGTGTTTAATATTAGGTGAGGCAACTTCCTTAAGTCACAGGCGTCACCGCATAACGCAATTTAACAACCCCTTGCCCAAAGGCTTTGGCCTCCTGCAAATCAAGCTTCGTTTCAGGCAAGTCCGCTCCAAACAGACAAATTCCCTCGCCCAATATCACAGGAATCACGTACAATTCCAGGTGCGTGATAACGCTTTCTCTCAAAAGCCCCTGAACCAGCTGAGCCCCACCGCAAATCCATACTTTTTGCTCAGGAGGTTGGTGAAGAAGCTGTTCAGCCATATTCCCCAAGGAACCACTCCAAACGGTCACCCCTGCCGGTGGCGCTTCCAAGGGATGACTGCTGTAAACCCATACCGATTTTTCCGAGTAAGGCCAAGCTCCAAATTCTAGAGTCCAATCGTAAGTCTTGCGTCCCATCAGGATGAGATCCACACTCTCGTAGAAGTGTTCATATCCAAACGCCTCACCCGGATACGAATCAAGCCAGTCCACCGAGCCATTGCTCCGAGCAATTTTCCCATCCAAACTCATGGCCAAATAAGCCACCCGTTCTGTTACATGCGCATTCATCATCAACAATCCTTGCTTCTCATCAAAGCGCAGCTTAACATCTTCCGGCACCCAAGAAAATTGCCTGTAGCCGGATTCGGAAAACACCTTAAAATAGTAAGAGACGAACGACAAAGTGCTGTTTTTCAAACATGACGTTTGCGGAAGAATTGATTGGTTCATGCTGATTGTACTGCCCTCTACCCCTACCACGGAAAACGCCAGCCAGTGGCTCAATGAGCGAAGTATTCCGCACCAGCTCATTCCCATCCCGGAGTCGCTGGGGTACAAAACAGGCTCCGATTTGGCCATTTACATTGAAGGCAGCAATCAGCAAGGCGTGCCCATGGAGCTAACCAAAGCCCGCTTTGTGGTCATGCGGGTGTTCAAGGATTTTAAATTATGAGGCGGCTCTCTTTATTGGCCGCTGCGTTCTGTGTTTTATTGATAGTCAGTGGGTGCGCCAAACCGGCGCAAAATCCAACCCACCAAATCACGCTGGAATTTTGGACCCTGCAACTGGATACCTTCAAAAGCACGCTGGAACCCATGTTTCTGGAGTACGAAAGCAGGCATCCCAACGTGCGCATTCACTGGGTGGACGTGCCCTTTTCCGAAGGACCCAAGCGCACCTTGACCGCCATGCTCAGTGGGCACACCCCCGATGTGGTGAATTTAAACCCGGATTTTTCAGCCATTCTGGCCAACCGAAACGCCTTGACCAACATGAACACGGCCCTGCCAGAATCCGTGAAGGCCACGTATTTACCGGTGGCCTGGCAAGGGGCCACACTCATTAAGCCGGGCCAAGCGCCGCTGGCCTTTGGTCTGCCCTGGTATATCACCTCCAGTGTGACCATCTACAATCAGGCTATTTTGCGCAAAGCGGGCTTTGAGCACCCACCCGCCAACTTTGCCGAACTCTCCGATTTTGCCGATCAAATTCACCGGAAAACGGGTCAATACGGCCTCATGCCGGTGATTGCCGAAAACGGAAATTTTCTCAAGGAACTCAAAAAACAGGGCATTCCGCTCTACAATGCCAAGGGACACGCCATTTTCGCGACCCCACAGGCCATGGAAATTTTGGCCACCTATGTGGATATGTACAAGCAAGGCTGGGTGCCTGCGGAAGCCATCACCGAAAGCCATCAATCGGCAGTGGGGCGCTTTCAGGCGGGAACGCTGGCCTCGCTATCCATTGGCCCCAACTTCCTGAAAATTGTGAAAGAAAACGCCCCCAATATTTACAAAGAAACCGGCGTGGCGCCTCAGTTTCCGGAGAATTCACCGTATAAAGATTTTTCCCTGATGGTATTGGTAGTACCGATCAAAAGCGCCCACCCCAAAGAGGCCGTCGACTTTGCCGCCTTCATCACCAATGCTAAAAATCAACTGGCCCTGGCGCAGGCAGCCCCGGTCTTGCCTTCGGTCACAGCGGCCCTAGATGATCCTTATTTTGCCCCGGAACAAGCGCCTGATTTAATGGCTCAGGGGCGGGCCATCAGCGCAAAACAGCTATTGGGAGCAACCGCCGCTTACCAGATTCAACCCAACCAGAACGCCATCAACGACATCATCAACCATTACGTGCAACTGGCCATGCTGGGCAAAATTTCCCCGGAAAACGCATTGCGGCAAGCCCAAACGGAAATCAATACTACACTGGAATTGGACTCCTGATAGGAACGTGCGTGCATGACCACACAATCTCAAACCCAAGCGGCCAGCGCCGCCCAGCCTTTTATCCTGCAAGGCAGCGAACGTTTTGGAAAAAGCGGCAGCCCGCACCCGATTTATTATCCGGGCGACGCCGTAACCTTAATCGGCGAAGCCTATTACGCCGATGATTTGCATATAGAAGTCATTGAAAAAACGGCCCTGCAAGGGTTTCAAAACTTCCGAAAAACAACCCTCAAAGAACGGGCTAAAATCCTGAACAACCTGGCCGATCGACTGGAAGCCCATCAAGAGGCCTTGGCCTTGCTGATCACCCGAGAAAGCGGCAAGCCCATCACCCTCTCTCAGCGAGAATTAGTCCGCTCGGTGGCTGTATGCCGGGGCTACGCCGCCCAGGTAGAACGCTGCACCAGCACCCTCATGCAGGTGTCTGGGCGTGAAGTCCGTATCAGTCGTTTCCCCATCGGGCCGGTATTGGCCATTACCCCGTATAACTTTCCGCTGAATCTGGTCATTCACAAGCTGGCCCCGGCCATTGCCGCCGGGTGCTCCATCACCATCAAACCGGCCCCGCAAACCCCACTGACAGCCCTCTATTTGGGGCGATTGGCCGCTGAAGCCGGATACGAGGCCATCAGCGTGGTTCCAGCCCAAAACAGCCTGAGTGAAAAGCTGGTGCGATCCAGCGCTTTTGCCAAACTGAGCTTTACCGGCAGCGCCGGGGTGGGCTGGCACTTGCGCAGCATTGCCGGCAACAAATCGGTCACCCTGGAACTGGGCGGAAACGCCGCTGTGATTGTGGATGACTTGACAGAGCCCGTGGAATCATTGGCTCAGCGCATCGCCCTGGGCGCCTTTTCCTTTGCCGGACAAATTTGCATTTCAGTGCAACGCATTTTTATTCAGGAAGCCCTGAAAGACGCCTTGCTACCCGCACTGGTCAGTGCCACCCGGCAACTCAAAGTGGGGGATCCCTTTAAGGTAGACACCGACATTGGCCCCATGATTAGTATTCAACAGGTGCAACGCACCCGCTCTCTAATCAAGGATGCCTTAAAAGCAGGCGCCAACGTGATTTATGGCGGCAATACCTTCAACGCCTTCACCATGAACCCCACCCTGGTGGATCGCACCACCCCCGAGATGGCCATCAACGCCCAGGAAGTGTTTGCCCCCATCGCCACGGTCAACACCTATCAAAACTTTGACACCGTGCTGAACACCGTCAATAAATCCCGCTATGGCTTACAGGCCGGGCTGTACACCCAAAACACCCAAAAGATAGAGCAAGCCTATCAAACCCTGGAAGTGGGTGGACTGCTGATCAACGACATTCCCACCACCCGGCTGGACTTGTTGCCCTACGGCGGGGTGAAAGATTCCGGTCTGGGTAGAGAAGGGATTCTGAGCGGCATGGATGAATATACGTACATCAAAACCCTGATTCAAGCCTAATACGCACGGAAATCCGCACTGACTCAGGCCGACTTGGGCTAAGTGACTTAAAAACAAGCCGCGCAAGAAACAACCGGCTATGAGCGGGGGCCTGTGGTGGTTTTTTCCACGGCCAACAGGGTTGGAAAAGAGTCGTGTTTGGCAGAAGGCAAGGTGCCTTCCCGCACAATTTGCTTGGCCTGAAGCCCGGCCAGCCGAGCCGCATCCAGCTCCGCTTCGACATCCGACAAAAACAGAATCTCCAGCGGCGGCAAATTCAATTCCGTCACGATGCGCCGATACGACTCCACCTCTCGTTTGGCGCCCACCTGGGTATCGAAAAAGTGGCTGAAAAACCGGGTCAAATCACCCGCTTCCGAGTATGCAAACAACAACTTTTGCGCTTGCACGGAACCCGATGAGTAAATCCCCAACCCTACCCCTTTAACATTCCAGTTTTGCAGGGCCCTCTGCACATCATCGTACACATGTCCCCGGTAATGCATTTGCTCAAAGCCTGTTTTCCAAATGAGGCCTTGTAGCTGCTTGAGCGCGGTGTGCTTGCGATCCTGCTCAATCCAGCCCAGCAATACCGCAATACACCCCTCTAAATCCAGCAAGCGATTTTCTTCCTGCTGAATGGTCTCTTTGACCGACTGCAAGGCTTCCTGAACCACAGGCTCCTGAGAGTGTGCTTTCACGTAGGCAGGCAGATGCAAGGCGGAATAGGGAAACAATACTTTATGCACAAAGTGAATATCGGTGGTGGTGCCTTCAATGTCCAGTAATACATAGCGAATCATGACGGTTCAATCTCTCCGTGGAATACCCAACAATACCAGACCTTGCGCTGATGACGGTATCAAGCGATTCACTTATTTTAGGCGGAAACCGTGTTCAAGAACCGGGCGTCCACTCCAGAATCCGTATAATGGGGGACCCAGCCAGCGGCATCGGTAAAGACCCGAATCGTTTTAACCTGCGGCACGGGGCCCAGATCAAACCAGTGCTTGACGTTGGCTGGCACGGACAACAAATCGCCACTGACGCATTTCACGCAAAACACCGGCTCCTGACCTTGCAGATTGAACCAGAAATAACCCTGCCCTTCCACGAAAAAGCGCACCTCATCTTCGGTGTGGGTATGTTCCCGCAGGAACTTGGCCCGAATTTCCGGCAGATTGGGTGTGTCCGGGTGCACCGAGATGACATCGGCGGTTTGATACCCATTGGCCTCCATGTAAGGAGACAATGCGTGATCATAAGCGGCCAGAATCTCTTCCTGAGTAGCCTCTTTGGAGAATTCGCAGTTGGCGCTCCATTGCTCGAAGATAATGCCCCGGGCGTTCAGGTAGGCTTTAATCTCGGCATTATCCGGGATGATGGTGGACTTATGCGGAATAGTCAGAATAGCCATGCGACCTCAACTTTAAAATGCACTCAAACAGGAACTCAAAGACTTCCACATGCCGTTTGGCCTGAGCCAGGGTATTTCCCCAGGTGTACAAGCCATGGCCAGCCAGCAAAAAGCCGTAAATGGGGCTTTGTTCACGCAGTATGGGATCAATTTGCTTGGCCAGAACCGTCATATCCTGATGGTTGGCAAAAATGGGCAGCCATAGCCCAGTCTGGTGAGTGGAAATCCCCTCCAGCCCTTTCAGCACTTCAAACTCTTTTAACAGTATGCCCTGTTCCGCCTCATACAGCTTGGACAGCACCGTGCCATTGACAGAATGGGTATGCAGCACCACCTGAGTATCCGGAAACTGCTGATAAACCAGCGCATGCAGCAAGGTTTCCGCGGAAGGCCGCAAATGGGCCTGCTCCGGGCGAATCACCTGACCAGTAAAGTCAACGTCCAGAAAGTCCTGTGCGCTGAATGTCCCTTTGTCCAGGCCGGAAACGGAGACCAAAAAGCCTGCCTGCCCGTCTGGCAAACGGCAAGAAAAGTTGGAACTGGTGGCAGGCGTCCAGCCACGGGCGTGCAAAAAGTGGATAACCTCGGTCAGTTGCTCAAGGGAGTGCGTCTGAACGGGCTGCTGGGACAGGGAACTGGACATAACGGCCATTGGCTCCGGTTTGCTTAAAGTAGAATACAACTAGGCACAATACGAATACTGTAGCAAAAGGAGCGGGCCCGGTAAAGGCACAAGCCCCGCTGGATCCCAACCATTTCAGTTGGCCCGGGCTCTGCAAAATCTGCTACCATAAAGGACACAGCGCCTGTTTCACCCAACTCAGCGCGCTCCTGTGACTTCCCCGCCCAAAACAATGCCCTCTATCTGATCTGACACCTTCTTATGTCTCAATCCGCTCAACCCCGCTGGATCCCCTGGGTCCTCTATCCCGCCGGTGATGGCATTGCCCAGCTCATTTTGGGAGAATTTAATGTGGTTCGCCTGCTTGCCCTGGCCTTCGTGGGGGGGCTGGTGTATCAAGCGGAAACCCCGCGCTGGTTTCGCTGGCTGGATCAACACCGGCTGTCCCCGCAACAAGCGCAACGCTGGCCCTGGCATTGGCTCACCCAGCCACACGAAACCCAATATCGGCTGAACTGGCTGGGCCGAATGCTGGGATCCATGAGCTTTTTCAGCCCACCCTGGATCATGCGGCATATGCTGATCCTCAAAGTCTCTACCACCCCCTGGCACGATATCGCTTTGGCCACTGTACTTCCGGACCTGTGGATGGCCGCTTGTAAATCGTTCCTGACCAACCTGCCCATTGGCATTGTGGGCAATTACATTATTCAGGCCCGTTTGCCATTAGAGTACCGATTCTGGGGCAGCATCTGCATGTCTGGTATCATGGGCATTGCCTTTGCCCTGGCCTATAAATTTTTCTAGGCCCACGCCCCCTACCTGAATCCAAACAGCCTCATCGCCATTGAAAACCGCATCAAATCCCCAGAAATGGTTTTAATGCACTTAAAGTCATCACCTCTGAACAAAGCATACCCAAACGTGCAGTGCCCTTTTTAAAATGGCTGCCAAAGTCGTATGCTTCCCAAGCCGTAAGAAGGTAAAAAAATGGTTTCAAAAATACTCAACTCAAAAAATACGGCGAAACAATCAACGCCATTGGGGCCAAAGCACTCCAAACAAAAAACACAAACTCAATTTCACCTGAACCCTACCGCCAAGCACCAAGCAGTGAAAGACTACGTGGAAGGAGAAGGCGACGCTTTTCCGCACTTTCAATACCCGGCTCAAGCAGGGAAATCGTTGCCCACCGCACAGGCACAGGACTGTTTTAGTCCCAGCAAAGTCAAAAATAAAGATCTGAACGCATCCAAGCCGAAATTCGTCAGCAAGGCCGAAGAGGCCGCCTACGTTGAGCAGCTCAACACCCGAGCCAAAGAACTGGGGGTTGCCCATATTCTGGATGAAGCCATGAACAAGGCAGGCGACAAGTTGCACGCCACTTTTTCCACCAAAATTCCCAGTCAGGAAAGTCTGGAACGCACAGCGGAAGCCATGGCCTTGCTGGACCAGAAAAATATTGGCTATAACACCCACACCCTGGCCCGGGTTTTACAGGACGGTCAAGCCATTACTCTGATGAAGGCCCTGAAAGAGTTTTGTGAGAATCGGGCCGATTCATCCACCTTTTTGGCTTACGATCATCGGTTTGACCCCAACAAAAAAAAGTTTTACAACCAGTTCAATTTTTTCCGGCTGAACAGCGCCACCAAGCAGGCCATCCAGATTCCGCTAAGCCCGCCCAACCCCAAACACGCCCATCAACCCAAAAAGCTGAAGGCCCGAACCGTCATTGCCAACCATGGGCATCAGCTCAACAACCGTTTAAAAAGCGGCAAGTTTGAAATTCTGCATACTGAAGCGGGCCAACCAATCACCACCAACGCCTTGTATCAGCAAGCACGCATCCCGCAAGATCAGAATCAAACCAGTAAAAACCTGGCGGATCAATTCACCAAAATGAACCTTTAGAGACTACCTAGTAAGCGCCTCGGCTGGCCAATACAGCAGGCAAGGTTTTTAGCAGGATTTTGATATCCGCCAGCAACGTCCAGTTCATAACGTAGTTCATTTCCAGTTGGCACAGTTTATCAAAACTGATGTTGGAACGACCACCCACTTGCCAGGCTCCAGTCATGCCGGGGAATACCTGAAAACGCAAGGTGTAGGGCTCCTGAAACAATTCACTTTCATCCTGGGGCAAGGGACGGGGACCGACCAGACTCATCTCCCCGCGAATGACATTCAGCAACTGGGGCAATTCATCCAGACTGAGCGCCCGCAGCACCTTGCCCACCTCGGTCACCCGGGGGTCATTGGCCAGCTTGAACAAGCCGTTGGTCTGCTCGGTTTGCTGACGCAGGGCTTCCCGCTGAGCATCGGCATCCACGCACATGGTGCGGAATTTGTACATGCCAAAGGGCTGGAAGTTTTTGCCGATACGCTGACTTTTGTACAAGACCGGTCCGGGTGAGGTGAACTTCACCAAAGCCGCAATCAGCAGCAACAAGGGAGAAATGGCCAGCAAGCCCAAACTGGCGGCCAGCACATCGAAGGCTCGCTTGAAGAACTGTTGTAATTGGTAGCCCCAGTGGACGGAGCGATTCAGGAAGGCCATTTCAAGGCGCATGACCGAATCGGAAAAGGCATTGAACTTGGGCTTGGCAGTGCTTTCCGACTGACGAGTAACCGGTGTAGCTGAGGAAACAGTAGCGAAAGAAGTGGTACTCAATGGGCTGGACTCCCAAGGTTATTGGTGTAAGTGATGACCTAAAAATGAGGGGTGAAGATACGGTAAAAACTTTAAAAAGAAGAAGGGAACGATTCAAAACAAGGGATTGCTCAAAAGAAGGAATAAAACAGGATTTTTGGGGATCCTTTATTTTTCAGCGCTTTACCTGAAGCCTTGCTTTTATTATCTTGTTAAATATATGAAAAACAATTTAAAGTCCAGTTAAAAAAAGTCCCGCGCTTAACATTGTTATCAGGGTTATTAAGGCTCACTGCAACGGATGGATATACATGAGAACGCTTTTTAAACTACCAACGCCCTTGCTGCAAACATTGCTTTTGGCAACGGCAGCGCTAACTTTAACCGTGTTTTACCCGGCTCAAAGCAAAGGCCCCTCCCCGACCACTCCCAGACCACCGGCAGTCCATACCCAGTGGCCCCTCTCGCAACTCCTCAAAGAGAGCTGGCAATTTTATAAAGGTCGCTTTTTGGTGGACGGCGCCCATGTGGTATCCAATACCTACGGCGGCACCATCAGCGAAGGGCAGTCCTACGCCATGCTGAAGGCCTTGTGGATGAATGAGCCAGCCACCTTCGACAAAATATGGCAGTGGACCAAACGCAACATGAAACGTCCCCACGATCATTTGTTGGCCTGGCGATGGGGCGACGGAGAGTTCGGCACCACCAAGGGCATTATGCAAACGGAAAACGCCACCGATGCCGATCAGGATATTGCCTACGCCCTGCTGAAAGCCGGTCAACAGTGGAATCGCCCGGACTACAGCCAGGACGGCCTGAACATTGTGAAAGACATGTGGCGCATTAACGTGGAACAACTGGACGGGCATTACTACCTCACCCCCGGCCCGTGGCCCGGCTTTAAAGAAGAGTACCTGACCATCAACCCCTCTTACATGGCTCCCTATGTCTATCGGGAATTTGCCAAAGCCGACACTGAACACGCCACCGGGTGGACCCAGCTGGCCAATGAAGTGTATGACAACCTAGAAGCCTGCACCAATTTAACCGCCCCCAAACTGCCCCCCAACTGGTGCGCGGTGCGCTGGCAAAATGTGCCCGGTCAGCCTCGCATTATTTTTTCTGATAAGCAAGGCGATGGGGCCAGAGACTTCAGCTACGATGCCTTTCGGGTTTATTGGCGCATGGCCATGGACGCCCAACTCAGCCCCTCACCCTGGCGGGAGCGGGCCTTGGCCTATCTGAAAAATCATCGCTTTCTGTTGACCTACTGGCAGCAGCATAAACTGATGCCAGAAGGCTTTACGGCCACCGGAGAGCCCCGCAGTGAGGAGACTTCCGGCTTTGGCATGGGCCCCTTGCTAGTGCTGAACCACGTGCAGCAGCCCGATCGGGATGCTTTCCTGTATCAGCAAAGTCTGGGAAAACACTACCATCCGGACGGGTACTGGTTTAACGATTACAACGATTTTCTGCACAGTGTGATTTGGCTGCACTTGTACGCTTTAAGCCTACCTCAGCAACCGTAAATCACTATCAAACCCGATCCAGAGAAAAAGAAAAAGCAGCCACCTTCTGGCTGCTTTTTTGCGACGGGTTGGCAGTGCTCTTAGAACGAAGTCCGACATTGCCAAACACCATCCGACCTACGGAAGAATCCCCACCACTTCAAAATCTTTGGGTTGAAGCGCTGGCCCAGGCCATCGCCGTCATTTCCAGAGGGGTGTCTTTCTAATGTAACCTTATTGCATTTTAATTGCAATAATAATGCATTAATGCTAATCTTAAAATCAGTCCCACAGAAATCAGTCTCACAAATCAATGGCCCACCGCTCAATGGCTAACAGCTTTATTCAAAATCAACCCAAGGAGTTTTTCTCAATGCACTTTGATCCCCTTTTGAAAACCGCCTACGACACAGGCGCAGAAGTCATGATCCAGCTCAGAGAGTTGTGCTGCGATCCGTATAAAGGCAAAATCACCGCACTCAATCAGGATGACTTTACCTTGTTCCATAGCGGTGTGGATGGGGGCGTATTGTGGTCTTTTCTGAAAAAAGACGTGGCCTTTTGCGGACTGCTGGTAGAACGCCCCGAAGATCCCTTTAAAAGTTTATGCCTGGAAAGCAGCCAACCCGCCGCCAATCTCACCACCTACCCGGGCGCCGATCATACCAGCCGGGAAGCGTCGGACTAAAGCCCACCCCTAACGCCCCACACAAACCCATTTCAACACGCACAACAAAGGAAAAATCGATCATGAACGCTAAATTATTTGTCCGCAACCTCAGCTGGTCCGTGACCGAACAGGATTTATACGACCTGTTTGGACAGTCGGGCGAAGTGCTGTCCGCTAAAATCCCCCTTCGCCGGGAAGATGGCAAACCCCGTGGCTTTGCCTTTGTGGAAATGGGCAGCCTATCCGAAGGGCAACAGGCCATTCAGCAACTCAACTGCTACTTCCTGCAAGGCCGGGATTTGGTGGTGGATTTTCAGGATGAAAACCGGGGCGCAGGCAACGGCGGGTCCGCCTCGCTCAGCAGCGGCAGCAGTAAAAGCAACAAACTGTTTGTGCGCAGCCTTTCCTACAACGCCACCGAGCACGATTTGGAAAACCTGTTCCAACAGGTCGGACAGGTGCTTTCCGTTAAAATCCCCACCGATCGGGACACTGGCGAACCCAAAGGGTTTGGCTTTGTAGAGATGGCCTCCGTGGATGAAGCCGAGCAGGCCATTCAATCGCTGAATCACACCAATCTGGGCGGCAAAGAAATTGTGATTGATTTTCAGGATGCCAACCGCAATAAAGGCAAATCCACTGGATTTAACCGAAATAGCGGTGGGGGCGGATATAATCGCAGCGGCGGCAGTGGCTATGGTGGCCAACGTGAGCGTTCCGATTACTCGTCACGCTGGTAACGCAGTAAAAAACAGGGCAGCTCCCTTTCTAGCGCCATTTTTGAGGCTCTCAGACTGCACTTCATCAAAAGCACCAAGACTCACAAAATCGGCTACTGAAGCAAGGTGAACCTTGGGGTATGATAGAGGAGTCTGAGAGCCTTTATCCCGATGAGCCACTACACCAAACACGCCATTGCCATTTTGAAGGAACAGGGGTTCCGTATTACCCGGCCCCGTAAATTGGTGTTGGAACTGCTGGATGAAGCGGCCACCGCCTTATCCGCATACGAAATTAAAGACGCCCTGGACGCTGCGGGCGAAAAAGTGGACACGGTCAGCGTGTACCGAATTCTTGAATGCTTTGATCAGCAAGGGTTGATTCATCGGGTAATGAGTAGCGGCAAAGTCAAAAAGTGCCTGCTGGAAGATGAGTCTCATTGCCAGCTCAAGCAAAAAGAGCACTGCCATCACTTGCTCATTTGCCAACGCTGCCAGCGCATCGAGGAAGTGCATTGCTCCGGAATTGATGCCTTGGTTCAATCGCTGCAATCCCAGCTCAGCTTTAAAATTGAAGCCCACCATCTGGAATTTACCGGCCTGTGCCAGCGCTGCCAAACCGCAGAGCGGGAAGACAAAGACTGAAGTCAGTCCATCGCCAAGGATAGGTTTATCAAGATGCGCTTATACTAAAATAAGCGTAAGCGTTTGTGGCGAGGCTTTTGTGTGTTGAATTTTTCTTTTTCCAGTCGGGTGTGGCAGCAATTTTTAAGCGGTGTTCTGGTGGGGTTGCTGGCCCTTGGCTCAGCCTCTACCTCAGTCTCAGGATGGGCGGAGCAGCCTGCCACCATTCAGGGCAGACCCTTTATTCACATTACCCTGCTGCAACTAAACGATGTTTACCAACTGGCACCGGCCACCCCCGCCGAAGCCGGTGGTTTCGCCCGAATTGCCACCTTGCGCAAGCGCATTGCCGCTGAAAACCCCAACACCTTGCTTATTCTGGCAGGCGATACCCTGTCCCCCGCTCCCGGTGGCAAGCTGTTTTACGGCAAGCAAATGGTGGATCTGTGGAATCAGGTAGGCCTGGATTTAGCCGCTCTGGGCAACCACGAATTCGATTACGGCAACGATATTTTGCTCAAGCGCCTGCAGGAGTCCAAATTTCCCTGGCTGGGGGCCAATGTCATTGACAAAACCACTGGCAAACCCTTTGGGACGGTGCTTCCTTCCGTCATTAAAGAAATCAACGGGGTGAAAGTGGGCTTTTTCGGCCTCCTCACTCCCGATACCCAGAACGCCTCCAGCGCTGGCCCCAATGTGGCGTTTAACGACCCTACCTACACCGCCTGCGCCACCGTTAGCGCCCTGCGCAGACAGGGGGCCGAAATCATTGTGGCCGTCACGCACCTGACTATGGATGAGGACAAGCGGGTGGCCCAGAACATGAACCAGTCGCTGGCCCTGATTATGGGCGGACACGAGCATTCCTTTCTGCAATCGGTGGCCGCCGGCATTCCCATTTACAAAGTAGGCTCCGATGCCCGCACATTGGGCCGTTACGACTTGTGGATTGACGCGGAAACCCATCGCCTCAATAGCATGGATGTCAGCATGATCCCGGTCGACACCAGCATTCCCAACGATCCCACCGTAGAAGCCAGCGTGAACGCCTACTTAACCCAGATTGAAGCGGGATTGGGGGAAACCATCGGTCAAAGCACTGTCCCCCTGAACGCCTTGCAAGCGGACAACCGCAGCCGGGAAACCAACTTGGGCAACCTGCTGGCCGACGCTTATCGCGCCCACCTCAAAACGGATGTGGCCCTGCTGAACGGCGGCTCCATTCGCTCCAACAAGGTGTACCCCGCCGGACCCATTACCCGCAAGGACGTGGCCAACATTCTGCAATTCGCAGGCCCCGTGCTGAAAGTGGAAGTGTCCGGGAAAGTGCTGAAGCAGGCTTTGGAAAACGGGGTGAGCCGTCTGGGAGAGGAAGCCGGGCGGTTTCCGCAAGTCTCAGGGCTGCAGTTCAGTTATGATCCCCAAAAACCGGTTCAAAGCCGGGTGGTTTCCGTCAAAATAAACGGCCTGCCCTTGCAAGACGGGAAACCCTACACGCTGGCGGTGCCCGGTTACCTGGTACTAAAGGGCGGGGATGATTACAGCATGCTGAAGGGCCTGAAGATCCTGAACGACCCGCAAGAGGCGCCCAGTGATTCTGAGATTGTGCAAACCGCCATTCAGCAGGCCAAAACGGTTGCCCCCAAAGTGGAAGGCCGCATTCAGGTGGTAGGCAAGCCTAACAAGATTTAAGGCCACTCTGCTGATTAAGGATTTCGGATAGTTTCTTAGCGGGCTTTGGCCATCTGCTGCTTTTGCCAGGCAACCGCTTGCACCTGTTCAACCTGGTGCTGCACCAAATCGTTGATAGACCGCTTGGACATGGGCCAGGCGCTGTTTTTGCGAATGGCCAAGGACAGCTTTTTCAAGGGGGCATTCACCGGCAGCGGATAATGCAAGCCATCCAGTGAGGCCAAACAGGTGGCGTCCCGACTGGCGGCGGTAATTTTGCCATCGGCGGAAAACTGCAACTCGGTACCCGGCGCGCAGAGGACCCCACCCACAGAGCTGAAATAATCCCGTAAATCCCGATACCAGTGGTACCAGTTCACCGAGTGGATTTCTGCCTGAGCCGGCACGCACAGAGACAAAGCCACACCACAGGCCACTAAAAAACTTGTAATAAACTGTCGATTCTTTCCCAGCTCACTCATTGGGTGCCATCCATTATTGTCTTATTGTACAAAATTTGGGGGGAATTGTTGGATCGAAAGAACGGATCTTCAGTCGATGGATTTTGATGGATTTCTAACGGTTTAGTAAATAAAAACAAGAACCTAGTTGGAGTTTATGCGGATTCTGGAATAAATCTCGTCCCGGCTGGCGGGGGGACCTTGTCCAGAGCGTACCGGCAAAATAAGCGCGTCCAGACTGGTGTTGAGGGGCAAGGGAAAGCGGCGGCCGGTCACCGAGGCAATACAATTTGTATCAAAAGTTAACGCTTCCATTTTTCCAGATCGATAAAACTTGATGGGTGTTCCCAAACTGCATCGCAAACCACCTGTTTGCCCAATGTATTCACGCGCGGATAAATACCAGGCGTACCAGTTCACCACATCCCGCTCAGACTCAATGGCCTGCTGCAAGGTTTGCACCTTGCCGGTCAAAATTTTAGTGGGCGCGTTGCTGACCGGCACCTCGCCCTGCATTTCCCCCTGCTTTTCCCCCTGTTTTTGCACCTTGGCTTCCAATGGGGTCAAGGTCACAGGTTCCAGTTCCGGCTGAATTTGAGAGGTATCCACCAGCGGTTTGAAGAAGGATTCCGCATCCTGCACCGTTCCCTCAGCTAGGGTCTCCTCCGCCAAAGCAGGCAAGTATCCCCACACGGCCAACCCCAGGCAGAGCAAAAGGATCAGTCGGGTGAACCCCAGCTTATTCAGGGTGAACAGTGGCTTTAGCGGGTGATGGATTAACTCAGCGGCCAGTTTCATCAGCAATTAGACCCTCATTTCCCTATAGGATCATAGCAGTCCTTTGCTTTTCAGCCCTCATTCAAATATAGGAGTCTTGATGTACACCGCCTGGATGATGAAACAAGTATATTTATTTTATATATTAAGAGTATCCAATAGGCTGTCTTCCTCAACTACTCAACAAATGCTCATTCATTACACCCCTGGCCCTTACCGGCGAGGGGTTATTTTTTGGCAACGTGCTCTACAGAGCGCTACGCTGATGATCACAAAACAGCTTGCGCTCGAAAAGTCCGGATTTGGCCAGGCTTTCCACGGTGACTGTGGTGGGGGCATTCCACCAGGGAAGCTCTTTCCCCCGAACTTGTGGATGCCAGCCCGCAAACAGGCGGGTCAACGGGTCCAGAGCCAATGGCTCCGTTCTGTAGTTTTGCCGAATCTGCTGCAACAAAAAAGCCGGATCTTCGGTTTTATGATGGGCGGCCAGCACATTCAGCAGCACCCACTTGTTGCAATTAAGGCTATCGGGCCCATGCGGGGGAGACAGCAAATTGTACTGGCGAGTAAAGGCCATGCGCTGAAATCCGCCATTCTGCAATAAAGCCGCCATGCGCTTTTGAATGGCGTCATCGGGAATCAGCAACAGGGCATCCGGGTCATATCCCCCCTGCTGATAGAAAAAATCCACCGGATCCGTCCATAAAATCTGGCACTGTGGCTTGCCCTTGGTCCTGTAATCCACCAGATTGTATATTTTCCAGCGTTCATCCAGCGGATCACGCCAGACAATGCCGGAATGAAGCATGCCGGTCACATCATGCTGGCGGTGCTGCCGCCCGCCCTGACGCGCCACCACCGCCAACTGAATTTTCTCCTGAGCCAAAACCTGCTCCATCCACTGAGCCAACTCGGTGGCCACCATGACCTTGCGAGGCCGCTCCAGACGAACCTGCTCTTGCGGTGGCTGGTACAAACGCGAGGTTAGCAAGGTCAACTCTCTTAAAATGGATTGTGCCAATGGCATCCCACCAGAAGGTGGCCCAGCGGGCTGTTCTCTGGAAGCGGCTGGCTGAAAGCGATCCAGCGCGTTCTCCAGTAATGCATCCAGCGTCTCAAAATCCTGAGCCTCACCCTCAGCCGAAGACTGGGCCGACAAAGCCAGCGGCGGAATCGACTTGCGGGATCGCATGCCAAAAGCAAGGGGAGAAGAGGCCAAGCCTTGCCTACCCCCTGGAGCGGTTGGCTTTGAGGGCAAACCCCAGGCAAAATCTCTGACAGAACCGGCCACAATGCGCATGGATGGTTTCCCTTGATACGGCTAAACAAATGAAAGGCATCCAATCCAGCCCGGCAAGCGGATTTGCCAATCGACCCACAACAATTAGTGGGACAAGCGTAACACAAGAAGTGAGCCTCGCTCAAGCCTAGTCCCCAAAAGAATAGCCTCCGAACCACCCCGGTGTTGGCTTCAATTTGGCTTCTCAGCGCGGATTTCCTATAATGGAGCAGACAAGACATCCAAATCATGGGGAGATTGATCGTGAAAAAAAGCGCTTTACTCGTTGCCAGTCTGGTTCTATTGGCCTTTGGTCTGGTTGAGGCCGGGGCAAACTATGATCCCTATCTGCGCTTTTTTATCCACGTGAAAAAGCCCAAAAAATGCAAGGAAGGCTCCCTGTGTGCCACTGCCGCCCAACCCCCACAGTCCATTCGGGCCTCCAATGGCTCACCCTACCGTTATCGCTGCACGGGTCAGCTCAAAATCACCGTGGATGATGGCGAAAAAACAGTGGATGAGACCATTCGCATCGATGAGTTCATCCAACCCAACGCCGCCTCCTTTGTGATTCGTCAGTATGCCAGCGGGCTAAAACTGAGTGATTTAAAAACCAGCGGCATTGACTGCACAGCGATTTAAGCCAATAGCTACTCTCCCGGCGCATTTCGCACGATAAGCCCACTCCTTTGGATAGTACCCAAACCGGTCATTGGCAAACCGCGGCATCATACTGTATAGTGTTTCTATGGCGGTCACACTGGGAGGGGTTGCCAATGGACGTCTACTTATCCGCATTGGTGATAAGCGCTGTAACCATTTTGTGGGGCTTTTTACTAATGAGAGAAGCGTACAGACACCCCCTCTAGGCTAACAGTGGATTTATTCTGTCCGCCTATCCTCTGCCTGATGGACAGGGAAGCTCCTCCGGAAAAGGGAACTTCCTGCCCCCCATATGTAGAGACATGCTGAAAACCGTGATGGGAGAAGGGTCCTCTTTGTAACAAAATGTTTCAGAAAAATATTACTAACCAAAGTTAGGTTGCCAAGTCCCTACCTCTTATCTATACTACTAACTATCGTAAGTATTAACGACTGGGCCACCTGAATTAAGATGAGTGCCTAATTTTTAGTCCTTACGGACACTTCTTTTCCCCTCACTACTTATATGAAACCCACTTGAATTGCCAGGTCTCAAAGCCTGGCCTTTTTTTTGGCAAATTTCCCTCACAATGGCATACGCTCATTTGGCGCATCCCCCTTTATAATGGAAGGGTTCCACCATTGAGCCCGCAGGAATAATATGATGCGCCAAGGGATTCGCAAACACTTACCCAATCGGGCTCTGAAAGCGGGCTTGCCGCCCGGCAGTCTGGTCTACATTGGGCGCTCCAAGAAGGCTGCCTCGGCCGAAACCCGTATTACGCTGATGACCTTTGAAAACGGGACGGTATCCGAGCAAGAAGTGCAATCGGTGGCCGATCTGGTACCCTTGAAACCGGCTCCGGCCATCACCTGGATTAACGTGGATGCCGTGCATGATGCCAAGCTGCTTGCCGAATTCGGAGAGGCCTTTCACTTAAACCCCCTGCTGCTGGAAGATATTCTGAACACTGAACAGCGCCCCAAGTCGGAGCATTTGGAAGGTCTGACCTATGTGATCCTGAAATTGTTTGACTTTCAGGCCCAACAGGAAGAAATTCTCAGCGAACAAGTCAGCATTGTGTTGGGTGATAATTTCATTCTAAGCTTTATGGAAGAGGTCAGCGATGAGTTTGAGCCCCTGCGAATCCGCCTGCGGACCAACAGTCAACGGCTCTCAACGCTGGGAACAGGGTACTTGGCCTACAGCTTGCTGGACAGCATTGTGGACAGCTACTTTGGGGTGCTGGAAAAAATTGGGGAGCGTCTGGAATACCTGGAAGACACCCTGGGCGGAGAACAGCCTCCGAATATCCTGCAAAACGTGCACCGCTTGCGGCGGGAGCTCATCTTTCTGCGTAAAAATATCTGGCCAGTGCGAGACATGATCAACATGTTGCAGCACCTGGATTCCGAAAAGTTGATTCCTGTACAACCCTACCTGCGGGACGTGTATGACCATACCATTCAGGTCATGGACACTCTGGAATCCTACCGGGACCTACTCAGCGGTATTCAGGATCTCTATCTATCGGTGCTCAGCTACCGCATGAACGACGTGATGAAAGTGCTGACGGTGATGTCCAGCATTTTTATCCCCCTGATGTTTATTGTAGGGGTTTACGGCATGAATTTTAAATACATGCCGGAACTGGAAAGCCACTGGGGCTACCCACTCACCTGGACCTTCATGATTTTAACCGCTCTGGGCATGCTGGCTTATTTTCGGCACAAGCGCTGGATTTAAAGCCCTCATCCCTTACGGAGATAAGCTGCATCGACTTTTCAAGCACTGCACAGAAGGCGTAGTTTGTTTTTTGGCCGTGGTTGACTCGCAGGAGATCATTTGCCCCATACGCTGGCTAAACACGGCGAAATCCGTCAGAAAATTGACGTTGACTGCCTGATTTTGACCGCAAGGGCCCTTGGCCACCACGCACTCGGCATCTTTACGGCAGGCAAACCAGGTGGGTTTGGCGGAAATCACTTCAGGCGCTGCGGGAGGAGTTTGTTCAGGCATGGGCCCACTACGGCCCGGTGGTTGGGCCAGAGGACTGTTACCCACCGACTCTCGCACACAACCCGCACAGAAGGTCGTGATTGCCAATAACACAAGCGCGTTAACCCATTGCCGATGCATCACCATAACCTCCTGAACGTATCAAAGTCTTCTAAAACGGAATTGCATCCCTTTATTTTGACCAAAGTAGCCAGGGGATTCAAGGCGAAGCCTCATGGGAAACACGAGCCCCGGAAACAACAGCACCGGAAAGCGGAACCCCGATCGCGCAATCCGTCCTCCCCCCACACACATCCAGAACTTAGGCAAAAAGTCCTATCACCAGAATAAACAATGTTTGTTTTCCTGCAACTACCTAAAACACAGACCCCCATTAACCGGAAAGGTAAAGGGGGTCATGCCGCACGCACCAGCCCTGAACGTTGGGGCTCTTGATTGGAGGAAAGCAAATCATGTCGTCGCTATTTTATGAAAGCGCGTTGAATCCGGCTGCCCATTGGCCGCTGAAACTCCCCAAGGGACAAACCATGGCCGCTCGCCAGGCCTTGCTCCTCCAGCCAGGCCGAATTCGCACTCCTCAACAGGCGCAGGACACTCAGGATGGGTTTCAAACTCTGGATCCATTCACGTTCCAGCAGAGTGGGACTTCATCACAATCCTTTAGTGTCTTTCGGGCCTTAAAGGAAACCGTCAAAGGCGCCTTCAACCCCCTGGTCACCATGGTCAAACACCCATTTAAAACCGCTTTGGCTCTGGCGGGAACGGTGGCTCTGACCTCAGCGGCGCCCATCACCATCCCCATTATGGTTGCCACGGGATTGGCCACAGGCGGCTGGCAGGTCTTAAAAGGCCTGAAAACCGCAGTTTCTGAAGCCAAGCAAGGAAATTACACGGCCTCGGAAAAAGCCTTTGGGCACATCGGGGAAGGCGGCTTTGGTCTGGTCTCATCCCTGTTGGGCGTACGGCAAGCCGGTAGCGTGGCTGCCGAAGCCAAAGCGGCCCGGCTATCACTCAGCCCAGCGTCCAGCGCTGCGGAAAAACTGCGGGCGGTGGATCAAGGGCTGGAAGCCGCCGTCAAGGTACAAAACGGCACTTGGCAAAACGCCCTGAACCAAACCCTCAGCGTTTTCTCCCCGGAGGGCTTGAAAACCAGCGGCACCCAGCTGAATCCCAAGCGGTTGGGCAGCCTGCTGCACGGCAAACTGCAGCAATTGCGGAGTCAGTTTTCGGAAAGTCCGGTAGTTTCGTTGGAAGGTCCCTTGGCCAAAGCACAACGATTCCTGAAGCTGAAAGATCATGAAATGCCTGAAATTCAGAAGCACCTGATCAAAAAGGATGGGGCAGATCTCTCGGCCCGCACCTACGGGTTTTACGATCCCGAAAACCACAGCCTGCACGTGGAACCAGACCGGTTGAAAGCCATTCGGAATCGGCTAAGTCCGCCACTACGGCACTGGTTGGATAAACTCCCCAAGCCCCTCCAGACCTTTCTGGGGAACCGGAACAAGCAGACCCTCCCCCTCAGCGAGATCATCACCCACGAACTGACCCATGCCCGGCAGTTTAATCAGGTGGCCTCACTGACGCGGGAACAGGCCCTGCAAACACTGACCCAGAAGTTCCCCGGCGTTTCGGCGGAATCAATCGAAGCCATCTGCAATGGGCTGCGCTTCAACGGTACGGGCACCCCGGCCATGCAGCAGGCGGGGCAACGAATCCTGACCCAAGTCGCCGAATTCCAGTTCACCCAAAACAATCTCCGGGACATACGGCTTCAAGGGCTGGGTGAGATGGATCTGGCCAGCCGGCTAAAATCACAGATCCTGGCCCTGAAAACATACATTCGGGCAGGCTTTGAGGTAGAAGCCCGGCAGAAGGCCGCTGAGGCGGGCATTGCCCAAATCACCAAGCAGATGGGCCAGAGCCGGGGGCTGTTTGAGGAAACTCAACTGCTGCAGCACTATAAAACCCTGAAGCTGGAAGGTAAGCTGAATAAGCTACTGGGCAGGCTAAACAGTACCAGTGCCAAGCTCACCCCGGAACTGACCGGACAAACCCAGCAACAGCTCCAGCACTGGCTCAATTTACCCAAGCAGGGCAGCCTGACCCAAAACTATCTGCTACGGGAGCAAAAGCTGTTACACGGCACAGAACGGCTGAACGGGGTCATTCAGTGGTCTGAAACCCTACACAAGGCCAAAACGCAACAAGAACAGGCCACTCAGGTAAACCAGGCATACTGGGGGCTGAAAACCCTCACCCGTCAGGTGGGTAACTGGGCCAAGGGACTGCTCAACGGCATCAAGCGGTTCTTTACCCCGGCAGGGCTCCAGCGTTTTGAACAAAAGCACCACAGCTTGAAAGGCAGCTATGTGCAAAGCGCCCAGACGCTGATTCAATCGGGCTCTCCCACGGAATCAGCCGCTTAACCCAAAGGCTTCCAAGAAGCTTCTTGGAGGCTTACAAACGGCCCAAAGCCAACCTAAAAACACCAATGCAGGCAATCCTCACCAGATTCGCCTGCATTTCATTGTTTGGCAAAAAGCCCAAAAAGAAGAAATAAAAAACTCCCCAGGTTGGACTCGAACCAACAACCCTTCGGTTAACAGCCGAATGCTCTGCCATTGAGCTACTGAGGAATGTGATTTGTTTGATTGTGAAATGGAGTATAACCCAACCTTTTTAAAAATGCCAAGTACTTTTTTCAGCCGAATTCAGGCTCAAAGTCTTGTTTTAATAGGAATATTGATTAAAACTGCCTGGCAAGGTTGCCGTCACAAGACGTTTGATAAAACTCCGTGCAGCTCAGACAAAGCGTGGAATCGCTGCTAGCAAAAGATGCCACAGCCCACGTTTTAACTCGCTGTACTCAAACCATTACAAACGTCTTGTGACGGCAACCTCACCAGTCTATTTTTTGCAACTTCCACACCCAGTTGCAAATTATTCTCAAGTAGGGTATTCTAATTCCATCAGTTGAGAATAATTTTCATTTAAATAGCGATGCCCGCGTTCTGATTACCTCCAATAACGGCGTCGCTTTTTTCTTTTCTTCTATTTTTCACCTTTTTGCTCGGGGTGGTTGTGGCCCTGTAAGCCTGAGTGCCGTTTGCATTCCCCGCCCATTTTGCATACGATGAAGCCCGTCAATATGCAGTCTAAACGACTGTGGCTTTTATGGAGTATTTCTAACAATGTCTGCCTTCACCTTCACCGATAAACTGGAACATCAGGCGGAAATCGGCGTATTCGGCGGTTCCGGCTTCTACAACTTCATCGACGACGCCGTTGAAGTCAAGGTGGAAACCCCTTACGGTTCTCCCAGCGCCACCATTACCATTGGTACCGTCGGCGGTAAGCGAGTGGCTTTTATGCCTCGCCATGGCCGGGATCACTCCCTGCCCCCCCACAAAATCAACTACCGGGCCAACGTGTGGGCCTTCAAAGCTCTGGGCATCCAACGGGTCATTTGCCCTTGCGCTGCCGGCAGCCTGCAAAAGCACATTAAACCGGGCGAATTCGTATTCTGCGATCAGTACGTAGACCGCACCAACGGCCGGGCCGATACCTTCTTCGATGGCCCTATCACCACCCACGTCAGCGCCGCCGATCCGTATTCTGAAGAGCTGCGCCAACTGGCCATTCAGGCTGCCAAAGATTGCGAAATCCCTTTCCATGACAAAGGCACCATCGTGGTCATCCAGGGACCTCGCTTCAGCACCCGCTCCGAATCCAAGTGGTTCCGCGATCAGGGTTGGGAAGTGATCAACATGACCCAGTACCCGGAAGCCCATCTGGTGAAGGAACTGGAAATGGACCCCTTGAACATTTCCCTGATCACCGATTACGATACTGGAGTGGAAGGCGTTCCCCCGGTTAGCCACGTGGAAGTGATTGAAGTATTCAACGAGAACAACGCCAAGCTGCGTCGTCTGTTGTTCAAACTGATTGAACTGATGCCACCGGCCACCGAAGCACCGGAGTTCGCCAACATTCTGGCTTCGTCCCGTCACGGTTAAGGAACAATATTGATGAGTACCACTGTTTGGGAAGTCCTGTTTTACACTTGCAACCTGTACAAAATTTTGTTGCTGGCCCGCATTTTGCTGACCTGGCTGCCCAACATTGATTGGTACAATCAACCCTTTAAAGGGCTCAGGGCCATTACCGATCCGGTGATGGCCCCCTTTAGCCGCTTGATTCCACCCATGGGTGGCATTGATTTTTCCCCCATCCTGCTGTTTTTTGTGCTCAGCCTGTTGCAGTCTTTCCTGCAACAGCAGTGCGCCTTTACCTGCCGCCCCTTGTTCTAGCAACAGCCCCACCCAGATCTACAAATCTGTGAGATCTACCAGGCCTTGCCTCGGGTATAGTAAGTCTGCTCACTGCGCAGGACTTCGCCTTCCACAATGTCCAGCCCCTTTACCCCTTCAAACGGGTTGGTGGTGGTTTTGGGTTTGAACAGGCGCTCCTCGGCGTAGTCAATCTCTCGGGTCAGCAGGGCATAGCTCATCTCATGGACGTTAATTTTGTCCTTCTTGATGATTTGATAATCCGCCTGACCGCAGTGCTGACAGTATTTATACAGAGTAGAAATCCTGCCATCCGCGCCCAGTTTGGGATAGCGCTTGGAGCCACAGGTGCGGCAACGGCATAAGGTCCACATCACCTGAATTTTATAGCCGCAGTCAGGACAAAACGCAGAACCACAACCCTTCCCACTGGTGGGCTGGATTTGCTTGTGCTCGCAATCGCGAGAAAACAAAGTTTGATAGAAGGCGGCCAGCGCCTTGATCAGTTGCATCGGTTCCCCGTTATCCCGCTTGTCTAGTCTAACAAATACTCTCGTATGTCCCTGGCGCAAATTCATCGGTACAACTGAACTTTACGCCCATATCAAAATTTTATTATACCGATCTTTCAGCCCCGCACAACTGAGCACACTAAAGTTCCTCCAGGCGGTGGAGAAAATTGAGAAAATGGGGAAGCCCAAGTGTCTCAGCCCCTCCATAAGAAAAAAGCTACCAAAAGCGGTAGCGTGACTTGGGGAGGAGGTTGGGGAAATAAGGGCTCTGTTTGGTCGAGCCACTTATTTATATATTTGATATCGCCACGTTCCCCAAAAACTTGAGTGTTTTGCCTAATTTGTAACAACTTGTAAAATCAAATTGGCCCAACAATTGCCCCATTTCATTGGGCCAAGTATGGTTTGGGGAGTTTCCACAGTCATCACCCACACTGAACAAAATAAGCCAAATCAATATGATCTGCCTCTAAGCAAACGATCGAGAGTTCAGGGACGTGCCAGACAATCCATTTGCCCACCCTATTAAACCCCGCGTTAACCCCCACCGTTTTACAGGAATCAGCATCCTGCTGCTTCTGCTGGGTGCGTTTTGGGCCAATATTGCTTCCGCTGCCACTTTTTGGGACACCTACGTTCCCCCGGAGCTGGCCTTTCAGGACGATTTACGACAAACCATCTCTCTGCCTCAGCAAATCAATGTCAATCAGGGCAGCCTGAGCCAATTGAAAGTGCTGCCCGGCCTGAACGAGGACATTGCCTTGAAAGTGATGCGAAATCGCCCCTATACCGATGTACAGGATTTTTACCGCAAACTGCCCGGTCTGGATAAAAAGCGCATCGATCGCCTGATACAGCAGATCCAGCCCAAAATCAAATTCCAGTAAGCAGAAAAAAGCCCGACTCGTTCAAGCCAGGCTTTTTTAAATTGAGACAGTCAGGCAATCAGTCTTACTGGCTGACGGTCACCGGAGTGTCCACCATCACGCTCAGGCGGGAACCAGCCGGAACGACCACTTCCTTGCCTTTGCGGGCCAAAGCGTAACCCATGCCGCCCAGTGCACCCACGCCCAAGCCGAACAAGGCACCCGTGCCCACACTGCCCAGCAAGCCACCGGCAGCGGTCCCCATCAGGGTGCCCACGCCCGTAGCCCCAGCGGCAATGCCCACGCCTTTGGCAATATCCATGGCGTAGGTGTCGCCTCTCAGCACACCGGATTGATCTTTGGTCACGATGTGGGCGTTAATAGCCACCACGCGTCCATCGGGCAATTTAATGCTGTCAAAACGAACGTCAATGTCCCCATGTTTACCCAAGTGAGAGGCGCTGTTCACATTGGCCACCTGCCCCAGAACCTGACTGCCCGCCGGAATGGCCACAGAATCGTTCACAAAAATATCGTTTTCCAGGGTGGCGGTAATGGGATCGCCCACGTGGGCCGCATAAGTGGTAATGGGCATATCGGTATGAATGGTCATCAGGGTGCCTTTGGGAATGGAGATCAGGCGGCCCCGCAGGGTGGTGTTGTCGTAGCTGTAGTTGTTATTGTTGCTGTAATAATCGTTGCCATAACCGTTGGCATTGGTGTTGTAGCCGGTATTGTTGTTGTAACCAGCATTGCCATAGCCATTGTTGTTATAGGCGTTATTGCTGTAGACCGTGGTGTCCTGAAGCGGCTTCAGCTGCAAAGTGCCATCGGCCAAAGCAACTGCGGGCATTACCACAAAGCTCAGCGCCAAATTCGCGCTTAAAACGGTCTTGGCAAGTGCGTTGAACTTGAATTGAGTCATCTCTACCTCTCTATAAATTCACGTCTCTAAACTCACGAACGGGGTTGCTGAACGGGTGGTGGCTTATTCTAACCAGTCTCCAACATCATCAGGTCTCGGGGTGGATAATACGGCTATCAACGAGTGGGATGGGCTGTGATGCCATCGCATCGTCCCAGAGAAGGCGGGGCAAAACAGCTTGAAGGGCTCAGTCCACGCCAGCGAGGGATTTACGTTCCTTTTCTTTCCGAATTTTTCTTCTTTCCAATGATTTTCGGTTTACCACAGTAAGGGCTTGAGACAGCGCCCTGTCTCTACAGCGTTCTTTGTCTACTCTGTGGCGCAAACTCCTCATTATTGATACCACAAATATGAAGCTTTGGTTACATTATACCGCTGAGTGCTTATTTAAGAAACTCAACTTGTCTAACCAAGTCTAAGAGACTATCCGAAAAGTTTTCAGTCTGGTGAGGCTACAAGGCCGAAGCAGCGCAAGCAAGGCGCTTATACTGATAAGTAACGAAGCTGAGCAGCACGCGAACGCAGTAGACGCCCGGAATGGAAGCTTTTCGGATAGTCTCTAAGCAAACGCCTCACCTCCTGTATTGCAGCGGCCCATCATAAAGATGACCTCTTGCATTTTTTGGCGGAAAGACTTTAAGATGGCAGACACCGTCTTATTGCCATATAAGGTGGGTACTCATAGTCAAGCATCTGTTAATACTGAGAATGGTACCCCACGTCCATGCCTAAAGCTTCCGCGCCTAAAACCTCCGCCAAAACTGAAACCAAAGCTGCCGCCAAGAAAACCACCAAAACAGCGGCCACCAAGACCACTGCCAAAGCCAAAACCAAAAAAGCCAGTGCTGAGGCAGGGCTGGATGAAGACGATTCCGAAGAGGGTGGCAAGGGCCGTTCTCTGGTTATTGTAGAGTCCCCGGCCAAGGCCAAGACGCTCAAAAAGATTCTGGGGGCCAAGTTCCAAATCAAGGCCAGCGTGGGCCACATTCGGGATTTACCGGAAAAAAAGCTGGGTGTGGACATCGATCAGAACTTCGAGCCTATGTACGAAGTGCTCTCGGCCAAGGCTGATCTGGTGGAGGAACTGCAAGAAGCCGCACGCAAGTGCGATACCATCTATCTGGCGGCTGACCCTGACCGTGAAGGAGAAGCCATTGCCTGGCACGTGTCCATGTTGCTGGACAACACCAAAGCCAAGGTGCACCGCATTGAGTTCCACGAAATTACCAAAAACGCCATTCTGGAAGCCATTCAGCATCCCCGGGAAATCAACCTGCCTCGAGTCAACGCCCAGCAAGCCCGTCGGGTACTGGATCGACTGGTGGGCTACAAACTGAGCCCCCTCTTGTGGAAAAAAGTGAGCAAGGGCCTGTCCGCCGGACGGGTACAAAGCGTGGCCGTACGCCTGATTTGCGAACGGGAGGAAGAGGTTCTGGCCTTTATTCCCGTTGAATACTGGACCATTGGCACAGAACTGAAAAAAGATCCCAAGGATGCCCACCACATGGTGGCCAACCTGGCCAAAATTGACGGGGAAAAAGCGGAAATCCCCAACGAAAAAGCGGCTCAGGAGATTGTGAAAACCCTGCAAGCCAACCCCATGGAAGTGTTGGCCGTCAATTCACGGGAATCCAAGAGAAAACCCCAGCCGCCCTTTATTACCAGTACCTTGCAACGGGAAGCCAGTACCCGCTATGGCTATTCCGTGAAAAAAACCATGCAAATCGCCCAAAAGTTGTATGAAGGGATTGATTTGGGGAACGGCCCGGAAGGTTTGATTACCTACATGAGAACCGACAGCACCCGGGTGGCCGATGAAGCCCGGGACGCGGCCAAGGAATTCATTGTGCGGCAATACGGCAAGGAGTTTTACCCGGCCGAACCCAACGATTACAGCAAGAAGAGCAAGAAAAACGTACAGGACGCCCACGAAGCCATCCGCCCCACCTATGTGGACAAAACCCCGGACATGGTTAAAGACGCCCTGAACGATGAGCAAGCCCGCATTTACAGCATCATCTGGAACCGCTTTATGTCCTCCCAGATGGAATCGGCCCAAATCCGCACCAAAACCGTGGAAGTGTCCTGCAAAAACCTGCTGCTGCGTGGTTCTGACAGCAAGGTCATTTTCAAAGGCTATATGGCCGTCTATCAGGCTGAGGAAGATGAAGAAGTGGTGGCCTCCGCGCTACTGGACGTGGCCAAGGGAGATACCGTTTCTCTGGCCAAAGTGGAACCCAAGCAACACTTTACCGAACCACCACCGCGCTTCAACGAAGCCAGCCTGGTCAAAACGCTGGAAGAATTGGGCATTGGCCGACCCAGTACCTACGCACCTACTATTGCTACGGTGCAGGATCGGGGCTATGTATTTATGGAAAACAAGGCCCTGAAGCCAACCCCTTTGGGTAAGGCGGTCAATCAGGTTCTGGTCAAGCACTTCCAGGACATTGTGGATGTTAACTTCACCGCCGCGCTGGAAACCCGCCTGGATGATATCGAAGAAGACACCACCCCGTGGCAAGGCGTCATTCGGGACTTCTATGGTCCGTTTGAGGCCACCTTGAAAAAGGCCACCGATGAAATGGAAAAGGTGGTCATCCTGCTGGAAGGCGAAAGCTGCCCGGATTGCGAAAAGCCCATGTCTCTGAAAACCAGCCGGTGGGGCAGCCAGTTTATGGGCTGTACCGGCTACCCGGAATGCAAATACACCCGCCCCTTGAGCAAAGATCAGAAGGCCCTGCCCGAAGATCAGCCCAGCGATGAGAAGTGCGAAAAATGCGGCGGCGATATGATCATGAAGCACGGACGCTTTGGGCAATACCTCAAGTGTCAGGCAGAAGGCTGTGGAGCCGCTAAATCCTTCGAGGAGAAAACCGGCGTCACCTGCCCCAAGTGCAACCAGGGCGAAGTAGTGGCCAAAAAGTCTCGCCGGGGCAAGATTTTCTATGGCTGCAACCGCTACCCGGATTGCGATCAGGCGTTCTGGAACAAACCACTGGCTGAAAAATGCCCGGACTGCGGCAGCCTGCTTACGGAAAAGGTCTTGAAAAAAGGCACCTTCCACGCCTGCCCGGAAAAAGGCTGCGGATTCAGCAAGGAAGTGGAAACCACCACAGCCCCCACCGCTTAATTTCTCTGCCGGGGCGCTGCTTTCAAACGTTCAATCAATTTCACAAAATCCCTGATCGCTGCTGTGCATCAGGGATTTTGGTGAGTGCCCCTTCATAATGCGTTTTTAACTGTTTGAGTACAGCCCGCTTCATAGCATTACTGTGAGCAGTCCAAGTGTGTTGGAGCTGCACGCAGTTTTAAAAACGCGTTTTGGAGGGGCACTCACCAGAATCTTGAATGAATGCGCCCGCCTTAAAAGCAATACTTATTCCGCACTGGTGAGCACCGGCTCGAAGATATACTCAATGGTAACGGGCAAGGAAGGCACAGTGGCCGGTGCTACCGGAAACGATCCAGCGGTGTTGATGGCATTCAGGGCCGCCTTGTCCACCGTGGCATCACCAGAAGATTGCTTGATGCTGGAACCGAGCAGGGTGCCATCACGATCAATCATCAGCACGGCAATGGTGCGCTGAAAGTTATAATCCTGGGGCAGTTGCCAGTTGTTTTTCACCTGTTGACGCACCTGCTCCACGTAAGCGGTCATGGCGTCTTCGGTGCTGGAGGCGCTGGCAGGTTTGTCCCAAACCTTACCAGGGACACCCACCCGGGTGTAGAACAATGACACCGGTTGCGGCTGATTGGCCATTGGGGAGGCAAAGGCAATGACGGAATCCTTGTTGGGCTTGGGCAGTAGTTGATAGCTGACCATTTGCAAGCTACCAGAGTCCAGCTTGAATTTGAACTCCAGCTGACTGCCTTGCAAGCCCGTGGGGAAAGGGCCAAAAGGGGCATTATTTTTCAAGTAAGACAGCATGGCCCGGCCGGAATCGGTGTTGGCTCCCACGTTCAGACCGCTGCTGTGCAGACCACCATCTTCATCCAGCACGAAGGTCAGCACGTTATCGGATAACTGGTTGGCATACACCTGCGTTTCCCAGTGCGATTGTAGTTTGTCAAACACTCGGGCCACGTAGGCATAGGTGCTATCCGGCGTTTTGGCAAAGGCCGCCAGAGGAAACAAAGCACTCAGCGCCAAAAGGGCCACAATTTTTTTAAAACGGGGAAGCAACCCCAGCAACAGGGAGGAAATCATGTAACTTTACCTTCTAATTTGAATAAGGGCTGGAGAATATTCTACCGAAAAAGTGTCGGATTCTCATGAAACGCCCGTAAAGCATCCAAAATGCGCTGAGATGATTTACCGTCGCCATAGGGATTAATGGCCCGGGCCATAGACTGGTAGGCAGTGTCATCTGTCAGGAGTCGGCGGGTTTCACTTAAAATTTTGTCATAGTGCGGACCTACCAGCTTCACCGTGCCCATTTCCACGGCTTCCGGTCGTTCAGTCTCATCTCGAAGCACCAAAACCGGCTTGCGCAGAGAGGGTGCCTCCTCCTGAACCCCACCAGAGTCAGTCAGAATGATGTCCGCCCGTTCCATCAGACGGCAAAAGGGCTCATAGTCCAAGGGGTCAATCAGGTGAATACGGCCCAAATCACCCAAAGTCTGGTGCACAATGCCCCGCACATTGGGGTTGGGATGCACCGGAATAACCATTTCCAGAGAAGGATCTTCGGTAATTATTTCTTTCAGGGCCCGGCAAATTTCCTGCATGGGTTCCCCAAAGTTTTCCCGACGATGCACCGTCACCAGAATCAGGCGCTTGCTGGCATCCAGGGTGATGGGCAGATGCCCATTCGGGTTGGGCTTGTGCAAGGTGTACAACAGGGCATCGATAACCGTATTACCGGTCATGAATACTTGGGCGTCCCGGGCCCCGGTTTTTAAAAGGTTTTGTCGGGAGCGCTCGGTGGGCGCAAAATACAGGGTGGCGATTCCATCGGTGACCACCCGGTTAATCTCTTCCGGGAAGGGGTAATACTTGTCCCAAGTACGCAAACCGGCTTCCACGTGGCCCACCGGGATTTGCTTGTAAAAAGCGGCCAAAGAGGTGGCCATGGTGGTGGTGGTATCCCCGTGCACCAGCACCACATCGGGCGCTTCCTTTTCCAGAACCTCTTTCATGCCCATCAGCACATTGGTGGTAATTTGAAACAGATCCTGATTGGGTTTCATCAGGTTCAAATCGTAATCGGGCCGAATTTGAAACAGATCCAGCACCTGATCCAGCATTTCCCGGTGTTGGGCAGTCACACAGACCACCGATTCAAATTCCTGCGGGCAGGCAGCCAAAGCGTTGACCACCGGGGCCATTTTAATGGCTTCCGGACGGGTGCCGAAAACAGTCAACACTTTCAGTTTGGCGGATTTGGACGCGGATTTGGACGCGGGTTTGGACGCGGGTTTGGACACAATGGCAAGCCCCATACCGACTTTGGAAACGCCTTTATTATACAGCGCACACGAATGCCCGTAACTGTCCGCTTGAGTAATCCCTCTTGAGTAATCCCTCAGGATTAACAGGGGCCTGATTTGTCAGGGCCACTGCGGAAGCGTCGGACTTATTCCTCGGCGGGCAGTGCTTTAGAAGGAGCCGCTTTCACGCTTTCCTTCAAGGCTTTGCGCTGTTGCACCGGATCGTGATCGCCAGTTTTCAAAACTTTATCAGCCGCTTTTTGGCCGAACATACCGGTTAAGGCCCCAGTCAGCACCCCGCCCACGGGCACCCCTTTAATACTAATAGGCGCTAAAGCCTTACCCAGAGAAAAGCCCAGACCTGCGGCCTCCCAACTAACGGCGCTGCGCAGAGAATATTTTCCGGTCGCCGTGGCTGTGGCCACTGTGGTGCCTACCACGCCATCCCCTTGCGCTTTGGCGTCTTTGTAAGCGTCCCGGCTATGGCGAAACACATCCACGCCCACCAGGCCCAAACCTGTGGCATTGAACAAGCCCTGTCCCCGGGTTCCCGCAGACTGCCCCGTCACCAGATCTTTGACCGGCTTGAAATTACGATCGACTAAGGTCTCCTTGGCAAAGGTCTTGGCTGAAAAATCAGCGCCCGCCGCAGGTACACCCTTGCCGGTCAAGTTGCCCGACACAGTTTGCCCCAAACGATTCCAGCTGAATTCACTGGCCTTGACCTGCTCGGTTCCCAGACCCAACCATTGAGCGTAGCCCCGAGGCGCCGGAGAAGCAGTCGATTGAGGAGCGTGAGCTGATTTGGCTGATAGCTTATCAATTTTATGGGCCAGCCCTTGATGCACCGCCAGATTGGCCGCGCTCAAGGCCCAGGTTTCCGTGCCGCTTTTGCTGTGCGCAGGCTTACCCGGAGACACCATTTTTCCCACATCAATAACCGTCGGCATGCCGCCCGCATACTGATAAGACTGGCCATTCAAGCCATCAAATACCATACGTATCTTGCCCCGTCCCTTTTGTATAGGCATAAAAACAATTTGACGCACTTTGTTGCTACAGAATTCGCAATTCATTAAAAGCGGCCTTCTGCCCTGAAAACTGGCCTCTCCGTGTTCAGGGTGGTTTAATGGGTCCATCGATACAAACCGATGGAATCGGACCCAATCAGCCTATGCCCCGAAATTGCCTGCTTTTATTTACTTGCCTGCTAATGAGTCTGACTGGCTGTGCTCAGTCCCCGGCGGTACCCGCATCAGCCGTTTCAAACTCCGCCAGTCGCTTTGGTAGCTTTAACCTGCACAAGCGCCATGGCCTGGGCGGTTGGCAAGGGAACTCCCAAGCCAGCCAACACCAATGGTTGCAACAAATTCAACATGCGGATGATGTTACCAACCCCGCCTCATCCCACCCAGTCTCGGCCGGTCTTTAACCCAATTTTTAATAAGGAAAACCGCTTATGTCTCAAAATTACAACTTCAAAGTACGTCTGGGTGTGGTGTTGATCCACGACAACAAATTGCTGCTGGTGCGGCAAAATAACCGGCCCTTTTGGGTTTTCCCCGGCGGCACGCTGGAGTTGAATGAAGGTCTGGAAGAATGTGCCGTGCGGGAAATGAAAGAAGAAATTGACCTGAATGTGGCCATTGAGAAAACGCTGTATCTGGCGGACTTTTTGCTGACGGACGCTGCCGGGGAGATTAAACACACCATTGATGTGTTTATGCAGGCGCGTTACATCAGCGGCACCCCCACCATGACCCTGGATGAAAACCTGAATGATATGGGCTTTTTCACTTTAGAAGAAGTTCAAAAAATGCAGGTGGAACCGCATGTGGCCCTAAAGCAGTTGCTGAAAGACTGGCCCGAAGAATTCGCCAATGCCAACGGGCTTTATTTGGGGAAATACGGCAACGGCGCCTAAACAAGGCAGGAAGCAATTAGCCGAACCTCAACACGAGACCTCAATCTGACTGTGTTAAAAAAGCATGACAACTTTAATTTACCTTTCTACTTAAAGTCCTAAATGAATTGCCCCTAAAGCAAAAAATCACTTTAAGCCTTACCATTTTTAACTTGCCGTTTTAAATGATAGAAAGAATTCCTAATGCCTGTCTCTGCCGCCCATTGGTTTAAAAGCTGCTTTAGTCTGCAAACACCAAAAGAACCGACAACATCCAGCCCTTCTACTTCAGGAAATCCCCTCAGGAAAGAAGATCAACCAAGTAAGCCACGGGTTCCCCAGCAAAATAACGGGCTTGATCGCTTTCAAAGAAATCATCTGACAGCAGCCAGCACTTCGGAAGAGAAGAGTTCAAGTGCTCAGCGTGAACCTGAAAATGAGCCAACCTCAGAAACATCCGGGCGCTCCCTCGCCGACATGCCTGAAGACCTTCTACTGAAAATTTCGGCATCCATGCAGTCCAACGTTGCTCTGATTGATTATTTGAACCTCTCCTCCCTAAAAGCGGCTAATCTAGTATTCAGAAAAGCTATTGACTCCCACGATTATTACAAGACGATCAAAAGCACACTGAAAGAACAAAGCTCACTCTTTTCCCCTCCTTTCATTCAACAATTATTCTCCAACCTGGCAACACTCTCTCAAGAGCAACGTCAACAACTCATCAACTTTACCAAAGACTTAAAAAGTACAAAATTGAAGGCAGAAATCCAACGGAACTTTGCCATGAATTTAAGCTTGCTCAATGAGGTTGAAAAAAAACAACTGATTGACCACATTGTTAACCAAGAAGAGAACATCTGGAAAATACAAGCATTTAGGGATTTTATTGCAAAACTGCATTTACTGAATAGCGAACAAAAAAACCAACTCATTAATGCAACTACCAGCATACAGGATGCTCACTTAAGTAGAACAGCATTGCGTGGCTTTACCAAAGGCGAGAATCTAAATTTAGTGAATGATAGACAAAAAGACCAACTCATTAATGCAGTGGTGCGCCACTCCGAAGTATATCCAAAGCTTTTAGCCATTAATGACTTTGTAAAAAAACTGCATTTACTGAATAACACACAAATAGAGCAACTCATTGACAGCACTATAAGATTAAAAGAATCTATTTGGAAATACGCACTTATCCAAACCTTTCTAGAAAAACCAGACCATCTTTCCCCAACACAGCTGGAAAAGCTAAACCAAGCGAAAAACGGTAATTATGATGATATTGAAGTGACTGGTAATCCACGATAAAAGGCAAACCCCGTTGTATTTGGAAACTGGGCTTCATCACGTACATTTTGAATAAACAACGGGAAAGTTATAGCCCGGCGCCCATGGCAACAATTTGGGTTCAGTCACTTTTATTGATCTATCAGACGCCTCACCGAAAAGGACGCAGCCGTGTTTCCTCATACAGCCACTCAAAAATTCTGTGCGATCGTTACCCTGCTGAGCTTTGTGGCCAGCGGGCTTGCCCCTTGCTGGGCCAATTCAGATTTTGCTGCCGACTGGCAGGCCAAACCGCTCATTGATCACAGCGCCCCAGCGGCAACCGCACCCGTGGCAACCCCATCCATCGCGAATCAGCCAGCTTCCCCCAACGCGGAACAAGCCGCTTTGGACGAAAAACTGAAACCCGCTGAACCCTTTATCAGCAGTGTGGAAAAACAACTACTCATCACACCCAAAGCGGGAATGCCACTCACCCAGCGCCTGAACGCCCTGCAAGCCGTGTTATACGGTGAGCCCAAATTTCAGGACGCCGGTGAATTGCTTGGCGATATGGCCCGGTTGTTCCCCAGTCAGGCCGCCAAAGCCGCCGCCGACTTACAGGCCAAAATGCAAGCGGAAAAACCGGTTAGCACTCAGCCCTCAACCGGCAAAGGCGCCACCAACCGGCCAACGGTCAGCAGCCCTGCCGCCCCCGCCATGGCCAACTTGCCGCCATCCAGTGCATCAACCAAGAAAAAACACTTTTGGCAGAGCGAGGATGACCCGTTTGCCAACGATCCCTTCTTTCAGGATCAGCCCAACCGAAACACTGACAGCTATTCCAGCGACCCCACCAGCGGGCAACAAACTGGCCCTTCTAAAATGGCTGCCATTGGTCAAGGGTTGGCCGGATTGGCCATGATGGCTGGAGCGGTTGCTGGCAGTTATTATCTCAACCGGGGTAACAACGCCATGACCCCACAAAACGGTTACTACAACAATCCCTCCGGGTACAATCCGTATGGAACGCCCTACGGTTATGGTAACAACGGATTCGGCACCAACGCCTATGGCCAAATCCCCGCTCAGGTGCCCTATGGCTACAATCCCGCTTACCCTTATTCTTACCCAAATGCTTATCCCAATACCTATCCCGGTGGCATGACCTTGAACGCTCAGCCTTACCGTCCTTATGGCACCACCACTTTTCCGCCATTTGGCACATCCACCCGCATTATCCCCTATTAAAAACCATCATCCGGTATACTGTTGCAATAGACGCAGCAAACAGGATGACACAGCCATGGGCATTTTGGGATTTTCCGGGAAGCAATTGAAAAAAACGCTCAGCAAAGGCAACCTGTTTTCCACCATCAGCACAGCCATCGCTCAACGGGTTTTGAGCCAGTCTCGTAAAAAATGGGAGCAGGCCAGAGCGGAAAGCGAACAAGCCCTTCTGTCCCAAGTCTCCGCTTATGAAACCGGCAAGGGCGCCGGTAAATTGCTGAAGGGCTGGCTGCGTTATCTGCATCCCAAATTAACGTTGCAGCAAGCCGAAGGCCAACTGTTGTCGCTATTGGCGGCCATGGACGCAGAGGATCACCTGCCCCAAGAGCAGGCCTTGAGCCGATTTCTAGTCTCCAAAACACTGTTCAGCCTGGAAGGATTCAAGTTCTCTCAGTGTCGATATGAAAGTTATCAGCAAGCCGCTTTGGAGCGCTTGCGTAAAAATCCGGATCAGCGCAAATTAACCCGGCGTGACGTTTTTCAGGGCAGCATGTTTTTACCGGAAGACATCATCGCCACCACCCACCGCATGCTGATGATTCTGGACAATGGGCACCTGCCAAAATACCTGGCCACCGTACTGGAAACAGGCCCCCTCAAAGATGATGCCGACTATATGGCCCGGCTGATTGCCATGACCTTTCAGGCGGACAGCGACACCTTGGGGACGGCCATTAACACCTGGTTTCAAAGTTACTGCGATTTCAAAATTGATGAGAGCCACCAGCAGGAAATGTGGGTGAATACCTCCGTCAATGCGGTCACCGGGGGGCTACCAGCACAAGTGGGCTGGGACTTACTGGGCCGGGCTGGCAAACAATTATTCCGCAAAAGAAACTAAAAAAATCCGGCGAGCTGGTTATAAACACCGACCCTTAAACGCTGGCAATGGGCGTCTGCAAGCGCTTCTTGAGGAAGGCCCCGGTTTCACTGTCCGCACTGGCCATAATGGCTTCTATTGAACCCTGAGCCACCACCTGCCCACCCCCAGCGCCGCCTTCAGGCCCCATGTCCACCACGTAATCGGCCTGGGCTATAAAATCAATATTGTGCTCAATCACAATCAGGGAATGCCCGGCGGCCACCAAGCGCCGGAAGGCCTGCACCAGCAAGGCAATATCCGCCATGTGCAAACCAGTGGTGGGTTCATCAAACAAAAACAGGTATTGATCTTTGGACACCCGAACGCTGTCCATATCCACTTGGCCCGCTGGCAAGTAACTGGCCAGCTTCAGGCGTTGTGCCTCCCCGCCGGAGAGGGTGGCCGTGGACTGCCCCAGCTTGAGGTAACCCAAGCCAATTTCCTGCAGGGGAGCCAGTTTGTTGCTGATTTTTCGACTACTGGCGAAAAAGCGCACCGCCTCATCCACCGTCATATTCAAAATATCATTGATGTTTTTACCCTCAACCTCAACCGATAATACGTTGGGGTTGAAGCGTCGGCCCTGGCAATCGTGGCAGATCACGGTCACATCGGCCATAAATTGCATATCGATAGTTAAGGTGCCCAGGCCTTCGCAGGTCTCACAGCGCCCGCCCGGGGTATTGAACGAAAAGTGCCCGGGAGAAATTCCCAGAATCATGGCCTTGCGAGATTCGGCAAACAGTTTGCGAATGTCATCATAGGCCTTCACATAAGTGACCGGATTGGACCGTGCCGAACGGCCCGGCGGACTTTGATCCACCATTAGCACATCTTTGAATCGCTCCAGACCCACAATTTCCTCATGCGGGGCTTCATCCAACTGCAAGGAGCGAGACTGGCTGTGCTCGTAGGCTGCAAACAGGGTTTGCTTAATCAGAGTGGATTTTCCCGAACCGGACACCCCGCTGACACAAACCAGCTGGTTGACTGGAAATTGAACGGTCAGGTTTTTCAGGTTGTTGCCCCGGGCGCCCCGAATCTCAATAAAATCCGGCTGAGCCATTTTGGAGCTGGCTTTATCTTTTTTGGACACACTCGTTTTGGGCGCACTTGATTTGGCCGCCAATGCGGATGGCACCAGGAGATCCGGGTTGGCCAGATAGCGGGCCGTTTGAGAATACGCCACTTTCAGCAAGCCTTTGGGCTTGCCCTCATAGACAATGCGCCCGCCGTCCTCTCCGCCGGAAGGTCCCATGTCCACAATGTAATCGGCGGCCAGCATCACTTCCGGGTCATGCTCCACCACCACAATGGTATTGCCCTGATCTCGCAGTTTTTGCAGAATGCGAATGAGCCGCTCGGTATCCCGGGCGTGCAGGCCCACCGTAGGTTCATCCAGCACGTACAAGGTGTCAGTCAGACCACTGCCCAAGGCGGCGGATAAGTTAATGCGCTGAGCCTCCCCATTGGAGAGGGTGCGAAACTGTCGGCTGAGCGTGAGATAAGTGAGGCCCATTTCATTCAGATAGGCCAACCGGCTTTTGATTTCCTGAAGCAGTCGCTCGGCGATGGTTTGGTGAGTGGGCGGCAAGGTCAGCGCGTCAAAGAAGCCCACCAGTTCGGAAACCGGCATCTCCCCAATGTCCAGAATATTCTTGCCCTGCACCAGCACGTTCAAGGCATCCCGGCGTAAGCGAGATCCCAAGCAATCCGGGCAAGGGTAATAGCCCCGGTACTTGGCTAAGAGGACCCGCACGTGCACCTTGTACTTCTTGGTTTCCAACCAGTCGAAAAAGCCCCGAATACCATCAAACTCGCCGCCCCCGTCAATGACAAAGGCTTTCTGGGCATCGGTCAACTCATTCCAGGGCTTATCCAGCGGGATTTTGCGCTTTTTGGCCTCGGTAGCCAGATACTCATAGCCATCAATGTAGCTGGGCTTGGTAAAAGGGTGAATGGCCCCCTGGGCCAGACTGAGGTTTTTGTTGGGAATGACCTTGTCCATATCGATACCGATAATGCGGCCAAAGCCTTCACAGGCGGGACAAGCCCCCATGGGGCTGTTGAAGGAAAACAGATTGGCAAAGGGTTCTATAAACGTCTTGTGGCAGCTCAGGCAGGAAAACTCATTCTGGAAGAGCTGCATTTCGCCGCTATCGAGCGTGAGTACCTCGATTTTGCCATTGCCCAGGGCCAAAGCGCTGCGGATGGATTCCAGCAAACGAGCCCCCAAAGCTTTGTGCTTGATGATCAGGCGATCGATGACGATGCGCACCAGCTCATGCGAGGACAATTCTTCTCGCACCTGGTTGAGATCCTGCATTTCCCCGTTGCGATAAATCCGGTAGAAGCCTTGCCTGACCAGCTCGTCTACCCCGAATTCCTTAAGCTGCACGGGAGCCAGCAGCAACACTTTCTGGCCTTCCGGAAAATCATGCAGAATTTTCTGGATTTTGAATGGATCGGCCCGACTGACATCACCGCCGCAGGCATCGCAGCGGGTTTGCCCCACGTTGGCGTATAGCAAGCGCAGGTAATCGTAAACCTCGGTGGCCGTACCCACGGTAGAACGGGCATTTTTGACCGAATTCTTCTGCTCCAGGGCGATGGCGGGCAGAATATGCTGAATGCTGTCCACGTCCGGCTTTTCAATACGGGCCAGGAACTGCCGGGCATAGGAGGACATGGACTCAATGTAGCGTCGCTGCCCTTCCGCGTACAGGGTATCGAAGGCCAGGGAAGATTTTCCGGAGCCGGAGGGGCCGGTAATGACTGAGAGTTGCTCGTGCGGCAAATCGCAGCTCACGTTTTTCAGGTTATTAACCCGAGCGCCGGTGATTTTGATCCATTGGGTGGAAGTAGGCATGTGCCCTATTATGCCCGAAAGCAATCGAATTGACGATGCTCTGGCTCATCTGCCGAAGACCGACCAGGACGTCTTAAAAAATCTTCATCAAAACGTTCAAGTTTTTTGGCCCTCTGCCGATAAATTAAAAAACAGGATCAACTAGTTCCCCACTCAGGAGTTCGAGGAATGTTTACAGTTCGTCTCCCCCGCAAAAACCTAAACGCAGCCCTCGGGTTTACGCTGGCCGAACTACTCATCAGTTTGGCCATTCTGGGCGTCATCGCCACCTTTACCATTCCCAAAATTTTAAGCGCTCAGCAAAACTCTTCCTACAACGCCGCGGCAAAAGAAGCCGCCAGTACCATTGCAGCGGCTTATCAACGCGCCCAGCAAGACGGAATCGTCAATGCTAATACGAAAATAATAGACTTGACCCCCTATCTCAATTACAGCAGCATCCAGACAACGTCATTCATTGACGAAGGCTACACACGGGCAGGCACTTTAGGCTGTACGGCTGGATTTCCCTGTCTCAAGCTACACAATGGAGCGATCCTCAGACCAGACGGACAAACTTTTAGTGGCACTAGTACGACCAATGCCTTGTGGTTTTATTTTGATCCAGACGGTCAGGTAACTGACGGGACGACAAACGGCCCCGGCAAAAGCATGATCTTTTTCCTGTATTACGATGGAAAACTAACGAATTACAAAAATATGTTGCCCAATACCCAAAACAGTGTTGGAACTGTGTCGGTTTGCACCGTTTGCGATCCACCCTGGTTTAGCTGGAATTAGAAGCCCTTTTTAGACTTGCAAAAAACATCCTCAAGTTTTTTCAAGCCCTGCCGATATAATCATGAAATGGAAGATAGCATACCCCTACTCAGGAGTTCGGAGAATGTTCGCATCCCCCCCCCGAAAAAACATAAGCGCAGTCCAGGGGTTTACCCTGGCTGAACTGCTGATTAGTTTGGCCATTCTGGGCGTGATTGCCACCTTTACCATTCCTAAAATTTTGACGACCCAGCAAAATAATGCCTACAACTCTTCTGCAAAAGAAGTTGCGGGCATGCTTACTGGAGCCTATCAACAAGCCTTTAATACAGGGCTTATTGATGGGAGTTCCAATTCTTCCACATTATCCCCTCACTTTAACTATAGTTCTATCGACACATCAACAACCATAGACGATGTGAAATGGAATGGCTCATTAACATGTAGCGGTGGATCGCCTTGCTACAAATTACACAACGGTGGCATTTTAATGGGGCGTGCAGGTTTTGTAGGGACTACAACCACCGACGCCATGATTTTTGTCTTCGATCCGGATGGTCGCTACGGCGGCAGCACACTCGGGCCTAGTAAATCAGTACAATTTTTTCTGTTCTATAACGGCAGAATATCCACTCAGGGAAAATACCAAACAACTGGGTCACTCAGATCGACAATCGGCGTATGGGCAGCGGGTGCTGGTTTTTGGGCACTCGATCCTGATTGGCTTAGCTGGTAATCGTCTCTTTTATGCCTGATGCCTTGACTGGCACAAAATAGAAATTCCGTGTTTTTATGCACTTGGATATCGATTCACCATTAGGGGAAAGTCCAACGGGACTTAGGGGACAAACCAATGAACGATCAATCGCGAGAAATAGAGCGTCGCTTGGGAGAAGCCTACGCTGAACTGCTGCGGCAAAATCCAAACGCAGAAAATCCTTACCGAGATTGCAAAGAAGTCATTCAGTCTTCTTTGGGCGTGCTGGATCATTACAACCGCATCGCTTTGGCCATGAAGGGGGCCTTCAGCCCCAAACGCAGGGTCTTTGCCACGGCCAACGTACCCACACAATAGCACTTCAAGCCTATCACTTTTAGCCCGTAGCATCGTGCCACGGGCTTTTTAAGCTTTGCCTATCCGCCAGCTATGCAAATAGCCGTGCCTGCTTTTCGATTGTAAACTTCAGCCAGCCTCTCCACTTAAACTTATATCAGTTTAAAGAATAACAAGCCTAAAAAGCCATTCATAAACCCATTAAACAAGCATCTTTGTATTGCTTGTTTAAAAATAGCTTTGACTTTCCGGCTGAGCCGGGTACAATGACCGTTAATTGAAAGTAAAGTGAGTTTCGAATCAATCCGTGCCACTGCCAGTGAGGCAGTTTTAACGATTTGGGTTTCAACAAACAAACAGTCCCCAGGATGATGGGGCTGACCACGGTATGCAAACGCTGGCACCAATCGGAATCAGAGCAATTCAACGTGCCTGGGATTATTCATTGGCCAGAGAGTATTCATTGTATAGAGGAATTGGAGGGAATTGTGTTATCTGCTTTTACAACCAAAATGCCCACCCTGCTGCGGCCCACACTGACATTTGCGGCAGGCGGTAGCAACTTGAACATTGAGCCTGCAAGCGAGCCCGTCACCCCATCTCACAAATCATTTACCGTGCGGCACTTTCAGCCGCCAGCCGTCGATGAATTTCACTATGACATTAAAACCGCCAAGGGCATCAAGAAAGACAAAACCGTGGTGGAAAGCCTGCTGGGCGGCCAGCAAATTTTCAGCAAAATCGATCAAATGATTCGGGAAGCGGAAACCAGCACCAGCAAGCAAAAACCCTGGTTGATGCTGAATCTGTATGAACTGCAAAATCCGGCATTGTACCCAGAGCGGAAATGCGCCACCGGCGCTCCCGGCGCGGACATTCATCACAGCCTGCTGGATCGCCTCATTGGCCTGCACAGAGATCAAAAAGCCCAAGTGCGCGTGCTGCTGGACAATAGCAAACAACAACCCCGTGTTATGGAGCGGGATCCGGCCAAAGCCTTTAAGGACCAGGCCAAAATGCTTATGGAAACGCACCACAACAACCGCGCCATTGAACGACTCAGAGCGTTTAACGTGCCCTTTTTAACCTATCCCAACGATGTGGCCCTGAAGAATCACGTCAAACTGATTATGCTGGACAACCGCAAAGCCATTGTGGGTGGCATGAACTGGGGCAATCACTCCACCATGAACCATGACGGCGCCGTTTACATTGAAGGCCCCGATGTGCGCAATATTTTCCACAAAGTGTATAAACCGGACTGGACCACCTCCAAAGGCGAGAGCAAGGATTTGCCAGATATTAAACCCTTTCACCAGGGGCGCATCAAGGTGCTGCAAACCACCAGCCGACGGGCCGATCAGGGTGCCAAAAATGATGTGCTGACTGAAATCTTGAAGCAGATCGATCAGACTGAAAACAGCATCCACGCCCAACTGTTTGTCCTTACCCACAAAGCGGTGGTGGATGCCCTGATTCAGAAACATCGCCAACTGACCCGACAAGGCAAAGAAGGCGTCAAACTGCTGGTGGATGAGGGGCTGTACAAAATTTTCCCCAACTGTCGGGCCGGTATCCAAAAGCTGGATGACGCCGGGGTACCCATTCGCTTTTTCAAAGAGAACAAAGACACCGAGGAAAAGCTACACGCCAAATGGGCCGTATTCGATCGCAAGCACTTGCTGATTGGTTCGGCCAACTGGTCCAGTTTAGGCCTGGATAGCAAGGGCGCTGAACCCACCGTCCAGCCCACCGGAGATTATGAGGCCGCCAGTGAGGCCGAGGAAGACGATGGCGGAGACAGCAGAATTCCCTATAAAACCAACCACGAGATTGCCACCATGATCGAAAACGCACCCAATGTGGCAGGCAATTTCGCCAAACAGGCCGATCATGATTTCTCCTTCCGAAAAGGGTTGGTGGAACTGAGCAAGCCGGTCTCCTGGAGTAAGGCAGACAGCAGCAAAAGCTGGAAAAACCAGCCGCCTCGCAAACCATGGAGTCCCAAGCGCAAGGCCGAAGAAGCGCCACTGGCGCCAAATGACAGCCCTAAACGCAACCGGCTGGAAATTTCCGCTTAAAACCAGTCTAGTCTGACACGCTATCCTCAAGCTGGCTCTCAATCAGAGCCAGCTTTTGTTTCCGCGATAACCGCTTGACCTGAACCTCATAGCGCATTGCTTCCGCTTTAGACTCAAATTGCCACTGGGCCACCAAACGCACCGGAAGTCGTACCCGGGTATACTTGGCCCCTTTCCCCGCATTGTGCTGGGCCAAGCGCTGCTGCGGATTGATGGTCCATCCGCAATATAGGGTGTCATCCGCACACAACAGCAAATACGTATAAAATCCAGAATCTTCCATCATGCTCAATCGGTTTTTACGGACTCTCTCTTGCTTACTCAATCATGATCATGGCGCACATTGTATCCAGCTTTAGCCAGCGAATATATCGCTCTCAACTATTTGGAATATCCAGCTTAAATCCATTGTAAAAAGATCATAAAAACAATCAATTTAAGCAGCCCATATCTTTTTATTTAGCATAGCACCCCGTTGAACGTACCGGGGTCTTCGCATTTGTGTGGTGTGGCAGTTCGTGGGATGGAGATAACATGAATGGCAAGTAATGGGCTTAATGCCTGGGCGAGCCCAAATGGGGCAGCAACAGGATTCTATCCAAACCCTTGGGGTCAAGCCTTCCCGGCGGTGCCTTCGAATGGCTCACAACCCGCATTGGATGGCTTATTCCCCCCGGGTGGTAACCCCTTATACAGCGGTGACTCAAGCAGTGCCGCAGAATTAACGCAACTGCTGCAAACCCTGCTGGGCAGCTCCGAAGACCTGACGGGACAAAGTCCCTCCACCTCACCCACAAAAGCAGGCAGCGCCGTCATTGTGGAGGTCGGTTACACGGGCGACGGCAAAGCGGATGAGCATGCCCAATCCGTGATGGAGGTTTATCAGCGATATAACCCCAACGGCACAGCGGTTTTTGAAGGCATTGATGATGGCAGTCAGGATGGGGCGGCCAGTACCCAATCCAAAGCGGCGGCAACAGCCCCAAAATTGAGCAATCAGCAAGCATTGAATGAGTATATTGATGCGGGCGCCTCCGATGCCTTTAACGTGTTCAGTCAAGAAATTGATCAGGTGGTCAACGAAGGCAAAGCCACGGTGATTAACGGCTCCCTGGGCTACTCTCGCAATGAGGTGTACATTGATACCCTGCATGCGCTTCAGGCCAATCCATCGCTGGCCAAGTACGTCGGATTGCAGGCCAGTGACATTCAAAACCTGGAAGTAGATAAAGACGGAGTCACCACGGTCACCGAGCCGGTAGCCAACGCCATCAGCACCTATGTGGATGATCGTCTGGATGCGCCCAATTCCGCATTTCAGCAGGCCCGCGCCCAGTATCAGGCCAGCACCAGCAGTGCGGCTCAACGTGGCATCGCCGTGGTAGTGGCCGCAGGGAACGAGCATGAACTGAACGACGTATTCCCCAGAAGCAAGCCCGGCGGGGATACCAACTTTTTGGCCCAAAGTCAGGATGTTATCTCGGTGGCCGCATCGGATGATCAGGATACGCCCCAGTTGCAGGATGACACCCTGGGTAGCTTCTCCTCCTGGGGAGACGGCACCTACAACCCCACCATCGCCACCGATGGGGTCGGGGTCAAAACCCAATTTGGCCCACAGGATGGCACCTCCTTCGCCTCGCCCAAAGCGGCGGCCATTATTGCCCGCATGCAGCAGCAAAACCCCAATTTAAGCGTGGCCCAAATTAAGGCCATTTTGCAGCAAACCGCCGTGGATACACAGGCTTCCCCGTTGGCGGAAGGAGCAGGCATGTTAAATCCCGATGCGGCTTTATATGCCAGCGCACCAAGCCCGTTCCCCATGGCTGCCGGGTACTACTAAGGTAAGGCGGTCTTAAGTTAGCTAAAACCAAGCAGACTGCAACCACCAGCCAAAAAGGGACAGTGTCAGGGAACTGAAGCGTTAAACGCTGAAGTTAAAAAATCCGGGAAGGGCCAACCAAGGAAACCAAAGCCGGTTGCAGCAGATATTGTTGCACCACCCGCTGCACATCCGCCGGGGTCACGGCTTCAATCTGCTCCGGCACCCGGGCGATTTCTTCCAGCGTACGGCCTTGCGTATAGTTGGCGCCAATGTAATTGGCTTGCTGATGGGCTGTTTCCAGAAATACGGAACGACGGCCTAAAATATTGCGCTTGGCATCGGCCAATTCTTCGGCGGAAACCGGAACTTCAGCGAGTTTGTTCACTTCCTCGATAAAGCCCTTCAGGCACTTGTCCTTGTTCTTGGGCTCAGTGCCAATGTACAGGTAAAACAACCCTTTGTGCCGATAAGCCTCATAGGTACTGCGCACGTTGTAGGCCAATCCCTGCTTGTCCCGCAGTTCCAGAAACAACCGGGAACTCAAGCCTGCGGCACCCAAAATGGTGTTCATCAAAGCCAGCGGGGCGTAATCTTCATGACGGGCTTCCGGCACCAGCCAGCCCTTAAAAATATGGGCTTGCGAGGAATCATCACGGGCAAAGGTAATCAATTCATCCTGGGTTAAAGACAAATTGCGCAACTTGGCCTGTACGCTATCCTCAACCAAAGGCGCGCTTTCAGCCCCATTGGGGAAATATTTTTCCAAAGCCTTGGCCATTTTATCAGCCTGAATATTACCAGCCACCGAGACAATTAAATTTTTAGGGGTAAACACCCGTTGGTAATGGGCTTTCAGATCCGCCACCGAATTAAGCGATGGCAAGGCATCCAGAATGACGCTACTGACAATGCCATAGGGGGTGTTTTCAAACATTCTGCGAATAAACTGATCCGAGGCCCGACTCTTGGGAGAGTCCAGATCCATCATCACTTCGCCAGCCACCTTTTGCTTTTCCCGATCAAATTCGCTGAAGGTGGAGTTATAAAAAAAGTCTGCAATCAGCTCAAAAGAAGTGTCCAGATCTTCTTCCAGTAATGTGGCGTGAATGGCGCTGTAATCGCGCTTGGTGTCACTGTCCACTTCCAGGGTCAGTCCATCCAGCTCAATGGAAATCTGTTCCTGATTCCGGGTAGTCGTCCCCTTCATCAGCAGGCGATCCACCATATCGGATACCCCAGGAACGGCATCCAGCAAATTGCCACCAGGCAAAAACATGGAAATGGCCAAACGAGGGGCGGTCTCAATAGGGGTGTGTAACAGTGTTGCCCCTGTGGACAACTTCAAAATCTCAGTGGGGAGAGCCTCTACCTTCAACATGGGTTACGCCTCTCCTTCGCCGTCATCTTCAGATTTCAAAGCGCCTTCACCCGGCACCATCACCGACGTGTATGCTTTATCCAAAGACAGATAGTTGCGGGCAATGGCATTTACCGTGGCCACATCCAACTGGTTCAACACGGTCAAATAATCCAGATACGACTCAATGGAGCCCACCACCGTAATGGCTTCCCCAATGGTTTCGGCAATGCCGGACGCGGTTTCCGAGGTTTCCGCAAAATTGACCTTTAATTTTTTCAAAGCCCGCTGAAATTCTGCTTCCGTAATGGGTTCGGTGGTCAGCAATTTTTCCAGTTCGGCTTCCAGTTGCTTCAAAATCGGTTTGGGGTCGCTTTGCCCTTCCGGGAAATTGAAGTTCCCTTGAATAAAAAACACGTTCCCCAACTTGAAAGTAGATTGCCCACAACTGACATAGTTGTAAACCGGGGTGGCCGGCTTTTCCAGCAAAGCCTGGGTCAAGCGGGAACTGCGCCCTTCACCCAGCACATGGCTCACCACATCCAGGGCAATGGTTTCTTTCAAATTTTTCGGATCGGGAGCATGAAAACCCATAATAAAGAAGGAAGTCTGGTACTCGCCCTTCACCTCATCGTATCGTTGAGCGGTGGGGGCTTTAAACTGCTCAGCCCGCGGGGTAACGCCCTTGCCATTGGCCGCGATTTTAAACTTCTCAAAATCGAAGTGCCTACAAATTTTCTCTTCCAGCGTATTAAAATCAAAATCGCCCACCACAATGGTGGTCATGTTGGAAGGCGAATACCACTGCCTGTAGTACTCGTAAATGGTTTCCCGAGGCACGTTACCAATGATCTGACGCGTGCCAATGACATCCCGCTGATAAGGGTGTCCGGCCTCATACATCATATGGTTCACGGAATTATAAATTTTGGTCCAGGGCTGATCCTCCCGCATGGAAATCTCTTCGATCACCACACTGCGCTCCCGTTTCTCGCCCTTGTAGTTGGTATCAAACGGATCGTACTGCGGGCCCACTTCCTCATCCGGAATGGTAGAACCCAGCATCATATCGGAATGTAAATCCAGGGCCAGTTCAAAGTTTTGACCCAGCTGGGCCACATCAGACTTGCCCTTGGGGCCTGTCACGTAATAGAACGTAAAATCTTTCCAGGTCGCAGCGTTAATAACTGCCCCCATGGACTCCATGGCCTTGTCAAATTCACCGGGCTTAAAACGCTCTGTCCCCTTGAACATCAGGTGTTCCAAAAAGTGGGAAATCCCGTTGATTTGATCATCTTCATGAATGGACCCGGTTTTCACCCAGGTACTGATGTTAAAAACATCGCCCTTTTTAGGAACAAACACAAAGGTATACCCATTTTCATAGGTCACCATCCGCGCTTCTTCAGACAGGTATGGAATTTTTAAAGATTTAGCCTCTTTCATACTCATCATCTTACAAGAAATTTTCGGAATCGTACAGAAAAACCGGCTCAGCCGCTTTACAGAGCGTTCATCAAAAAAACGAACATGGACTCATATATCACCAAGCATTAAGCAGCCCATGGAAAAATTCCGCATGACAACGCCCTGTGTGCTACGATATGTATCGAGTTCGGCTTTTAAAACGCTGTTTGTGAAGCCAAAGCAGCGCAACGGGTTTACCGCTGGCAGCAGTAGAGAGACGCCGCCGCCCGCCATTTGCACCAAAACCCCTCACCCTGGGCCGATCTCCATCAGAATTCCGTCCGTCCCAAACACCGCTTTGGGCACCCAGGAGACTATACCGCCGTTCTTGATGGGAGTTAGATTCCATCCCGATAGAGATTCAGGAGCTTTAAAGGGTCGTTACCGGTAATGCACATCCACCAGATCGTCATTGATAACTTTAAATCCTTCGCCGAAAAGACGGTGATTCCTTTTGAGGATGGTTTTACTACGGTTTCCGGGCCAAATGGCTCCGGAAAAAGCAATATTATCGATAGTATCCTGTTTTGCCTGGGCCTATCCACCTCTCGCACCATGCGGGCCGAGAAACTATCGGATCTCATCAACAACCTCTCCAAGCGCAAAGAGGCCATTGTTACCATCACCTTCCGAAAAAGTACGGAAGATATGGCCAAGGCGGCCATTCAAATCCCATTGGAACTTCCTCACACTGATGAACTAAACCAAAGCGCTCCTGAAGAAACGGCTATCGAAGATGCTGAGCCTTTGCCCGAGTCAGAGTCTAAAGCCCTGACCGGGGTCAAGGAAATTTCGCTCACCGATTTAGGCCCCAACAGCGAGTTTGTGCAAATCACTCGCCGCATTCGGGGCAGCGCCAGCGGCTATACCAGCACCTATTACATGAACGGAAAACCGACCACCCTGACGGACATTCACGATTACTTGGGGCAGTTTAACGTCTCTCCGGGTACTTATAACGTCATGATGCAGGGCGATGTGGCGGGCATTGTGAATATGTCGCCCATGGAGCGGCGCAAGATTATTGATGAAATCGCTGGCGTTGCCGAATTTGACCGCAAAATCGAGCAAGCCCAGCGGGAACTGGAAGCCACCGGGGCCAACATTGAACGCAACACCATCTTGCTCAATGAAATCAACCTGCGCCTGGAACAACTGGGCACGGAGCGGGATCACGCCCTGAAATACCAAAAGCTGCGGGATGAGAAAAACCGCTATGAGGGCATGTTACTGGCCGCCAAGTATCTGGACATTCAAAAGGCCATTGGCGCCACCAATCAAAATCTGGTGGATGCCAGAAAGCAGAAGGAATCCGGCCAACAACTCATCCATCAACTGGTGGCCGATATTCAAGTGACCCATGCCCAACTGTTGGATCTCTCCAGTCAGGTTAAAAAGAAGGGCGAAGATCAGCAAATCGCCCTGAAAAAGCAGATTGAAGGGCTTAAAGGTCACATTGCCCGCAAAGAAGATGCCATTAAAAGCATTGAGGAAAAAACCGCTGAAAACAAAAGGCGAGCCGAGCAAGCCCAGTTGGAAATCCAGCGCATGCAAGAGAAATCCAACGACCTGGATGAGGAGATCAAGGGCTTCAACCACCAGTACAAGGAATTGCAAGCCCTGTACAACGATGAGGCCAAAGAGGCCCAGAAGCTGGAACAGCAATTCGATGCCCTTACAGGCTCTAGCAGTGAGTTGAGCGTGAAGCGCAGCGGCATTCGTCAACAACTGACTGAAGCCGAAGATGTGGTCTCCCGGCTTAACCGGGACAAGCTGGATCTGGAAGCGGAAATCAAGCGCAACCAGTACGAAATGGACATTCGCTTGCGCAGCAACCAGGAGGGCGCCGATAAACTGGTGGTGCTGAACGGTCGCCATGTCAATTTAAGCCGGGACGTGAAAGAATTTGGCTCGGAAAAAGAGGCCTTTGAAGCCCAACTGAACCAGTTGCATCGCGATTACGGCCAAGCCAAGGTCAATTTAAACCAGACTCAAGCCAAATATCAGGAATTCCACCGGGAGTATGTGCAACTGGAAGCCCGCCAACGGGCCTACGAGGAAGTCAACTTCACCCGGGCCGTGGATACGGTTTTAAAATCCGGCCTGCATGGCGTTCATGGTACCGTGGCCCAGCTGGGCGATGTAAATCAGGAGTACGCCCTGGCCATGGAAATCGCCCTGGGCGGGCGGATTCAGAACATCGTGGTGGATGACGAGCAAGTGGCCAGTGAAGGCATCCGCATGTTGCAGGAAAGTCGGGCCGGACGGGCCACCTTCTTGCCCCTGAGCAAAATCCAGAGCTTCCGGGGACTGCCCCCCTTGCCCCGTGATCCGGGGGTCATCGATTACGCCGTCAACCTGATTGAATTTGACAACCAGTATGAAGACGTCTTCAGCTACGCTTTAGGGGACACCCTGATTGTGGAAGACGCCCAGGCCGCCCGCAAACTGCTGCGCAAATACCGCATGGTGACCTTGGATGGCAGCTTGATGGAAAAATCGGGGGCCATGACCGGCGGTTCACAATCGAATCGGGGCCGCAGCGGCAACTACTTCGGGGGCAGCAACGTCGAACAGGAATTGCAGACCCTGGCCAAACGATTGGAACGGGCTGAGATGGAAAAGGAAACCCATCAAAAGCAGCTCACGGCATTAGAACTAAAAATGGAAGTGGTCAAGGCCGATTATGCGGCCCTGATGCAGAAATACTCCCGGGCTTCCGCCGGGCTGGATGAAGTGAATGCCCAGCTAGACGAGATTCGCAAGTTGCAGGAAAGCGCTGTGGATGTCAGCGACTTGAACGCTGAGATTGAACGGCTAACGAAAGAAATCCAAACCTTGGAAGCCAATCTGGCCCAACGGCAAAGCACCGTACAAAGTCTGCAAGGCGAGCTGGATGCCATTGAAAGCCAATTGCCAAGCGAGCAAATTGACGAACTGCGGGAACGCATGAAGGAAGTGAAATTCCAGATGGAATACTACGACTCCCAAATGCGGAACGTGCAAACCGATATTAAAAGTAAGGAAATGGAAAAAAACTTCCAGCAAGTGGGCGTTCAGGACAGCAAAAAGCGCATTGATGAATTCACCCAGCACAGCGCCGCCATTGCCAAGGAAAAAATCGCCGCCATCGAGGAAATTCAGCTAACCGTACGGCAAATCAACGACCTGGAAGCCCAGACCACCGAGCTGGATGAGGAACTCAAAAAGCTGCAAGATGAGCGGGATCAGGTGCAAGCCCTGTTGATTGAGCAGGAGAAGCAGAAAAACATTCAGGAGCGCAACGTACAGCAACTGGATGAGCAGATCGTAGCTTTCCAGGCCCGCAAGCGGGAGCTGGAACCGCAGTTGCAATTGGTGCGCAACCAACTCAAACTGGCTGAAATCGATGCGGATAGCATTCAAGCGGATCAACTGCCTTCTGGTGAGGAGGTGACCCAGAACATTGCCCGCCTGAGCAAGAAGATGGAGAGCATGGAGCCGGTCAATATGCTGGCCATTGAAGAGTTTGACCGGGTCAATGGCCGCCGCAACGAGCTGGCCGAAAAGATTGAAACCCTGAATCAGGAACGGGAAACCATCAACGTTAAAATCGCCAGTTATCACGAACTGAAGCGGGTTTCCTTCATGAAAGCCTATGAAAGCGTGGATGCCAACTTCCGCAGCATTTTCGCCGAGCTGTCCGATGGCAGCGGAGAGCTGATGTTGACCAACCCGGATTCTCCCTTTGAAGGCGGATTAACCATTCACGCCCAACCCCGTGGCAAAAAGATGCTTCGGATTGAGGGTCTCAGTGGCGGGGAAAAATCCCTGACCTCGCTGGCCTTTGTATTCGCCATCCAGCGCTATATGCCAGCCCCTTTCTACGCCCTGGACGAGGTGGATCAAAACCTGGACGGGATTAACGCTGAAAAACTGGCCAACATGGTCAACCGGGAAGCCCGCCGGGCTCAGTTTATCGTGGTGTCCCTGCGTAAGCCCATGATTGAATGCTCCGAGCGAACCATTGGCGTCACCCAGCGTCAAAATGGTATTACCAAAGTGACCGGCATCAAGCACCGCCCCGACGAAGCACCCGCAGCGTCGGGAACTGAGGGAGATCGGACCATTGCAGCCGCGTCCTGAACCCAAAGCGTCCTTTGACGAGGCCTATAATGAGGCCCTAGCAGCGCCAACGGGCCAGTCTTCCAAGCCCGCCGATGGGGTGGAATTGCTGGTGGAAATGGCCAAATCCGGGGAGATTGACCCCTGGAACATTGATATTGTGAAGGTGGCCGATCAGTATTTGCAGGCCGTGGCCGAACAGAAAGAGTCGGATCTGAAGATCACCGGCAAAACCCTGCTGTATTTGGCCATTTTGCTGCGCATGAAATCCGATCAACTGGCTGGCATTAATTACCTGAACCCGCCAGATGAGTTTCTGGATGAACTGCTGGAACCCGATTTTATGGACAACAACCGTATCATCCAGCCCAAGTTCAGCTTTCGCTCCCTGGATGAGGTGATTAAGCGACGCACCAGCACCAAACAGCCCCGCATTCGTAACGTTACGCTGGAAGATCTGATTCTGGAGCTGCAAAAGTACGAAGAACTGGAAAAGCGCCGCAGCCTGAAAGAAAAGGTGGAAAAGGCCAGCAGCCGTCGCATGATGGACTACGCCGACTTTACCGCCGATGACATTGAGGAGATGGCCCACGAGGAGTTCCATGAGGATACGGTCAGCCAACTGCGGTATCTGCTGGAGCGGGTGTTGATTCATCAGGAACAGGTGTCCCTCACTGAAATTATGGAGCGGGGGCGGCTGGATAAAATTTCAGCCTTTTTGGCCCTGCTGTTTTTAACCGCCCGGGGTGGCTTTTCCATGCATCAGGACGAATTTTACGCCGAGGTCTTCGTGGCCCCGGATGCCCCAGAAAATGGGGATAATCAGCAAACGCAAGAGGAACTGGCCGGATGAGCGTACATTACGGATACCCGGACCCGGATGCAGAAGATCTGGAGAACGAGCAACCCAAACCCTTTCAGGTAGAACTTCCGCCGGGGCAAAGCCTGAAAGGGCGCATTGAATCGGTGTTGTTTATGACCGGTAAAGCCCTGACCCTGCATGAAATTGCCCAGATGATTGACGCTCCCTACGAGGAAACCGAATTTGCCCTGATGGAATTAATGGGCGATTACAACTTCCGGGAAGGCTCTTCGCTGGAAATTGACGATACGGACGGCTACATTTTGCAGGTGAAGGAAGAGTACGGGGACATGGTCAATAAAATGATGCCGCTGGAGATGACCGCCGCAGAGTTGCGCACACTTTCCGCCATCGCCATCAAGGCCCCCGTGCTGCAATCGGATCTCATTGAGTGGCGGGGCAGCGTGGCCTACGACCATATCGCCAATCTGCTCAAGCACAAGCTGATTACCAAGCGCCGGGAAGGCCGCTCTTACCAGTTAAACGTGACCCGTCACTTTCATGAGTATTTCAAGCTGACCGCAGATCGCAAGGACTTGGCCCATCTGGTGAAGCTGATTGGCAAGGAAAACCGGGGGCAAGATACCACACCAGAGATGCCAGAGGCTTACGCTGGGGATTACGAGGACGCCGCTTCGGAAGACGTGGTGAGTTAACTCGGCCCTATCACAGTCACTCACCGACAATAGGGCACTCAAAAAACACCCTCATCCGCTTGCGTTCAGCCTGATATGTTTTTTCCTGCTGGCGTGTTCGGGCTGAATGGTTGCAGCGCCTACTTTCGGTTATACTGAATGCCAAAATCACTGAAAACTAGAATCATTAAGTAGTGGGTTTATTATTGATGTCAATACAATCGCCACAGGCCTCTTATACCAAGGGCTGGCAATCACTTACGGGGAGAACTCTTCACAGACGAAGCACCGTCCAAGCACCGGTAGCAACAGAAGAAGAGCAACCCTTCATCATTATCGAGATGCCACCCCCAGAGGATACGTTCGCATTCCACTCCGCAGAGCCAACTTCGTCTGAAAAAACCGCTTCCGCTTCGCCCAGCCAACATCCAGATCCTAAAATGGCCAAGGTGTACGAGCAGATTTTAACCAAGAAGGCAGCCGTTGAAAAAGTCCTGGAGCAGCGCGCCCCGTGGGGTAAATGGCTGGCTACTATAAAGCAAGAGGCAGCCCCTCAGAGGGCCTATGATCTATTAAAAGAAAAAGAAACATCGCTTCTAAAATTAAGAGAGCAAATTAATGCCCATGCCATTCGCTACGTATTGATGCAGTGGCAAAAAGACCAACTGCTCTATCCGCTTAAAAGGGAAGAACAGGGCATTGACCAAATTTTAGCAGAGTGTCCTGACTATGTTGCCCCTTTATACGGCTCAGAGGACGATAAGTATGCAGACTTTTGGGGACTGGTTGACAGCATAGCGCAGAGCGAAGGGTATGGCTTTCGCTTCGCCTCATTCGTACCCAATACCCAATTACCTGCCAAACAGTTATCCATGGAAGATCAACTCGAACACGATGCCTTAGAGAAGAAAATGGAAACGCTCAACAAAAACATTAAAGACATGACCGCCCAGTACCAGCGAGAAAAAGATTTATTCCTGACCTCAAAAGAAAGTTTTTTTGAAGCGCATAAGCAACTTTTAACATAAGGGCCTAGCGCAACTTGTCCAAGCGGGTACCCACAATCTTGGGGTTACCTTGGGCAATGTCGCCTTCCACTTTATGCACCTGGGCTTGTAACTGCTGAATCCGCTGCTGGGCCATTTTGCGGTTCTTTCCCAGGTTAGCCACGGTGTGAATCATGCGCCCCATATCACCCACCAAAATTTGAATGGGATTGCGCTCGGTCATAAAGGAATTCAGGCTGGCCGCGTACAAATACGGATCCACGGGCGGCTGCGCAGACGGTTGAGAATACTTCGAATTTTCCGGGGGACGATCCATATCAACGACCCTCATTGATCCCTGTCCAGTAAATCAGGTTAGACCATTCTAGACCACGGTTCCGCCTAAATATTTTCCAAGGCCTTTTTGTCTCCTTCTACGGATTCCTTGAGCAGCTTACGCAAAATTTCTTCCTGCGCGTCAATCTGCTTAACCGTGGTTTCCAGGTTTTTAATTTTGGAGGATAAAATCGTATCGGCGTTCACCAATAACCGGTTGGAAATGGTTTGAAAACTGGACAATACCGCACCGGATACGCCACTTAAAATAGAGCCTCCCGCAGCTGCGGCCAGACCAAACGGTCCAAAAAATGGCCCCAATGTGGTCAGTAAGCCTCCAATTCCGCTGACAATACCAGCAGCAGGCATGACCCAGTTTCGTCCGAAACCAGCCCCGGCAGCTGTGCCTAGAGCCAATCCGCCCGCCGTGGCAGCCCCGCCAATACCGGAAGCGCCCCCGGCCAGAAAGCCGCTATTCAAGGCGCCAACATCGCCACCAATGGGACTGGCCCCGCCCATAAAAACGCCACCAATGGTGCTGGCCATGGGAAAGCCGATGCTACCCAAGCCGGAAAACCCGAGAGCACTGGCTCCAAGAGAGCCAGTACCCAAAGCTGAAAATAAACTTAAAGGCCCGATGGATGAGTTATCGATAGGTGCCGCCCCACCCGTATTAAAGCCGGTTACGTTAGAAAACGGGGCCAACCCAAAAGCGGCCTGACCACCCGGTAAAATTCCGGTGCCGCCAGACATGGGGGAATAATACGAAGTGCCGGGAATATTAATGGCCTCACTGCCAAAGGTGGGCAGAAAGGGAGAGCCACCAAACATGCGGGCTACGTTCATCAGCAAGCTGCCAAATTTACCCACACCGCTGCCACCCAAAGCAGGACCTGAGACGGTTAAATCCCGCAAGCGATCATACGTTTCAAACAGCTCAGCCTTGGCCGCGCTACCCGCCTTATCGTAGCTGTTCATAATGACTAGATATGAATCGTTTTTGTAGCTCATAGTGGTGGATGGACCTCCCGGTCAATTCTCCAATTTGATAAATCTGCGGTGTTTATACGGACTAAATTTTACAGGTCTTGATACTCTATTCGGCCGTTATGCGAAAGTCTTGAATGTAAGTTCAACATTCTTATCAATTACTTTTTTAACCGCTTCCAATTCGGTTTGTACGGCCTGTTGCTGGGTATCCACCCGACGCAATTGCAGCTCCAGCGCCTTATCCAGACTCTGAATCGCGGTGATCCTTAACTGAATCCGAATGGCATCATCGGAGTCCGGCTCCAGGTTGGTGCTGGAGTTGTATAGATCGTTCTGAACGTTGGCAAGTGTTAAACGAGACTGGTTAATCTGTTGTCCGGTTAATTCCAGGTCGTTCTTGCGGGCTGTCAGGCTTAAATACCTGGATTGGCTGGCTGCAAGTCCCATGATGGATCGATCCTTTTAATCAAGTGTCTTTCTCAAGAATTTGAAAATGTTTCCAAGTCTTACAGAACACTATCGGATTCGGTCTCAAAACCTTTAATCCGCATCCAGATTACAAGGCTGAATTCCTCTTTTTGGGGGAATTTTCAAATTCGCGTAAAACTTGCCCTTTCCCGGTTTCAAGCATCCCTTTTGGGTTTTCAGCACTGCTGCCGAATCATCCGTTTGCTGAGATATTGGAAGTATAAGCAGATTTAGGACAAGATCAGGTAAAATTTGTGAATAAGAAAATATTCTAAGTTTGGCAGGCATGTTTAGTGGGAATACAAACAGTTATCCCTTAACCAAATGGATAGAAAATGTTGCGAAAGCATAAAATTTAAAAAAGCAATGATACAATAACACTGATAATTTCTGGATAGCGAGAGGAGTTTTAACATTGAAAACGAAGAAGGCTGCGGCCTCCAAAAAAACGGCAGCCAAAAAGCCTGCCAGCATCAAAAAAATCAGCAAAAGCAGCGTGAAATCTGCTGTTAGCAAAGCCAGCGCGAACGGTAAAACTCACGTTGCCGCCAAGAAAACCCAGAAGAACGATTCTCTGGAAGGATTGAAAAAAGCGTTTTTGATCGGCTTGGGTGCCACCGTGATGACCGCTGAAAAATTAAAAGACGCGGTCAGTGATCTGGTGGATGAAATGGTAGCTCGTGGGGATATTAAACCCAACGAAGCCAGAAAAGTAGCCGAAGATCTCAAAAAACGCTTTCAAACCAGCAAGTCCGATTTTGACAGCACTGTTCGCAAAGCGATTGCTTCGGCCAGCCAAACCATTGGCAAAGTGGCTTCCGATTTGAAAAAAGCCACAAGTAAAAAAACGACGGCCAAAAAACCGGCCGCTAAAAAGCCCGCTGTAAAAAAAGCCGCCGCCAAAAAGCCGGTCGCTAAAAAAGCAGCTGCCAAGCCCGCAGCAAAAAAAGCCACCACCAAAAAACCGGTCGCTAAAAAAGCAGCTGCCAAGCCCGCAGCAAAAAAAGCCACCGCCAAA
>LAPX01000026.1 GCA_001858525.1 Vampirovibrio chlorellavorus | reverse complement strand
CTCGTACTTTGAAAACTGAATATTGGAACATTAAAAAGACTCCGTTCAAATCTAATAAACGCGAGCCAAGGACAGGAATAATCCTGAAGATTTCGAAGTTGCTTGACGCAAGTTGAGTAGCTGACACTGAATCGTAAGATTCGGGTAAAAGATTTCTGTAATGGAGAGTTTGATCCTGGCTCAGGACGAACGCTGGCGGTGTGCTTAATACATGCAAGTCGAACGATGAGGCCCTTCGGGGTACATCAGTGGCGGACGGCTGAGTAACGCGTAGATAACGTGCCTCTTACTGGGGGATAACATCGGGAAACCGGTGCTAATACCGCATAAGTCAATGGCTGGAATGCTGTTGATTAAAGATTTATCGGTAAGAGATCGGTCTGCGTCTGATTAGCTTGTTGGTAGGGTAAAGGCCTACCAAGGCGATGATCAGTAGTTGGTCTGAGAGGATGACCAGCCAGAGTGGGACTGAGACACGGCCCACACTTCTACGGAAGGCAGCAGTAGGGAATTTTGCGCAATGGGCGAAAGCCTGACGCAGCAACACCGCGTGTAGGATGAAGGATTTCGGTTCGTAAACTACTGTCAGCAGGGAATATAATGACTGTACCTGCAGAGGAAGCATCGGCTAACTACGTGCCAGCAGCCGCGGTAAGACGTAGGATGCAAGCGTTGTCCGGAATTATTGGGCGTAAAGAGTTCGTAGGCGGTTGCCTAAGTCTGATGTTAAAGCCTGGCGCTCAACGCCAGCATGGCATTGGAAACTGGGCGACTAGAGTGTGGTAGAGGTCACGGGAATTCCTGGTGTAGCGGTGAAATGCGTAGATATCAGGAGGAACACCGGTGGCGAAAGCGCGTGACTGGGCCATAACTGACGCTGAGGAACGAAAGCCAGGGTAGCAAAAGGGATTAGATACCCCTGTAGTCCTGGCCGTAAACGATGGATACTAGGTGTAGGTGGATTCGACCCCATCTGTGCCGTAGCTAACGCGATAAGTATCCCGCCTGGGGAGTACGCTCGCAAGAGTGAAACTCAAAGGAATTGACGGGGGCCCGCACAAGCGGTGGAACATGTGGTTTAATTCGATGCAACGCGAAGAACCTTACCTGGGCTTGACATCTACGGAACCTCTGTGAAAGCAGGGGGTGCCTTCGGGAGCCGTAAGACAGGTGGTGCACGGTTGTCGTCAGCTCGTGTCGTGAGATGTTGGGTTAAGTCCCGCAACGAGCGCAACCCTCGTGGTCTGTTGTTACAGGTCGTAAGATGCTGAACCCTCAGGCCAGACTGCCGGTGACAAACCGGAGGAAGGTGGGGATGACGTCAAATCATCACGCCCCTTATGTCCAGGGCTACACACGTGTTACAATGGGTAACGGACAATGGGCAGCTTGGCAGCGATGTCTGGCAAATCCTAAAACCGTCCCTCAGTTCGGATCGTAGTCTGCAACTCGACTACGTGAAGTCGGAATCGCTAGTAAACGCAGATCAGCACGCTGCGTTGAATACGTTCCCGGGCCTTGTACACACCGCCCGTCACACCACGAAAGAGGGTTATGCCCGAAGTCGGTGTCCCAACCGTAAGGAGGGAGCCGCCTAAGGTGGAACTCTTGATTGGGGTGAAGTCGTAACAAGGTAGCCGTACCGGAAGGTGTGGCTGGATCACCTCCTTTCTAAGGAGAGCATGACTAACGATTTTTGGTTAGTTATACTCCTAGGTCGACGTCATTCATACTGGTTACCAGTGTGATGTAGTTACTTCATTTTAAGGCTTACGTTTTAGAAGTAATCAAAGGCGCATTTGAATCGTGAGTCGTTCCGATATTCAGTCTTCAGGGTGAGAGCCTTGAGGTAGCGAGGTTCTTGAGATGAAAGTTTCAGGAATTTTGTTATTAAAGTTTGTACTTTGACAACTGCATAGATCAAATTGAATCTCTAAAATATTAAAGAAAGATTCTGTTTGCGTAATCTTATTTCAAACTGAGAAGTAAAAAAGGATTACTCGCGTATCAATTGAGCAATTGATTGATACATAAAAAATGGATGAATCAATGTTTTAGGTAAAGCTACCAAGAGCGCACGGAGAATGCCTAGGTACGAGCAGCCGATGAAGGACGCGATAAGCGGCGATACACTACGGGGAGTTGCAAATAAGCCTTGATCCGTAGAAATCCGAATGGGGCAACCCCACTGGAGTAATGTCCAGTGACCGATACCTGAATACATAGGGTATACGGAGGTAAGCCAGGGAACTGAAACATCTTAGTACCTGGAGGAAAAGAAATCAAACCAGAGATTCCCTTAGTAGCGGCGAGCGAACGGGGAAGAGCCTAAACCTCATACATGTGATAGCGAACAGGCGTTGTGTATGGGGTGTCGTGGGACCTCCCACCGGAGCTGTTAATCCGGTAAACAGTTACAAAATCTTAGCTAGTCAAACACAGCTGGAAAGCTGGACCAAAGAGTGTGATAGTCACGTCGACGAAAGCGAAGGATCTGTTGGAGTCATCCCGAGTAGTACGGTGCACGTGAAATACCGTATGAATCTGCGAGGACCATCTCGTAAGGCTAAACACTGCTCGTAACCGATAGTGAACTAGTACGGTGACGGAAAGGCGAAAAGAACGGTGGAAACCCGAGTGAAATAGAACCTGAAACCGTGTGCTTACAAGCAGTCAGAGCCCTATTGATAGGGTGATGGCGTGCCTGTTGAAGAATGAGCCAGCGAGTTAACTTCAGTAGTTGGTTAAGGGGTTAGTACCCGGAGCCATAGGGAAACCGAGTCTGAATAGGGCGAATGATAATTACTGGAGTTAGACCCGAACCCTCGTGATCTAACCATGGCCAGGATGAAGCGTAGGTAACACTACGTGGAGGTCCGAACCCACGAATGTTGAAAAATTCGGGGATGAGTTGTGGTTAGGGGTGAAATGCCAATCGAACGAGGAGCTAGCTGGTTCTCCCCGAAATGTGTTTAGGCACAGCGTCGGACGTATCTTACCGGGGGTAGAGCACTGATTCGGTGCGGGCCCTAGAACGGGGTACCAAATCGAGACAAACTCCGAATACCGGTAAAGTGATATCCGGCAGTGAGACTGCGAGAGATAAGTTCCGTGGTCAAGAGGGAAACAGCCCAGACCATCGGCTAAGGTCCCAAAATCTACGCTAAGTGATTAACGAGGTGTTATTTCCTAGACAACCAGGATGTTGGCTTAGAAGCAGCCACCATTAAAAGAGTGCGTAATAGCTCACTGGTCAAGAGATAATGCGCGGAAAATGAACGGGGCTAAGCGTAGTACCGAAGCTATGGCAAATACAATTTATTGTATTTGGGTAGGGGAGCGTTCTGTTGTAGGTTGAAGTCAGACCGATAAGGACTGGTGGACGAAGCAGAAGTGAGAATGCTGGCTTGAGTAGCGAAAACATTGGTGAGAATCCAATGCACCGAAAACCTAAGGTTTCCCACGGCAGGCTCGTCCGCGTGGGGTTAGTCGGATCCTAAGGCGAGGCCGAAAGGCGTAGTCGATGGACATCAGGTTGATATTCCTGAACTATTATTAAACCGTTATGAGCTGCGGAGGGACGCAGGAGGCTATGTATGCCAGCGATTGGATGTGCTGGTGCAAGCGTGTAGCTAGTTCGTGTAGGAAAATCCGCACGGGCGTTAAGACGTGAGACGTGATGCGCAGGGTTTACGAACCCGAAGGTACAGACGCCACACTGCCGAGAAAAGCTTCGCGAGCCAGGTTTAATAATATCCGTACCGTAAACCGCCACAGGTGGGTAAGTAGAGAATACTAAGGTGCGCGAGATAACCCTCTCTAAGGAACTCGGCAAAATAGCCTCGTAACTTCGGGAGAAGAGGTACCCTGGTAGCGTGTAGGATCCAAGCGGTCCGAAGCGTGATAGGGTTGCAGCGAATAGTCCCAGGCGACTGTTTACCAAAAACACAGGTCTCTGCTAAGTCGCAAGACGATGTATAGGGGCTGACGCCTGCCCGGTGTCGGAAGGTTACGGGGAGCGGTTAGTGGCAACACGAAGCTGTGAACCTAAGCCCCGATGAACGGCGGCCGTAACTATAACGGTCCTAAGGTAGCGAAATTCCTTGTCAGGTAAGTTCTGACCCGCACGAATGGCGTAACGATCTGGGAGCTGTCTCGGAGAGGGACTCGGTGAAATAGGAATGGCTGTGAAGATACGGCCTACGCATGCCAGGACAGAAAGACCCTATTGAGCTTTACTCTAACTTGTCATTGAAATTTGACTTTGTATGCGCAGTATAGGTGGGAGACTTTGAAGCTGGAACTCTGGTTTCAGTGGAGTCGTCGTTGAGATACCACTCTTACAAAGTTGGATTTCTAACAGTTTGCCGCACAATTCCGGCGGCTGGACAGTGGCAGGCGGGGAGTTTGACTGGGGCGGTCGCCTCCTAAAGAGTAGCGGAGGCGCCCAAAGGTTACCTCAGGCCGTATGGAAATCGGCCAAAGAGTGCAAAGGCAGAAGGTAGCTTGACTGTGAGACCTACAAGTCGAACAGGGACGAAAGTCGGGCTTAGTGATCCTGCGGTTCTTCATGGAAGGGCCGTGGCTCATCGGACAAAAGTTACCATAGGGATAACAGGCTGATCTCCCCCAAGAGTCCACATCGACGGGGAGGTTTGGCACCTCGATGTCGGCTCGTCGCATCCTGGAGCGGTAGTACGTTCCAAGGGTTGGGCTGTTCGCCCATTAAAGCGGTACGTGAGCTGGGTTCAGAACGTCGTGAGACAGTTCGGTCCATATCCGGCATGTGCGCAAGAGATTTGAAGTGGAGCTGACCTTAGTACGAGAGGACCGGGTCGGACGAACCGCCAGTGTACCGGTTATCACGCCAGTGGTAAACGCCGGGTAGCTGTGTTCGGAGCGGATAAGCGCTGAAAGCATATAAGTGCGAAGCCCACCACAAGATGAGATCTCTCACGCGGTCAACGCGGTAAGTGCCCAGGAAGATAATCTGGTTGATAGGACACAAGTGGAAGCCTGGCAACAGGTGTAGCTGAGTGTTACTAATCGCACGAGGGCTTTTCCTATAACACGTTGATTCATATCAAAGAAGAGTACATTCGGAATCAGGAAAACAAGTACAGGGTCTTTTGATAATAAGAGATGAAATGCAGACATTGCGCTTCAAAAGCAGTGGCTGTGATCTATGCAGTCTTCAAGGTATTTGAGTTCTGGTTAATCCAGAGCGCCAGGTTTCCTTGGTAGTTTAGTGACAGGAAAACTCCCGTTCCCATTCCGAACACGGCCGAAAAGACTGCTCACCGCGACAATACTCGGACTGTAAGGTCCCGGAAAGATAGTGCTCTGCCAAGGGTTTTATTAAAAAAAGCGTCAGTGTTCACACTGGCGCTTTTTGTTT
>LAPX01000025.1 GCA_001858525.1 Vampirovibrio chlorellavorus | reverse complement strand
TGCAAATGGCAAGCGAAAACTGATCCAGTGCGGCCACTGAAAAGTGAGCCACTTATCTCTCTTTAAAACTTCGTCGTAAAAACATCTAAAAACCGTTGTAGAGAACCTGTTTGAAACCCCGCAGGGTTTTGAATAGGTTCTCTACAACATACATTCGGGTCGAAAAAAACGAATTATTGCCCTTTTTGGCGGCGTAAGCCTTCTTTGAAGCGGTAGCTATCCCCGTTCATTTCCAGCAAATGGCAATGGTGTGTGAGCCGGTCTACCAGAGCGGCGGTCATGGCAGGGTCAGTGAAAATGCTTTCCCACTGGTCAAAGGATAGGTTGGTAGTCACAATGGTGGACTTTCGTTCATATCGGCTGGCAAAAACCGAGAACAGTAATTTCACGCCATTCCCATCCAATGCGAGGTAACCTAATTCATCCACAATTAACAAGTCCAGCTGATTTAATCGGTGTTCCACACGGCTTAAGCGGTATTGTGCCTGGGCTTCCAAAAGAAGATTGACCAGTTCTGCGGCGGTATAAAAGGCGACTCGCTTACCTTGGGTACAAGCCTCCATTCCCAGCGAAATGGCCAAATGGGTTTTGCCAGTGCCGGAGTTGCCCAGCAATACGATATTTTCAGCCTGACTCAAGTATTCTCCCTGGGCTAGTTTCAGAATCAAGGGTTTGTTGAGGTTGGGCAAGGCTGAGAAATCAAATTGAGCCAGCATCTTGGCGGCTGGAAAGCGGGCTTGGTGAATCCGCTTTTTTCGGGCATTTTCTTCCCGACATTGGACTTCCTGTTCCAGAATCGCTAGCAAGAATTGTTCATGGGTGAGGTTACCTTGTGCGGCCTGAGAAGCCAGCTTTCGATAAGTTTTAGCCACACTGGGCAAACGAAGCTTTTTGAGATGCGTATCGAGCAGTAAAGCGTGGGATTGTGACATTGTCAGGGATTCCTTAATAGTTGACGGTACTGAGTGAGATTGGGAGGACGAACATACACTTGCGGATAGCGAAAGGGTTCAGATTTGGCACTTTTGAGAGGCAACGGCGCTTTGTCTTTTGAGCGTAAGTGCTGAAGCCCACCGGGTTTCCGTTCTAATGCTTTAAGGTAATGTTCAAAACAAATGGATTCCTGAAACCGGCCTTTCAGTCTAGAATGTGCCGCAATTACAGTTTCCTGATTGGTGATTTCGACACGATTCACAAAGGCTTTTAGCCAGAGTGTCGTATAGGCATATTCCATGGGAACTGAATAGCGGTTGGTTTCAAACTGTACCAGTGCCGATTTATCGGCCTTGAGAGAAATGATTCGGCAACACTCTGGCTGGTATTCAGGAATGGCCAACAACGCCGGTTGTTCAATGTGCAAGCGTTCTCCTACTGTTTGGGATTGGCGAGCCTGGGTGTGTTCCAAATAACTTTCACAATGGGCTTTTAGCTGCTTATTCAGTTCATTTAAGTCGGCGATTAAGGGTACTGGCACAAAGAAATTACGCTCCGCGAATTTCACCATGTTTTCCACGCGCCCTTTTTCATTCCCTCGGGCTGGGTTACAAAATCGACTATTAAAGAGCCAGGCGCTACGAAAGGTTACAAACCGCTCGTTCTCTTCCCGGTTTCTCCCTTCCAATACCTTTTTCACGGCGCTGGTGAGGTTGTCATACGTAATGGTTTTGGGGACGCCGCCCAAAAACTTGAATGCTTGGGTATGCCCCTCAAAGAAGGCTTCCTGATTGGCCCGTTCAAAGGCTTGGCAGTACAAAGCTCCCGAGTAATTCAGCACCAGGCAAAATAATTGAACCTTCCTGCGCTGTCCTGCTATATCGACAGTGACTTCCGCCCAATCCACCTGGGCCATTTCAGCCGGCTGGAAGGCCAAAGGAAGAAAGACTTCAGGACGTTTCTTTCTCAGTTCAGCAACCAACCGGCGAATACTGCGCTCACTGCCTGTATAGCCAAACTCTATTTTTAAGCGCTCGTACAGGCGTTGAGCAGTATGTCGTTGCTTTGGAGGTGATAGCTCATCTGCGCTCAGTACCGCCTCAATCCAAGCCTGATAGGCTTCCAGTGCCGGTTTGGCTCTTGCCTTTTGCAAAGCATAACGTCGGTTTTCTCCAGCTTTCGTTTGTAATAGCCGACTTACCGTATTCCGCGAAAATCCCAACTCACGGGCTATTTGGCGCTGGCTTTTCCCATCCACCCAATACGCTTTGCGAACTGCTTCCTGGTCGTACACGCTTTTCACCCGCGTTCTTTCCTCTCTTGATTTGGCTTCGGTGTTCACCAAAACTTAACTCAAAAGAGGTGGCTCACTTTTCGGTGGCCATTTCCCTTAAAAATGGCTCACTTTTAGATTACCGTTTCCA
>LAPX01000024.1 GCA_001858525.1 Vampirovibrio chlorellavorus | reverse complement strand
CAATACTGGTACTTGGGATTAGCTTGGCTCGAACTTAAAAAACTTACGGGATAAGCTCTAGTATTCCACTGCTTTAATAAAGATTCCAGCAAATCAGGTACTTGATCCCATGCAGGAGGAAATAAAACTGCCTCTTCAGGTGTGGCAACGCTTCCTACCCATACCTGTGTGGCTCTAAACTTGCCTAGGATTAGCTTAGGTACATCAGGGCAAACCAATGTATGAATCATCAGAACAAGATTAACAGTTATATTCTCAGAGATTTTAGGACCATTTTCCCAGGAATGGGCGACGGGAATTACCGTACCAAATACCGAAACATCAGAAAGGTCAAAAGGTCGAGCAATGATTGAAACAGTATGTGCAATTTTAGCCTGCGATATCTGCATGTGATCAATTTTTGCAGAAATTCTTCTCAGCTCCTCAAAATGACGCTCAAGTGCATACTCTATTTTGTTATTATTATTTTGAAAAAAAGCAACCTGCTCTTCAGAGTCCATTTCTATTTTCAAGTACTCTAACCGCAAACCATAGCCTGTCGGACTATCAAGACAAAGACGTAAACGTTCCTTATGGTATATTATGCAGTATTTACCAGACTCAAGGGCCTTTTTTTCAAGTTGGCTTCTCTCATTCAGAGTTAAGTGTTGATTTGTGCAGAAAATAATACCTTTAGTCTTATTAGAAATTGTTCCCTGCAAGTCGTTTTCAAATTTAGAAAAAGTTTGAGTAAAAGTCTTTTGGCCAAGTGGAAAGTAAACTGCAGCCAAATATGTATAACCATCCTTTTTACAAAGAATATCTTTTTTACCGTCAGCACCACCAAGAGGGCATTGTGGATCTATATCTTCGTACCCTTCTATTTTAAGGATTCCACCGCATAATCTCTCAGCATATGTAGGACCAGCAGTCCAGTCTCTTAGTAAATCTTCCGTTTTGCCTTTAAAGTTTCCCATAGCTCAAGTATAGCTTTTCCATTTAAAAAATGGAAACTTAGCCCTGCACCAAGCTTAATTAGTTTTATTTTAACTGAAATGCCTGAAATTTAATCCGCAGAAACCGCCTAATGCCTTTAGGAAAGGTAAAAGGCAAGTGCTAATTACTTTGTAGGCTATCGCAGGCTTGAACACAAAACCTTAACAGGATCGAAACCCCAACTTAATAATAAAGATACTCAAGCTGCCAGAAAAAAGATTTGCAGTATTTCAAGCCATCATGGATAACGTACAAAAGCGGATTAACTCCCTATCCAAATCTGAGTCATCGTAGAAGCATTAAAAAAACTATGGCTGTAGTGGGTTAAAAGTGGTGGGTCAGCAAGATTCGAAAAACCAAGCAAGAGGCGATGAGTCCTTCTACAGGCCACGCCCCAACCGAGATTAATATAAAAGTCTAGATCCCATACAGGATAAAAGCATGCCCCTGGCCAGACTCGAACTGGCACGATATTGCTATCAACGGATTTTAAGGCCTCCAGCTCGTTTCAAACGATTTTTGCCGATTTATTTTGTATACAGCCCGATAGATCGCAGTTTCTAACCTGAAAACATGAGAATAAATCGGGACTATAAAAAAGCAGAATCGCTGGGGCGGTTTACTACCTTAAGAGGAAGGCCAGACTATTTCACTGACTATGCCCAGCTTTTTTCAAGGTGGGGTGCACTAAATCTCAAAATGAGTTACAATCGCATTATGAGATTAATCGTTCGAAAGCGGCTGACTCACGCCGGAGTTCAGTACCCTCAGACCAAAGCGCCTTTACAGAACTGGTATACCATCATGAAGCAAGTCAAAGCCAATAATCTAGTGGAATTACGAAAAAGTTATCCCCATGCGGACCAAGTTGGCAAAGCCACGGTGTTCAATATCAAAGAAAACGATTTTCGATTGATTTCATCCATTCACTACAATACGCAAACCCTTTACATTTTGGAGGTGCTTACCCATGCCGAATATAGTACCAACACCTGGAAGTCCAAATGGCATGTTTTCGATTGAAGCACTATCGGATTTGCCGGTCATGCAATTTGCGGGAGAGTATCTGCAACCGATTGATACCGAAGAGCAGTACGAGCGCACCAAAGCGCTTTTATACGCGTTGATAACGCAAAGCCCGGATGAGGCCAAGCATCCTGTCAATGGGCTCATTCATATTCTGGGGATGATGATTGAAACGTATGAGGATACGCATTATGCGATTCCTAACTCAAGCCCAATCGAGGTTTTAAAGTTCCTTATGGAGCAACAAGGACTAACGCAATCAGAATTACCGGAAGTGGGCAGTCAAGGTGTGGTATCCGAAATTTTGCGGGGACGCCGCAGGCTGAACGCCCGGCAAATTGAAGCCCTCAGCAATCGCTTTCACATTTCCCCCGCCGTATTTTTCCCAAAACCCGATCCCCTGTCATCAGTTGGCTAAATAATCCAAACTAACCATTAATACTATGTCCTGGGTCACCACGGCTAAGCCAGACTGCGTGAAGAAGTACAGAAGTACAAAGGTTGTTTGGTTCTGGTTCCGGGTGAAATCATCTATGAAGCTCACAAGACTCAGACGATGCTTTTCCAGTCTGAGCATGAAGCTTCCCGTAGGATGAAGTATTCACAATGCCCTTGTTGAGGCTTACCATAATATCTTTCACCTTAAGCAGTCAAAGCAAGCGTGAAAGCTTCGTGCCGCTTAGACTGTGGTAAAATTTTCAGAAAATCCAAGGAATTACTCACTCTAGAATCCCCTAATATCCTGATCGAAAAGTGGACGGACTGTCATGATACATGCACAACCCAATCTGTATAGTCCTTTTAGGCTATCGGAAATAGGTTCGACTTTCAAAGTTTGTTTATTGCTTGGCTTGATTGCTTTCAGCAGTGCTTGGGCTGATGAAAGTGGGCGCTGGATTCCTGTCAAAAGCCAGTCTAAAGAGAGATTTTATTATGACTCTAAAAGTCTTAAACCTGACGCCCTAGGGTTTGAAGTGTGGCTTAAAGACCTTAATTTGGAATTAAAGGGATTTAGCTTTGATTGTAAAAATAGATTAGTTGATTCGACTCCAATTACTCCTGAAAGTATTGCAGAAACCGTTTTTGATCCTAAAATCCGTTTAAAACCAATCCAAAAGCTTAAAGAAACATCAGGAACACCCGATTTGTCTGTTTACATGGCAGAGCTTCATCGTAGGATTAGAAGAAATTGGAAGCCAAATCCAAAGTACAGAGATACTGTTGTAAAGGTCTCTTTTAATATTTCCAAAGACGGTCAAGTATCAAACATCCAATTCCAGAATCCATTGTTACCTGATGCTATTTTAGCTCCGGCTTATTCCGCAATTATGAACTCTGCTCCATTTCCTAAGCTGCCAACTGGCTATCCTAGTAATTCCGTAAAGGTTGATTTTACTTTCAATTACCAAATCTATGGTCATTGATTGGCAGTTACTGAAAAGGTGACCTGAGTGTCGGTTTGGGGAGAGTGGGAAAGTAGAGATTTCCGTTAAAATCCATGCAGAAAGGAAATCTCGAAATGAAACAAAGTCGGTTTACAGAAGAGCAAATTATCTTGGCCTTACGGCAACAGGAGAGCCGAGAAAAGACGGTAGCCGAAGTTAGTCGGGAATTGGGTATTTCTCAGGCCACGTTCTTTAAGTGGAAGCAGAAATACGGTGGCATGAGCATTAATGAAGCTCGGCGACTAAGAGAGCTGGAGCATGAAAATGCTCGATTAAAGCGCATTGTGGCGAATCTGACCTTGGATAAAGAGATCCTGCAAGAAATCGTAAAAAAGTTGTAATGCCTTGCCGCCGAAAACGCCTAATTCACCACAGCTTGGTTGCGCAAGGCTTTGCCAGTCGTCGAATTTGTAAGATTCTTCGCTTAAGTCACGCTCATGTGAAAGCCTTGGAAGGGATGTCAGACGAGGCGTTGATTGAGCAAATCCGGGCGTTGGCATTTCAGCACAAGCGGTATGGTTACCGTCGAATCTGGGTGCTGTTAAGGCGGCAAGGCATTTTAATCGGCTTAAAACGATTGAAACGTTTGTGGAAAAAGGAACGCTTGCAGGTGAAAAAGCGACGAAAGAGACCAAGGAGACCAGGAGTATCGGTTTTAATTCCTGAAAAAGCGCAATCTCCCAATCACGTTTGGACGGTGGACTTTGTCCATGACAGGCTGAGCCGGGGTGGTAGTTTGCGGTTGTTATCGGTGGTCGATGAATTCACTCGTCAATGTCTATGTTTACGGGTGGAACGCTCCTTAAAATCTGAGCAGGTAAGAGAAACCCTGGAAGTCCTGTTTAAAGACTACGGGAAGCCTTTGTACTTACGCTCCGATAACGGCTCTGAGTTCATTGCCCGAAGTTTGCAGCATTGGCTGAAAGAACACGGCACCAAGCCACTTTTCATTGAACCGGGTAGTCCCTGGCAGAATGGAAAGTGTGAGTCATTCAATGGGAAACTTCGGGATGAGTGCCTGAATATGGAGCAGTTTGACAGTCTCAAAGAAGCCCAAGTGGTCATTGAAGCCTGGCGGGATGAATACAATTCGTTTAGGCCCCACAGTGCTTTAGGCTACCAGACGCCCGACCAGTTCGCCCATTGCTGGCAGACTACGCATCCCAGCAATGGGTGTCACTCAAGCGATCCCCTGCGGGAGGTGGTATAATCCCAAACACTCTACTTTCTCATGTTACCCAAAGTGAACCCCAGTCAAAGGGTACTTGAATCCGCAGAAAGCCCAAGCCTATAGCCTTCGCTAACTGATGAAAGTGGCATGACAAGCCTAAGATCAGAGTCGCTGTGCCAAAACTCTATCTTAAATTTAACGCGTTGACGCGCTGCTTACGCCCAATAACTTGTTAACTTACCAACTCTACAGAGAAAGGCAACTCATCCAACATTAATTGCTCATTGATCACCGCCAGAACAGCCATTTTAGGGAGCATACCCAATTTTTCAGCCATCTGATAAGTCGTTTTGGGAGTTGGTAATTTACGCCCGGTCTCATAGGCACTGTAGGCCTGTTTGGAAATACCTAAAGTTACCGCCACTTGCTCTTGAGTCCAACCTTCTGAAAGCCGGTGGGCTTTCAACATACGGGCTAGCGTCATCGCGTTAACTTCTGCTTGAAGCCAATTTTGATCGTTGGAATCAATATCCAGGTTATGTAAGTCGATAGTCATGAGGGGTGACCTCCAGTATAGTGACTAAAATTTCTTGGGTTTCTGATTCAATATATAAAGCCCGCCATTGTCGATTCAATCGAATCGAACGTTGCCCTTGGCGGTTCCCTTGTAAAAGTTCATCGTGATAACCAGGTACTTGCCGGACCATTTCCAGACCAAACTGTTGGACGGTAGAGGCCCAGGTAAAAAACTTGTCTTGGATGTAAGATGGGGCCTTTTGGAGGCCTTTACGTGCTTGCTTTGTAATTTGAACCCTGGTTTTCATAACCATCATAGTAAACCACCTGGAAGCACTTGTCAACCTTTTTGGTTTACAAGGCATTGAAAGTCATTTAAAGCCGTTATATTAGGTTTCTATGACAAGAACAGGAGCATTTTCTGGAACTTCTGGCTATCATTCCCGTATCAGTAGCCAAGATCGGCGCATGCATTGATTATTCTCGTTGTCAGTCAGCTCCTATATTGGCAAAGGGGCATTTTAAATTGATTGGGGAAATTGTAGAAATAAATGAAGCCTTTTGGTTTTATTATCAATAACGCATGTGTCTACGAAAGAAAGCGCCCTCAATGATAATGCCTCCAGCCCTTCCGGGCATCTTCCCCACCAGCCTATCCCGTCCAGTCATGGCTCCTCAAATTCCGGTCCCGTCTCCTCCTCTTTTATCAGGAAATCCAGATTCTTTTCAGTACGTAACATCAAGGCCAGCGGGCATTGTTGCGGGTGCGTTCGTTCGTCCAGCCTTGTCATCGGTGGGTGCCTTTATGGCCGATGTCCTTGCCGATGGCACCATTGTAAGAAGCGGGCTGATGGGGAAGGAAAAGCTAGGCGCTATTGACCTACAGGGAAACTACCAGTTACTGAATGGACTCAGTGGCAATGTTTTCGAGCGTAAGGCGGTCGAAGTATTGGGCTTGGAGCAAAATCAGCACCCCTTTGCGCTGGCCCTCAAGGCCGTTGAAAAGCAACGGGCTATCAAGGGTTCTGAGATACCGCTGATTCGCGCCCAATTGACCGCCAAAGGCATCAATGGCCAGGGCATCAAAATGGGAATATTGGATCCTTGGAAAAAGAAGGGTGAAAAATGGGAATTTGGAAACCATGCCTGGATGGTAAAACAAACCATTCAGGATCCACTCTGGGGAGTGGCCCCTGGAACTATTGTGGAAGATTTGGGTGGAAGGTTAGAAAATGGAACTTTACTAGCCGACAATGTACAGGCTTTGAGAAATTACGTGACTGGCGATTATGTCAATCTGTTTTCTTACATATCTCAGAAATTACAGACTCTGACACAGCAAAGAGATCCGGCATTACGCGTATTAAATCTGACCCATGGCTCCAATCGAGTCATGAACTATGCAGACTTGGCCAAGCTACTAAATGCACAAGATGAAAGTAAAAACTTTAAATTTCCGAACCTTCGCGCCATCGTGTTTGGTCCTACTCTCTATGGTAGTAAGGAAGAACAATGGCAAGCGGTCATAAATTGTTATGACGCTATTTTAGACAATAGCCCCGTCGTGCATCAGGCACACCGTCAATACGTTGAAATGACCCGGCAAGCAGCAGCCAATGGATTGATTATGGTTGCAGGAACCTCTAATGATCATGGGGCACTACCGGTCAATGCCAAAGTGAAACCTGGCTGTGAAATGAATATTTTGGGCAAAAGTCCGTATGTGATTCGAGTGGGCGCCGTGAATACCAACCAAACCCCAGGAAATTACCGGAATTACAGTGTTGCCAATTACTCCTCTCGTGGAGATGGGTACTGGAATCCGACCATTGTGGCACCCGGCTCTGAAATGGGCATCAGTTTTTCAAAAGATGCGGATGAGGACACCGTCAATGGTACTTCATTCTCTACCCCTTTTACATGCGGTGTGATTGCCATGATGTTGCAGCGTAATCCCTGGATGACCTTTGAGCAAGTCAAAGCAAAGCTAGAAACTACGGCGACCCCATTGCCTGGTTATCAACCTTTTGAGCAAGGCGCCGGGGTCTTGAACGCAGTAAAAGCTGCTATGTAAAACATTGAGAAAAATCTCTCTCTGGCCTGATTGATAGGACTAGAGATGGATTTGATTAATTAATAATGATCAATAACAATTGCTCCCGGAGGTCTGTATGCTCCGCCATCAATGGTCATAAGTTGACCGTTCAACAAAATATCTTCACTGCCAAACATGAGCGGTGCTGCGTGATTCGCCAGATTATCAATTTGCAGGTCAAGCCCTGTGTTAACAATTTCTGAACTGGTGTTGTTTTTTACAATCTCTTGCTTAGCCTCTTTAAGCAATTCATTCAAGGAGAACTGACTGAGTCCCTCGGTCGGTTCCATCCAAAACCAGAGTTTGAGGATATTAGCATAATTCAGTAGGTTCGTTCAAAAATATTCCTCTAAAATTCGTCGTCGAGAACAAAAAAGCGGTGTAGAAAAGTTGTTTGAAACCCGTCCAGGGTTTTGAATAGCTTTTCTACACCCTACCTTTCGCGCGAAAAAATTAGCCTGTTTTTATTCAGACTGTGAATTAAACTGGTTTTAGGGTTAAGCGCTTTGGCGCAATATATCTTGCTTTTGCTGCCAATGCCGAATAAATTGCCGGGGAGATAAATAGTTTAAAGCGCTGTGCGGTCGCTCCTGATTGTAATGCTCTCGCCAGGCTTCAATCACTACCTGGGCTTCTTTCAAGCTCTCAAACCATTCCAGATTGAGGCATTCATCCCGAAAGCGGCCGTTAAACGATTCACATTTGTACCCTGAAGGGCATCCACATTCGTAAGCCCTGCGGGCAACGACTGCGGACAGTTCTGCCAGGGGCTGCCAGGCTCAATGAATAAAGGTCGAGTGCCCTGGGTTTCCAGCCAGCCTTGCAAACAGCGGGCAATAAACTCAGAGCCATTGTCTGAGCGCAAATACATGGGAATGCCGTAATCTTTAAACAGCGCTTCCAAGGTTAAACGGACATCTTCTGAGCGCAACCGCCTTTCCACCCGAATACACAGACTTTCTCGGGTGAATTCATCCAGCACCGTCAATAACCGAATGCCAGTGCCCTTGGTGGTACGATCCTGCACAAAATCCAGCGTCCACACATGATTGGGCGCGTTGGCTTGCTCGGGTACTAACACGGTTACGCCAGAGCCCTTTCTGCGGCGTCTGCGTTTCTTTTTGACCTGTAGGCCTTCCTCGCGCCAGATCCGCCGAACCCGCTTCACATTAATGTGCCAGTGCCTTTTCAAAAGGGCGTGAATACGGCGATACCCAAAGCGGGGATGCTTGGCGGCCAATCGCCGAATTTCGGCTCTCAGGGCCTGCTCGTCAATGAGGCTTATCCGATTCAGATGGCTGCGGCTCATGCCTGCCAGGCGGCAACTGGAGCGAATCGACAAGCCCCAGTCACGAACCAGGGCTTGCTGAATGATCCGGCGGCGGGAAGGCCCTAATACTTTTTTAAAACGTCCTGAAGCGCATCCAGCTCCAACGTGCGCTCAGACAAAAGCCTTTTCAGCCTGGCATTCTCCGATTCTAAAGCCCGCAAACGCTTGGCTTCAGATACGGTCATCCCGCCATACTGCTTTTTCCATTTAAAGAACGTGGCCTGGGAAATACCAAGCTCTCGACTCACCCGCTCGACCGTCTTTTCTCCGGATACCTGGCTGCGAATCGCCGCGATAATCTGTTCTTCCGTAAACCTGGTCATCTTCATGGGAACTCCTTTCAAGGGAATTAAAAATAAAACCCTCTACTTTTGCAAATGGCAAGCGAAAACTGATCCAGTGCGGCCACTGAAAAGTGAGCCACTTATCTCTC
>LAPX01000023.1 GCA_001858525.1 Vampirovibrio chlorellavorus | reverse complement strand
ACTTGTGCTAATATTTTCCAAAATCTCTACGCCAAGTGGATCTGAAAAAGGGACCCGGTCAGCTGGCTGCCTTCTTAAGGCAAAAGCGGATATAAATCAAGATTATAATGGAAGAACACCAATTGATTTTGCCATCGAGAACGATAATAAAGAAATGGTAAATTTGCTTATTAAATCCGGCTTAGATTTAAACAGAGAAGATCCTGATGGACGCACGCCACTCTATATGGCCGTCTCAGGAAATAAAATTGAAATAGTTGATTTACTTATCAAGGCAGGCGCGGATGTTAATAAGGCCTCTCCCTATGGAGGGACAATTCTTAGTGCAGCCGTAGAGAACGATTTAGCCCAACAAAGTAACTTTAAAATGGTAACTCGCATTATTAAAGCAGGCGCGGATGTTAATAAAGTTGAGTTAAATGGATGGACTCAACTTGATTATGCAATTTATGGAGGGCGAACTGAATTGATAAAGCTACTAAAGCAAGCAGGCGCCAAGCAATAACACTTTAGATGCCTTGTGTTATAAGTCGGAGGTCTTTTATCCCCATCTATAGTAATACTTAAGGGCAAAGCACAGCAGTATGAGAAGAATTACGCATCTGGCAATTTTCTTTGTTCTCATAATACCCAAGAAAGAATGTGGAAAGCCTTGCCAATTGTCCGTTTCCAGTTGACGATTTTTCCACGTGACCCGGATGTTTTTGGCATCATTTTGTAAAAATATTGTTACATTTGACAAAATAGCCAAAATAGTAGACGTCTAAAACCATCTCCCAGAGTGGCAAATAGGACAAGCTGAATTTACTCAAATCCAATTCAGTAAACATTGCTTGCGAGGTGCAGTTTGACCCGGAGAGAAGATGATTCTTTGTGGACAAAATGCATCTTGTCCGGCAATCACGGCGCTTTGGCGTCAGGCTTACCTCTCAGGGTATCCTTAACCAGCTCGGCCAAGAACTTGCAAAAAGGCTCGATGTCTTGTGCCACGCTGCCAAGTTCCAAAGCGCTCAAATAATCGCCGCGACGTTCGACCGGAATGACCGTCCAGGGATATCCGCCCGAAGCAAGCATGGCATTCATCATGAAACGACCGATCCGACCGTTGCCATCCATGTAGGGATGGATATAGACAAACAGGAAGTGTCCCAAAACCACTCGAACGGCAGGTTCACTCTCCTCCCGGAGTAAGTCAAAGAAAACGGGCATCAGATCACGCACGGCTTCCTTGCTGGGGGGGACATGCATGGAACGACGGATATAGACCTGATCGTTTCGGTACCCGGCCAAGTCGGAGGCCTTAAGAAGACCTGCGGCCACGCTGGGGGTAAACAACTCCCGATACCACGCGCCGTGATCCCTATCGGCAATTTCACCGGCATTTTCCCCGACCAGTATCGGATGAAGGCTATTTCTGACCGTTTGGTAAGCTTGCCAATATCCTCTTGCCGCCATTGCGTTGCGGTGGTCCTGATCTTGGGTGTCAGTATCCGGGTTCCACGAACCCAGCCGGACCCGTTCGATTAAATCCCGGTTGACCCGGTACCCTTCGATTGATAACGAGTGATAGGCATCCGTAACATAGGTCTCTTCGACTTGGGCAAGATAAGCATTGGCATCTCTGACCAAACGGGGAGCCTTAGGGAAATGTTTGATGATTGGTACCCGCATGCTTTGCCACATCAAACGCAAGCGATTGACGTAAGGAGATCGCTCTCGCGTGGTCAGAATGCTTGGGGTTTTGTAATCAAAAGGGTCCTGCTCCCTAACATCGTAATCGGCGGCTCTCATGGTTTGAATAATGTCATCGGCAATACGGTCTCGGCCAATGTTGCGAAAGGCTCCGGCCAAACGACCGGCAATGGCGGTGTGCCCCCCGTCCAAAAGCCTTCCTAATACTTCAGATGCATCCTGGATGGTAGATAAGGCTGCCCTGGCGTCGGTTGGATATTGCTGAAAATAACCAGGAGAGCAAGCAACGAATGCAGCAGATAGCGCATACACCCGAAGACCGTCTTTTTCTTCCATATCCCCGCTATTGGGCAAAGAAGCCTTAACATCCAGCAGAGAAGTCTCATAAGGGAGTTTCAGGAGATTATTACTTCCTTTGGGAGTACGGATAAGCAGTTGCTTAGGAACGCTCCGGTTACCGACATGCAGGCTCAGGGATTGCTCGGGTGACAGACACCAGGCCGAAGCAAATCGCTCCGTGAAATATGCCACGCAAAAGTCCCAGAAAGAGGCGAACCAGGCAGTACTTTCTCCAGTGGTTTCATCAGGACGAGCCGGTATATACCAGCCTTTCATCACTTCTTGAAGAAAGCCATGCTTAGAAAGCCGTTCCCGATGGGTTCGAGATAAATCGGTGCTCCGAATGGCTACAAAACCCTGCTTCTGTAGCTTTTGAAGCGCTTCCAAGGAGTCAGCCAGTTTTTCGGATGGGGATGGCATCTGTTGAACCTTTTGTATTTTTATTAGTATATCACGCTGTGAGGCTGTTAGTTTATTACGCTGTGACATTTCTAGTTTATTGCGACGTAATAAAAAACGTTTTTAACGCCAGAAATAGTATAATCTGGATTTGACAAATCTGGATTATATAACACATCATCCCAGTATTAGATTTATTAGCCGCGCCTTCGAAGTGAAGCTTATGGAAGAATGTTTTGCTTCTTTCAAGGGAGAATTGCTTGTTCTGTATGGTCGCAGACGGGTTGGGAAAAGTGAGCTGCTCGCACAGTTCAGCAAGCTGCTCAGGATTCACTATATTGACGTCAGTGTTCTCCTACTCAAGCAGGTCAAACTCACCATTTTTAGCGGATGCTCACCAGGGGCCAGTTCAATTTTCGGGATTTCTGGGTACCATGAGTACCCAGATTAAGGCACATTTAAGCCCAAAGAACGTTCACTCTAGGAATTAAAGAACGGATTGGTCTTCAAGGGGGGCACAGCACTGGGGAGAAATAATAAATGATCAATAGCATTCTTACAAATTTATTCTTTTGCCCAATTGCCAGCGATAATCAATTGGCTTGACTTGGGTGGCCATTTCCAATGTTAAGTGATCCTGATGAAGATGTTGAAAAAATGTCCAAGATGCATGTGTCACAGTTAGGCGTTCTTCTTTCCACTGGGTTTCGTCTCGGAAAACCTCCGCTAATTTTAAGCCTTTTCCGTTAGGTGTAAGCGATAAACTAACAGGGGTGTATTTTAATGTGGCTTTAGCCTCCTCTAAAGAGCCAAAGCAGGAGCTCTGGGCATCCCATGGCGGCTCCTGAGCCTCCCAACTTAGATGGGCATTGCCAAGGCCATCAGGAGTATTCTGTATGATAACCGATCTGTTCGTTGAATCCTTTTGTGTAAACGTTATTTTGGCCGGATGAAATTTGAAGTCGGTCAGATAATTTCCTGTGTAGGAAATAAGGATGTTATCAGCATCACTTCGCACAAAATAAAGTCCATCCAACCATTGATTAGAAGCCACCTGAATTCTGACGTACAGGCGGTAAGCAACATGGGCGTATGATAAGCCGGCTTGACGAGGAAATCCCAATGGCCTCATTCTATCAATATGAGATACCACCACATTCCAAAAAGCCCAACCGTTGATTTCCAGTAGCTCAAATCCGGTAGGAAGTAAATGCCGAACGCTGTCCGCAGGCGTTCGGTAAGCCAGTAATAGGCACTCGTCCAATTGTCCTGTCATCGTAAAAATCATAGCGGAAACCCGGGTTTCAATTGGATGAATAGTAGGAGAGTAAAGATACCATTCAGACCCAGCACCCAAAGTAAAATAGCTATTCCAGGGTTTAAATTCGCTTTTTTAGTTTGCTGCGTAAAAAAGTAGCCCATTGTCAAATCGGATAAAAATAATAAGCTGAAATGAGCGAGGAGCCATTCAGGGTGTTTGAGGGGTAGGGGTTGCCGAGTGATTACAAGCAAGCCATTGATTAAAGCACTCCCATATAAAAACCACATGCCACGTGTCATGGCTTGTAAGCAGGTATCTGCCCAAAACCAGAGACTTGGCTTACTCTGGGTGATCTTTAATAAAATTAAGCCAAAACAAACCCAGGATATACCGGATGCGAAACCGACAGCTTTTGCTATTGGAGCAATTGAATCTATGCCGTAGGCATAGTAAAAACTAGTCGCATACAGCAAGGTTCCTAATATGGCTGATGAGCCCATGGTAAAGCGTTTAGGCCAACTCAGCCCTGCGTATAATTCTGTCATGGTTGCCAGTCATTCTTTTTTGAGAAGGAACCTTCGTATCCAAAAAAAGCACCAAGCAGTGGGTTGTGGAGCGTAACGCTAATTCCCAGGCTGCCGTCTGGCTGCTCCCACTCACGCACTATAGCTTTACCAGCCACAAAGGATGGAAGCGGTATCTTAAGTCCACCTAACCGTAGGCGTTGCTTACCTGACTCCATTACAAAATGTCCTGCCTCGGTTGCAGGGTGAAGCTCTGCTTCCAAGTGATGTAGGGTCCCAAACCAATCCAGAATGACTGCATTCTCAGCATCATAATGCATGAGGGCATTAAAATGTCTAACCCCATTGGGAAAATAAAAACTTCTATTCCATTCCATGTTCCCTTTGCCTTCTTCAATTGGAATAATGGTATTGATGAGCTGGAATGGAATGTTTTCGCCTGTGTTGGGGAATAATGTGTCCAAAAAACTGCCTAGCCATAAAATGGGGTAGGCCAGATAACCTTGCCAACCCTCTTTACGCCAGATACGCTTCATGACACCAGTATAGCAGGCAGAACCTTCCGTTAACGAAAAGTGAGCTTGAACTGCTGGGCTGAGCTCGCTCATGCGGTTTCCTAAAGCTGAATGAAAAGGATTTTGCATGTTTGTCCTCTATTTTTTAAACCAGTAAGCTCGAGGCGTGATTGGTATCAGTTTCAAGATTACCACTGCACAGGCGATGAGCCCTAAATTCTTTGAAATACCGCCAAACGGATCACTCCATGCCATTGGATCATTTAAGATAACTATAATGGGCAGGACTATTAAACCAATCAGCGTTAAGAAAGCCGTTAAGCGTTCTTTATAGCCGCTTATTAGCCACAACCCGAAGCCAATTTCGCAAAAGCCCAAGGCCATTAGAGTGAAGGCTGGACTGTGCCAGTAAAGCTGAGAGTTTTTGACCAACATCAATTCAGAATGCCGGACAAATAAAATTTTTGGAATCAGTCCTTCATGAATCCATACCAGTCCTAGCAAAACACGGCTAATCACTTTTGTAACCCATAGCCTAAATGCGATCTCGGGCGGTATTTTTTGCTCAATCCAAAGTCTGAGTCGATCAAAACTCCACCGTGTCGCCCAAATCATCAAAGGACGAAACAAAACGGCATCGAACAAGCGTCCCAGCCATCCAAAGCGAACTTGGTAGTCATAAACTGTACTAAAGTGAATGCCTTCTGGAGTGGCCTGATAAATCCAACAGCCTTTACCCTCTCGGATGATGGATTTCTTATCTTCAGTGCCAAAAGACAGTACCGACGTGCGCTTGTCTTTCTTTTCTATTTGGGCCACTGATTTCCCCCAACCTTCAATAGCAAGCCCAAATCCTATTTGGGTTGCATATACAAAATTTTGAGGGTCATCTGGGCTTGTCTTGGGTAGATACTGTATAGTGTTGAATCTTAAATCCCAAGCTTGATGCAGCTCAGGTGTTTGCGTAAATCTCCAAATCCTGTTCATTGTGGAATGGATGGTTGTTTCTGCTGTTAGCTTCATAGGAAATCCTTAAGAGTGCACGCTTTTCCATAACAGTGCCGCTTGCTAGCCAATAGATGGTAGCCTTTCCCAATGAGCCATCGCATACCGGGCAGTAAAGAGAGCCAATAAAATGGTTTAGCCCACCAAATACACTGAGACAGGTATATCAAGGCATCCCCGCCTCCATAAAAAATACCGGTAGGTGTCAATACGCGCATCTCACTCAAATGCTCCGGTGTTAGAACCTGCTCGACACCAAATCCCAGTTTTTCTTTAACCCAGTCGGTCTGTAAGGGTAAAGTTTCAAAACCGTTGGAACTTAAAATAGGCTTAAATCGCTGGTTCAAATCTAAGCATAAGCGGCATGTACCGTCATAAAGGACCCAGCCTTGGAACATTGTTTACACTCTTTTTTTATACCAATACCAATTCTTATGGTAACAAAAATTAATCTTTCTCCTTCCGAATTCTAACTGTAAATCATCTCTCCAGATGAGGTACGGTTACAATGATATGCCCCTCCCCTATTTAATGGCCGGACTGATTTTATTTCTAAAGAACTGGTTTTCTAGGCATCTGTCAGAAGATTACAAATGGATTTCTCCAAAGCCTCCCATTTTCTTGAGCGGGATTGCAAAGATAAACCCTTCAATCACAGAAGCCAAAGAATTAAGAAGCCCTCTGACGGCTATGGATAACCGACAGAGGGTCTATGTGGGACACACTATCAAACTTTAGGCAGCCCCATTGGGGGTTCCATGGTTCATCTTGTAAGCCGCGTAGCTTTTTTCAAATTCAAACTTTTCCACAATCAGCTCACGGGCTTTCTCAAGGCCAGCGGTCAAGCAGAATTCAAAGGGGGTATCGCCTGTAAAATCAGCTACTGCTTTGATGAGTTCGTAATAATCGGGTTTCACGCGCCCTCTAATTTCAGCCATGAAGGTCAACTCCTTTATTGCTCTGGCCGGTCACTGGTGCCGACCTCCCTCTCTGGTGTTGAATCGGGTGAGACGATGCAAGGGCGGTGACGCCAGGAGCCGGGCGAAGCCTTTACCCTTGAAGCGGTGAGGGCAGCGCCCTTTTCTGAAAAAATCTCAATAGTCACTCTTGTTCATCCGAGGTGAACAAAACTAACTGAAAGGGCTGTTGATGCAAGCAAAAGTCTATGAAGTGGAGCTCAATCCCTTATGGTTCCTATAATTTGTTCCTATCCATTATTCGCTTTGAGGACGGGTAGAAGACTTGCAGACCACGGATATTGACGACATACCAATTTCAATCCACTACCCGCTTTGAGGGCGGGTAGAAGAATCCTTCAGTAAAGTGAAGATTGGCAACTAGCTGTTCCTGATCTGGTTCGGCTCCCTTTTTCCGCTTGTCCTCAAATACTTCAGGGGCCTTTTCCAAAAACTCCCGCCGCCAAGCGTGTAACATACTCGGGTGAACTTCATACGCACTGGCTATTTCAGCCGGTGTTTGCTCTTCTTTTAAAAGTACCAAGACCACTTTCACCTTGAATGCTGCGCTATATTGCTTTCTCTTCTTCATTTCGTGTTCCTTTCATTACTCCATGAAAGGATGATCTGCTCCTCGGAAATCGTGCCAAGGATAATGAGAAATTCGGGTTAAAATTCCGTTCAGAAAATAAGGAGTTTAACTC
>LAPX01000022.1 GCA_001858525.1 Vampirovibrio chlorellavorus | reverse complement strand
CCCCAAGCGCGTATACCGTATTTACAAGGAGGAAGGGCTTCAAATGAGAAAGAAAGTGCCCAGGAGAAGAGTTAGCCCTCAATTAAGGCAAGTCGGGATTCCCGCCGCCAAGCAAAACCAATGCTGGAGTATGGATTTTGTCACGGATAATCAGTCAGGAAAGAGACTTCCTTTAAAAAGTACTTGGTGCTATGTCTGAGACAATGTAGTATACGATTGTTTAATAAAGCATTCCTTCAAGTGCCTCAAACAACTCATAACTAGAAGTAAATGTGCATCTAGCTTCTGTCTCGTCTAGGGATTTGCCAATGCAAATCGACAGCCCCTTGAGTTGATTAACCACTTGAAACGCAAACTCATCTGTCAAGTCATCGCCCACGTAAACAGGGTATACGGAATTCGTTTTTTCCCAAAACTGATATAAAAAATTTACACATTGTCCTTTGTCAAAAGATTTTGGCAATATTTCCAATACCTCTTTACCGGGCTGTAGTTTGAACGATTCGATCAGTTCCGGTGATGACTGAAATTTTTTTTCAAACAGGCCTATTGCAGCTTGTTTTATGGGCTGTTCAGCGTTACGGTAATGCAAAGCCAATGAATAGTTCTTATCTTCAATCACGATACCCTGCTGAAGCAACTTGGTCTCCTTGAGTATGCATAGCAAGCTATCTTTAAATCGAATCAAAGAATTAAGGTTACAGGCATTCTCAGGTGACTGCAAAAACTTTTTGCTCCGAATGTCATAAATTTCGCCGCCGTGAAGTCCACAGAATAAAATATTCTCATTTTTTAGCGGCTGCATGAATTCCAAAAGCTGTGAGACAGAGCGACCACTAACAATGGCCAGACGGATTTTCGAATGTCTGGCCAATAAACGTAGTATTTCGACCCATTCTACTGAGATGAATGCATCTGCCGGGTTTTCTACAATTGGTGTCAGTGTGCCGTCATAATCCAGCATTAATGCCAGATTTTCTTGATCAATGCACCAATGATTAGCGATGACTGATGGCATATTGAAAAGCATCCATAAAAGAATTGACCCAGTAATGAATGTCGTGCTGACGAATATTCTCACGAAGCGCATGCATTTTATCCTCACGAATCATCGCAGGAAGATGTAACGCTTCATGTAGAGTGTCGGCAACGTGTTCAATATAAAAAGGATTGATGAGCATTGCCTCTTTCATTTCCGATGCAGCACCCGTGAATTCACTCAATAACAAAACCCCATTAAGGTCCGTTTTGGCGGCACAATACTCCTTGGCCACAAGGTTCATACCATCCCGCAAGGGGGTGACCATGGCCACATCGGCCAGCATAAAATAGGGTAGGACATCATCCATTGGAAAGCTACGATAAAAATAATGAATAGGGATCCAATTATCTTCTGCCAAAGCCCCATTAATTCGACCTACGGCCTGATCAATTTCCTCTTTCATTTTCTGGTACTCAGGCACTTCCGTTCTGGTGGGGGCTGCAATTTGAATAAAACAAAACCGTTTTTTGTAAGTCGGATATTTCTCAAAAAAGACTCGAATCGACTCTAGATTTTCTAAAATACCTTTAGAATAATCCAGGCGATCTATGCTCAATCCAATTTTCTGATTCCCATAACGTTCTTTTAATTGCTTTGTTTTCGTTTGAATTTCTTCTGAGCTAGCCAGAGTTTCGATTTGCTGAAAATCAATACTTATGGGGAAAGCTTTGACCTGAATGGTTCGTCCTTGATAAAGAATACACGCACGTACTCTGTCAATTTGAACCTCAGATGCCGGCAGGAGTCGTTCAACAGCATCTAAAAAGTACTCCACATACTCGGGTACATGAAGTCCGATTAGGTCGCTGCCCAACAGGCCTCTTAAAATAATATCTCTGCGAGGTAACACCTTAAATACTTCAACTGCGGGAAATGGTATGTGAAGAAAAAATGCAATTCTACGATTTGCTGCTTGTTCACGAATCATTTCAGGGACAAGTAGTAAATGGTAGTCTTGCACCCAAACCCAGTCACTGTCTGATGTGTGTTCAACAACTACGTTTGCAAACTTCTGATTGGCGCTCAAATAGCTGGGCCAATCTCGTTCATCAAAAAAATTACAACGAGAGACAAAGTAATGAAACAAGGGCCAAATTCTAGTATTGGCATATCCATAGTAATAGTGGTTGATTTCCGTTGCCGACAGAGCGACGGATTGGATTTGATAAGGTAGTTCCAAGGACTCCCAATCAATATCTTCATCCAATACCGAAACATCATCGAATTCAGCTACTTTTTTAGGTGCACCTTCCCAACAAATCCAGAGGCCATTTCGTTCCTTCAATACGGGATCTAAGGCCGAAACTAATCCTCCAGGGGTCTTTTCCAGGCAGATATCTTGCCCATGGTATTTAATCGTATAAGGTTCCCGGTTGGACACAATGACTAGGCGGCCTAGCTCATTCTCTGCCTCTACTGTTGTATGATTTTTGATGGATGTTGGAGTCTCGCTCATATAGAATTCCTTCTATTATTAATTTTCTGCAAGTAGCATGGCAGAGTTAATGATAGCAACGTGGGTGTATCCCTGAGGGAAGTTTCCTGTCTGCTCTCCAGTTCTTTGGTTAATATCCTCAGAAAACAAACCGAGGTGATTTCCAAAAGAGAGCAAATTTTCAAAGTACTTCCGGGCTTTTCGTTTCTGCCCCGAAAGGGTTAAGGCATCAATCAGCCAAAATGTGCAAATGGTAAATGCGTTTTCTGGCTTGCCCAATCCATCATGGTTGGTGTATCTAAACATTAGTCCGTCAAAAACCAGTAGCTCCTCAGACCGCTGCAGGGTGGACAGCATGCGGGAATCTTTGGGATCGATAAACCCAAGTATGGGCATCAGTAACGTACTGGCATCCAGATCCTGACCGCCAAAAGCTTGGGTAAAGGCCTGAACCTCTTCATTCCAGGCCTTTTCAAGAATTTCGGCTTTCATTTTTTTACGGTGCAGATTCCACTGTTTATAAGCGCTGAGTTTGTTCAGTTTTTGGGCAATGCGGCACCCTCTGTCCACGGCCACCCAACAGAACAGCTTGGAGAAAGTATAATGATCCGGCCGATCGCCAATTTCCCAAATACCGTTATCTTTTTCTGGGAATTTTTCGATGGCCTGTTTTACCAATCGCTCAACACAACTCCAAAGCAAATCTTGATCTATACCCAGAATCCGTTCATCGAAGAACGCAGGATAAATACTCAACAACGCTTCACCGTAGGCATCGGTTTGATGGTGCAAGGTGGCGTCGTTTCCAATACGAACTGGCTTGCTATTATGAAATCCTGGCAAATGCTCTAATATAGAAACGATGGGAACACTGTGCCCTTCGATGGTATAGAGGGGCTTGAGGTAATCAGGATGGGTCAAAATAATTTTTGAAAGGCAGGAAATATAGTTTTCTGTCTCCTCAAATTTGGCAAGTTTTAAAAGTGCATTAACGGTAAAGAATGAATCTCGAATCCAGCAATAGCGATAATCCCAGTTGCGGGAACCGCCCATAATCTCTGGTACGCTTGTGGTGGCAGCTGCGATAATAGCACCCGTTGGTTCATAAATCATTTGCTTTAGGGTTAGCGCAGAGCGAATAATTTCTTTTTGATATTCATCTGGTAAGTAGCAATGTTTGGTCCACCGATGCCAGTACTTGTTAGTTTTTTCCAGCTTGACTTTGACGGAAGAAACCGAAGTCTCCTGAGAAGGAAACTCGTATGACAACATGAAAAAGCTGTCAGATTTTAAACGAATCGTGGCCTTACCTAAAATCTGTTCGGGAGGAATATTTGAAACTAAAAAAAGGTGACTATCGGCATGATTGCATTGAATGGTCGTGGGGTTGAGGATACTATACTCACAAGATTCTGGAGTGTATCCGTTGCGCGGGAAAAAATGAACCGTGATTTCAGGCTCTCCACTGAGAATTTCAATATATCGGCAAAGCTTTGGCGGGGTGTGCGATTGACTGCCGTCCCAGATTTCCCATCGTGGCATAAAGTCGTGAATCACAAACGAGGCCAACTCACAGGTGTAACGTGTTAGAAGGACGTTGCTGTTTTTTTCGTATTTCTGTTCAAGCGTGTATATTTCGGATGTTGTAGGCGCAATTGAGAAATACCCCCCATTTTCCGAATCCAGTAAGCGATCAAATACAAATGGACTATCAAAAGCAGGCATGCATAAGTAGTCAATACTGCCTGATTGAGAAACCAAAGCACAAATTCGACCATTACCAATCAGCCCATAATTCAAAGTATTAGCTTGGGATGTTTCTCTTAGCATCAGAACTACTCATCAAACAAACGAAATCAGTAAAAGCAATCTACTTAGGGATTTTTTAATCTTTTAACAGAAATCGTTGTCAGACAGGATTTCTGCGATTATAGAACGCCTCACTACTATACTGAAGTATATCATTGGAAAAAGTTCCATTTGACTAAAGATTGTTGACAATAATTGGCCATGGATCGTTGGCTTTGTCAAAGATCGTTCATGCTTAAAGCACTTGAACGAAAGCACAGCCTGGGGTTATGGCCTGCAACGCATAAATCACAATGCCGAACTACCAATGTATAGAACTTTTATTTTATAGATTATTGTGTAACCATACAAGATCAATTGAGGTTGAGACGTAAGGGTTGATCAATGCGCATTTCTCAGCAAACGCACTCCTACCAGGATGTGTACGACGCATTAAGTCCTGTGAGCAGGCCAAATGTTGATTTTTATATTCTCTTGACTCTAGCCACAATTATTTCTACATTTGGCTTGCTGCTGAATAGTGCGGCGGTCATTATTGGTGCCATGCTCATTGCGCCTTTGATGGAGCCCATTCTGGGAATTTCATTTTCATCCCTAACACGTGATCTCCCTTTTGTTTCACGATCAACTTTAACTTTGCTTTCGGGAATCATTTTGGCTGTTCTCTTAAGTTATTTATTAAGCCTTCCTTTTCCTAACTTAAGTATTACAGATGAAGTTTTAGCCCGTATCAAGCCTAGTTTACTGGATTTATTTGTGGCTTTGGCTACAGGCTTTTTAGCCGGTTATGCCAGAGTTAGAAAACACCTAAGTGGTACCCTTTATGGGGTTTCTGTTTCTATTTCTTTATTGCCACCTTTGTGTGTTGTCGGAATTGGTTTTGCCCTACGCAAGTATGAAATATATACTGGGGCATCGCTGTTATTTCTCACTAACCTGATTAGTATTCTTTTTAGTGGTGTTTTGGCATTTATGTTGATCAGACTCAGTCATTATCAAAAAACGCTCACATCCCTTATTTTTCCAGGAATCTCGTTATTGATCTTGGCGATTCCACTCAGTTTTAGTCTCTATTCTATTCAGCAAAAGAAGACTATGGAAATAGAATTAACTCGAATTTTACGGCAAGACACGGTTACCTTTAAGGGTATGAATATTCTTAGCATTCAAACCGATTTATTCGCTAAACCAGCCACAATGGTAGTTACTGTTCAGGGGAAGGAAGTTGACATTCACCCAAATCAAGTGCGTTTGGTGGAAGGTTTATTACAGAAAAAAACTGGGATTTCCGTAGATTTGACAGTGGATTTAACCCCAGTAAAGGAAATTACATCAGAGATGATTTTGGATTGATGATACAATTATTTACTTTCTGAAGCAGGCTTATCTGGTATCTCCGAATGGCTTTCTTTTATAACTATTTGGGTATTTCTCATCCAGCTTTCAATCAGGTATACTAATCAAAGTGAATTTTAGTCCGCAAATGTGACTGAGACCCACGGCCGGTGCCATTTAAAAGTAGAGGGTTTTGTTTTTTTGTCTTGCCCCCAGAAGCGTACCAGTTCAATTGAGAAACTCGGGGATCAAATAGCCTAGCGCGCCAGGCTATTTGCGGCGGCGAAGGAATGAGGGGCCATATCTCCTACGCACCTCATTGTAGTCTTTCCACCACGCTGTTATTTTGGCCTGAGTATCCTCCAAAGACAAAAACCAATGTTGGTTTAAGCATTCCTGCCTAAACCGGCTGTTAAAGCTCTCAATAAACGCATTATCTGTGGGTTTGCCGGGTCTGGAGAAATCCAGTTGCACTCCTCTGGCGTATGCCCAGAGGTCCAGTTCTTTGGAAATAAATTCAGGTCCATTGTCCACCCGAATGCATTCAGGAGTGCCCTACTGCTGCACTGCACTGTTTAGGGTTTCAATGACATTACAGGCAGTATAGCGGAATCCCACACCAATCGCCGGACTAATCCGGGTATGATTATCCACAATGGTCAGGCAGCGCAGTTTCTGGCCGTGGTAGAGATTATCCGTGACAAAATCCATACTCCAGCATTGGTTTTGCCTGGCGGCGGGAATCCTGACTTGCCTTAATTGAGGGCTAACTCTTCTCTTGGGCACTTTCTTTCTCATTTGAAGCCCTTCCTCCTTGTAAATACGGTATACGCGCTTGGGG
>LAPX01000021.1 GCA_001858525.1 Vampirovibrio chlorellavorus | reverse complement strand
TGGTACGCTCTGTGTTAGTTGTTTCTCGAGTGTGGGGTGGTACATTCAACCGCTCCTTAGTTCAAAGGGCTACGCTTCTATTATCGAGCATATTGCTAAAAACTTGAGCTTTTGGCTGAGCGGCAAGAGCGCCTTTATTTTCCACCCAAAGCGCGCCCCAGTGTTTCTCCCGTGAGTACTCTTTGGCACTGCAGTTTCCACCATTCAGCCTGAAAGGTGTCATCGGCCAGTAATTGCTCCACGGCTACGCCCCAGGCGATGAGTTTCCCGGTGCGTTGTTTGTTTGCGGTCTTGTTCAGTTTGGCTTTTTCATTTTGGATGCGTGCCTTCAATTGTGCTTCCTGTTTTTTGAGCCGTTCCAGGCGTTCAGTGGATGGTGTCATCGTTGCAAATCTCCCTCAGTGTCTTATTGAAACCCGCCGTCATGAAATCGCAAAAAATGAAGCTCATGTATTAGCCACTAGCGCTATAGACTAGCTGGTGGATCGTGCGGTAGAATCCCCAACACTTTCGGAGCGCTAGCGGAGAAAGGCGCACATTATGCAAACTAACGTTTGCTGTGCGTCAAAGGCTCCGCCTCTGAACTCCGGGAGGCGCGCTGGTGGGTTTTTAAAATGAGCCATTTCAAAAATGGTCCAAGGCAATCGAAACCGCGCGCCAGGGGAACCCCAGCAAGTCCGTTTTTCAAGTTGAGAGTTTGGCCGTTTTGGCGATTTACCATTTCCAGATGAAAACCCTGAGGCGCTCCGAAGGCCGGAGCGCGACCGCTGCGGCAGCCTACCGAGCCGGTCAACGCATCGAGGATGCCCGGACGGGTCAAACTTTTGATTATTCCAAACGTACCGGGGTCCTGATGGCGGAAGTGATTACCCCAGGGGGGCAGCCGGTGGATCGGGGGCAACTGTGGAACGTGGCGGAAGCGGCTGAAAAGCGTTGTAATTCGGTGGTGGCCCGTGAATTTGTGGTGGCTTTGCCCCATGAATTGAACCGGGAACAGCAAGCCGATCTGGTGAAAGGCTATGCCCAGGGGTTATCCGAGCGCACGGGGTGGGCGGTGGATGTGGCCATTCATGCGCCGGGAAAAGCGGGGGATCTGCGCAATGTGCATGCGCATCTGTTGTGTACCACACGAACCATTGAACGAGACCCTGCTGGCTGCCCCGTGGCGGGGTCAAAAACGCGAGATTGGGATATTCGGTCGTCTGGATCTGTTTTGCTTCGTTCTGAGCGTTCTGAATGGGAACGGTGCGTGAATCAAAGTTTGGAACAAGCCAACCGGATGGAGCGGGTGGATTGCCGGAGCCATGCAGAAAAGCAAACCGGGCTGGAACCTCAAGTCCACCTCGGCCCGACCGCGATGGCGATGGAGCGCAAAGGGATTCAGACTGAGCGGGGGGATGAATACCGGCGGATTGCTGCGCATAACTTGCGCGTTATCGAGTTGGGCCGGGTGCGGGAGGAAACCCTTGAGGAGCAGGCTTGGGCCAAACAGCTTGCAGAACTGGAAACCAAGACCATCTGGCAGCTGGAAAAAAGCATTTTCTGCCATCCGATTCGCCCCAAGTCGGTCTCGGATATGGTTGCGGAGTATCCCGAAGTCAAGAAGGCTCTACGGGTCTTGGATGAGCATACCGAAGCGGTGAAAGACTGTTCATATCATCTTAGTCAGGCGGGAGATGATGTCCGTTATGCGCAACACCGGGAAAAAGTTTGGAAAGAGGCGCATCCCCGTTTATCCTGGTTGCATGAAAAAGGGGTCTGGGAGTCTAAAGTCCTGAATAGCTTTGGTCATGAGATTCAGCAGAAGCAAAATGCCGTGGATGAAATCAAAGACCGGTTAAAAGAGGCTGAGAAGCGACAGGCTGAAGTTCAAGAGTCCTTAAAGCAAATATCCGCCCGCTTTGTGCCGGAAGCGCAACGACGGCATGACCGGCAGCAGGTTCGTTATGAGCAGGCCCAGGGTATTCTTGACCAGAAACGCAAGGATAGGGCGTTGGGGCTGTACAAAGAGCCAGAGCAAGGACGGGGCATGAGTCGATAACCCTTCTTCCTGGTGTTAATTGATGAGACAATGGGCCGAGGAAACGGAAAGGCAGCATGGCAAGAGAAACCCAAGACAATCGAATTGCTAGAACAGCGGCGGAAGTGTGGGAAACTACAGCAAACGAGGCTGGAGAGCTTGCCTTTATATCTCGGATACTCGTGCAAGCCTTTTTGCCGCATACGGATCCCAAAGCGTTAGGATGGTCTCGTAAGAACGGTAATTTTACGCTTACGGTTAAGTCTGGTATTGGGGCTGATGAGAATGGGCAATTTAAGCCTTTTGGTGTGCCTTATGGGTCTATACCTAGGTTGATATTAGCGTGGTTGAACAGCGAAGCTATTCATAATGCTCAGGACTCAAATAATACTAATCCGCAGCGGATATACTTAGGCCGAAGTTTGTCTGACTTCTTGGATAAAATCGGGATTGATCGTAGTGGAGGTAAGAAGGGCGGGATTACGAGATTTAAGAACCAAGCTGAAAAGTTGTTTCGGGCTGAAATAACGGTCACTAGTACTGGTCTAGACATGATCAGTGAAAGAGATATGAAAGTTGCTGATGGGCGCTTTTTCTTTTGGGATATAGCAAATCCTGAACAAACGACTCTTTGGGAGAGTGCCATTGAATTGTCGGATAGATTTTACGCTTTGCTCATAAAAACACCTGTACCCCTCGACTGGCGAATCTTAAAAGGAATAAAACAGTCCCCAATGGCTCTAGACTTGTACATGTGGCTGACTCATAGGCTTTCTTACTTGAAAGAGCCTATAGCTATTCGTTGGGAAACCCTGGAACAGCAATTAGGCGCAGATATAGAGAACAACAGGATGTTTAAACACCAAGTCAGAAAGCATCTGAAGAAAATTGAAGCTGTATGGAAGGATTTAAAAATAGATACATCCCAAGCAGATGTTATTAAACTCTATCCCAGCAGACTTTTGACGAGACCCACAAAGATGATGGCCGGTCAGTAAGTTGTTCATAACTGACGCTAAAAAATGGTTTTATACGCGGAATCGTTTACATCTCAAAACACTAGGGTTTTCAAGAAAAAGAGCAAAAAACCTTAGTTTTATACGCGGAATCGTTTACGGATTATGCGCGGAATCGTTTACATAGGATCCGCCTCAAACGCTTACAGTATAAGAGTATAAAGCCCATCCCCCTGTAATAGATCCCTGTAATAAATATAATCCTGTAATAGGGCTTCGCCCAATGTTCAAAACTCTAACCCTCAAAATGTTGTTCGCTATGCTCACATCTATCTTGATCCCTCTTGGGGGCTTCGCCCCCTGCCGGGTGGCAACCCCCACCCTCGCCGGGAGGCAGCCAGGGGCAGTCTCCATTTCATTCCGTCTGCCCCTGGCAGCGCTCTAGGGTTCTGGCTGATCGTTCGTCAATGCCAAGCCCCTACGGGGTGCCTCCCTAACGGTCGGCAGCATGGACGAAAAAGGCAAGCTTAAAAACTAGCGCTAGATTTTGGGAAACAATGCTAAAGAGCTTTGATTTTTTTTTGAATTTTATTGATTTTTAAAATCTCGCTTCTTACCTAGGTATCATAACCCTGTTATGATCTGTTGGGAGGGGAATTATAACCCTCTGATTATAACGGGTTTAGGATAGAGAGACTGCACATGATAACGGGGTTACCACCTATTTCAGAAGGTATTCCATATAGGCTTAACGAGCTTGCTGATTTGATTGGACGGGCACGCCCTACTGTAGATCGTTATGCTGCAAAGTATTTCTTTGAACGAACTACTGTAACTTACAAAGGAAAGCAGGTTTCTGCCGTGATACTTTCGGCTGAAAATATCCAGCAAATTTCCAAGGCGTTACAACAGGATCTCGACGGAGATCGCAACTCAGTTATAAATGAGTTACCGACTGATGATGAGGGGGCATTACAACAGGGTTATGAAGCATTACAACGAGATCATGATCAAAAGGTTATCCTTCTAGAAAGCAAGCTAGAGGCCTCACAGGAGAAAGTCGCTGACCTTAAAGCTCTACTTCTAGAGCAGAAGGCTATGTATGATCGACTAATCGAGTCTAAGGATAGTGAAATAAGCACACTTAAGACATCAATGGTAATGATGGAGCAGCTTAAACGCTACGGTGCCCTTGATGCTACCCCAAGTAAGCCCGGTCCCCTTGCTCGTCTGGGTCAATGGTTGAATGGATTCAAGAAACCCAGCAAACATGCCGCTGCTTATCAGCAGATAGACCCTTTGGTGGAATCTTGAGAAGCTGACCGTATAGCCGACCCGTAAAAGGCTGGGTTGTTTACCATTCCTGCCAGTAGCTTACCCAGCTTGGCGTTTTTAGCTTGGCTGATGCTAAAATGCTTCATCACATGAGGCCGAAGGGCGGTTCGTTCTTGATTTTTTGTCCAGTCAGGCATAACGCCATTTCTCTATCTTGCATGGGCCTCAACATAGGACTTTAGAACTGCATTGATACGGGTATTGCAGCCACGGCCCCCTTGCTTAAAGAAGTCGATAATTTCTGGGTCGAGTTTTAGGGTGATTTGTTGTTTGTTTTTAGGCATTACCACGGTCGCATCTGCCCAAAACGATGCATCGGTTGGTAGAGCATCTGGATCGGATGTCGCTGCTTCTAGAACTTGAGTTTCTGATAATTCCAGCAGTTCAGTCAGCTTGGTTTTGTGCTTGGCGGGCATAATAAGCCTCACTTTCCTTTTGGGTTGCCTTTCTTGCTGAGATTATTCGTCTCTTTTCACCTCTCCATGTGAAGGCGACATACAAAACAATGCCATTTATTTCACCTAGAGCGACTACTTGAGCTTCGCCAAGTGCGATATATCTTACTTCGCCATAATCTCGGCGATTGTCTATTTTCTCTAGAACTACTCCGTCAAAGATTTGAGTGGCAAATTCGAAGTCCAGCTTGTGTTTTTCTAGGTTCGAGACATTCTTTTGCTCGTCCCACTCAAAGTTTTCTGGGATGTTCATATTTTCATCTTATCAAAAGTAGCTACTTTTTGTAATACCTTTGTTGCGGGATATTTACACATGACATTAGGGAGCCCACATCCGGCTAGCAATGGCCCGCTGTTCTTCTCCTAGCGCGTTAGCGTAAATGGCGGTGACTTCCAGCGAAGCATGTCCCATCCACTTGCTGACCATATTCAGAGGAATCCCTTGGGTGATTGCCAGTACCCCGAAGCCGTGGCGGAGTCCCTTGGGGCATTTGTGGGGGCCGTCAGGAATCCGGGCCTGGTTCATGACTTCCAGAATATGCCGCCAGGCGGTGGTTCTGGAAAACTCCCAGAGGGGAAGCCCTAGCCGGTTCTTTTTGCGCTTGGCTGATTCCTGTAACCCGTGGGCCATATTCAAAGTATCCAGTAGGGAATCTGGTACGGGTACGGCCCGATAAACCCCGGCTTTCCGTTTCTTGAGGGTTTCAAAGACAATGGCCTTCTGCCCAAAGTCGATACTTTTCCCGGTGAGGGCCAAGGCTTCCGAAATGCGGCAGCCGCTATAGGCCATGACCATGCAAAAGGTTCTGATTTGTCGGTCGGCTCGGCTGGCGACCTCCAGGAAAGCATTCCGCTCACTGGCGGTGATGTAGAGGCGCTGGCCGTTGGCATCAAAAAGGGAGGCGGTCATAGTAGAAACTAGCTCTGTTGTTGGGGGGATTTCAAAGGGGCCAATAGGGTCTATGCTGGTAATCATAGAATTTTCGGTAATCGCGAATAGAGACGGAGATGAGAGATCCAAGCGCATTGTTTTTGGCCTTTGTGGAATATCTCACAGCCCGGTTAGAGCTATGTGTGATTGACTTTGTCCACGGCGGATTCTTACCTCCAGAGAAACGGGCGATATATCCTCAGGCGCAACCGAGGTTGGGAAGCCTTGCCGCTCGTATGGCTCGGTTCAGGATATTAGATAATCAGGAGCTACTCAGAAACAGGCTCCTGATTCTTTCGAAAGTTTTGCGCAATGAGTATCCGGAATTGTCCTCTGCCTATTTTTCCAAGGATTACAGACCGAAGCGCGGCTAAGCATTTGCAACGCTACTTATAAACTATTGTTTCAAAAAGCGCGGCCAGGCTCAAGCTCTGAAAAACCAAAAAGCCCTGACAAGGCAGGACTCTTGGTTGCTTGGTGTCTTGGTAGAGGCTCAGAAATTGAAACAGAATTACCTATTCTGGTTCAATCGGCACTACCAGCTAAACCAGGATGGATTAGCCCCCACAAACCATAAGGTGCCATAGCCCCCAGGTAGTTCAGGCGGCGTGACAAGTCGTCCCGGTTGAATGTTGCCCGACGGATTGTAAGTGGTGACTGCGTTGCTGGTATAGACCATAAAGGTGACGCTCTCAGCGGGGCCGGTGCTATCGGGATCAAAATGAAAATACCAAGCGCCAAAGTTGTTGATGCTGATTCTGTGATACCAGAGTACACCGCCATTGTGTAGCAGATAGCATGAAACCCATGCGGGGTTTGAATTGCAAAAAGTGTCACTGTTTCTGACCGCGCTTAAACCCGCGGGGGGTGGGGTCATATTAACCCCTGAGATTCGTTTTACATAGTTAAATTTGCCCCCGGTGATCAAGTAATTTTGGTCGACGCCATTCGCTTGGACCCATTGCTCTCCACCGTTTTCCGTATAAGCATTGACATAAAGCGCAGAGAGTGTGGTCGCCAGTTCTTTGGCTGCGCTGTTAAACCTCTGGTTCTGCTGTCCTGCCATGATTTTGGGAATGGTAAAAGTGGCAATCACTCCTAAAATAGCGATACAGATCAACAACTCGGCCAGGGTAAAGCCACCAATCGCTATTTTATGACAGCCCGAAGGCAGCCAGCCCAACTCCCGTTTGGCTTTTTCGCTCAGCCACGGGGAGGGCTTCAGGCAGAGCGAGGTGCAACAAGTCAGCCATAGGCTCATATCTATTGATGCGCCGGGGTTGGATGATTTCGGGGGGGGGGGGGGAACTTTCAACCGCTCCTTGTTTCAAAGGGCAACGCTTCTATTATGGAGCATATTCCTAAAAACTTAGGCTTTTGTCTGAGCGGCAAGAGCGCCTTTATTTTCCACCCAAAGCGCGCCCACGGATTTCTCCCGTGAGTGTCCTTTGGCTCCTGCTACTTATAC
>LAPX01000020.1 GCA_001858525.1 Vampirovibrio chlorellavorus | reverse complement strand
TGACAGGCGTCCGAAATTTAGGGCCAGTGGAGTGTAGAGATTTTCCTTTAAAATTGAATACAGGAGAATCTCGAAATGAAGAAGAGCCGTTTTACCGAAGAGCAGATCGTCAAAGCTTTGCAGGCTGTGGAAACCGGTGGCAAGAAGGCTGTGGACCAGCAGCGTGAGCTGGGCGTTAGCAATGCAACTTGGTACATCTGGAAGCGGAAATATGGCGGCTTGAACGTAAGCGAAGTAAGGAGGTTGCGGGAAATGGAGCAGGAAAACACTCAATTGAAGCGGATCGTCGCCAATCTCATGCTGGAAAATGAAGCCATTAAGGAAGTTCTAAAAAAGCTTTAAGGCCCAGTGAGCGTCGCGAGGTGGTGGGAATGCTCCAGGAGAAAGGACTCTCCCACCGCCAAGCCTGCCATTTGGCAGGCATTTCCCGCAGTGTGGACAAATACGTGGCCAGAAATCCTAACGAAGCGTTGGTAGCTCGTATGAAGGAGCTGGCTTTTGAGCATATTCACTATGGGTATCGACGGATCTGGGCCTTATTGAAACGTGAACACTGGGACGTTAGTTTAAAACGCGTCAAACGTCTGTGGAAATTGAACCACTTACAAGTTCCACAGCGTAAACCTAAACAACGGCGAAGAGGCCCTTGTGTCGAGCAGTATCCTTGTCAGGCAATGGCTCCCAATCATGTATGGTCATTAGACTTTGTGGCGGACCGTCTGGGCCATGGGGGGCGGCTGAGAATGCTTACATTGGTGGATGAGTTTACGCGAGAATGCCTGACCATTAGGGTGGAACGTTCCCTGAAAGCTAAAGATGTGCAAGAAACCCTGGCTCAAGTGGCTAAAGAACGAGGTTATCCTTGCTATTTACGCAGTGACAATGGGTCTGAATTCATTGAAAAGTCACTTCAGAAATGGCTGAGAGAAAAAGGCATTGACTCCATTTTCATTGACCCAGGCTCTCCTTGGCAGAACGGGAAATGTGAAAGTTTCAATGGCAAATTGAGAACCGAATGTCTCAATGCCACCTATTTCAGGACACTTCGAGAAGCCAAAGTAATTATTGAAATGTGGCGAAAAGAATACAACACGTTCCGACCTCACCGGGCTCTGAAATTATTGACCCCACACGAATTTGCCCAGCAATGGGCGACTGCACCACCCTACCTGATAGCAACCCCTGCTTAATTCTTTCCCCACTGCATATTATACGCGCCAATCCGTATGTATCAAGGAAACTTGCTCACTAGCAAGCAACTTTAGCCTACCGCAATTTCCTTGACACATACGGATTTCTGCTGGATTTAGCATTTAGGGAAAAAGAAATTAAATGCTCAGTCTCACTTGTGCTAATATTTTCCAAAATCTCTACGCCAAGTGGATCTGAAAAAGGGACCCGGTC